>NZ_JASGEK010000083.1:0-22085 GCF_047606445.1 Aeromicrobium sp. | reverse complement strand
GAAGATCGGTGGTGTGAGAACTCCCATCCTCCCGACCGGACACACGCCTGCGCCCCACATTCGTAGGCGTGTCGCAGCACCAAACCTGCTCAGATCACACACTCGCCACGACTTTGACGAGGCCCTGCGGTCACCGAGGTCGTCACCCGCGACGGGCTCCTCCCCGACCAGCCGCTCGTCACCGCGCAACTCGCACGCACCGACGACACCGCCCGACACATCAGCCTGCTCCCCGACCTCGTCACCGCCTGCCCCACGCCGTCGCAAGCCGGCGTCTACGCCCGAGAGATCCACAACGCAGCTGTCCTCCGCACCGTCTCGACCACCCTCACCCGCGCCCAGCAGCGAGTCCGCACCGCCACTCCCGAGCAAGCGGCCTTCCACCTCGCCGAGGTCATGCAAGACCTCGACGACCTCGCCATCAGCCACCACACGGCACCCGCCGAAACCGGTCTACGCGACCTCACCTGGCTCCTCAACGGCCAACCCCCCGTCGTCGACCCGCCCACATGGATCCACCGCGCCGCCGGCGGAGCCCTCTTCTACGCAGGACGCGTCAACGGCGTCTTCGGCGACCCCGAATCAGCCAAGAGCTGGCTCGCCCAACTCGGCGTCGTCCAAGCCCTCACCAACGGCCAGAAAGCCGCCATCGTCGACGTCGACCACAACGGCGCACCCCTGACCACCAGCCGCCTCCTCGACCTCGGCGCGCCCCTGACCAGCCTCGCCGACCCCGAACAGTTCCAATACCTCGAACCCGACGACGGCGACACCCTCAGAGCCGCCATCACCCACCTCACCGCCTGGCAACCCGACTACGTCGTCCTCGACTCCATCGGCGAGATGATGCCCATGCTCGGCGTCAAATCCACCGACAACGACGAACTCACCGGCGCCCTCCGCACCATCGCCAACCCCCTCGCCAACACCGGCGCCTGCGTCGTCACCATCGACCACCTCCCCAAAGCAGCCGAAGCGCGAACCACCGGCTACGCCATCGGCGGCACCGCCAAGAAGCGAGCCATCGACGGCTCCTACATCTACGCCGACGCCCGCCTCCCACCCGCGCCCGGTCAGACCGGGAAGATCACCCTCCGCATCGAGAAAGACCGCCCAGGACGCCTCCGCGAGCACTGCCAAGGCAAATACGTCGGCACCTTCACCCTCGACTCCACACAGCCCGGCCACATCACCGCCTCCATCGACACCGACACACCCATCACCGACGACGGCGTGTTCCGGCCCACCGCCTACATGGAGAAGGTCTCCCGCTTCGTCGAAGACCACGACCAAGCCACCTTCAACGACATCGCCGCCGCCATCGCGGGCAAACGCTCCTACCTCCAAGCCGCCATCCGAGCCCTCACCAAAGAGGGCTTCATGACCACGTTCCCGGGCCCCCGCCGCAGCACTCTCCACCACATCAACGCCGCCTACCGGGAGGCCGACGATGCCCAAGCCTGACCGACTTATCCACAGGCCCGCGACTGGTTCCCCACTGGTACCCGCACTGGTTCCCGACCCACTGGTACCCGCGACTGGTTCCCGACCAATACCCCAGGGGGGTATCAAAATCACTGCAATTCCAGGCAAACCACTGGTACCCCGACTGGTTCCCCACTGGTACCCAACCGTTCGACTGACTGTGTCCCTCCCCGTAGGGGGACACCGTCAACGGCGCCAACCACATACCCCCCCCCACCCCTCGACAAGGAGCAACCGATGAACACCACCGACGCCCCCACGCCGACCGGTCGGCCGACCGTCCACACGCGCGCACCCGATGCGCCCGCTCGACTCGCCCGTGACCCCAAGGGCCGGATCGTCCTCCACACGGTCGAGGAGGTGCGCGAGTACGAGCGCGATGGCGTCGTGCTGCTCGACCAGGACCTGTGGCCGTGGCTCTTCGAGGCCGCTGGGGACTGGTGGATCACCACGTCGGGCGGCGGTGAGTCGCTCACGAGCAGCGACTTGCAGGACGGATACGGCCCGCTGACGGTCCTCCACGACCCCGACGCTGCAACCTCGACCCACGATCCGTTGCAGCCTGTCGGCGAGCCTGCGACGGGCGTTGGCGTCGAGGTCACCGAAGCGGCTGTCGACGCTGCGGCGGTCGCCGTCCGCCGCGAGTGGAACCCGCTCGGGCTCGGTGGCGACCTCGCTCGCGAGCAGGAGACGGAGACAGCGCGTGCGGTCATCACCGCCGCGCTGCCGCACCTGACCGCGACCGCCCTCGACTACGCGAAGGACTGACTGTGCAGCGCCTCACCTGCGACATCACGGCGGCCGTATCGCTTCAGCGCAGCCTGGCGACTGACCCCCAAGGCCGCGCCGATCACAGCCCACGACAGGCCAGCCTCACGGGCCTTCTCGACGCCCGAGCGGATAGACGCCTCGGAGGCTGCTCGTGCGCGGACGGCGTCGGCGATGGCGCGAAGCGGTGCGGCGTCGATGGCGGGTCCGGTCGGTTCGTCGGCGTCGGCCTCGATGCGGTCGAGCAGGTCGGCGTCGTGGGTCTTCTGGCTGGTGCTCATGAGATTCACCCCTCCTCAGAGGAACTTCTTTCGGGCCGGCATGGCGTGGAATATGTCGCCGTCGGAGTTGACGCCGACTTCGAGCAAGGAGCCGTCGAAGCGCGGACCGACGACCATGTCGTAGCCGTCGTGCGGCCAGACGCGGATCGCGTTCGCTACGGCGTGCAGCAGCTCTTCATCGCTGTATCCGCGCTTGCGTGCGCTCTCCTCGATCACGTTGACAACCTTAGTTGCCGTCGGCCATGTTGTCAACCCGAGTTGTCATTCGCGCAGGGCGTGGCAACTCATGACTGACTTCGCGATCTGCCTGACCTGCCGAGAACTCACCACCGGCCGCATCGACTCCTCCAAGGGCTGGCTCCTCGACGCCTCCAGCAACCACGACCGCTGCGACGTCCGACCGTTCACCAACCCCGCCACCCTGCCCGCGCCGATCCGGAACGCGATCGTCCGGCTCGGCGCAAGCGTCCCCGTCGCCGACACCCACGCCCGACTCGCCACCCTCGCTTTCCACCTGGAGGACCAATGGCCACTGGCCCCGCTCCAATCGCCGTCGACTGCCCCGGCTGCGGTCAGCACCTCGACACGGTCGGCTGCGCCTGCCGCGGCGTCGGCTGCATCCACGAGATCGCAGCCTGCCTCACCGCCTACACCGACCACACGTGCCCCCGCTGACGGCCAACTCGACCTGTTCGGAGACCTCGCCTCATGACCACCGACACCCCGCCCGCACCCGCCGCGACCCCGACGGCCGCCTCATGACCTGCCTCGACTGCGGACACACCGCCCGCTCCCCCCTCTGCCGGGCCTGCGCGCGGACAGCCGCAGCCCTCGGACACACGCCCGACCAACGCCTCGCGTCCCTCGGCACACCCACCCTCCTCGGACTCCCACCCATCGACCGCACGAAGGACTGACCATGCCGCTGCCCTCCACCGTCGACCAGATCCACGAGCTCACCGAACACCACCAGCAGCGGACCCCGTTCGAACGCGACATCATCGCCACGAACGGCTCCTCCACCCGCTACACCGAGGTCTACGTCACCAACCACGAACCGCTCATCACCCAACTCGCGGGCAGCGAGAAGCCAGCCAGCCAAGGCGGCGAAGTCGGCGCCGCTACCCCCTCGTCGAAACCCGCCGCGCACCTCGACGCGCTCGACGCCGTCGCGCTCATCGACCACCTCGCCCACGCCTGGCTCGACCACCTCGGCCAACCCGCACGCCTCGACACCATCGCCGCGGTCCGCCGGGTCGGCTCCCTCCTCCCACGGCTCGACCCCTGTCCACAGCCGCGCCCGGACTGCTGCGAACACCACGAACTCGCCCGCGACATCCGCCGCTGGTGGATCCGCGCCCGCGTCCTCACCGGCTGGGAGTCCCCAGCGTGGAAACCCGACGCGACCTGCCCGGTCTGCGGCGAACGCCGCACCGTCATGATCCGCATGACCTCCGAGGTCGCCACCTGCACCCACTGCCGCGAGACATGGGACGCCGACACCATCGGCCTGCTCGCCGAGCACGTCCGTTTCGAGACCGAGCAGGCGCGCGTCGTCCGTCCGATCGCCACAGCGTGCGCGCCGACCGACGAGCTCGACGACGCGCCCCGCATGATGCTCTGCCCCGATTGCGGGTCCGCGCGCTGCGTGAAAGTGCTGGAGCAGACCATCCGGCCGATCACCGCCCGGTCGCCCTCGGCCCCGAAACACCGCCGCCGCGCGAGTTGACCGGCGGCTGCTTGACATCGACCTCGCGGCGGGTACAGACTGGCCACGGAGTTTTCGCGACCCCAAAAACAAACCCCGACGCCCTGGCGGCTCGGGGTTTCGTGCGTCTCAGCATCGCGCTGCGGCGGGAGTCTCAACAGGCAGGAGGCCAGGCGCCCCGCCCCGTGCTGCGAGGTGAACGCCGATGCCTCGCCCCGGACCCCTCACCGACACCGAACGCGCCCGCATCCTCGACCTCCACGCCCAAGGCATGTCCCGCAACGACATCGCCCGCGAGACCGGACGCGGCGCCGCCACGATCACCGGCGTCGTCCAGACGGCCGGACGCTCCTTCGACCGCACCACCACCGCAGCCGCGACGAAGGCCCGCCAGGCCGACCTCGCCGAACGCCGCGCCAGCCTCCGAGCCAAGTTGCTCGCGAAGGCCGAACTACTCCTCGACCAGATCGACCAGCCGCACCTCGTGTTCAACTTCGGCGGCCGCGACAACACCTACGAGGAACACACCCTCGACCGGCCGCCGACCGGCGACATCCGCAACCTGATGCAGTCCGCCTCGTATGCGATCACCGCCGAGCTACGCCTCGCCGACGCCGACCGAAGCCAGGGCGACGAGGCCGCCAAGAGCCTGATCGTCGGCCTCGCCACCGCGCTCGGCGTCACCGGCCCTGACACCAGCCACCCCGATGACGACACCGCCTGACCTGCCGCTGTCGCCCGCGCAAGTCGACTCGATCCGCGGGTCGTCCGGCCGAGTCAACATCTTCGACGGCGCGATCCGCTCCGGCAAGACCATCGCCTCGATCATCCGCTGGCTCATGTTCATCGCCCGCGCCCCGCGTGGCGGCGAGCTCGTGATGATCGGCCGCACCCGCGACAGCGTCTGGCGCAACGTCATCTCCCCGATGCAAGACCCCGGCCTGTTCGGGCCGCTCGCCGACACCGTCGTCGGGAACCACGGCGCACCGTACGTCACCATCCTCGGCCGCCGCGTCCACGTGCTCGGCGCCCACGACGCCAAAGCCGAGAAGATCCTGCGCGGCATGACCGTCGCCGGCGCGTACGTCGACGAGGTCACCGTCGTGTCCGAGGAGTTCTTCACCCAACTCCTCGGCCGCATGTCCGTGCCAGGGGCGCAACTGTTCGGCACCACCAATCCCGACAGCCCAGGTCATTGGCTGAAGCGGAAGTTCCTCGACCGGATCGCCGCGCTCGACGGCTGGCGGTCGTTCGCGTTCACCCTCGACGACAACCCCACCCTGACCGCCGGATACGTCGCCGCCATCAAACGCGAGTTCACCGGCCTGTGGTACCGGCGGTTCATCCTCGGCCACTGGGTGCAAGCCGACGGCGCGATCTACGACATGTGGGACCCCGACCGTCACGTCGTCACACCGGACGCCATCCCCGACATGGACCGCGTCCTCGCCGTCGGGATCGACTACGGCACCGTCAACAAGACCGCCGGAATCCTCCTCGGCGTCTCCGGCGGAGTCCTCTACGCCATCGATGAGTGGGCGCCCCGCCCCGGCACCGACGTCGAACTCTCCGACGCCCTGTCCCGCTGGCTGTCGTCCCGCCCCGTGACCGACTGGCGCGACCCCGAATGGTTCTTCGTCGACCCCGCCGCCGCGTCGTTCAAGCTCCAGCTCCGCCGCGACGGACACACCAACACCCGCAACGGATCGAACGACGTGATCCCAGGGCTACGGACCATCGCGTCCCTGCTGGCCGCTGAGCGGCTCCGGATCTCGGGCCGCTGCGTGAACCTCATCGAGGAGATCCCGGGCTACTCGTGGGACCCGAAAGCCTCCGAGAAGGGCAAAGACGCGCCCGTCAAGAGCAACGACCACTTCTGCGACGCGCTCCGCTACGCGACGCTCTCGACCCGGCGGCTCTGGCGTCACGACGTGGCGCTGACCTTGGCCGCCGACACCGCCGACACCGATGACGAGGAGGCCGCCTGAGATGGGACTGCCCACCCGCGACACCGCCTGGCCGCCCCCCGTCTTGGCGCCGCTGCTGACCGACATCAGCACATGGGCGGCCTGGTACTCCGGACAGCCCGACGAGCTCGCCGCCGCCTACCGGACCGCGACCGGCGGCAGGGAGCCGGTGACACGCCCGTCGCAGCACGCCGACGGCGTCGTCGGGCGTTTCGCCCGCTGGTTCTGGGGCCAGCCGACACCGGCCGGGCAGCAGCGCACGAAGCTGCATGTGCCACTCGCCGCCGACCTCGCCACCGGCAGCGCGGACCTGCTGTTCTCCGAACCGCCGCAGATCACCACCGACACCGACGAGCAGGAGAAACGCAAGCGTCTCGACCGGATCCTCGAAGGGGCCGGCTGGGAGTCCCTACTCCCGGAGGCCGCCGAGACCGCGGCCGCGTTGACGGGCGTCTACCTGCGGATCGTGTGGGACAACAGCATCGCCGACCATCCGCTGATCACTGTGGTGCAGCCGGACTCGGCGCTCCCGGAGTTCGCGTTCGGGCAGTTGCGCGCGGTCACGTTCTGGCAGGTCGTCGACCGCCAAGGCCAGACCGTGACACGCCACCTGGAGCGGCACGAGCCCGGCCGCATCCTCCACGGCCTCTACGAGGGCACCCCCGACCGTCTCGGCCGGACCGTGCCGCTGGCCGAGCATCCCTCCACCGCTGGCCTGTCGGTCGACGCCGACCAGGCCATCGCCACCGGCGCGACCGGCCTGACGGCCGTCTACATCCCGAACGTGCGCCCGCAGCGCCGCAGCAAATGGCGTAATCATCCGCTCGGCACGCACATGGGCCGTTCCGACCTCGACGGCATCGAGCCCGCGCTCGACGCGCTCGACGAGGTCTACACCTCCTGGATGCGCGACGTCCGCCTCGGCAAGGCCCGCATCATCGCCGACGCCGACGCGCTCACCACCCGCGGCCGCGGGCAGGGCGCGGACCTCGACCTCGACCGCGAGGTGTTCGTCGGCATCAACGGCATGAGTGACGGCGGCGACGGCTCCCCGATCACCGCCCAGCAGTTCGCGATCCGCGCGGCCGACCACGAGGCCACCATCACCGGGCTGCTGCGCCGCATCGTCCCCGGAGCCGGGTACAGCCCGCAGACGTTCGGCGTCGACACCGACGGCGCGGTCGCCACGGCCACGGAGATCACCGCGCGGGAACGCAAGACGACCACCACGCGGGAGAAGAAGACCCGCTACTGGACGCCCCAGCTCCGGCGCCTGCTCGCCACCCTGTGCGAGGTCGACGCCCACCATTTCGGCGGGCCTGGCCCGATGGACGCGCTGACGCTCGACTTCGGTCCCGCCGGCGAGCCGACCCCGCTGGAGTTGGCGACGACCGCTCAGGCGTTGAAGGGCGCGCAGGCCGCGTCGACCGAGACGCTGGTGCGGCTGGTGCATCCGGACTGGACGCCCGACCAGGTCGCCGAGGAGGCCGCCGCGATCCTCGCGGAGTCGTCGATCGACGTGCCCGCTCTGGGCGTGCTGCCCGGCCAGGAGTAGGCCGTCGTGTCGTGGTCGCCGGGCGAGGTCGAGCACCTCGCGCTGGCGGTGATGCGCCTGTACACCGACGCCGAGACGCACCTGCTGGAGCAGCTCGCCCGCGCGGTCTCAGGCGACCGGACCGCTGGCGCCGACTTCGCGCGCGGCCGGTTGGCGAAGATGCAGGCGCTCCGCGCGGACCTCCCGAACCAGCTGCGCCGGCTCACCGCGGCGTCCGCGGCCGAGGTGCAGGCCGCCATCACGGCCGCCTACACCGCTGGCGCCGACGCCGCAGCGAAAGCCGCGCCCGGTCCGGCCACCCGCCCGCCGAACACGCCGTCGGTGGAACGGCTCGCCGCCGAGACGGTCCGGAAGATCTCGGTCGTCAACACAGGGATCCTGCGGGCGACCGATGACGTGTTCCGGCAGGTCGTCGCCCGCACCAGCCCCCAGGCGCTGCTCGGGAACCAGACCGTCCAGCAGGCCACCCAGGCGGCGCTGGACGAGTTCGCGCGGCGTGGCGTGTCCGGGTTCGTCGACAGCGCCGGGCGCCGGTGGCAGATGGACACCTACGCCGAGATGGCCATCCGCACCGGTGTGATGTCGGCGGCGATCCAAGGCCACGTCGACGATCTGCGTGCGCGCGGCTACGACCTCGTGACCGTGTCGGACCACTCCCAGGAGTGCGAGCTGTGCAGGCCGTGGGAAGGGAAAGTGCTGTCCCTGTCGGGCAGCCCGCCTGACGGGGTGAAGGCGGCGAGGAGTCTCGCGGAGGCGCGCGCAGAGGGCCTGTTCCACCCGAACTGCGGTCATCGTCTGGTGTTGTTCCTGCCGGGGGTGACGCCGGAGCGCACACCGAAGCCCGACCCGCAGGGCTCGGCTGACCGGAAGCGCCTGCGGTATCTGGAGCGGCAGGTGCGGGCGTCGAAGCGGCTGGAGGCCGTCGCGTTGGACGAGGCCGCGAAGACGGCCGCCCGGGCGCGCCTGCGGAAGTACCAGGCCGCGATCCGCGCGCACGTCGCCACGACCTCGGCGAAACGTCAGCCGCAGCGCGAGCAGATCCGCACCGGCGACCCTGACGAGGCGATCTCGGCCAAGAGCCCCGTACATACTGGTCCAGTGGAGGCAGCCAAGAAGGTCGACGAGGACTTCCGAGGCTGGAAGAAGTCACTCCGTGTCTCGGAGATCGCGGCGATCACCGCCTGGCAGGGAACCGACCGCCGATACCAGCGCATCCAGGAGGCCATCCGCGGCGGCGCCTCGACCACGGCCGACGACCTCGCGGTAGCGCGAGACCTGCTCAGCGGCATCTACCGAGGCCATATCCCGGAGACGATGATCTTGTGGCGGGGCGTCAGGTCGAGCACCGCGACATTCGGGATACCGTCGGACGAGTTGGAACGCCTCAACGGGACCCAACGGATCGAGAGCAGATTCTTCGCAGCTTCCCTGTCCCGACAGGCGGCCGTTGAACAGTTCACGGTCCCGCCGCTCGGCGGCGGGCCGGTGATCATGCGGATCAGCGTCCGGGCTGGAACCCACGCCGCGTGGATCGCAGGAGTGGGCGACCCGTCCCTGCGTGACCAGTACGAGTTCCTGCTCGCACCTGGCATCAAGATGCGTTTCGGGAAAGTGGAGTACCCTGACGATGACGGCATACCCGTGCTGCACGTGGAGGTGAGCAACTCATGAGCGCGTTCAACGACCGCATGTGGGACGACCTTCACCTGACCGACGCCAGCGAGCCGTTCATCCCGGACGTGGCAGTCGTCCTCCTCTACCATCTGGGCGTCATCGACGCGCCACGCAACGAGCAAATCGCGGCGATCCGTGACTGGCTCACGGCGCACACGCCCAGCGAGCCGCTACTCAGCAGCCTCCAGCGCGATGGTTACGCCTCCGCAAGTGGCCTGACCCTCTCAGCCTGACTCACTCGTAGCCCCACCCCGCACACGCTCCGTGTGGCGGGGTTCTTGGCGTGCCCAGGCGGCACGCCCTCCATCCCCTCTCGAACCGTAAGATGGGTGCGTGATGACCATTCGTGAGGAGCAGTACTACGCGACACCAGCCGATGTCGACCTCGACCGGCTGGACTCTGTGCTGACCTCGCTCGGCTACGACTTTGAGATCGACGCTGACCCGGATCACCCCGTCTTCCCCGAGTACGCCTTCCAAGTCGTCGTTGACCACGACCAGCGACCGCTTGACTTCGGCGCGAAGGTCCGCGAGCTGTTCGGCGCAGAGTTCCGCCACGAGGACGAGTTCGACGACCACACCGGCCTGCTGCGCCCCGAGGTCCGCGCCGCCGTCGCCTGACGTCCCGCTGACTCACCTGTAATTCGACCCCGCACACGCAAGAGCCCCGTACATACTGGTCCAGTGGAGGCAGCCAAGAAGGTCGACGAGGACTTCCGAGGCTGGAAGAAAGCGCTTCGGGGTTCGGAGATCGCGGCGATCACCGCCTGGCAGGGAACCGACCGCCGATACCAACGCATTCAGGCTGCGGTGAGCGGAGTAGGTAGCGCAAGCGAGAACGGCGAACGACTGGCCGAAGAACTCCTGTCGTCAGTGCTGAAGGGTCGCGTTGGGCGTGATCTGACCCTCTGGCGAGGTATTCGTTCGAGCATTTCGACGTTCGGCGTTGATAGTTCTGACCTCGCGAGCCTGATCGGTCGGACCTTGCCCGCGGATCGTTTCATAGCCGCCTCGCTGTCGCGTGACGTCGCGATCAAGGAGTTCACGGACCCACCGTTGAAAGGCGGTCCGGCGCTACTCCGTTTGAGAGTGCGGAGCGGCACGAACGCGGCCTGGATAGCTGGCGCAGGAGACCCCGCCTTGCGGGAGCAGTTTGAGATGCTGCTTCGCCCGGGCGTGCTGCTCAAAATCGAGAAAGTGGAGTACCCTGAAGATGTCGGCGTACCCGTGATCTCTGTGGAGGTGAGCGAACCATGAGCGGAATTGGTCATCGCCTCTGGGATGACTCGGTCTTCGGTCAGGTGGACGCCCCGGCGACTTCACCTCACATGGCGGGTGTCTTGCTAGCGAACCTGAAGGTCCAAGACGCCGAGTTCGACGTTCAGGTCAAAGCCTTGCGTGACTGGCTCACTTCCCATGCCCCGAGTCCTGCGCTCGTCCGAAGCCTTCGCCGCGGCGGCTATGCCTCCGCGTTGAAGCAAGTGGCCTGACCCTCTCAGCCTGACTCACTCGTAGCCCCACCCCGCACACGCTCCGTGTGGCGGGGTTCTTGGCGTGCCCAGGCGGCACGCCCTCCATCCCCTCTCGAAGCGCCCAGGAGGCTCTCGTGTCCGTCACGCCCACCCGCACCCATCCGCTCACCGGCGAGCCGATCCGCCCGCTCGGGCGTCGCCGTGACGGCCGCCTGATCTGGCCGATCATGGGCGCCTCCGACGACCCGCCGCCCGCCGACGGCGGAAACGACGACAGTCAGGACGGCGGCGACCCTGCCGGCGATGGCGGCAAGGCCTCGCCCGCCGCAGGCGGGAACGACCATCCCTGGGCCGATCCGGAGGCGGCGAAGAGCGAGATCGAGCGGCTGCGCCGTGAGAACACCGCCGCCCGCACCGGCGCGAAGGCCAAGGCCGCAGAGGACGCCAAGTCCGAGCTCGCCCAGGAGATCGGCAAGGCTCTCGGCATCGTCAAGGGCGACAAGGCCCCGACCGTCGCGGAGCTCACCGCCGAGCTCACCGAGCAGAAGACCGCCACCGAGACCGCTGTCGCCGCGCATCGTGAGACGCAGGCCGAGCTCGTCGTGTGGCGCAACGCCAAGGCCCTCGGTGTCGACGCGGCCGCAGTGACCGACTCGCGCGGCTTCGTCGCAGCGATCAAAGATCTCGACCCGGCCAGCAACAGCTTCGCCGAGGACGTGAAGAAGGCCGCCCAGGCGGCGGCCGAGACCAACCCCAAGCTCAAGGCCACCCCGGAGGCGGGCAAGAGCGGCAGCGACCTCGCCGGAGGGACCGGCGAGAACGCCATCACCCAGGAGCAGTTCAACGCCATGAACGGCGAGCAGCGCAACCGACTGTTCCAGACCAACCCCGACCTCTACCGCACCCTGTCGGGCCGGTAGACACACACGAAGGAGACGCCATCATGGCAACCACCCTGCGCCCCGACCTCTGGGCGCCCGAAGTCTGGTCCGACATGGCCGCCGCCGAGTTCACCGGCAAGGCCATCGTCGCCACCGGCAGCGCGGTCCTGACCGACGACCAGCTCGCCGGCCAGCCCGGCGAGACGATCGAGTTCCCCAAGTGGATGGAACTGTCGGAGATGGGCGACATCGCCGAGACCGACGTGCTCGTACCGGAGAAGCTGACCCAGAAGTCGTCCAAGGCGACCATCAAGGAGGCCGGCAAGGCCGTCGAGATCTCCGACAAGGCCTCCCTCGTCGGCCTGGGCAACCCCCAGCAGGAGGCCGTCCGCCAGTTCGGCGTGCTCGCGGCCCGCAAGGTCGACGCCGACCTCATCACGGCGGCCAGCCAGGTCGTCGCCGACGGCGTCACGTACGCCGACGGGTCGACCGCGACGAACTCGGCGCCGCTGACCCACACGATCACCGGCGGCGCGGTCACCTGGGACGGCATCGTCGACGGACTGGAGAAGTTCGGCGACGACTTCGAGCCGTCGGAGTTCTCCGGCCTGTACATCCGCGCCGAGCAGCGCAGCCAGATCATGAAGGACGACGCGTTCATCCGCGCCTCCGAGACCGACGCGGGCGGCGAGGGCAGCATGCTGCGGCGCGGCTTCATCGGCGAGATCGCCGGACTGGGCGTGTTCGTCACGAACCGGCTCCCCACCGGCAAGGCGCTGGTGCTGAAGCAGAACAGCCTGGGCCTGTTCTACAAGCGCCGCCCCATCGTCGAGCAGGACCGCGACATCCTCGCGCGGACCACGGTCGTCACGACCAACCTGCACTACGCCACCAAGCGCGTCAACGACAAGGGCGTCCTCGACCTGACGATCGCGGCCTGAGCCATGGGCATGCTGACCGGTCGGCACCGCGGCCGGAACGAGGACGCCGGGCCGGACCTGTCGAAGGCGACCAAGGCGCGGCTCGTCGAGTACGCGGCCGAGCACGGCATCGAGGTCGACCCGAAGGCCAAGCGCGCCGACCTCTTCGAGGAGATCACCGCCGCGCTCAACGCCGCCGCAGCCTCGCCGGCCGTCGTGGAGCGGCAGGGGGCCTGACATGGGCTACGCGACCGAGGCCGACTACATCGCCTTCACCGGCGCCACGACGTCGGTCTCGGTCGCGCTGCTCGACGCGGCCTCCCGCGACGTCGACGAGCTGCTGATCGGCGCGGTGTACGACACCGACCATGAGGGGCTGCCCACTCGCACGTCGATCGTCAAGGCCCTGCGGGAGGCGGCCTGCGCGCAGGCCCAGTGGCTCGACGCCATCGGCGACGACGACGGCGCCGGCGCCGCCCAGGCCGTGAAGTCCGCGTCGCTGGGGTCCGCGTCGTACACGATCGACGGGGCCTCCCAGCCCGGCGCCGGCGCCGCCACGGGTTCGGGGCGCCTGATCGGCGGCGGGGCCGTGTCGATCCTGCGGGTCGCGGGCCTGCTGCCGGTGGAGCCGTACACGTATGGCTGAGATCCCGGCGTGGCTGCTGCCGCACACCGTGACCGTTGAGACGTACGCGGGCGCGTCCGGCCTCGGCGACCGGCACGAGGCCCCGCAGGTCGTCGATCGGGTGCGGGTCGACCACACGCGCCGTCTGGTCCGTGACGAGAACGGCGACGAGGTCGTCAGCGAGGCGACCGTCTACGCACGCACCGTCCGCGCGCCGCTGTTCACTCCCGGGACGCGCGTGGATCTCGGGAGTCGGGTCGCTCTGGTGATCGCGGCGAACGTCCGAACCGACGGCGGTGCCGGCGGCTGGCAGCACGTGGAGGTGACCCTCACATGAGCAAGTGGACAGGGAGCCTGAACTTCGGCCTCAGTGTGGCGGGTGACGCGGCACGACGTGGAGCAGTTCGGGGCCTGTTCGAGGGCGCCGGAATCGTGCTGGGCAAGTCCGTCGAGCGTAACCCTCACGATCAGGGACACATGGAGGGCAGCGGCAAGGTCAGCGAGGATCCCCCGAACCTCAAAGCGGCGGTCTCCTACGACACCCCCTACGCGGTCGCTCAGCACGAGAACCTCGACTACGCCCACCCGAAAAAGGGGCAGGCGAAGTACTTGGAGAGCGCGATGCACGACGAGCGGGACAAGGTCCGCGCGAACATCATCGACAACATCCGCCGCGAGCTGGGCACCTGATGGCCGACGACTACGACGTCGCCCTCCTGAAAGGCCTCGCCGTCCTCCTGCACACCGCCGGCGTCGGCGTCTGGCGCGAGACCAGCGCCTACACCGGCAGCGAGCGGGCCATCACCCTCGACGGCCTCCCACAAACCCCGATCAGCGCGATCAGCCTGTCGGCCTACCCCCTCGCCGACAGCCTCATCGACCACGCCTCCCAAGTCGGCGTGCAGGTCGTCTGCCGTGAGCCCGGTCCGGACCCCACGGTCGCGCGGGCGACGGCGGGCCGGGTCTTCCGGACCCTGCACGACCGCACGCATCTGCGTCTGACGACCGGCCTGCACGTGGTGCAGCTGTACCGGCAGTCCGCGGTGTCCGGCGGGCGCGAGGCCGACGGGTCGTGCCGGAGCATCCAGAACTTCTACGCCGACGTCCACACCCCACCACCTGAGGAGACCAACCCATGACCAGCAGCACGCTCGTCGACTACGTCGACGCCTACGGCGACGTGAAGCGCGCCGCGAAGGACCACGCGGCGTTCATGGCCGCGCGCGGCTACAAACCCCGTCCGGCCACCGACGCCGACGCGACCGACGACGAGAAGTAGGAGCAGATCATGCCCGTCACCACGAAGGCCCCGCTCGGGGCCGACACCCTCAACCGCAAGTGGTACGTCGACATCAACACCGGCACCTACGAGACGCCCACCTGGGTCAGCGTGTTCGGGATCATGGAGCTCAAGGCGCTCCAGGAGGCCACCACCCAGGACTCGTCCGATTTCGACGGCGAGGGCTGGAAGTCCGAGACCGTCACCGCGCAGACCTGGGGCCTGGAGGGCAAACTCCGCCGCGGCGTCACCACCGCCGACCCCGAGGCCTACGACCCCGGCCAGGAGCTGATCCGGCTCGCGTCCATCGAGATGGGACCGCTCAACACCCTCGACATCCGGTTCTACGAGCACACGCCCGGCGGCCCGCAGGTCGAGGCCTACCGTGGCCGGGTCGGTTGCTCCTGGACGCCGGAGGGCGGCGGCATGGACGCCCTCGACACGGTCGCGTTCAAGCTGTCCGGCCAGGGCAAGCGCACCGCCATCGTTCACCCGGCGGCCTGACGTGGCGACCAGGGACTACAGCGAGGTCGTCGACCCGGACCTGGTGCTGCCGATCCGGGGCAAGGAGTACCGGATCGCGCCGGTCGACACCGAGACCGGCCTGTGGCTGCACGACATGCAGCAGATCGCCGCACGGACCGAGGCGGGCGAGGAGATCACCGACGACGACCTCGCCTGCCTCCGCCTCGACGACACCCAGGAGCGGAACTACTACCAGCGGGTCCTCGGGGCGGCGTACGAGGAGATGCTCGCCGACGACGTCGGTTGGGAGGCGTTGAAGTTCGCCGCGCAGACCGTGTCGGTCTGGGTGATGGCGTCCAAGGCCGAGGCTGTCGAGTTCTGGAACACAGGCGGCAAGCGCCCAAAAGGCAATCGGGCGGCCCGTCGCAAGAAGGGCAAGAAGAAGAGGTAGGCCCGACAGGTCTGCGCCGGTACGAGGACGCCCCGATCCGCTACGAGGACACCTTCGCCGGTCTCCTGGCGACCTGCTGGCCTCAGATCGAGGCCGACCTCGCCGACCAGGGCGTCTATGTCTGCGACGAGGTCGTGCTCGCCCGTCCGTGGTGGTGGTTCCGCGCCCGCGTCCATGCGCTGTTGACCGCGCCTCCTGTGTTCGCTCCTGACGGCGTCGCCGTCCCGTCGACCCGTGTGGGCCGCGCCCGTTGGACCCCGCCCGCGTCGTGGCGGAAGAACCCCTGAACCGCTAGAGAGGTGGTGTCGTCGTGGCGCTCGATCTCGGTGAGCTGTACGGCACGCTCGGCCTCGACGACAAGCCCTTCCAGGCGGGCCTCGACGCCGCCGAGGCCGGTCTGGACCGGTTCGGGTCGGACGGCGCGAAGAAGGCCATCGCGATCGGCGCCGGCGTCGGTCTGGCGCTCGCGGCATCGTTGGCGCAGAACGTCAGCGCGGAGGCCGCGAACGACAAGCTGGCCGCGCAGTTCGGGATGACCGAGGCTGAGGCCGCCCGCGCGGGCAAGGTCGCCGGCAGTCTCTACTCGCAGGCCTACGGCGACTCGATGGGCCAGGTCAACGACGCGATCGGCGCGGTCATGGGCTCGATCGACGGCATGCGGGAGGCATCCGCCGGTGATCTGGAAGAGGTCGCCGGATACGCCCTCAACCTGGCTGAGGCGTTCGAGATCGACGTCGGCCGGTCGGCGCAGATCGCCGGGCAGATGGTCTCCAGCGGCCTCGCGAAGAACGCGACGGAGGCGTTCGACCTGATCACCGCTGGCGCGCAGAAGGTCGGACCGACACTCGCCGGCGACCTGATGGACGCCGTCGACGAGTACGGCGGCTACTTCGCGCAGATCGGCCTGTCCGGCGAACAGGCCATGTCCATGCTGGCCGCCGCGTCCGAGAAGGGCATGTACGGCATCGACAAGACCGGCGACGCGATCGGCGAGTTCACCAAACTCGTCGTCGGCGACATGGCCAAAACTCGGCCAGTCATCGAGTCGCTCGGCTTGGACTACGACAAGACGGCCAACGACGTCGCGGCCGGCGGCGAGCGTGGCCGTGCCGCGACGATGCAGATCGTCGACGCGCTCATGGGCATCGACGACCCCGCCGCGCAAGCACGCGCCTCGATGGAACTGTTCGGCACGCCGCTGGAAGACCTCGGGACCGACTATGTGCCGACCTTCCTGTCGTCCCTGTCGGACACGACCGGGGTTCTGGGGGAGGTCGGGGGCGCGTCGGAGCGGTTCGGCGAGCAGCTGAACAGCAACGCGTCGACCGCGTTGACCGAGTTGAAGCGTCAGGGCGAGACGGCGTTCATGAGTCTCATGAACTGGGCGCTGCCCGTGTTCTCGACGATCACGCAGGCCGCGGCCGAGCACCTCGTCCCCGCGCTCGCCGGCGTCGGACGCGCGTTCAAGTGGCTCGGCGAGCACGAGGGGCTCATGAAGGCGTTGGGGGCGACCCTCGCGGTCGTCGTCGCGCCCGCCGCGCTCGTGCTGGCGGTGAACCTCGTCGCGGCGGCAGGCGCTGGCATCGCCTCGGCCGCGTCCGCTGCCGCGAACGTCCTCGCCTGGTCCGCCTACGCCGTGGTCATCGGCACGCTCCGTGTGGCGACGGCCGCGTGGACGGCGGCGCAGTGGCTCCTCAACGCGGCTCTGGCGGCGAACCCTGTCGGTCTGATCGTGATCGGCCTGGTCGCGCTCGCAGCGCTGTTCGCCGTGCTGTGGATGAAGTCGGAGACGTTCCGCGACATCGTGACCGGCGTGTTCGACGCCGTCGGATCGGCCGCGCAGCGGCTGTGGAGCGGCATCCAGGCGGCGTTCGGGTTCATCGGCGAGGCCATCGGCTTCTACGTCGACATGGTCCAGGTCTACATCGGGATCTGGGTCGCGGCGTTCAACATGGTGGTCGACGCCGCGCTCTGGCTCTGGGCAGGAATCCAGAACGCCTTCAACCTGGTAGTGGCCGCCATCGGCGTCTACGTCGGACTGGTCAAGGGCTACATCGACATGTGGATCAGCGCGTTCGGCTGGCTCATCAGCAAGGCCCTGTCGCTGCCAGGCGTGATCGGCGGCGCGATCGGGTCGGTCGTGTCGACCATCGGCGGTCTCGGCGGTCGAGTGCTGAGCGCCCTGTCGGGCGCCGGCCGGTGGCTGGTCGACGTCGGCAAGGACGTCATGCGAGGCCTGCGTGACGGCATCGAAGCCGGCTTCGACTGGGTCAAGGACAAGCTCTCCGGAGTCGGCAAGGCGATCCCCGGCTGGTTGAAGGACGTCCTCGGGATCTCCTCGCCGTCGAAGGTGCTCCGCGACCAGGTCGGCCGTTGGATACCCGCGGGCATCGCCGTCGGCATCGAGGACGGCTCCAGCGCGGTCGAGGCGGCCATGGCCGACCTGATGGCCATCCCCGAGGTGTACGAGCCGCTGCCGTCGGCCTACACCGCCGGCCCGGTCCGAGGCGGCGACGGCGCGGCGATGGGCGACCAGATCGTGCTGCACCAGACCGTCAACGTGCCGCCGGGCATCGACCCCGCCGAGATCGGCGACTACGCGGCGAACGCGGCGGCTCACGCGCTCGCCAAGAGGGGGACGGGCTGAGATGGTGTTCGGCACGGCGAAGCAGTGGCTCGTCACCCTCGACGGACAGCCGCTCAACCATGCCACCGACAGCCTGGAACGCCGTTGCATCGACGTCGAGGGATGGCACAGCCGGGCGCCGATCCATGTGCCCGTCGTCGAACGGACCTACGGCCCCGGCGCGTTCGCGATCGAAGGTCGCGCCGGCGCGCGCGTGCTCGCGATCGTCGGGCAGCTGACAGCGGTCGGGCGTGACCTCGTCGCGCACGAGGTCGAGACGCTGGACGCGCTCGCCCCGACCGGGCATATCGCCTTGACCGTCACCGACCGCACCCTCGGAGCCCGCACGATGACCGTGCAGTGCACCGACGCGCCGGAGGTCGTCTGGCGTGGCGGTCCGGTGGCCAGCTACCGGCTGCCCCTGTACGCCGCCTCGCCTTTCAAATACGGGACGACCTCGACCGGCTCGACGGGTTTCGCGTCGGAGGGCTCCGCTGTCGGGCAGGGCCTGGAGTGGCCGCTGTTCGTCGGGACGGGGATGCTGTCGTGGGGGACGCCGCCGGCGCCCGGCGAGGTCGGTCTCGCGACGGTGGTGAATCCGGGGACCGCGACGGCGTGGCCCGTGTTCAAGGTGACGGGTCCGGCCCCGGCGGGCGGTTTCGAGATCGTCGACACGACCGCCGGCTTCTCGGTCCGGTACCTCGGCGACCTGCCCGCCGGGAGCGTGCTGGTGATCGACACGGCCGACGGGTCGGCGGCGATCGACGAGACGGCCGACCGGACGGGCGACCTGATCGTGACGGGCTGGCCGTCGGTCCCGCCCGGCGGCGAGACGACGTTCCGGTTCGCGCCGCTCACGGGCGGGTCGTCCGCCGTGCTGACGGTCGAGGCGACCGCCGCCTACTGGTGATGATGATGACGGAGGAGTGCTGATGGCTGGACTGAGGGGCCTGTTCGTCGCTGACGACGCCCAGGCGACGAACACGATCCCGCGCGGGGCACGGCAGGCTCTGGCGGGCCTGATCGGCCGGAGCACGGCCGGCGCCGCCCAGTCGGGCGTCGTGCTCGACACGATGACGCCCGTGGTCTCCGGCGCCGCCTCGATGTCGTATTCGGTCCGGGCGTGCGCGCTGGTGTCGCAGTGGTCGGCGTCGGCCGGGCCGGTCGTGTACGCCAACGACGCGGCCGTGTCGGTGGCGACGACGGCCGCGCCGAGCTCGAACTCCCGCTACGACCTCGTGTGGGCGCGGCACAACCAGACGACCGCCGACGGCGGCTCCGGCACCGCGAACGACGTGGTGTTCGGCGTGACGCAGGGGACCGTGGCGGCGTCGCCCGTCGTGCCCGCGACCCCGACCGGCGCGGTCGCGTTGGCGCGTGCGCTCGTCCCGGCGGGGACGACGGCGACGTCCGCGCTGGTGATCACGCAGGTCCACGAGTGGGTCGCCGCCAACGGCGGCCTCGTGCCGCGGACGAAGGGCGGCGTCGTCTTCGACGCCTGGAACGGCACGAGCAGGGTGGTGGTCGCCTCGTCGGGGCTGACCCAGTCCGGACAGGCGTCCTTCCAGACGCAGTCGGCCACGGTCACGACCGGCACGGTGACGTTCCCGACGGCGTTCGCGGCCGTGCCGCGCGTGTCGGTCACGCCTGTGACGGCGCTGCCGAACGGACTGTCGGTGTCCGTCTCGTCGGTGTCGGCCACGCAGCTGGTGATCGCCGCCTACCGGAACGCCACCGGCACCGCGACCAGCAGCTTCGACTGGATCGCGCACGGGACCCCGGCATGACCCATCACCGGTGGGCGTTCGGCGACCTCGCCACGGGCAGGATCCGCCGCCTCGTCGACGACGTCGACGGGTCGTGGTCGGTCGCCTACGACGACGCGGACAGCCTCGACGTCTCGATCCGGACCCGCGCGGTCGGACCACGGCGCCAGAACGGCGTCGTGCGCGCCCCGGACGCCTGGCCCGACGTGCGCCTGCACACCGCCCCCGCACGCTGCTTCTGCGCGGTCGCGGCCGTCGACGACCGCGGCGGTGAGACGTGGCTGGCCGGCGGACCCGTGTGGAGCCGCCAGTACGACGACGACACGGGCGTCCTGAGGGTCGGGGCGGCGGGCCTGGAGTCGTACTGGCGGCGCCGGCTCGTGCTGCCCGTGCTGGCGACCGGGCAGCTGCCGACGGCGGTGCGGTCGCGGTGGACGGGCGCGCAGCTCGGCCTGATCGCCAAACGTCTGATCCAGCAGGCGCAGGAGTGGACGGGCGGCGCGCTGCCAGTGGACCTGCCGACCGACGCCGAGGTCGGCGGCGCGGGGACCGCCCACGAGCGCACCTACGAGGGCTTCGAGTTGAAGGTCGTCGGCGACATGCTCGACAACCTGCGGGACGTGGAGGGCGGGCCGGAGGTCCAGTTCGTCCCCTACCGGCGGACCGACGACCCCCGCTATCTGCGGTGGCGGATGCGGGTCGGCGTCGCCGCGACGCAGATGATGATCACCCAGACCGGCCGGCCGTGGATCCTCGACCGGACCGTCGGCCGGTCCCCGGTCCTCGCGGTCTCCACCGGCGAGGACGGCTCCGTGCTGGCCTCGGACGTGTACGCGACCGGCAGCGGCGACGGGCAGGCCCGCCCCATGGCCCGCGCCGCCTCGACCACGCTGACCGCCGCCGGCTATCCGCTCCTGGAGGCCGTCGCCACCGGCTCCGACGCCATCACTCCTGCCAACCTGTCCGCTTACGCGGCCGGGCAGCTCGGCGCGCGGTCCGCGCCCGCGCAGATCACCACGATCAAGGCCGACCGGGACGCGTGGTGGCGGCGCGCCCCGTCCGCGCGGCCCGGCGACATGGCGATCCTGCGGATCGCCGACCATCCGCTCCTCGCCCCCGACGGCGCGCCCGCCGAGATCCCTCTGCGGATCCTCGGGCTCAAGGGCGGCGGAAGCACGGTCGACGTCGCGACGGCCGAGAGGGCGGGGAGGCTCTGACATGGCTGGCGGATACCCCAACCCCGCGTCCGGCACCAACTGGCTCGCCGCCGAGATCGCCGGCCTGCGCGGCCAGATCGCCGCGCTCCAGGCCCGGTCCAGCCTCGGCACCGGGCTCGGCTCGAAGACGGCCACGAGCACGCTGTCCGTCCCGACCAGCCCCAACCCGACCCCATGGCTGAGCGACGCCGACGCCGAGCTGACCGTCACCAGCAACACCGGACGGCTCCTCGTCCTCGTGGTCGCGGCGGTCCGCTACGGAGCGGCGGTCGTCCGCGTCGACTTCTCCGCGACCGGCGCGGCCACGCGGTCGCCGACGGAGCAGACCGCCGCGACCGACTACAGCCAGGCGCCCGACGAGTTCACCACGCTCGTCGCGGCCGGCTCGCTGGTCGGCGAGCCCGGAGAGGTCACCGTCACCCCCTGCTATCAGGCCGAGTTCCTCGACGTCGCCTCCGGCGTCTCCTGGGGTCAGATCCTCACCCGCACCTTGGTGGTGCTGCCCACATGACCTGGTGGGCGCACCTTCCCCCGGACGGCCGGTCGGCGGTCATCGTCGCGGCGATCGGCGCGCTCGGGACGGTGCTCGTCGCCCTGATACAGACGGTGCGGCGTGAGGCGAGGGCCGGACGCGAGGCGGCCGAGACCGCCGCCGCCCTGTCCCGGCCGACCGGCAACGGTTTCGCCGACGGAGTCACGACGAGGCTCGACCTGATGCTCGCCAAGATCGAACACCTGGCCGACGACGTCGACCACATCCGCGACGACTGCGACCGGCTCCGCGACGAGCTCGGCGGGCAGCGCTCCGATCAGCGCGCGACCCGCGCCGACGTGCGCGCCCTCGCCGCACGACTCGACCGCCACATCACCCAAGGAGACACCCCATGACCCACTCCCCCCTCACCACCCGCACCGTCGCCACGAGCAAGCACTCCCCGCGCGGCG
>NZ_JASGEK010000082.1:0-14655 GCF_047606445.1 Aeromicrobium sp. | reverse complement strand
GCCTTCCCGAGCCGGCGCGCCAACGCCGACCCTGATCAGAACCGCATGGACTTCGATCCTTGCTCGGGAGGTACGTCCACTTCACGTCACCTCGCCGAGCGCCATCCACAGGTTCTGATCATTGCTCAGGACGCAACGGGCATCATGTCTACGTCAAACACGAAGAAGCGTCGGCAGTTCAGCGCCGAGTTCAAGGCCGATGCGGTCCAGCTCGTGGTGGCTGGTGCGGGTCGGCCGGTCGCGCAGGTCGCCCGCGAGTCGGAGATCAACGAGTCCTCGTCGGCGTACTGGGTCAAGGCCTACCGCGTGACACCACTATGCGGGACTCAACTCACCCTGGGCCGGAGAGCCAGCATCTGACGTATTCGTTCAGCGACAGATCGCCGACGGCTCAGGCGCCTTGGCGAAGTCCGGATGACGACGACCCCCGTTCGCCGTGTCGAGAACGATCCGCTAGACTGTCGGAGTCCTCACACGGCATCGAGGACATGCGCCCGTAGCTCAACGGATAGAGCATCTGACTACGGATCAGAAGGTTTGGGGTTCGAATCCCTACGGGCGCGCGTATCACCACCTTCAACACCCTCGGTCAGAAGACCGGGGGTGTTGCGCTTCCGGGACTCCCACACCTCAAACGGTGGGATTTCGCCGAGCAGTTCGCCGACTTCGACATGGAAGATTCCTGAAAGCCTGGCAACCTCGGGAAGGGTCCAGTCGTAGAGGCCTTTCAGCTTGCGACTGACCGAAGCGCCCGTCATGTGGGCTGCCTCCGCGAGGTCCTTCTGCTTCCAGCCCATGCGAAACATCAGCGTTGTGATGTTCTCGTTCACCGTGCGACTCAGCCATGCATCGTCGGCGGTTGGGTGGATGGTCATGGGTGGAACAGTACAGCGTTTCGCGCATGATGACTACAGATTTGTAGGAAAGTTTCGGGCGTGTCACTTGAAGTCATACTGATTTGTAATCCATACTCTGGGGCATGACGGATACTTGCAAAGATGTAACCCTTGATCCGACGGTGGTCGCGCTGGCTGAGTGCTTCATCGCGGCTGCGCGGGCTATCGAGGCGGCGGCGGCTGTCCTCGACGGCCGTGCCCTCTCGGCGCTGACGGCTGTCTTGGCCGAGGTCAACTACGCGGCGACTGAGCTTTGTCTTGTTACTGCGCTCGCTGACGCGATCCGCGTGCTGACGGCCGAGGGGGCGGGCGAGTGAGCGGCCTGGTGAGGGTGGTTCTTGGGGGCCTGCTCGGCTGGCTCCTGTCCGAGGCGGCGCGCCGTCGCCGTGAGCAGCGACGGCGCGCCGAGCGTCGGCGGGAGGCTGCTGAGGTTGGACGGGAACTGTCCTACTTCCTGAGCGATTGGCCTGCCGCGCCCGGTTCAGTCGGCAGCGGCGTCCAGGAGGTCACGGACGGCGGTGGCGAGTGTGATGGTGAGCTTGGTCAGCGGGGCGATGATGTCGACGGTGGTGACGCCTTCTTCCTCGGCGGCCAGGCGGTCGGCGACAGCGCCCAGCGCGGCGATGCGGCTGTCGATTTGGGCGAGATGGTCGTTTCGGTCCATGGTTCTTCTCCTTCGGTGGGCGTCGACGCGGCTACGTCGACGGTGGGGGACACCGTAGGAGAGCCCTCTGACGCTGGCGGGGCGGTTCCTTCTTCTCCCGCCTCGCCGGTGTCGGATCGGGGCGACTCGTGAGCGCGCCGCGCCATCCGCTGCTGCCGACCCGTGACGTGTCCAAGCTGACTGTCGCACAGGTGCTTGTCGCGGTGGCTGAGCTTCTGGACCACTACGCGGCCGAGGCCCTCGCCCTCGCTGGCGAGGCCGACCCGGCCGAGCAGGACGACATGGGCCGCGCCCTCGCCGACCGCATGGTCCGGCAGGCCGCGCAGTGCCGTGTGGTCGCGGCGGGAGTCGGCTCGTGAGCGGCGCGCATCCGGGTCGGCGGTGCGCGGCGGCCGCGTTCCGCTTCCACACGGCGATGCTCGCCTTCCTGGACGACGTGACGGGCGGGACCGCGTTCCTGCGTGCTGTCGCGGCCAAGCATGAGCTGCTGGCGGCGATGCGGGGTGAGCGCGCATGAGCGCGACTGCTGACCGTACGCCGTCGTACATCCTCGACACCGAGCCGGTCACCGACGAGTCGCCGTTCGAGTGGTTGGCGGTGCTGGCGCGCCGGTACGCGGACGCCTCGGAGGACAGAGCGGCCGCTGAGTACCGGCTCGCGACGTTGCCCAGCGAGCTGCACCGTGTGCCGACCCGGTCGCGGCGTGAGATCCACGAGGCGCGGCGGCAGGCGTGCGAGCGGGCGAGGGAGGCCGTCCGCTCGGCCTACCTCGACCTCGTGGACCTCGTGGCTAAGTGCGAGGCCTTACGGAACGGGAGGGACGACGAATGATCGGCGTGCTGCTGACGCTCGTGTCGACGGGCTGTCTCGTGCTGGTGCTGCTGGCCTGCCTGTGGATCATCGCGGCCGCCCTCGCTGAGTCGGTGCGGGAGTGGTGAGCGTGGAGAACCTGGCGGCGTGCCGGGACGACCCGCGCTTCACCGACGACCCGCCGACGCATTGGGCCGACCGTGACGCCCTCGCGGCGCGCCTGTCGGCGATCTGCGACGCCTGCCCGCTGCGCGAGGCCTGCGCCGAGGCCGCCGAGGTCGAGAAGCCCGTCGCGGCGTTCTGGGCGGGCAAGTGGTGGACGGGAAACCAGGTCGGCGCGGTCTCGCGCCACTTCCGGCGCGGCGTGTTCCGTGGCGTCGGCGACGCCGGTGCGGGTCTGAGCGCATGACCCTCGTCTACTACCGGCAGCAGTTCGCCTGGACATGCCCTGACTGCGGCCTCGTCAACTACCTGTGGCACCGGCCCCGCCGACGACGGGCCGTGGCGTGCGGGGCCGACGACGCGCAGCTGGCCCACCGTGGCGGCTGCGGCGTCGTCCACGAGATAGCCGGGCTCGACCCGACCCAGTAGCACCCAGCCTCACGCCCGCCGTAGGGCGGCATCGGCGTCATGGCCGACGTGGGGCACGACCACAGCACGACGACAGACAGAAAGGAGGCGTAGGCGGCGTAGGGGAGAACGTGACCGCCTGGACCCGTGAGGGTCCGCACAACTCATCGTCGGCGATGGGGAGTCAGCAGTACCGGCCTGGACATGCCGGGGGCTCCGCCTGACAGCACCGCCCACACGCCGGGGCGGCCGGTCTCGTGGCCACGGCCAAGGACACGAGACGGGGCAGCACAGCCACGTCGCCTCGCGCGGCGGGGCTGGTAGTCGTGCGCTGCTGCGACGCTACGGCGTCCGTGGGGGGCAGTCCGGGGGGCTCTCAGTCCGGCGGGGGCCAGCACCCCGCAGGGGTTCCATATCCCGCCCCTACACCACATGTGAGATAGGCCGAACTGGCGGACTGCAAGAAATCCCAACCGAGTGGAAGTGAGACATCGTGAGCAAAGGACATGACATCGCCCGTGGGTGGGCCGTCTCGGGCAAGCCGCCGTTGTGGGTGGCGGTCTGCCTGTACGCGCTCGGCACCGCCGACCAATCGGGCCGAGCCCACCTGAGGCCGGGGCAGCTGCGCGAGGCGGTCGCGCCGCGGGCGTCGGCCTCGGTCGTCAGCCAGGCGATCCGCACGGCTGTGCGCCATGGCCTGCTGCACGACTCCTCGTCGGCGTCGTGCCTGCGCCTGGCCGTGCCGAAGGCCCGTCGTGCGTGACCCGCTCGACGGCTCGTGGTCGGGCCGTGTGGTCGAGCAGGCCCGCGCCATCGTGGCGACGTGGCTGCCCAGGCCGTGCGCGAAGTGCGGCGAGGTGATGGACGGCGGCACGCCGTGGGTCGTCGGCCACAAGCGCAGCCGCGCCACGCACCCGCACCTGACCATGGCCGTGTCCAACTGGCAGGTCGAGTGCCGGCCGTGCAGCGACAAGGGCGGGCAGGCCGTCGTCCGCGAGAAAGCGGCGGCCGAGGCGCTCGCCGCCGTTTTCCCCGTCGGGCCGGCCTGCGGAGAGCCCCCGCCCCTTCCCGTCTCTCCCCCCGAGGGTGGTCCGACGCTGACCCAACCGGCCCTGCCCGGGATGCCCAAACCCCCGACTGGCGAGGCCCTGGAAGTGCGGCCCGAGCTTGAGTGGGACCCGGATCGGCTCGCCGAGCACCCGTGGCTGGCCGAGGTCGTCACGTCGATTCCCGACGACGCCAGCCCGCCCCTGTACATGTCGCCGCCCCCGGCCGACGCGACCGGATCGTACGGCGATCAGGTCATCGACTGGATCGAGCGCGAGCAGGGCATCACGCTGCGCTGGTGGCAGCGGCTCGCGGTCGTCCGCCAGTTTGAGCACCGCGCCGACGGCACCCTCACGACGGCCGTGATGATCGACTCCGCGCCCCGCCGAGCGGGCAAGTCGGTGCGCATGCGGGGCGTGGCCCTGTGGCGGCTCGCCGACCCCCTCGGCCTGTTCGGCGAACCACAGCTCGCGATGCACACCGGCTCCGACATGGCGATCTGCCGCGAGATACAGCGGGGCGCGTGGCGATGGGCCGAGTCGAAGGGATGGGAGGTCACCCGAGCCAACGGCAAGGAGGCCGTCGAGACGCCGGACGGCAACCGGTGGCTCGTCCGATCACAGGACGGCGTCTACGGCTATGACGTGACCCTCGGTCTCATCGACGAGGCGTGGAACGTCAAGCCCGAGACCGTCACCGAGGGCATCGAACCGGCCACGCTGGAACGGATCATGCCGCAGCTCCTCATCACGTCGACCGCGCACCGTCGGGCGACCTCCCTCATGCGCGGCCGCATCTCGACGGCCCTGGCGAGCGACGACCCCGAGGTGGTGCTGCTGGTGTGGGCCGCGCCGCCCGGCAGCGACCCCGCCGACCCGGCCGTCTGGCGTGCCGCGTCGCCGCACTGGTCCGAGGCGCGCCGCAAGCTCATCTCACGCAAGTACGACGCCGCGCTCGCCGGACAGGCCGACCCCGAGGCCGACGACCCCGACCCGCTCGCCGGGTTCGCCTCCCAGTACCTCAACGTGTGGCGGCTCGGCGAGCGCAAAGCGCAGCGGGGCGAGCCCGTCGTCACCGACGACGACTGGGCGGGCCTCGCCGCCCCCGCCCCGGCCGACGACCCGCCGGTCGCGGCCGTCGAGTCCTGGTTCACCAAGGGCGTGTCCCTCGCGCTCGCGTGGCAGGTCGACGGGCGCGCCGTCGTCCACGTCACCGGCCACGACAGCCTCGCCGCCGTCGCCGAGCTGCTGCGCGGCCTGCGGCTGCGTGCGCCCGTCGTCGTCGGCGCGTCACTGGCCGACGACCCCGCCCTGGTCGGCGTCCGCACGCAAGCCGCGACGGGGCGGGTCGCGGCGACGGTGCAGCGCCTCGGCGGGCTCATCCGCGAGGACGGCCTGCGCCACACCGACACGGCCCACCTGACCGGGCAGGCCTGCGCCGTGCGGCTCGTGCCCGGCGCGGACGGCCCCCGCCTCGCCTCGACGGTCCGCGCGGACGCCGTCAAAGCCGCCGTGTGGGCCGCCGACGCCGCCCGTGCGCTGCCCGCTCGGCGGGCCATGCGCGTCATCACCGCCCGGCGGTGAGATGTTTAGCGACCGGCCAAACGGGTTTAGCTGTTCGCTAAACATCCGCGCGGCGGTCGGCGTTCCGGGTCTAGACATGTCGCCGTGGGAATGCTTCGGAACTGGATCGCCGGCCGCGACACCGTCGCGACGTTCGCCGACGACCCGTCCGCCATCCTGCCCGAGGCCCTCGGCGGCGAGGTCGACGTCGACCCGGCCGTGTTCGGGCTCGCGTCGTACACGCCGCAGGCGGTCTCGACCGCGCCCGTCACCCGCCGCGAGGCGATGAGCGTGCCCGCCGTCAAGCGCGGCTGCGACCTCATCGCCTCGACCCTCGGCGGCCTGCCCATCGACCTGCTCGGCCCCGGGCGCAAGGCCGTCGACTGGTCGCTGTTCGACCAGCCCGAGGCAGGCACGCCCCGCTCGGTCACCTTCGCCAAGACGTTCGCCGACCTCGTGCTCCACGCCCGCGCCTGGTGGCGCGTCACCCGCTTCGGGTGGCACACCTTCCCGGTCGAGGTCAAGCGGATCGACCCGCGCCGCGTCGCCCTCGGCCTCGACGGCAAGGTCAGCGTCGACGGCAGGACCGTGCCCGCAGAGGAGATGATCCGCTTCGACTCCCCGACCGAGGGGCTCCTCGTCGCCGGGGCGCGGGCCATCCGCACCTGTCTGAACCTCGACGCCGCCGCCTCCCGCACGGCCGACGGCACACCGCCGGTCGACTACTTCACGCCCACCGACGCGACCACCGACGCCACCGACGCCGACGAGGTGGCTGCGTTCCTCGGCTCGTGGGAGGACGCCCGCCGCGCCCGCTCGACCGGCTGGGTGCCCTACGCGCTCAAGTACAACGTCGCGGGCTGGTCGCCCGACCAGCTGCAGCTGGTCGAGGGGCGGCAGCACGCCGTGCTGGAGATCGCCCGCCTCATGGGCGTCGACCCCGAGGAGCTCGGCGTGTCGACCACCTCGCGCACCTACGCCAACAGCGAGGACCGCCGCAAGACGTTCGTGGACTTCACCCTCGGCCAGTTCCGGCAGGCCTTCGAGGACCGCCTGTCCATGAACGACGTGACCCCTCGCGGCTACACCGCCCGGATCAACCTCGACGCCTTCCTGCGCGGCGACACCAAGTCCCGCTACGAGGCCTACGAGGTCGCCGTGCGGGTCGGCGCGCTCACCGTGCCCGAGATACGCGAGCTGGAGGACCGGCCCCCGCTCACCCCCGCCGAACTCGACGCCCTCAAGCCGACCGCCCCGCCGCCCGCCGCCCCGCCCGCCGAGCCGCTGGCGATCGAACCGCCGAAGGCCTCCGGCGACGCCGCCGCGCTCACCTTCACGGACGAGACCGGCGTGCTCGGCCTCGACATGGGCGAGACCGCCGCGACGTTCGCCGTCGACCGTGAGAAGCGCCTCATCGGCGGCCGTCTCATCCCGTACGGCGTCGTCGGCGTCAGCAAGGGCCAGCGGTGGCAGTTCTCGCAGGGCTCCCTCGTCTGGGACGACCCCCGCCGCGTCAAGCTCTGCGTCGGCCACGACCTCGCCACCGCGTGCGGACACGCCGTCGAGCTGGACGACAAGCCCGACGGCCTCTACGGGACCTTCGCCGTCGAGCGCGGACCGGACGGCGACCGCGCCCTGACCAAGGCCGAGGACGGCGTGTGGGACGGCCTGTCGGTCGGCGTCGGCGTCGGCGGCAAATACCGCACCACCGGCGGCGTCAACCACGCCGTGTCCATGCCGCTCGTGGAGACCAGCCTCACCCCGTTCCCGGCCTTCGGCGACGCCCGAGTCCTCGCCGTCGCCGCATCCGTCACCGAAGGAGACACCATGCCCACGCCCGAAGCCCAGACCAGCGCCCTCGATCCGACCGACGGCCCCGACTTCTCCGCTATCGCCGACGCCATCACCGCCGGGTTCGCGGGCCTGAGCCTGCCGCCCCGCGAGCCGGTCGCCCCGACCGTCGAGACAACGGTGGACGAGGCCCCCCTCTACCGCTTCGACGGGCTGCCCGCCCAGCGGTCCGTCGTCGCCGACATGCGCGCCGCGCTCGGCGGCGACGCCGAGGCCCGCCGCTGCCTGGACGAGCACATGGCCGCCGCGTTCGCCGTGACCACCGCCAACACGGCCACCCTCAACCCTGTCGAGAACCGGCCCGACCTCTACGTCGGCGCGCTCCACCACAACCGGCCGCTGTGGGAGATGGTCACCACCGGCGGCGTCGCCGACCAGACCCCGTTCACGATCCCGAAGTTCGGGTCGGCTGCGGGCCTCGTCAACGCCCACGCCGAGGGCGTCGAGCCGACCACCGGCAGCTTCACCGCCACGTCCATGACCGTCAGCCCGAAGCCGAAGTCGGGCAAGGTCACCGTCAACCGGGAGGTCATCGACCAGGGCGGCAGTCCGCAGGCCGACCAGATCATCTGGAACGAGATGATGGCCGCCTGGCACGAGGCCATCGAGAACGACATCGCGACCACGCTCGGCGCGGTCGTCGGCGACACCCGCCCGCTCGGCAGCCTCACCGGCCCCGCCCTCGTCGCCGCCGTCAAGCGGCTCATGGTCGGCTTCCAGTTCGTGCGAGGCGGCAACCGGTTCACCGGCCTGGCCCTCAACTCCGAGCTGTTCCCCGAGCTGGTCGACGCGAAGGACTCCACCGGCCGTCCGCTGCTGCCCGTGGCCGGTCCGACCAACGCCGACGGCGGCGTGCCCGGCAGCTTCGACCGGGTCAGCATCGGCAGCCTCACCGGCCGCGCCGCCTGGCCGCTCGGCACGAGCCCGTCCAAGCTGTTCGTGCCGTCGTCGGTCTACGCCTGGGCGTCCGCCCCGAAGCGCTTCGACTTCTCCTACATGGTCAAGAGCGTCGACATCGCGATCTGGGGCTACGCCGCGTCCGCGGTCACCCGCGACTCCGACGTCGTCACCCTCGCCTACACCGCCCCCGACCCCGAGGACGGCTGAGCATGGCCGAGACCGTCGAGCGGCCCGACCTCGCCGCCGTCAAGGAATATCTCGGGCCGTTGGCCGCCAACCAGTCCGACACCGCCGTCGGCGGCGCGCTCGCCGCCGAGACCGCCGCGCAGGCCTCCGCGTGCCGGGTCGTCCCGTACGCGCCGCCGCTGGCCGAGGCGCTGCTGCGCCGCGTCTCCCGCAACCTCGCCATGCGGGGCCTGCCCCTGGGCGTCATGTCCGACGAGATGGGCTCGACCCGTGTCGGCGGGAACGACCCCGAGGTGCGCCGTCTGGAAGGCCCCTACCGCAAGCGGGTGTGCGGGTGAGCCGCGCGGAGGTCCGCGACGCGCTCGCGGAGGCGGCGTCCAGTGTCGACGGCGTCGACGTGTCGCCGTACTTCGCGGGCGTCACCGCGCCCGGCGCGGGCTTCGTCCGGTGGGACCGCTCCGAGCAGCCCAACCCGTTCGGGTTCGTCGGCTACTGGAACGTCGTCGTCCTGCTGCCGCAGGACCTCGCCGCCGCCGAGCAGATGGCCGACGAGCTTTTCGCGCCGCTGACGGCCGCGCTCGCCCCGCACATGCGCGTCACCGGCGCGCAGATGCAGCAGCTCACCATCCCCGGCGTCGGCGTCCTGCCGTGCGTCTTCATCAACGGACACCGAGAGGACTGACCCGCTATGGCGGCACTTGGAACACGGACCCTCACCCTCGAACTCGACGGCGAGGAAGTCGACAACCAGATCAGCACCGGCAAGATCACCACCGGCGAGGCCGACAGCGACTTCGTGACCTTCGCCGACGCCCGAGCGGGCGGCAAGCGGGAGTACAAGCTCGTCTTCACCGGCGTGCAGGACGCCGCCGAGGGGAGCCTCTGGGACCTCGTCTGGTCGCACTCCGGCGAGGACGTGCCCTTCCTGCTGCGGCCCTACGGCAACGAGGTGCCCACCCCCGCGCAACCGCACTTCGCGGGCGTCGTCACCGTCAGCGAGCCCGACGGCGACCTCCTCGGCGGCGACGCCGACGCCTCGCCGACCGCGCGGTTCACGTTCGAGTGCGAGTGGGTGTGCCAGGCCAAGCCCGTCAAGATCACGGCCTGACCCGTGGCGGGCGTGCAGGTCGAGGGGCTCGCGTCGCTGGTGCGGCGGCTGCAAGCCCTCGGCCTGGCCGTCGACGACCTCAAAGACGCCTTCTCGACCATCGCGGGCGAGGCCGCCGAGGCCGTCTCACGGCACGCGCCCCGCAAGTCCGGCCGCCTCGCCGCCGACGTGCGCGGCAACCGCGCCAAAGCCAAGGCCGTCGTCCGAGCGGGCCGCGCCGCCGTCCCTTACGCCGGACCCGTCAACTACGGATGGCCGGCCCGCCACATCGCCCCCGCCATGTTCATGCAGCGCGGCGAGGCCGAGTACATGCCCCGAGCCGTCGGACGGCTCGAAGACGAGATCGACACCCAGATCAGAAAGCGAGGGCTCGACCTATGAGCGAATCCCCCCTGACCATCCGCGAGATGCTCGGCACCCTCACCGGCCACGACGAGGACCTCATCGCCGCCCGCTACGGCGCCGACGTGTACGCGGCCGCCGAGACCCGGCCCATGGTCCCCGTCCGCGCGTGCGTCGCCATCGACCGCATCCGCAACCACGGTGACAAGCCCGCTGAGGCCTTCGCCTACGCCAAGGGCCTCACGAGCGATGTCGTCGGCGACTACTTCGCCGACAAGGACCAGGCCGAGGCCGCCGAGGCGGGAAACGCCAGCGGCGAGCCATCCGAGACGCCGACGAGCTCGCCCTCTTCCTGATCCACGGCGTCAGCAAGCACGACTACAAGCAACTCACCCGCGTCGAGCGCGACCGGTTCATCCGAGCCGTGGCCCGCCGGGCTCGCCGATAGAGAGGGGGCGGCATGGCCGGCCCGATCGTCATCAGCATCGTCACCAACGCCCGCAAGGCCGTCGCCGACCTCAACGAGACCGCGACCACCGCCCAGAAGGTCGGCGGCGCGTTCCAGCAGGCGTCGCTGCCCGCCGCCGCCGCGCTCGGCGCGGTCGCCGCCTACGGCAAGGGCGCGCTGGACGCCGCGTCCGACGCGCAGCAGTCCATCGGCGCGACCAAGCAGGTCTTCGGCGAGTACGCCGGCGACGTGGTCAAGAAGTCCAGACAGGCCGCGCAGGCCATCGGCCTGTCCGCGAACGAGTACCGCGAGTTGGCGAACGTCTCCGGGGCGATGCTCAAGGGCGCGGGCCTGCCGTTGGAGCAGGTCGCGGGGCTGACCGACCAGCTCAACACGCGCGCCGCCGACCTCGCCGCGACGTTCGGCGGCTCCACCAAGGAAGCAGTCGAGGCCGTCGGGTCGCTGCTGCGCGGCGAGGCCGACCCCATGGAGCGGTACGGCGTCAGCATCAAGCAGGCCGACGTGAACGCCCGCCTCGCCGCGCAGGGCCTGGCCGGCCTGGAAGGGGAGGCCCTCAAACAGGCCGAGATGCAGGCCCGCCTCGACCTGCTCTTCGAGAAGACCGCCGAGTCCGAGGGCCAGTTCGCGTCCGAGGCCGACACGGCGGCGGGCGCGGCACAGCGCAACACCGCCGCGCTGGCGGACCAGCGCGCCGAGATCGGCGAGCGACTGCTGCCCGCCTACGCCAGAATCCAGCAGATCATCGCGTCCGTCGTCGGGTTCCTCGCCGACCACGAGAAGGCGACCTTCGCGGCCGGCGTCGCCGTCGCCGGGCTCGCCGCGACCGTCCTGACCGTCAACGTCGCCATGAAGGCGTACGCCGCGATCCAGGTCATCGTGACCGCAGCGACCAAGCTCGGCACCGTCGCCCAGTACGCCTACGGCACCGCCTGGCTCGTCTGGCGGCTCGCCGTCGTCGCCGGGACCGCCGCCATGGGCGCGGCCCGCACCGCCATGCTCGCGCTCAACGCCGCCGTCGTCGCCAACCCCATCGGGCTGCTCGTCGTCGCGGTCCTCGCCGTGATCGCCGCGCTCGTCTGGTTCTTCACCCAGACCGAACTCGGCAAGAAGATCGTCACAGCCGCGTGGGACGCGATGAAAGCGGCCGGGGCCGCCTGCTGGGAGGCCATCAAAGCCGTCGGCGCCGGCATCGGCACCGTCGTCGGGTGGCTCGCCGCCGGCGTCAAGCTCTACCTGACGGCCGTCGTCGCCTACTGGCGCATGGTCATCAACGTCGTCGTCACCGTCGTCACGGCGGTCGCGTCCGGTATCGGACGCATGGTCGGGTTCGTCGCGGGCATCCCCGGCAAGGTCAAAGACGCCCTGTCCGGCGCGGGCGAATGGCTCAAGAGCGCCGGGAAGAAGATCATCGACGGCCTCATCGACGGCATCGCCTCCAAGTTCGGCGCGGTCAAGAACAAGCTGGGCGAGCTGACCGGGAAGCTCACCAGCTGGAAGGGGCCGCCCAAACGGGACAAGCGGCTGCTGACCCCGGCGGGCACCCTCATCATCGACGGCCTCATCTACGGGATCGCCCAGCGCGAGGCCGCCCTGCGCCGCAAACTCCAAGGCGTCACCGACGACATCGGCGGCATGCGCCCCGAACTCGACCTCGCCGACGCCGACGCCGACCGCGACCTCGCCGTGCGGACCGCCCACGACGGCGGCACCCTCACCGTCAACCGCACCTACCAGATCACCGTCAACGTGCCGCCCGGAACCGACAGAGCCGCCGTCGGCCGCGAAGTCCAAGAGTGCCTCGACGAATGGGAACGGATCGGAGGCCGCCCACGATGACCCCGCCCCACCTCGACCGCCTGCGCGTCGAGATCCTCGGCCCCACGTCCGGCTTCGTACTCGGCCGGAGCAACGTCGGCACGTACGTCGGCGGCGGCGAGCTCGCGTGGCTGCCGTACGACGCGCCCCTCGTGTCGGCCGACCCGACCGCCATCGCGTCCGGCGGCCCCCTCGGCCGATCCCCCGACGTGGGCTCCATGACCGTCGTCCTCGGCGAGCACGACGGCAACGCGCTGCGCGCCGACCTCAACCTCCGCGCCAACGTGCCCGTCCGCGTCGCCCACGACGGCGTCCCGCTGTGGACCGGCCGCATCCTCGACGTGTACGACACGACCAGCAGCAAGGGCAGCACCCTCACCACCATCCTGTGCGTCGACCCCGTGTCCTCCTACGCCAACACGACCCGCGTCGGCGCGACCTCGGCCGCCGGCCGCGAACACTTCACGCAACGCGTCGAACGCGTCACCGAGAACACCGACGTGGTCCTCGACCCGCCGCCGCCCATGCCGACGTGGACGCTGTCCGGCTCGCCGGACGACCGGAACGTGCTCGGACGGTGGACCGGCTACGGCATGCCGTCCGGGAACGTCCACCACGTGGACTTCCACCGCACCGACCAATGGATCGCCTCGGGAACGATCGCCACGGAAGGCATCGCCCTCATCGTCGACTTCCAGTCCGTGTCGCCGCCGCCGAGCAGCTGGTCCATCCCGGCGAAGACGGTCGGCGCGCAGACCACCATCACCGGCCTCGTCCCCGGCCGCCGTTACCGCGTCACCGGCCTGGGCAGCGCGAACCAGTCGCTCGTCGTCGGCGTCGACGGCCTCGGCTGGGGACCGGTCGGAGCCTTCGTCGACAACTACGAGACCCCCATCGCGCCCTACGACTTCACCGCGACCTATAGCGCGCACACCGTGCGCGTCGCGTACCCGACCCCCGAGGCCGCCCCCGACCCGGAGACAGGAGCGTGGGGCTTCGCCGTCACCCGGTTGACGCTGACCGAGATCACCCCCGCCGACGACTACCTCGAACGCGACATCGGCCGCGAGGCGTCCGTCGCGACGCACCTCGACATCGCCGCCCACACCGCCGACGCCTACTGGTGGCCCACACGCGACGGCCGAGTACGAGCCCGCACCATCCTCGACACGACCGTCCGCGCCGCGCTCTCCGACCTCGCCGACCCCTCCTACGCCGACCCCCTCGGCGGTCGCGACACCCGCCGCGTCGTCAACGACTGGCGCGTCACGAACCTCGGCCGCGACCCCGCCACCGGAAACAGCGCCGACGACACCCACCTCGTCGACGACGACGAATCCGTCGCCACCTACGGCCGCCGGTCCAAAGCGATCGAACTGTCCCTCCACACAGGCGACGACGAGACGCTCCTGGCACAACGGCTCGACCAGATCGCCGCGAGCCAAGCCACAGCCGACGACACCCTCACATCGATCACGATCCGCCCCTCCGACGACCCGTCCCTCATCACCCTCGAACTCAACGACCTCATCACCGTCACCCGTGACGGATCGACCCACAGCGTGCGGGTCGCCGCCATCCGACACGCCATCACCGCCCGCTCGTGGACGGCCGTCCTCGACCTGCGCAAGGAGAACTGACATGCCGAAACTCGACACCTTCGTCAACGGCAGCCTGCTCACCGCCGCGAGGCTGAACAAAATCGTCCCGGAGGTGCCCACCACCTCGGCCGCGCACTACGAGGCCGCCACGCTGCCGATCGTCACCGCATCGACCGCGAACCTATCCGGACCGCCGACCATCGCCCGGCAAGGCCTCTCCGTCAACCTCCACGGGGCCGTCACCGTCAAAACCGTGAACTGGCTCGCCGGCGGCTGGCGGCAGGTCTGCGTCGTCCCGGCGTCCATGCGGCGCACCGTCGCAACCCACGGCGTCGGCTACCTCGACACCGGCACAGCCTTCGTCGCCGTCGTCGTCAACCCCGACGGCGGCGTCCACATCCGCAGCTACGCGTACGGCATAAACCACGCGGTCAACGCCGTCGCCCTGTTCTCCCTGGGCTGGATGGTCGCCTCATGAGCCCCGACCACGTCATCGCAGCGACCGCCGCCCCGCTGGCCAGCGTGCTCGTCGCGGGCCTGGCGTGGTGGCTCCGTCGGCTCGACTCCCGCGTGTCCGCCACGCGGGACGCCGCCGAGGCCGCCCGCGACCTCGCCGCGCCCACCGGCAACGGATTCGCCGACTTCGTGCGCCGCGAGCTCGGCGGCATCCGCGCCGACCTGCGCGAAGGACGCGCCGAGAGCCGCGAGACCCGCGCCGACGTGCGCGCCCTCGCCGCACGACTCGACCGCCACATCACCCAAGGAGACACCCCATGACCCACTCCCCCCTCACCACCCGCACCGTCGCCACGAGCAAGCACTCCCCGCGCGGCG
>NZ_JASGEK010000081.1:0-7907 GCF_047606445.1 Aeromicrobium sp. | reverse complement strand
TTCGCGCGGCGGCTCAGCCGACCCGCCGCGCGAAGGCCACCGCCGCTCCGACCAGCCCCGCCTCCTCGAAGGGCGAGGCGACCACCTGCGGCCGCGCCGCCTCCGGCGTCTGCGCGGCCAACTCCTCGTGGAGGGCCGGGGCGAAGCGGTTCCAGTGCGCGCGGGCGATGCCGCCGGACAACACCACCGTCCGCGGGCGGAAGACCACGCCGAGCGTGGCGATCCATCCGCCCAGCCGGTAGCCGTACTGCGCCCGCCCCGCGTCCTCGCCCATCGACCGCTCCACCTCGGCGAGTCCCTGCGAGCCGAGCGCCCACCAGACCTCGCGTTCGGAGGCGCGCGTGTCGAGCCGCCAGTCGCCCACGTCCCAGTTCTCGCCGGAGCAGGGCCGCAGTGGGCGGCCGCCGGCGTCCAGGACACCCAGGCCGACCGAGGTGCCCAGCGAGATCGCCACCAGTCCGTGGTCGACGTCGGGAATCCGGCCCGCCGCGTAGGCGTGCGCCTCGCCGTCGTTCACCACGACCGTTGGACAGCCTAGATCGCTCGTCAGCCGTCGGGCGAGATCGCCTTCCAAACCCGGGACCGCGCGGCTGAGACGGACACGGCCCCGCTCGCTGTCGACGAAGCCCGCCGTCGACACGGCCACCCCGCGCAGACCCCGCGTGGCCGCGCTCGCGTGGCGGACCAGGCTCGACGCGTCCGTCACCTCGACCCGCCGCGACGCTCCGACCACCCCGCCGCGCACCACCGCCATGCGCGCCGAGCTCCCACCGACGTCGAACACCACGATCGGCACTGGTCCCACCTCTTCCCACGCTGGGTGGCCAGTGATTGTGTCACGAGCCATAGCGGATGACGACGCCGATCCTCGAGCCGCGCAAGCGTCCCGCGCAGGAGCGCAGCCAGCGCAAGTTCGACCTGTTGCTGTCGGTGGCGCGCGAGTTGCTGCTGGAGGTCGGGTTCGACTCCTTCACCTGCGAGGAGGTCGCGCAGCGGGCGGGGCTGCCGATCGGCACGCTGTACCAGTTCTTCGCGAACGAGTACGTGATCGTCATCGAGCTCAAACGCCTCCTCGCCGCCTACCTCCTCGCCGCCGAGTCCTGAGGGGGTCGCCTTCTCGCCAGATTTGCTGGCTTATCCACCGTTCGCACGCCCTCGAATGGTGGATAAGCCAGCAAATCTGGGAAGAACTAGACCACGAGGGTGGGGTGGAGGCGGGTGAGGGTGACCCGTTGCTGGCGCTGGGCGGCGACCATCGTGGCGACGAGGGCGAGCAAGCCGAAACAGACCAGCGCGAAGGCGTCCGCGCCGACGCCCGTCGTGCCGCCCGCGGTCGCCGCGCGCAGGGCGTGCACCGCGTAGGACATCGGCAACAGGCCGTGCAGCGTGCCGAACAACCCCGGCGAGGTCTCGATCGGATAGGTGCCGCCGGCCGCCGCCAACTGCAAGCACACGAAGGCGATGGCGACGAAGCGTCCCGCCCCGCCGAACCACGCGATGAGGCTCTGGTTGACCGCGACGAACACCCACGCGGTCAGCAGGCCGATCGCGACCATGAGCCACGGCTGCGCGACGTGGACGCCGACCACCCACAACAGGACCGCCGCCAACAAGGCCACCTGCGCCACCGCGACCAGCGCGCCGGGCACGAAACCGGCCAAGGTCGCGCGGACGCTGCCCGTCGTCGCGGCCACGGCGCGCGGCGACAGCGGACGCAGCAGCAGGTAGATCGACATCGCGCCGACCCACAGCGCCAACGCGATGAAGTACGGGGCCAGGCCCGCGCCGTAGTTGTCGACCGCGTTCAGCCGCTCGGCCGTGGCGCCCACCGGCGTCGCCGCGACCTCGGCCAGCCGCTCGCTCTCGTCATCGGAATAGCCAGGCACCGCGTCCGCGCCCTCGTCGAGCCCGTCGGCCAGCTGACCGGCGCCCCCGGCGAGCTCGCCCGCGCCGCCGGCCAACTCCCCGGCGCCCGCCGCGGCCGACGCCGTGCCGGACGCCAACTGCCCGGTGCCCTCGCTCAGCGCCGCGGCCCCGTCGGCCGCTCGGTCGATGCCAGCGACGAGGGTAGGAAGATTCGCGGCCAGCTCGCTGTTGCCCGCCGCGACCTGGGCCGCTCCGTCGGCGAGCGCCTGCGACTGCTGGCCCGCCTGAGCGGCCTGCGCCGCGACCTCGTCGACCTGTCCCTGCGCGGCGGCGATCTGGTCGGCGGCCGCGTCGAGGGCGGCGCAGTCGGCGGCGCCGTTGTCCCGGCAGGCCTGGGCGAGGTCGCGCAGCGACGTCTCCGCCGTCGACAGCGCCTCGCGGGCCTGTCCCGTGCCGCCGGTGATCGTGCCGGTGACCTGCTGGACCAGCGCGTTCATCTGGGCCGTCCCGTCGGCCACCTGGCGGGAGCCGTCGGCGAGGCGCTGGACGTCGCCGGGCAGCGTCGCGACGCCCTGCCGCAACTGTCCGAGGCCGCTGGCGAGCTCGGCGCTGCCGCCGTCGAGCGCCCGCGCTCCGTCGGCCAACTGGGCCGTGCCGTCGGCGAGCTTCCCGGCCCCGTCGGTCAGCTGTCCGGCTCCGTCGGCGAGCTGGCCCGCGCCTCCGGCCGCCTCGCCGAGGGACGCCTTGACGCCGTTGAAGCCCAGGTAGATGTTGCCGAGGTAGGTCTGCGTGACCTGGGCGTTGAGCGCCTCGCGCGCGGCGACGAGGATGCGGTCGGCGATCTGCCCGTTCACGAAGTTGACCGCGTCGTTGGTGCGCAGGTCGAGCTCGCCCTGGACGGCCTGCGCCGGGTCGCCGCCGGTCGAGACGGCCGCCTGCGACAGATTCTCCGGGATCGTCAGCACGGCCTTGTACGTGCCGTCGGCGAGGCCCTTCTCGGCGTCGCCCTCGTCGGTGAGCACCCAGTCGTAGTTGTTCCTCGCCTCGCTGCCGACGAGGTTGCCGGCGAGCAGCCGGCCCACCGCGACGGGCTGCTTCTCACCGTCGGGGCCCTCGACCTCGATCATCTGGTCGTGGTTGACCACGGCGGCCCGCACCTGGTCGAGCCGGCCGATCGGATCGGCGTTCGCCCACACGTACAGCGCGCCGTAGAGCAGCGGGACGACCGCGACCGCCACGAGGGCGATCCGGGTCAGGCGGCTGCGCTGGAAACGCGCGATCTCGTACCAGGGAAGGGGCGGTGAGGGAATCATCAGATCATCAACTCGTCGAGGAGGTGGCGGGGGTCGAGCTCCGCGAGGTGGACGTGGGGCGACGGCGGCGGGGCGGCCTGCGCGGACCGGACCCCCGCGACCAGCGAGGCGCCGGTCCCGTCGAGCAGGCGGCGCAGCGTCGCCCACAGCAGCGCCTGGTCGGCGGGCGAGCGGAGGTCGTCGGCGTCGTCGAGGACGAGCAGCTCCGGCTCGGAGACCAGCGCGAGCGTCGCGCCGAGGGCGATCCGCTCCATGCGCGAGAGCGTGGAGACGAGCCGCTTCCCGTCGAGGCCGGGATAGAGCAGGCCCGCCTCGTCGTGCGCCTCGGCGAGCGCCCGCTCCAGCCGGTCGCGGACGCGGTCGACCCGGCGCCTGGGCACCCACAGGCCGAAGGCGGAGATGGCGAACCGCTCGGCGATGTGCTGGTCGACGCCGAGGTGGCCGTCGAGCTCGTTGACGCCGCGCGTCTCGCCCAGCGCCGCGACCTTGCGGACCGCGCCCGACTCGTGCGGCAGCAGTCGTCCGGCCACCCGCAGCCGACCGGCGGTGAAGGCCATCCGTCCGGCGAGGGTCAGCAGCAGCGCCGTCTTGCCCGAGCCGTCGGGACCGTGCACGACGAGCCAGTCGCCGCGCGGCAGGATGAGGTTGACGTCGTTGTAGACGATCCCCTCGGAGGTCTCCAGGGTCAGCCCGGACGCGGTCAGCGCGCCGTCGCGGTTCTCACGCGGCCACGACTCCAGCGCGAGCTTCTCGTAGAGCGCCTCGCCCTCGGCGTCGATGTGCGGCAGCCGTCGGGCGAGGAAAGACGGCATCGACCACGCCTTGTCGCCGGCGAACTTCATCACGGCGGGCGCGAAGAGCATACGAACGAGGAAAGCGTCGGCGAACACCCCGACGGCCAGCGCGAAGGCGATCGGCTTGATGTTGGCGTCGCCCTCGGGCACGAAGCCCGCGAACACCGCCAGCATGATGACGGCCGCCGCCGTGACCACCCGCGAGCTGCCGACGAAGCCGTCGACGATGGCCTTCTGCGCGTCGCCGGAGCGTCCGTACTCCTCTTTCATGCGCGCCATGAGGAAGACCTCGTAGTCCATCGACAGGCCGAACAGCACCGCCATGAGCAGGATCGGCAGGAAGCTGATGAGCGGCCCCGGCTGGTCGAGGTGGACGAGGTCGCCGAGCCAGCCCCACTGGAACACCGCGACGACGGCCCCGAAGGCGGCGCCGGTGGACAGCAGGAAGCCGATGGTCGCCTTGATCGGCACCAGCAGCGAGCCGAAGACGAGCATGAGCAGCAGCACCGACAACCCCATGACGACGATGGCGAAGGGCAGCAGCGCGCCGCTGAGCCGCTCGGATACGTCGATGCCGGCGGCGGTGTAGCCGGTGACCGCGACGTCGACGTCGTGCTCGGACTCCCACTGGGGCGCCCGGTCGCGGATGGTGTGCACGAGGTCGGCCGTGCGGTCGTCGCGCGGCCCGGTCTCGGGGATCACCTGGATCACGGCGGTGTCGGCGGTGCGGTTGGGGGTGGCCAGGCCGATGCCCGCGACGCCCGGCAGCGCGTCCAGGTCGGCGCTGACCGCGTCGACCACGCCGAGCGGGTCGGTGGAGGTGAGGACGTCCATCGTCACCAGCAGCGGGCCGTTGTGGCCGGGGCCGAACTCCTCGGCGATGAGATCGTAGGCGTCGCGTGCGTTCGTGCCCTTCGGCTCGACCCCGTTGTCGGGGAGGGCCAGTCGGAGGTCCTTGGCCGGGATCGCGACGACGGCGAGGAGGACCACGATGGCGAGGATCGACAGGGTCGGGAAGCGCGTGGTGAGCGCGACCCAGCGCCGCGAGAACGCGCCCGGCGGACGCTCGCCGTCCTTGGGCCGCAGCCGCTCCCCCGCCGAGGCCATGACGGCGGGCAGCAGCGTGACCGCGACGAGCACCGACACCGCGACGGCGAGCGAGCCGATGACGCCCATGACGGCGAGGAAGGGGATGCCCGCGATGGACAGTCCCAGCAGCGCGATCATGACGGTCACGCCCGCGAAGACCACCGCCGAGCCCGCCGTGGCGACAGCGCGGGCGGCGGCCTCGTCCGGCTCGACGCCTTCGGAGAGCAGCTCGCGGTGCCGGGAGATGATGAACAGCGCGTAGTCGATGCCGACGGCGAGTCCGATCATCAGCGCGAGCAGCGGCGACGTCGAGGAGATCGTGAAGAAGCCGGTGGCGACCCAGGTGAGCTCCAGCGCGACGACCACCCCGACGACCGCGGTGGCGATGGCCAGGAAGGCGGCGCGCGCGGAGCGGAACATGCGGTAGAGCACGACGAAGGCGACGATGACGCCGATCACCTCGACGATCGACAGCTTCGGTCCGGCGCTGGAGAAGGCGTCGCCGCCGACGGCGACGGTGTAGCCCGCGTCGTCCAAAGGCTCGGTGGCCCGGGCGAGGTCGTCTTTGAGATCGGGGGTGACGTCCTCGAAGCCGCCGTCGAGGCGCACTTGGATCTGCGCGGCGCCGCGGTCGGCGGAGATCGAGACGTCCTCTGACAGGCCGAAGGGCGAACTCGCCTCGGCGACGCCGTCGACCGCGTTCAGCCGGGCGAGCGTGTCGTCGATGAGCGCCCGGGAGGCGGGCGCGTCGACGGTGGATCCGTCGGGGGCGACCACCACGACGTAGGCCGAGACGCCGGACAGCTCCGGGAAGGTCCGGTCGAGGGCGTCGACGGCCTCCTGCGCCTCCGATCCGGGGATCGTGAACTCGTCGCGGGTGCCGTCGCCGAGCGCGGCCGCCGCGACGCCGCCGGCCAGGATGAGCACGATCCAGGCCACGATCACGCGGACGTGGTGGCGGAAAGCCCAGCCTCCGAGGCGGTGCAGAAAGGTCGACATGACCCCGACGATACATGAATGTATTGAATACATCAATGCATCGGAGTAATCTTTTCCCTGTGACCTCCGTCGACCCGAGCCCCGCGCTCCGCCACCGTTCGGTCACCCGGGGACGTCTCCTCGACGCCGCCCGCGCCCTCCTCGCCCGCGAGGGCTTGAAGGGCGTCACCATCGCCCGCCTCTGCGGCGAGGCCGGCTTCACCCGGGGCGCCTTCTACTCGAACTTCGACTCGATGGACGACCTCGTGCGCGCCCTCGTCGACCGGGAGCGCGAGCGCATGCTCGCCCTGGTGCGCGAGGCCGCCGACCCCGCGACCTTCGCGGGACTGGAGCCCGCCGAGGCCGCGACCGCCGTGCTGGAGCGCTTCGCCGTGCTGCAGCCGCCCGACCGCGACTGGTTCCTGCTGCACCTGGAGTTCGAGTTGCGCGGCCTGCGCGGCGACCTCGGCGGCGAGGAGTTCGTGGAGTGGTGGCATCGCATCATCGACGGCATCGCCGAGGTGGTCGAGACGGTGCTCGACGCGATGGGCCTGCGGCTCGTGGTCGAGGCCCGCGAGGCCGTGCTCGTGCTCATGGGCACCTGGGACGCGCTCGTGCTGAGCTCCCTCGTGGAACGACGCGAGTTCGACCTCGACCTCTTGCGCCGCACCACCCCCCGCCTGCTCGTCTCCCTCACCGAGCCCGCGTGAGAGCCCCGGTCCTGCTCGCGGGGGCGATCGTCGCCGAGGTCGCCGGGACGCTGACGCTGCGCGCCGCGACCGACTGTCCGGGCCTGATCCCCGTGGTCGCCGTCGCCTATGCCGCGGCCTTCACGCTGCTCGGCCTCGCGCTGCGCGCCGGGATGCGGATCGGCGCGGCCTACGGCGTGTGGGCGGCGTCGGGCGTGGCGCTGGTGGCCGGGCTCGGCGCGCTGCTCTTCGACGAGACGCTGAGCCCGGCGGCCGTCGTCGGGATCGCCGTGATCGTCGTCGGCGTGGTCCTGATCGAGACCGGCCAGACCGAGGACGCCCGCTGATGGCCTGGGTGTGGCTGGCGTGCGCCATCGCCTCGGAGGTCGCCGCGACGTTGAGCCTGCGCGCGAGCGACGGGCTGCGGCGGCGCGCCTGGCTGGTCCCGGTCGTGGTCGGCTACGTCGTCGCCTTCGCCTTCCTCGGTCTGACCCTGCGCGCGGGCCTGCCGGTCGGTGTGGCCTACGCCGTGTGGTCGGCGGTCGGGATCGTCCTCGTCGCCGTCCTCGCCCGCGCCTTCTGGGACGACCCGCTGACGCCGCGCATGCGCATCGGGATCGCGCTGGTGATCGTCGGCGTGGCACTGGTGGAGCTCGGCTGAGCGCTCCCGCGGAATGTCGACCCGCCATGATGGGAGTCCGCCGGACACCACCGAGGAGCACCCATGACCGCCACCCCTGACTTCTGGATTCCCACCGTCGCCTTGGCGGTGCTCCTGCTCGGCGACGCGCTGATCTCGATCCGGCCGCCCGGGTTCATCCGCGACTGCCTCGACGGGGTCGGCTTCCCTCGGGACTGGTGGTGGGCGCTCATCGTCGTCAAACTCCTCGCGACGGCCGGACTGCTCGCCGGGCTGCAGTACGAGGGCGTCGGCCTGACCACGAACGCCGCCGTCATCGCCTACTTCTGCTGCGCCGCCTACGCCCACCTGCGGGCGAACTTCCTCGGCGTCGTCTTCTGGGTCAACTGCCTCGGCATGCTCGCCGTGTCAACGGCCGTGCTGGTGGTGTCCTACCTGCTCTAGCGCCCCACCTCCCCCGGAGGCGGTGAGTTATCCACCTTTCGTGTGAGGCGGTGGATCATCCACCCTATGAGCGCTCATAGGGTGGATGATCCAC
>NZ_JASGEK010000080.1:0-30566 GCF_047606445.1 Aeromicrobium sp. | reverse complement strand
GTACCACCGGCAGTCGTTCACCACCCGAGCCCGAGCGAGGTTCGCGGTCGTGGACTACATCGAGGTCTTCTACAACCGCAGGCGCCGCCACTCCACCCTGGGCTACCGCACCCCCGCAGCAGTCCACGCCGCCCACCAGAACACTCAGACCGCGACCGCAGCCTGACCCACAAACAGACTGTCTACGAAACTTGACACAGCCCAGTGGTCCGTGAGGCCGATCGGTTCGTCGAGCCAGACGAAGCGCTCGTCGGACAGCACCGTGTCCAGGACGCCCCAGGCCTGCCGTCTGGTCATCACGTCATCGCGCATCACGGCCGGATTGGACAACAAACGCATCAAACCCATCGCCGTCACGCGGCAAACGGCGGACGGCTCGTCCACACCGTCCAGCCAGACGACCGCACGGCCGTGAGCCTCGTGACGCTGCCACACCAAGGCGAGAAGCGGCCCGACGTCCAGCAGACTCATCCGAAAGCCCGACGTACGTCATCGTCGTCCTGCGCCGACTGCGCGGCAGCGGCCACCTCGACTTGAGTGACAGGCGGACCAACCGACTCGATGAGAGGGAAGGACACCCGCGTCCCTCGGTTGGGACGGCCTACCTCGGTGGCGACAGCACGCGTGAAGAGATCTTTCAGCGACTCCCCCGTGTCGCAGCCCTCGACTTGGCAGCCCGCATCAAGTCATCAGGAAGGTCCACTGTCGTACGCATAAAAGCATATTAGCTCGCAAGGACACGCAACGGAACACTTCACCGGGCTATCCTCGCCCCATGCACCGCGTCTTCCGTATGCCTTTCGCCTCGGTCTACCCGCACTATGTGACGAAGGTGGAGAAGAAGGGGCGGAGCGTCGAGGAGTTGCACACGGTCATCACGTGGCTGACCGGGTTCGACGACGCCGCCATCCAGCATCATCTGGACGCCGAAACCACCTTCGAGGACTTCTTCGCCGACGCCACGCTCAACCCGAACGTCGAGTCGATCAAGGGCGTCGTGTGCGGGGTGCGGGTGGAGGACGTCGAGGACCCGTTGATGCGCAAGATCCGTTACCTCGACAAGCTCGTCGACGAACTCAGTCGTGGTAAGTCCCTCGACAAGGTACTGCGAAACTGATCCGGTGAACTTCACCCACTATCACCTCGATCACCGGCTCGCTGAAGTCCTCGGCCGACTGCACCGCACCCCCATCGACCGGGACCTCACCAACTGCCTCACTATCCTCGCCAACCAAGCCGAACCCTCCCCCAGCGGAGACGAACTCCGCGATAGCCTGCGCGCTCACCTCCACCTGCTCGACCGAGTCGGCGACGACGGACTGAAACTCACCCAAGCCGGTTACCTGCCACCCACCGAGGTCACAGCTCTCGCCGCCATCATGCCGGAGATGGAGGACTGGATCTTCGGCATCAATCTTGAGGTCAACGCCCAGCCCGTCCTCGCCTTCCGCCAATCGCTTCACGATGTCGGCTTGCTGCGCAAACGTCAGGGACGGCTCCTCTTGACCAAAGCCGGACAGGCCGCACGCCGAAACCCCCAAACCCTCTGGAATCATCTCGCCGAACGGCTCCTCCCCCAGAAGCCTTCCTTCGACCAATATGCCGCCGTCCTCCTCTGCCTCTACATCGGTGGCACACCGGGTGGAGACATCGACACCGAATCCATCGCCGACGCGCTCACACTGCTCGGCTGGGGTCACAGTGACGGTCAACCTGTGAACAGTAGCGACGTCTATTGGGTCTACAACCCACTCTGGCACGTCCTCGGCAATATCGGCCCCAACGCCAACAAGCGACGACGTGACCGCGCTCCGAGCCCGGCGGCCATCTCGCTGATCCGAGATGTTCTGCTGTCAGAGAAAGAACCCCCCACGACCAAGGCATCGGCTCCTATGTTCTTCGACGAACTCGACACCCGAGCACAACCCGACATCCGTCCCGTCCCGGATGACACACAGGGCTTCCGTATCCGGCTCGACCTGCGCTACACCAAGCCGCCAGTCTGGCGGCGACTCGTCCTACCCGGCGACATCACCCTCGACCGGCTGCACGACGTCATCCAAGCGGCGATGGGATGGGAGGACTGTCACTTACACCGTTTCCGATCCGACGCCGATCTGCGCAGTCCAGCCTTCATCACCACCTGGGACGTCTCCCAAGGCGACACCGGCGTCTGGGAGAACGAGGTCCGACTCGACCAGATCGTCAGCGCCGTCGGCGACACCATCGGCTACGAGTACGACTTCGGCGACTGTTGGGATCACCTGCTCCGCGTCGAAGAAGTCCTGCCCGAGCCACCAGCCGAGATCGAACTCGTCACCGGCCGTCGCGCCTGCCCGCCCGAGGACTGCGGTGGCGTCGGCGGCCACGACGAACTCGCCGCCTGGGTCGAGAGTGGCCACGCCGACAGTCATCTGCCGCCGGTGTTCGAGAACGCCCAGCAAGCCCTTGAGTGGCTGCCCGACGGCTGGCACCCGGCCGCCTTCGACATCGAACACGCTCGCGGTCTTCCAGACGACCTGAACAACGCCTGAAGCGCGGCGCTCCCGTGGGAGCGCCACGCTCGACGGCTCAGTCGAAGTCGAACCAGTCCGGGACGTCCGGGCGGCGGCCGGGACGGGCTCGACCGGAGCCGCGCGAGCCGCGGGGCGGCCCTCGACGCAGCGGGTGTCGTCGTCGAACCTCTCCGGGCCGATCCCGACCAGCGGGCCGAGAGCGTCGGCCAGGATCGCGATCTCCGCCTCGGCGATGCGCACCGACTCCACCATGGCGGGGTAAGGGCCGTCCTCGCGGGCGGCCCACTCGCGCAGGCACCGGCCGTGCACCTTGTCGACCACCACCGCGACCTCGGTGCGCAGCCGCCTGCGCATCTCCTCGCTGCGCATCACGCGGCCGGCCGTCGGGCGGCTGACGTCCATCTGCTCGTCCATCTCATCTCCTTCTCCACGACCTTCCCGGAAATAGGCGTAGGCCGCCTACGGAAGGTGTGCGAGATGTCGATGAACGACCTGGGACAGATACCGCATCCCGGCGACCGCGTCAAGCGACCGCCGGGAGCGGCCTGCGCTCAGTCCCTCCCGTCCGGGCGACGCCACGAGCCACGGCGAGGGGACGCGCAGTCGCCGTCGTACCCGAACCGCCCCGGATCGATCTCGACCAACGAACCGAGAGCGTCGACCAGCACCGACAGCTCGGCCTCGGCGATCCTGACCGACTCGGCCATGTCCGGGTACGGGCCCTCCTGGCGCTCGGCCCACTCACGGAGCCGACGGCCGTGCACCTGGACGGCCACCACCCCGACCTCGGCGCGCACCCGAGCCCGCATCTTCGGACCGCGCACCGCCTGGCGCGACACCGGACGGTGGACGCTGATCTCTTCGCTCATCTCATCTCTCCTCGTCTGTATCTCTGAGACAGGCCGAATCGCCTGCGAGATGATCTACGAGCTGTCGATGAACGACGAGGAGAGGCTATCAGTTCAGCGGCGGGCCTGGCGGATCAGCCGGCCGCCGATGATGAGGCGTTGGATCTCGCTCGTCCCGTCGTACAGGCGCAGCAGCCGCACGTCGCGGTAGATCCGCTCCACCGGGACGTCCCGCATATAGCCGGCGCCGCCGTGGATCTGGACCGCCGTGTCAGTCACTCGGCCGGCCATCTCGGCACAGAACAGCTTCGCCGCGCTCGGGGCGATCCGGCGGTCCTCGCCCGAGTGGTGCTTCCGGGCGCACTCGCGCACCAGCGCCTCACCGGCCAGCACGTCGGTCTGCATGTCGGCCAGATGCGCCTGCACCAACTGGAAGTCCCCGATCGCCCGCCCGCCCTGCGTGGCCGTCGCGGCGTAGGCGACCGACTCGTCCAAGGCCCGTCGGGCGCTGCCGACCGCGAGCGCCGCGATGTGCACCCGTCCACGCGACAGCGACGCCATGGCCGCCGTGTAGCCGACGTCCTCCGAGCCGCCGACCAGCGCCGACGACGGGACCCGGACGCCGGTGAGGATGACGTCGGCGGTCCACGCGCCCTCCTGGCCCATCTTGCGGTCCTTCGGCCCCACCTCGACGCCCGGCGCGTCGGCAGGGACGAGGAACACCGCGATCCCCGGACCGCTGTCGTCGGCCGGACGGGTCCGGGCGAACACCACGAACAGGTCGGCCGTCGGCGCGTTCGTGATGAACCTCTTCGACCCGTCGATCACCCAGTCGTCGCCGTCGCGCGTCGCGCTCGTGCGCAGTCCGGCCGGATTCGACCCCGCGCCCGGCTCGGTCAGCGCGAACGACGCCACGACCTCGCCCGACGCGATCCGCGCCAGCCACCTCTCGCGCTGCTCGTCGGCGCCATAGCCGACCAGCACCTGCCCGGCGATGCCGTTGTTCGTGCCGAACATCGACCGGAACGACAGCGACGTGTACCCGAACTCCATCGCCAGCTCGACGTCCTGCCGCAGGTTCAACCCCAGGCCGCCCCACTCCTGCGGAATCGCGTAGCCGAACAGACCCATCCCGGCGGCCTCGCGCCGCAGGTCGTCGGGGATCGCGTCGCCGTCCATGATCTCGACCTCGCGCGGCACCACCCGCTCACGGACGAAATCGCGCGTCGCGGCCAGGATCTGCGCGAAGTCCTCGTCGTCGACCTGCGTCTCAGCCATGTCCATCACCTCCGGGACGAACCTAGGCCCCGGAAGTGTCACCGCCGTCCTCTAGATTCGAGCGCGTGACCCTCCACCTCCATCGCGCCGAACGCGCCAACACTCTGGTCGACGCGTTGGCGCGCGTGATGGAGGAGCCGCCATCCGACGCCTTCGCACGGGAGTTGGTGGTGGTGTCGGGCGACGGCGTGCAGCGCTGGCTGGCCCAGTCGCTCGGGCATCGCCTCGGAGCGGCGGCGGGTCGTGAGGACGGCATCTGCGCGAGCGTCGACTTCGTCCGTCCTGGACGGTTCCTCGCCGACCTCACCGACCGCGACCGCGACCGCGACGACCCATGGTCGCCAGGACGTCTCACCTGGACAGTCCTCGATGTCATCGACCGGTGTCTCGGCGAACCGTGGATGAACGTCGTCGCGCGGCACCTCGGGCAGGGTCTGCCGGAGGCGGATCAGGCGTTGCGGCGGGGACGCCGGTACGCCACCGCGCGACGGCTGGCGTCGTTGCTCCATACCTACGCGCGACGGCGACCCGCCATGGTCCAGGCCTGGAACGACGGCCATGACACCGACGGGGCGGGCGGCGACCTGCCGCAGACCCATCACTGGCAGGCCGAGCTGTGGCGGCGAGTGAGCGCGGAACTCGACGGGCATGACTCTCCCGACCAGCGGGTCGCGGCGACGGCGGCCGGGCTGCGCGACGGGTCGGTCGACCCGGACCTCCCCGAGCGGCTGTCACTCTTCGGATCGCTCCGACTGACGGCGTCGGAGTGGGATCTCGTGGCGGCCTTGGGCGAACGGCGGGAGGCGCATGTGTGGGTTCCGTCCCGTCCCTTCGAGGTGGGGGCACCTCCCGCTTGCGGGGGACCTCGTTCCTCGTCGCACCTCAGGGAACGAAGCCTTCGATCCCTGAGGTGTGAGGGCGCCCCGCGCCCGAGTGGGGGCACCTCCCGCTTGCGGGGGATCGAAGGGTCGAGTGCCCTCCTGACTTCCCTCGGGCGGGAGTCGGCGGAACTCACCGACACGCTCCTCGCCCTCTCCCCCGAACTCGACGACCTCCCGTCCCCCGAACGGCCCGACACGCTGCTGGGCTGGCTGCAGGGCGACCTCGCGGGGGAAGGGAGAGGCGACCGCGAGCGACGGCCCGACGACTGGTCGGTGCAGATCCATGCGACGCACAGCCCCGCACGGCAGGTGGAGGTCGTGCGGGAGGTCGTACTGGGGCTGCTCGCCGACGACCCGACTTTGGAGCCGCGCGACATCGTCGTTCTCTGCCCCGACCTCGACGCCTTCGCGCCGTATCTCGACGCCTCCTTCGGGCTGGCCGACGTGCCCGGCGCGGACCATCCCGGCCACCGATTGCGGGTCCGCGTCGACCGCCGCCACGGCGGCGCGGCGAACCCCGTCGGCGAGGTGCTGCGGACGGTCGTGCGGATCGCCGTCGCCGGACGTGTCACCGCCTCCGAGGTCCGTGAGTTCCTGGCGCTCGGGCCGGTGCGCCACCGCTTCGACCTGAGCGACGACGACCTGGAGCAGATCGACGTGTGGATCGCCGAGACCGCGATCCGCTGGGGCTACGACGCCGACGGCCGGGGCCGCTGGCATCTGGACGGCCTCGCGCAGAACACCTGGCGGGCCGGACTCGACCGGCTGCTGGTGGCGGTCGCCGCCGAACCGGGCCTGCCCGGACATGGCAGCCGGCTCGGCGGGGTGCTCCCGGTCGACGACCTCGGCAGCACCGGCATCGACCTCGTCGGCCGTCTCACGCAGGCGGTCACCCGTCTCGGCGACTTCCTCGCCGCGGCCCGCCCGCAGCCGCTCTCCACCTGGGTCGACCTGCTGAGCGACACCGCCCAGGCGCTCGCCAGCACCCCCCACCGTGACGCCTGGCAGACCCAGCAGGTGCTCCGCCAGCTGGCCGAGCAGACCGGCGACGCCGAGCTGACGGTCGTCGAGGTCGACGCGCTGCTGGCCGACATCCTCACCTCTTCACCCGGCCGCTCCGGCTTCCGCGACGGCTCGCTGACGGTCTGCGGGCTATCGTCGCTGCGCTCGGTCCCGCATCGCGTCGTCTGTCTCCTGGGACTCGACGCGGCCGCCTTCCCGCGCACCGCCGCGCCGTTGGGCGACGACCTCCTCGCGCTGCGCCGCCTGCCCGGCGAGCCCGACCCGACCGCCGAGGACCGCCAACTCCTGCTCGACGCGATCACCGCCGCCACCGACCACCTCGTGCTCGCCTACACCGGCGCGAACGAGCGCACCGGGCAAGAGCTGCCCCCCGCGACACCCGTCGGCGAGCTGCTCGACCAACTCGACCAGATGCTCGGGCTGCCCGCGGGGACGGCCCGGCGGGAGCTGGTCGTCCGGCATCCGTTGCAGGCGTTCGACGCCCGCTCCTTCACTCCGGGGGCGCTCGGCGCGGACCCCCCGTTCAGCTTCGACCAGGCCGCCGCCGCAGGCGCCCGCGCCACCACGCGGCCCGCGCTCGACCCCGCCCCGCTGCTGTCGTCGCCGCTGCCCGAGCGCGTCGACAGCGTGGTCGCCCTCGACGACCTGCGCGCCTTCGTCGCCCACCCCACCCGCGCCTTCCTGCGCGGCCGGCTCGACCTGACCGTCGTCTACGAGGACGACCCGCCGGAGGACGCCATCGCGCTCGACCTCGACGCCCTGCAGACCTGGCAGGTCACCGAGCGGCTGCTCGACGCGGTGCTCGCGGGCGTGTCCGGGCCCGACGCCGAGGCCGACGAGCGGCGACGCGGCCTGCTGCCGCCCGGCCCGCTCGCCGACGACGCGTTGAACGCCGCCCGCGACACCGCCCGTTCGCTTTACACCGTCGCCGCGCCGTTCATCGACGAGCCGGCCGCGAGCCTCGACGTCGACGTGGAGCTGCCGGGCGGACGGCGTCTCGTCGGCGCGGTCGCCGGGGTCCGGCCGACGCACGGCCTGCTGGTCACGCCGTCGAAAATCGCCGCCAAGCATCTCGGGGCGTCGTGGGTCGACGCGCTCGCGCTCGCCGCCGCCGGGCAGGGCCGCCCCTTCCGACTGGTCGGCAAAGTCCGGCAAGGACGGTCGTCGGCGCCCGGGCTGCGCACGATCCGCCCGCCGTCGTCCGACGAGGCCCAGGCGCTGCTCCTCGATCTGCTCGACCTGCGCGACCTCGGCCTGCGCACCGCCCTGCCGCTGCCGCCGAAGACGTCCTACGCGCTCGCCGACGCCCAACGTCAGGGCGAGCGCTATCCACACCGCGAGGCCCGCCGCGAGTGGGAGGGCAATCAGACCTACGGCATCGACGGCGAGGACGCCGACCCCTACCACCAGTTGGCCTTCGGCGAGGCGCTGTCCTACGACGACCTGCTGCGCGTGCAGGTCGGCGGCCGCTCCCTCCCCCAGTTGGCCTCGCGCCTGTGGGGCCCGCTCCAAGCCCGGCTGGAGGACGCGTGAGCACCACCTCCGAGTTCCACATCACCGACCCGCTGCCGACGGGGACGCTGCTGATCGAAGCGAGCGCGGGGACGGGCAAGACCTGGACCATCGCGGCGCTCGTCACACGGCTGGTGGCCGAGGGGCGGGCCGGCCTCGACGAGCTGCTGATCGTCACCTTCGGGCGGGCGGCCAGCACCGAGTTGCGCGACCGGGTCCGCGACCGGCTGCGGGAGGCCGCCGCGCACCTCGACGCGGACGCCCCCGCCACCGACGACCCGCTGCTCACACTGCTCGGCGAGACCGACCGCGAAGCACGCCGCGACCGGCTGCGAGCGGCGCTCGTCCGGTTCGACGAGGCCACCATCACCACGACGCACGGCTTCTGCCACACGGTGCTGCGCGGACTCGGCGTGCTGGGCGACGTCGAGCCGGGATCGGCCCTCGTCGAGGACGACCTCGCCCTCGTCCACGACGTCGCCGCCGACCTCTACCTGCGGGCCGTGGGGTCCGGGGCCACCCCGCCGTTCTCCCCCGCGCAGGCGCGCGAGCTGGCGGGGAAGGCCGTCGAGGACGCCGCGAGCCGGCTGCTGCCCGACAGCGCCGAGCCGGGGTCGGAGGCGGACCGTCGCCGCCGTTTCGCCGAGGCGGTCCGCACCGAGGCCGCGCGACGACGGCTCGCCGCCCGGTCGCTGTCCTATGACGACCTGCTCGCCCGGCTCGCCGACGCCTTGGAGGACGACGACTCGCCCGCCCGCGAGGTGATGCGGTCACGCTGGCGGGTCGTGCTCGTCGACGAGTTCCAGGACACCGACCCGGTCCAGTGGCGCATCCTGGAGCGGGCCTTCGTCGGTCACGCGACGTTGGTGCTGGTCGGCGATCCGAAGCAGGCGATCTACGCCTTCCGGGGCGGCGACGTGGCGACCTATCTGCACGCGGCGCGGACGGCCGACGAGCGGCGCACGCTCCGGCTGAACCATCGCAGCGACGCCCCGCTGGTGGCGGCGGTCGACGCGGTCCAGCGCGGCGCGGCGCTCGGCGATCCCGACATCGTGGTCCATCCGGCCGAGGCCGCGCGTCAGGGATCACGCCTGGTCGACCCCGACCACGGCCATCCGTTCCGGCTGCGCCTGCTGACCCGCGACGACGCGAACACACCGCCGGGCAAGGGGGTGCCGGTGGGCGTGGCGCGCGCGAAGATCGCCGACGACGTGGCCGCCGACATCGCCCGGCTCGTCAGCGGCGACGCGACCTACGACCCTGGCGACGGCCCGCGTCCCGTCCAGCCGGGCGATGTCGCGGTGCTGGTGGAGAGTCACGCGCATGGCGCGCTCGTCCGTGAGGCGCTCGCGAAGCTCGACATCCCGGCGGTCAGCGGCGGCGGGCTCGACGTGCTGCACGGCCCGGCCGGCGCCCACTGGCTGACCCTGCTCGCCGCGGCCCACACCCCGCACCGCAGCGGCCTGGTGCGGGCGGCGGCGCTCGGACCGTTCTTCGGCGTCCGAGCCGAGGCGCTGGCCGACGAGACGAGCGGCGACGCGCTCACCGACCAGATCGCCTCCCGGCTGCGCGACCTTGCCGACGTCGAGCGGACGCACGGCCTGAACGCGCTCACCGAGGCGCTGCTCGGCGGCGACGTCACCGCGCGGCTGCTCGCCGAGGGCGGCGGACGGCGGCTCGTCACCGACCTGGAGCACGTCGGGCAGGTGCTCGCCCAGGCCGCCCGCGACACCTCGCTCTCACTCGTCGGCGTCATCGACTGGCTCACCGAGCACCGTCGGGCGGGCGCGCCGCCGACCGACCGGCTGCGCCGCCTCGACAGCGACGCCGACGCGGTGCAGATCGCCACGATCTTCGTCAGCAAGGGCCTGCAGTATCCGGTCGTCTACGCGCCGTTCCTGTTCGACCGGTACACCCGCGAGCGCGAGATCCTGCGGCTGCACGACGACGAGGGGCGCCGCTGCCTCGACGTCGGCGGCCCGCATCCAGCCCGCCGCGAGCATGTCGAGCGCGACGCCGCCGAACGGGCCGGCGAGTCGCTGCGGCTGCTCTACGTGGCGATGACGCGCGCGCAGTCACAGCTCGTCCTGCACTGGGCGCCCACCTTCAACGGCAAACACGCGGCCCTGACCCGGCTGCTGTTCCGGCCCGACCCGGACAGCCCCGGCGTGCCCGACGTCCTGCCGCCGCCGTCCGACCTCGACGCGGTCGCCCGGCTGCGCGCGTGGTCCGAGCGCGGCGGTCCCGCGCTGGAACGCATGCAGACACCGCGCGCCCGTCCGCTCTCGCCCGCGACGGTCGACGTCGAGTTGTCGGCACGGTCGTTCACCCGAGAGCTCGACACCGCCTGGACACGCACCTCGTACTCGTCGTTGATCCGCCGTGAGGACGACGCGCCGGTCGCCGTCGCCGTCGAGCCGGAGGAGCCCGACACCGACGACGAGAGCGAGGTCGTGGTCGAGGACGCCCCCGAGAGCGACCTCGGCCCGTCGCCCTGGGCCGAGCTGTTCGGCGGGGCCGACCTCGGCACCCTCGTCCACGGCGTGTTGGAGGACGTCGACTCCGAGGCCGACGACCTCGACGCCGAGGTGCGGGGCCACGTCGAGGAGCGTCTGTCCCGCCGACCGCTCCCGGTCGACCCGGACGTCCTGACCAGCGCGCTCGTCGGCGCGCTCACCACGCCGCTCGGCCCGCTCGCCGACGACCTGACCCTCGCCGAGGCGCTGGCGCTGCGGCCGTTCCGCGAGATGGACTTCGAACTGCCGCTGGCGGGCGGCTGGCGTCCGCATGGCCCCGGCGGCACGCTGTCCGACATTGCCGATCTGATGGAGGAGCATCTGCCCGAGGGCGACCCGCTGCGCCCGTTCGCGCCCGACCTGCGCGATCCAGACCTCGGCTGGCGGTCGCTGCGCGGCTATCTCAACGGCTCCATCGACCTGTTGCTGCGGCTGCCCGGCGACCGCGCCCTCGTCGTCGACCACAAGACCAACCGGTTGGAGGGTCCGGGCGGCGGACTCGAGGCCTACGCGCCCGACCGGCTCGCCGAGGCGATGACCCACACCACCTATCCCCTGCAGGCGCTGCTCTACACGGTCGCGCAGCATCGTTTCCTGCGCTGGCGGCTGCGCGGCTACGACCCCGACACCCATCTGGCGGGCGTGCTGTACCTGTTCGTGCGCGGCATGACCGGCCCCGACGTGCCGCGCGCCGCCGACGGCGCGCCCTATGGCGTGTTCGCGTGGCGGCCGCCGACCGCGCTGGTGCTCGGCCTCAGCGACCTGCTCGACGGCTCCGCCGGGAGGACGCCATGACCGAGACCGGATCGATCGAAGCGCTCGACCCCTTCGACCGTCGCGTCGTCACCGGGGCGACGGGGGTGCTCGGCGCGTTGAACGCCGTCGGGCTGCTCGACGCCTCCGACGTGCAGGTGGCCCGCGCGCTCGGCCGTCTCGGGGCCGAGGACGACGAAGCGGTGCTGCTGGCGGTGGCGCTGACCGTGCGGGCGGTGCGGTTGGGGTCGTCCTGCGTCGACCTGGAGCACGCGGTGGCTGACCTGCGGGTGGAGGCGCCCGACCTCGCCCTGCCCGCCTACACCGACGATCCGGCGGCGTGGCGGGCCCGGGTGGCGGCGAGTCCGCTGGGGTCGGGGCCGGATCGCGTGGTCATCGTCGAGGAGCCGCTGCTGCACCTGCCGCGCTATCACGCTTTAGAGGTGTCGCTGTGCGAGCGGCTGGCCGCCCGGCTCGGCGCGACCCCGCCGACCGTCGACGAGGCCCTGCTCGACGCCGACCTCTCCCGATTGTTCGACGGCCCGACGTACGCCGAGCAGCGCGAGGCGGCCGTACGCGCCGCCCACACGTGGACGAGCATGTTCACCGGCGGCCCCGGCACCGGCAAGACCACCACCATCGCCCGGCTGCTCGTCGCGCTGCGCTCCCAGCAGTCCGCCCGCGACGCCGGGCGGCCGATCAGCGTCGGACTCGCCGCGCCCACCGGCAAGGCGGCCGCCCGGGTGCGGGAGTCGCTGGCGCGTGAGGCGGCGAGCCCGGTGTTCACCGCCGACGAGCGCGCCTGGCTGGAGGGTCTGCCCGCCGTCACCCTGCACCGGCTGCTCGGCGCCCGCCCCGACCATCGCACGGCTTTCCGCCATCACGCCGGGCATGCACTGCCCTATGACGTGGTGGTGGTCGACGAGACCTCGATGGTGTCGCTGTTGATGATGGAGCGGCTGGTCCAGGCCACCCCGGCGGCCTGTCGGCTGGTGCTGGTGGGCGATCCCGACCAGTTAGCGTCGGTGGAGGCCGGGGCGGTGCTGCGCGACGTCGTGCGGGGGGTCGGCGAGACGGGCGGCTGCGTCACGCATCTGACGCGCGGCCACCGTTTCGACGGGGCGGTCGCCGAGTTGGCCGAGGCGGTCGTCGCCGGTGACTCGGCCCACGCCCTCGACGTGCTGACCGGCGGCCACGACCACGTCCGGCTGGTCGATCCCGACCAGGTCGCGAGCGTGATCGACGACCGGCCCCGCGCCCAGGCGCTCGCCCTCGCCCGGGCCTCGGCCGACGGCGATGCGGTGGCGGCGCACGCGGCGCTGGCCGAGCACCGGCTGCTGTGCGCGCACCGTGAGGGTCCGGCGGGCGTTGCTTTCTGGAACGACCAGTTGGAGCGGGTGGTCCGACGGTTCCCCGACCCTCGCCGCCCGTGGTTCGCCGGACGTCCGGTGCTCGTCACCCGCAACGACCCCTCGCTGGGCGTCAACAACGGCGACGTGGGCGTGGTGGTCGAGGAGGACGGCCGCCTAGTGGCCCGCCTCGACACCGGCCAGTCGGTCGCCGCCGCCCGGCTCGCCTCAGCGCAGAGCGCCTACGCCAGCACGGTGCACCGCAGCCAGGGCAGCGAGTTCACGCACGTCACCCTGCTGCTGCCCGACGAGGACTCCCTCGTGCTGACCCGCGAGCTGCTCTACACCGCCGTCACCCGCACCCGCGGCACCCTGACGGTGGTCGGCACGCCCGAGGTGGTCCGCCACGCCATCGACCGCCCCACCTCCCGCGCCTCCGGCGTCGAACGCCGCCTGCGCACAGCGCTGGGCTGAACGGTGTCCTGCGGAAAGGCGGCTACGCCAGGCAATTTCTGAATGTCATGGCGACGAAGAAAGGCTTGCGCATGTGATTGTGATGATGTCATCATCATTGCATGACCACCATGATTCAGGTGCGCAACGTGCCGGACGATCTTCATCGGGAACTCAAGGTGAGAGCGGCTCGTGAGGGAGTCACCCTGTCCGAGTTGGCGTTGAACGAGTTGCGGCGCGCAGTCTCGTTTCCGAGCGTTCGTGACCTGAGCGAACGTCTCGCCTCCCGGCCGGTGCGCAGCTACGGAGGCGAGACAGCCGCGGAATCGACCCGCGCGGAGCGAGACTCTCGGTGATCGTTCTCGACACGTCGGCGGCGATCGAGTTATTGCTCTCCTTGCCTCGGTCGAGGCAGGTGCAAGAGCACGTGGAACGCGCGGACTGGCGCATCGCCGCGCCTCAACTCCTGGTGATCGAAGCGCTGCAAGTCTTACGTCGTCGCGTCGCCGCCGGGCTGACGAGCCTCGATGAAGGCGAAGAAGCTCGTGAACTGCTGGGACAGCTCGGTATTCGATACTTCGACCACCAACTGTTAGCTGACCGCGTATGGCAGTTGCGAGACAACCTCACCGCGTACGACGCGAGCTTCGTGGCGCTGGCTGAGTTGCTGGACGCCGAACTCGTGACGACCGACGCCCGTTTGGCGGGAGCTCCCGGCCATGCCGCGAGGACAACGGTGGTCGCATAGACGCCTTTGAGCACCAGACAACCCTCCTCACCCCACCAACTGCTGCAGGATGGTCGGGTCTTTGATCTTCTCGTCGCGGGCGAGGAGGACGACCTTGGCGACGATCTCGGCGGTGCGGGGGTCGTCGTCGGCGAAGGGGAGGAAGATCCGGCCGCGGTGCTGCGCCGACACCGGGACGATGCACACCGCGTTGCCGGGGATCCGATGCACGACGCCCGAGCCGAGGTGGATCGAGTACGTGCCCAGCGTGCCCTTGACCCGCACGTGGTGGCCGCCGACCTCGACGTTCGACAGGCCCAGCAGGTCGCAGGTCTCCTCGACCAGCCGCCCGCGCGTGCGCACCGACGACTCCGAGGTCTCCGGGTCGACACCGGCCGAATGCGCCACCGACACCACGAGGTCGAGGTCGCGCATCGCCTCGGAGAACACCCGTGGCGGCACCTCCGACAGCGGCATCGGACGCCACTCGCCGGCCGGATGGAAAGTGACGTCCTCCACGGTGGCGTCCTCGACCTCCGTCGGCGAGCCCCAACCGTTCACCAGGTGGCACCAGACGGTGATCTTCTGCTGGTGGAAGGTGCGCGACAGGCCCGACTCGAAGTCGGCCACCCAGCCGCGCGAGCCGAAGACGCCGTTCGCCTGACGCGCCTGCACCTGATGGCCCGAGTACCGCCGCGAGGCCACCCCCTCCTCGTCGCGCTCGTTCGCGTTGAGCGTGTACAGCTCGCGGAAGACCTGTTTGAACGTCTGCCGACGCCCGGCGACCATGAGCGCGTGCTGGAACTCCGGCCACTCCCCCGACGCCGACAGGTCGACCGGATGGGCGATCCTCAGCGCGCCCGAGGCGGCCCGCTCCTCACCCTCCGCCGAGGCGAGCGTGCGGCCGTCGACGGGGAAGCCCACCCGACCCTCCTCGTCGACCAACACGAGGTCGCGCAACATCGGCGCGAGGATCGGGTGGCCCAGCAAGTCGTCGAGCTCGGAGCCCTCGAAGGCGTCGCCGAGCACGCACGCCGCCTCCAAGGACGCCCGCATGCGCTTGGCCTGCGACCGCAACGACCTCGCGCGCTGCTTCAACGCGGCGATCTCGGGGATCTTGGCGCTCTTGGCCGGAATCGACTTGAGCGTCTTACCCGCCCGCGCCACGTCGAGCTGCGGTGACCCGGACGCGTCGAGTGACAGCGAGACGACGAGGTCGTCATGCTCGGCGGTGACCGGACCCTGCGCGAGATCGCGCACGGCGGCGGCCTCCATCGCCCACACCAGACGCTGCGGGTCACGGAAACCAGCCGTGCGCGCCAGATTCTCCATGCCGACCTCGACCGCCGTCGTCTCCGAGGCCCGCCGCTGCGAGCCCGACGTGCGGTCCGAGGCGACGAAGCCGCGCAGCAACTCGTAGCGGTCGAGCAACTCTTGTTGGTCGGCCAGCGGCACCAGACCGAGCGCCCGCACCGAGTCCTGATGACGCTTGGCCGCGATCCGCTCCGCGACCGCCGCCGCATCGACCTGGCCGAGCAGCGCCGTGGCGAACAGCTCGGCACGTTTGTGCCCGCCCGACGACGACGCGTACTTGGCCGCCTTGAGCACCTGCGCGAACCGCTCCTCGCCGAGGGTGTCGACCACCGCGCGGAACCACTGGACGTCAGCCGCGCCGCGCACCAGGTCGCTCGCCTCCAACGGCGTGCGCTGGCTGACCTCGGTGGCCCATCGGGCGCGGATCGCCTGGTCGACGTCCCAGCCCTCGTCCTTGGTGTGCGCGTGCACCCACCACACCGCCGACTCCAACCCGGACCAGCCGAGTCGCTGCTCGATCAAATTCGACCACTGCGGCGCGTACACGGCGGTCTCGACGAGCCGCTGGTCGGTGATCTTCGCCGCCTCGACCAGCTCGCCCAGCCGCTCGACCGTGTCGCCGGGCGAGGGCTGATTGACCCGGACCAGGTGCGACAGACTGCTCTCGCGCGACGGCGTCCAGGTGTAGCCGCGGGCGAAGGGACGCTTGCCGAGCGCCGCGAGACACCGGGTCAGCTGCTCGGCGCCATCGGTGCTGCGCAGGCCGCGCGCAGCCTCTGACAACGGACCCGGCAGGTCCCCTCGGGAGGTCTCGGCGTCGACGACCGCCGCTCGGAACCGCGCCACCACCGCCTGCACCCGCTCCCCCGACGCCCACTCCTCGGGCCGCACCCCGGTGAGCGTCCACAGGGCGCGGTCGTTGCGGCTGGAGTACCAGGACCGCACCTGGTGGATGGGCAACAGCGCGTCGAGCACGTCGGCGTCGGTGGCGACGCCGCGCTCGAAGGCCGCCACCAGCAGACGCATCGAGATCGGCCAGCGCTGCGGCTGGTCGGGCACCCGGACCGTGCCGCCGGAACGGCCGTAGGAGCCGCGCGCCTCGACCTCGACCAGCGGGCCGTCCCAGCGGTCGAGCGTGCCCTCCGGCTCGTCGACGTACCGCAGCGCCCGCCAGAGCCGCCGGAGCTGGTCGTCGCTCAACCGCTCCGGATCGAGCAGACGGTGGCTCCCGGCGAACAGCCAGTCGAAGGAGCCGCGCTCGTCGAAAGCGCGGATATTGCCCCACTGGTCCCGCTCCAGCCTCCGGCCGCGCCGTTCCAACACCTCAGCGGGGCCGACCAGGCCGTCGAGCGGAAGCCGTACGGCGACCGTCTCCAACAGGTCGAGCAGCGGGTCGGCCCAGCTATCGCGCCACGCGTGCACCGCGGCCTCGCGCACGATGTCCCACAGCAGTGGCGGGGTGTCCTCGCCGACGAACTCCAGCACCGCCGGGCCCGCGACCTCGACCAGCAGCTCACGCGCCCACGGCCGGTCCGTCCGCGCCAACTGCGTGAGCAGGGCGGCCTCGACGCCGCCGTCGGTCAGCTGCGGGGCGACGCGCTCCCACCACGGCTCGGTGATCTGCGGCAGCGGCAGCCGGCCGTCCTGGCTGGCGCCGAGATAGCGGAGGTTGGCCAGCAGCTCCACGCCCCAGCCGGTCTGCACCTCGGTGTCGGCGTGCTCGTCGAGCCAGGCGCGCAGCGAGCTCAGGATGAGGCGGGCGTTCTCGTGGTACTCCGCCCAGCGGCGGGCGGGCGGGACCGGACGCTCGGCCGGCGTGCGGTCGGCGACGCTGAACCGGACGGCCGCCGGAGCCTCGACCGAGGCCTGCTGCTCGCCCCGCGCGTGCTGGCCGAGCTCCTCGGCGGCCCGCTGCTGGTCGGCCGTGCCGTCGGACAGCCGCGCGACCGACGCGCGCAGCGCCTCCGGCTCCTGCTGCCGCAAGAGCGTGAGGGCGTTGGTGCGCACGTCGGCGGCCTTGCGGGTGAGCGTCTTCTCGACGATCAGCGCCTCGTCCTCGGTGAGACCGGGGAGCGACTGCAGCGCCTCGCTCACCCGGTCGCGCACCACCGACGAACGGTCGGCGAGCATCGAGAAGAGCGCCGCGCGATGGGCCTGCGGATCCTTCGCGTAGGCGCGCGCCGCGACCGCCCGGCCGTCGGCGGTCGCGGCGGCCACGAGCTCGGGATCGAGCGGTCCGTCGGCGTGGCAGACGAGCAGATCGGCCGCGAGCGGGCCGCTGATCTTGCGCGGCCGCTCACCGATCAGTCCGGTCTCCACCTCCTGAACCTTGCCGAGCGCGGCGACGCGCTCGCGCAGGCCGGCGCGCGCGGCGTCGGTGAGCGGAGCGAAGGCGTTCCGGGGGCCGTAGTCGTGCGCGGGCCACGCCTCGACGGCGGCGGCGTAGACCGGCAGCGCCGTGTCGGCCAGCGCCCGTTCCAAGCCCGGACCGCAGGCGGCGACCGAGAAGTCCTTCAACAGCCGGGCCGCCGCCAAGCGGGTCCGCTCGTCGTCGCCGTCCAGCAGCGCCTCGGCCACCGGGATCGCCTGATGGACGTCGCGCACGGCGAGCGACCAGACACCCAAGAACGTCTCGACCGGATCGGCGCCACTCAGCGCCTCCACGGTCGGCGGCTGGCGCAGGCGGTCGCGGATCGCGGTGATCGCGGCGGCGACCGGCTTCTCCTGGCGGACGTTCAACTCCTCGCCCACCCAGACGCCGAGCGCCCGGACGGTGCCCGCGAAGCGGGCCAGCCGATGCTCGACCACGAGGTCGAGCACGCGGGCGAAGGCGTCGGGATGGGCGAGGTCGGCGGCCTCCAGGATGGTCTGGCGCAGACCCTCGGCGCGCTGCGCCGAGACCAGCAGCTGCTCGACCTGCGCCCAGCCCTGCGGGTCGGAGGCCGACAGCAGCGCGACGTAGACGTGCTGCGCGGGGCCGCTGACGGGGTGGTCGCCGCGCAGACAGGCGGCCATGGTGTCGAAGACGTCGCGGCGGCCGTGGTCGACGGACGAGGCGAGCAGCGAGCCGAGCGGCGTGTACTGACCGACGTGCATCACCCAGTCGGCGTACCACTCCAACGGCTTCGGATGCCGGACCGCGAGATGCAGGAGGCTGCGCAGGTCGTGCCACCGGGCCTCCAGTGAGTCCGCCGGATCGGACGAGCGGAACGCCCGACGACCCCACCCGCGCTGATAGGGCTGGCCGGCCGACCACTCCCACCAGAAGGCGAGGTCCTTGCCGAGTTCGGGCGAGAGCGCCGCCAGGACTTTCTCGCGCTTGCCGAGGCTGAGCCGGTCGAGCTTCTCGGCGCACCCTCGCCAGGAGTTGACGCGGCCGTCGAGGGCGGCGGCGATGTCGTGCGCCAAAGGTGGCGCGAAGCGCTTGCGGACCCGGACGCCGCGCCGTTGCTCGTCGTCGGGGGCCGTGTGGCCGGCCAGCCGCGCGCGGGCCTCGTCTCCGGCCAACACCTCAACCACCCGCCAGCGCGACGAGCCGGACCAGACGGACGGTCGAGTCGGCCGCGACGGCCAGGGGCTCGTCGAGCTCCTCGACCTGTTCGCCGTCGACGAAGGCGAAGAACAGGCCGTCGCCGAAGGCCTCCACCGCGCGGCGGACGGCCTCGGGCTCCGGGGGCGGAGCGGGCAGCCGCCGGAGCTCGCGCCCGTACACGCCGGTGTCGACGCCGCGCGCGAGGTCGGCGGGCGTCAGCACGCGCAGCGCGGCGCTGGCCTCCCGATGTCGTTCGTAGGCGGCCAGCTCGTGGCGCACCAGCACCGCGAGCAGGTCGCGCAGCGTGGCCACGTCCCCCGTCAGATCGACGCGCAGCGACTCGGTCTCCCGCGCCCCGACCACCTTGGTCTCAACGATCATGGACCCACTCTGGCACGCGCCGCCGACACCAACGGTCGACTCGACCGTCAGACCGGCTCGGCGAGCGTGTCCAGCACCCGGCTCTCCCGGCCAGAGTCCACCAGGCGGACGCGGAGCCCAGGACACTCCCCCGGCACCGGCTCGATCACGAGCGAGCGGCCGGACCGTGCAGCGCGGTCGCCCAGCGACCGCAACGCCTCCTCCGCCCGATCCAGATCGGCGTCGTCAGTCCACACGTGCGGCGCCACCGACGACGTCCACTCGACACACTCGACCTCCGACGGCTCCGGCTGATCGTCCGCCGTCAGCCGTGCGAGCACCGACGCCAGAACCTCGGGCCGCCGGGCCAACACCCCGACGCCCTCCGGCCCGCGCACCGCCCACAACCCTTGATAGGCGGCCGAACTCAAGGTCCGGGCGCCGGCGTCGGCGATCACCCCGACCGTCGCCGCCCCGAGCGCCACCGCCGTCGCGGTGACCGTTCCCGGACGCGCCGCGGGGATCACCGCGTTGACGGCCCCGCCCGAGCCCGCGCGAGTGATGCCGCGGACGCACGCCCCGGCGGCCAGCAGCGGATCCACCTCGGCGAGGTCGACCCCATCCTCCACCGCGAGCGACACCCCGTCGAGCAGACCCTCGCCGGTGGCGGGCGCGAACGGGTCGCCGACCACCCGCCAGACGGACGGGTCGAAGGTCGACGGCGGCGGGCTGACATGCGCCGACGACACCTGCCAGCGTCCGTCGACCCGACGCCATAACTGCGTCTGCAAACCCCGTCCGCCCTTGGCCGGCGCGGTCACCGCGACGACCAGCGCGGCCGTGTCGTCGACGACCTGCACATGGACGTCCACGACCTCACGCGGCGGCGCCCCGCCCCGGACCCGGCGGAACGCCGAGATCTGCTCGTGGCCGACCAGCAGGCCGCCCGGGTCGCCGCGCAGCGTCGTCGGCCGGGCCGCGAACAGCTCGCCCATCGCCCCGACGTCGTCGCTCATCAGCGCCCGCTCGTAGGCCCAGAAGGAGTCTTCCAGCCCGTCGGGCCACACGGTCTCGTCACACACGGACGGCATCGGTTCCATGGGACTATCGTGGCCGACGAGCGTCCGGCTCCGACCGCCGACCGCGCCGGAGCGCCCGAGAACAGGAGCCGCCATGTCCTTCCCGCCGGTGACCGTCGACCACGACCGACTGCGGCTCGGCCCGCTGCGCCTGACCTTCCAACGCACGCTGCGCATCCCCGAGCAGGGCCTTCACCCTCTGCCGCCGGGTCTGGGGTCGTTCCCGCTGCGCCGGGTCGAGGACTACCCCGACACCGTCCCGGCCGCCTGGCGCGAGCGCGGCGGCGTCATGCTGCCGGTCTACCAACGCGAGGCGATGTGGCTGTCGTTCCACGCCGACGAGCCCGCCGCGCTCCAGGTCGGCGTCGGCAACGTCTGCGCGATCAGCGGCGAATCCCGGCAGGATCGGCTGAGCCGGAGCCCGCAGAACTACGCGCCGCTGCCCCGTCAGCCGTGGCTCGACGGGATCAACGCCGGCGACGGCTTCATCCGGCAGTTCGTCGCCGTGCCGCTCGGGCTCGGCGTGACGGTCGAGGGGCAGGTGACCGGCGAGGAGGTCCACGGCGGCGTGCAGCTGCGGCTCGTCGGTCTGACAGCGGACGCCCTGGAGGCGTGGCGACGGCAGCCCGTCACACGGTCGGCGGCGAGATCGGCGATGCCCCTCGCGGGCGCCGCGCCCGACATGGGCCTCGGCGCGGGCGGGCGCATGCGCCAGCAGATCGCCACCGACACCCGGCCGCTGACCGACTACGACGAGCAGCGCTCGGCACGCGTCTTCGTCCACCTGTGCTCGGCGGCCCAGTGGGCCGCGATCACCGGCGAGACGCCCCCGCCGACCCCGGTCGACCGGGAGGCCTACGTCCAACACGGCCTGCCGTGGTTCGACCACTACGACGCCGACGCCGACGACCTGCCCGCCGCCGACGCCCTCGCTGAGGTCACGCCCGTCGGCGAAGCGCTCGACGAGGTCGATCCGCCCTTCACCCCGGTCGACCCGAAGGACGTCGTCCAGCTGAAGGACGCCAGCGGCGACGAGGTGGCCCCCGGCGACTGGTGATCGGCATCGGCGGGCCGACCGGGACACGCTGACTCCCCGATCTCCTCCTCAGCGTTCCCTAGACTCGACCCATGGCCACGATCAAGCGCGTCGATGACGAATCCTCCGCCGCCGCGCTCGCGGACCTGCTCAACGGCGGCAAACGCCACTTGCCGGTCGTCGTGGTCACCACCCCCGCAGGGCGGTCCACGCCGTGGATCGACGTGGAGCAGATCGCCGAGGAGGCCGGCGACCTCGCCGAGATCTACCTGATGCCGACGGGGTCGTTCACCTGGGAGTTCTCCCGGCGCATGGCCGACGGCACGCAGGTCTACGGCGGCGCGGGCCGCGTCTACCCGGTCGGCCACGCGTGGGCCTCCGACGTCACGAAGGCGCCGTTGCGTTTCGCCTTCGACGCCGTCGACGGCCGACGCGCGACCCAGCAGATCATCTCCGACGCCCTGCGCATGGCCGCGTCGGCGGGCCTCCTCCAACAGCCGGTCGCGACGCCCCAGGTCAGACAGGTGACGGGCACGGTCACCGGAGTCATCGCCGGCCGCGCCATCGTGCCGGTCGGCAGCCGCATGGCCACCATCGCCGAGGACCTGACGGTCGAGGACGTGCCGATCGAACGGCTCGTCGAGGCGGGCCAGGAGGTGGCCGGCACCTACGACCCGGCGACGAACCGCATCGACGTGCGCGCGAGCCTGCGGCCCGCCGAGGAGGCGCTCGCCGGATACGCGGCAGGCGACGTCGTGCTCGCCCGGGTGGCGAAGGTGCGCAACGGCAAGGCCGAGCTGGTCCTCTATCCGAAGACCTCCGCCCCCGAGGTCAGAGTCGCGGTGCTGCGCGCCGACGTCACCGCCAATCCCGCCGACGACCTGCGCACGCTGATGACGGTCGGCGAGGTCGTCGCGGCACGGGTCGGCGCCACGGGACCGCAGTGGGCGCTGGCGTTGCACGACGTCGACGACAACGAGCCGGTCGCTCCCGCACCCTCGCTGCTGCCCGACGGACCGCCGTGGCTGGTCGAGGACGCCGAGACCGACCTCGACGAGGAGACGGTCGCCGCCCCCACCCTGCCGCACCCGTCGGCCGCGCCCGCGCCTCCCGTCGAACAGCGGCCCGAGCCGGAGCCCGAGCCCCCCCGTCCGGCCATCCCGACCCCGGCGATCTTCGACAAGAGGCGCCGACAGGCCGGTCCGCCGCCCGCCCCGGCCCCGAGGACCGCCGCGCCGAAGCCCGCCCCCCGGTCGGCGGGCACCAAGGACCTGCTCCGCAAGATCGACGGCCTCAACGCCGACGTCAACGCGCTCAAGCGCGAGCAGGAGGAGCTGCGCGCCCAGATTCAGGCCGGCGACGACGAGCGGGCGCAGCTGCGCTATCTGCTCAGTCAGGCCGAGCACCGCGCCAACCGGGCCGAGCACGAGTTGAAGAACACCCGCGCCCGGCTCCGCAAGGCCGGCTCCAGCAAGCGGGCCGACGTCGAGCCTGCCGCCGGACCGCAGTTCGCCGACCCCGAGCAGGGCTTCCGCTATCTCGTGCTGACCCGCTGGGCCACCCGCACGCTGCCGGGCGAGCAGGCCGAGCGCCCGTTGCCGGACTACCTCCTCGGCCCGCGTTTCCTCGAGTCGCTCGACAAGCTCGAGGGCATCAAGACCGAGAAGATCGCCGACGTCGTGTTCGAGGTGCTGACCGGCCTGGCCGCGCAGACCGCCGGACGCGAGCTGCACCACCTGCGCACCGGCCCCGGCGGCGAGGACCCGGTGCGCACCCGCGACGACGGCGCGGTGGCCTGGCGCGCGAGCCTGCAGGTCAAGACCCCGTCCGCCAGGCGCCTCCACTACTGGGTGCTCCCCGACGGCACGATCGAGCTGGCCCGCGTCGCCACCCACGACGACTTCGAGGCTTAGCCGACCACCTCGAACCGCAAGCCCGCGGCGATCAGGCGGGTCATGAGGTTCTCGCCCATCGCGGTGGCGGTGGTGAGCTGGCCAGCGACGTCGGGGTTGTCGTCGAAGGCGAGCGACAGGGCCGACTCGGCGAGCATCTTGGACGTCTCGGTGTAGCCGGGGTCGCCGCCGCTGACTCGCGTGTGGACCTTCTGTCCGCCGCCGGAGCCGATGAAGTCGACGGTGAAGAACGACGTCGCGCGACGCTCCTCGCTCGGCCCCTCGCCCTGCGGCAGGCGCGAGCCGAGGAAGCGGCGCAGCGGCGGCACCTGGATCGCGCCGAACAGCAGCGGGAAGCCGACGACCGTGCCCGCGAGCGTGGTGACGCGGCGCAGACCGGCGTAGTGGGAGTAGGTGAAGTCGGGGCCGTAGTCGTCGCGGGCGGCGGCCGACCGCTTGACGACGACCGGGTCGATGGTCGGCAGCGGCAGCTGCCACACGCCGAGGTCGCTGTCGCGCTTCACGCCCCCGGCGGCCGCTCGGGCGCGGCGTCCCTCCAGTCGCGGCTCGACGGCTTTGCGTTCGGCGACGGCCTGCCGCATCTGCCCCATGCGCGACATCTGGCCGAGCGCGGAGTGGAAGGTGCCGCCGGAGAACATGGCGTTGCTGCGCACGACGCCGCGCACCTCGACGGGCACGTCCTTCGGCAACTGCTGGACGGTGAACAGCGCGCCGAGGTCGTGCGGGATGGAGTCGAAGCCGCAGGCGTGCACGATCCGTGCTCCGCTGGCGACGGCCGTATCGTGGTGCCGCACGTACATGCGGTCGACGAACTCCGGCTCGCCGGTGAGGTCGGCGTAGTCGGTCCCGGCGTCGGCGCAGGCGGCCACCAGCGGCTCGCCGTGGGCCAGGTAGGGGCCGACCGTGGTGATGACGACGCGGGCGGACTCGGCGACGACGCGCAGCGAGTCGGGGTCGGCGGCGTCGGCGGTGAGCAGCGCGGGGGCGGCGGCGTCGGGGCGCTCCTCGGCCAGCCGCGCGGCGACGGCCTCCAGCTTGGACCGGTTGCGTCCGGCGAGCGCCCAGGCGGCGCCGTCCGGCAGCCGCGCCGCGAGGTACTCGGCGGTGAGTCCGCCGGTGAAGCCGGTCGCGCCGAACAGCACGACGTCGTAGGGGCGGGTGGACGGGTTCTGGTCAGTCATGGCGCTCTCATCATTCCAGGGTGAGGGGGTGGGCGGACGGGTTCAGCGGGTGGCGAGCCAGCGGCGGTGGCGCCGCAGGGCGAGGCGTTGCAGCAGCGTCTCTACGGCGAGCGCGGTCTTCGGGCTCGTCGACGGCCGCGTCGACCGGCCGCGCCCGAGCCGCCGGAGCTGTTGGCGGACGCGGGCCATGCCAGCGGCGGAGGCGACGGTCTTGTCGGCGATGCGCACCGGGGTCAGGCGCACGGCGGCGACGGGGTCGTCGCGCCAGCGGTTCGGCAGGTCGGGGTCGACGGCGAGCGCGCTGCCCAGGCCGACGAGCGCGACGCCTCCGGCCAGCACCTCCTCGGCCGCCTGGAGGCGGACCACTCCGCCGGGCAGCGTGAGCGGCTCGAAGAACCGGTCCGACGTGGTGGTTGCCATGAAGGGCTCCTCAGGGTTAAGTTTACGTCGATAACATCGAGCGTACGCAAGGATGTGAACGGTGTCAACTTCCGCCAAGGAGACCTACCACCACGGCGACCTGAGGGCCAGCGCGCTCGCCAGCGCGATGCGCTCCCTGGAGGCCGGGGAGCAGTTCTCGCTGCGCGGCGTCGCCCGCGACGTCGGCGTGTCCGCGCCCGCGCTGTACCGGCACTTCACCGACCGCGACGCACTGGAGTCGGCGCTGGCCGCCGAAGGGCTGCGCGACCTGCTCGCCGACCTCACCGCCGACCGTGACCTCCCCGCGAGCGCCGACGACCTCGGCGAGCTGGCCGTGGCCTACGTCGACTTCGCGCTGCGCCGCCCCGCGCTGTTCCGGATCATGTTCACCAACGCCTGCGACGAGGGCGACGAGCAACGCGTGGAGGTCGTCGACCAGATCCACGCGCTTCTCCAGGCCGCCATGGCCCTCGTCTTCCCATCCGGCGACGCCGACGCGCTGGCCGACGCGGGCTGGGCTTTCGCCCACGGCATGGCCTGCCTCTACATCGACGGCAAGCTCACCGCTGACTCCCCCGACCAGATCGCCGACCACGTCCGCACGTCCTTCGCCGCCATCGTCGCGCTCCACTGACCCCCACCCGAGGAGAACCATGTCCCGTCGCGTCCTGCACGTCGTCACCAACATCGCCTCCTACGACGACCCCTCCCATCCCACCGGCCTGTGGCTGTCGGAGCTGACCCACGCCTGGCACGTGTTCGCCGAGCACGGTTTCGACCAGCGGCTCGTCAGCCCGGCCGGCGGCGCGGTCCCGCTGGAGCCCCGGTCGCTGAAGTTCCCGAACTACGACAAGACCGCCAAGGCCTGGCGCGCCGACCCCGCCAAGATGGCGCTCTTGGAGGACACGCTGAACCCCGACGAGGTCGACGCGGCCGACTACGACGCGATCTACTTCACCGGCGGCCACGCGGTCATGTACGACTTCCAGACCAGCGAGGGCTTGCAGCGGATCACCCGCGAGGTCTACGAGAACGGCGACGTCGTCTCCTCGGTCTGCCACGGCTACTGCGGCCTGCTCGACGTCACCCTGTCGGACGGCTCCCACCTGATCGCGGGCAAGCGCATGACCGGTTTCTCCTGGCGCGAGGAGGAGTTGGCGAAGGTCGCCGACCTGGTGCCCTACAACGCCGAGGCGGTGGCGAAGGAGCGCGGCGGGCTCTACGAGAAGGCACGGCTGCCGTTCGTGTCGAACGTCGTGGTCGACGGCCGTCTCGTCACCGGCCAGAACCCCGGCTCGGCCAAGGCCACCGCGAAGGCGGTCGCGACGCTGCTGACCTGACGGGGCGGCTCATCTGGCGCCGTACGGAGAGATCGAACGCGCCGGCGGCTGCTCACCCAGCCCGGACGCTCTACGCGGCGGCGCGAACGCGCCTGAGTTATAACTCAGGACGAACTCGTGGTTGATGAAGTGGGAGACGGAGACCACTTCCGCGTAGACGCGAGCGGTGACCCGTGAGTGCCATCCTCCCCTCGCGTGAGAGTCGGGAAACCCGAGGAAACCGGTGGGGAGTCGCCCGTCTCCGTCACAAGCCACCCAATACGCCATGTCCTCGTCACGTTCGGCCAGGGCATAGAAACGTCCGGGAATCCGGCAGTCCTCGCCGAACAGATCGAACGCGACCCCGAGCGTCGACTCGTCGTCATAGATCGCGTCAAGTCCGTAATCAGGCAAGTGCAGGCGCGTGTCTTTTCCAACAGAAGCCGCCTTCTCCTGCCGGACCGTCGGATCGGGCACGACGCCGTCGAGATCGTCAAGACAGCGCACGCCGTCACGCAAGGCCTCGATCACCGCCGACTGGTCACCGAGGATCTCCAGCATGGTCGCCAGGTCGGTCCGTGTCGGAAAGGTCCGCTGATTGAAATCAGTCAGCCCCTCCTCACGCACGGCCTCCTGAGATCGGAACACCGCATCGACGTCCAGAGTCGGCACGGTCACACCATGGCGTTCGAGCACTCGGAAATGCTCCGCGCGCGGCAGGCACAGCGCGTGGAACCACCGCACGAGGTCAAGGGCGACCTCCCCGATAGGCCTCCCCAACTCCTCCGCCAACGATCGCACCTCGTCAGGCGACATACCGCCGCTCAGAGCAGTGAAGACCGTGGGCAAGGTGATGTCGAAACCGAGCCAGAACTGCCACTTCGCCACCGCCGCTTGCGCCCGCGGCCCTGAGCGCAAAGCCAGCCACCAGGCCGCGTCGACCTCGGGCCGATAGGACAGAAGGGCGGCCAGACGTTCCTCGTCGATGTCCGCGTAGATCATGGTGAGGTAGAAGCGCGCGCAGAGCGGCGACCCGACGATGTCGGCGAAACGCTCGAACCGCCTCACCTCGTCGGGGTGCGTGCCCGCCTCCCACAGCAGGTCGAGTGTCTGATCGGAGGCGAGTCGCTGGATCTCGGCGTCGGCGGCGGGCCGTCTGGTCGGCAACAGGCCCACGCGCTCGGCAGCCTCGACCATCGCCGCCAGATGCACTGGAGACGAGCCGTTGACCACCGCCTGATGCTCAACGCTTCGGATATGCGCGGCCTCCCCCACCACATCGCGCGCGTAGCGTGGAGCCGTCTTCGACTGAAGGTAGCCAAGACTGTGGTCGCAGCAGCGTGGCCGGTATCTCTCATGGCTGGCTCGACGCCGATAGCGGCCGCGGCCTTCCATCCTCACCGGAATCGGCTCGCGTCGGGCCCAAAAGCGCGAGGCGTTGCGGAACGCCATGACCATGCGCGTCATCGCTCCCCGACAACGCTCGCAGGCGACTTCGGTTGTCCAGTCCGGCCTGACGATCACCGGATGAGTCGAGTCGTCGTCGCTCTCATCGGCCACACACCGCACCTCGAAGGCCAGCGGCTCGCTCAACGACACGTGTTCCATCAGATTCCTCACCCTCGCTGTCCCAGGCCTCTACAGTCTCATCATGTGCCGCAACATCCGAGTCCTGCACAACTTCGAGCCGGCGACGACCGACGACGAGGTGCGCGAGGCCGCGCTGCAGTTCGTCCGCAAGGTGAGCGGGTCGACCCGCCCGTCACAGGCGAACGCCGAGGCCTTCGAGCGCGCGGTCGACGAGATCGCCGAGACGACCAGGCGCCTCCTCGACGACCTCGTGACCAAGGCTCCCCCGAAGAACCGTGAGCGCGAGGCCGCCAAGGGGCGCGAGCGCCACGAGAAGCGCATGGAACGCGAGGTCCGCCTCCGCACCGCCGAGGCGACGACCTCGTCGCGGTAGGCGCCGCCGACGGGGGACTCCCCCTCGCCCGTTACCTTGGCCATGGACCGACGGAGGACCATGGGACGCAACAACAGAGCTCGGCGCGCGCCGAAAGGCACAGAGCGGCAGACGATCCGCCGCAGGCAGCCATTCCTCCACCGCTTCTCGGGCCGCCTCGGTCGCCGAGATGGCGTCCACGCTGTGGTATCGCGCCATCACCTTCTCCGATGGAGATTCTCCCCCGACGCGCGAGCAACTTCTCGACTCGTTGGCGGCTTTGCCTGCGGCTGCGGTCGACCGTCATGCGCAGGAATTGCTGATCTCCCTGGTCGACGACCTGTGGCAGCGGGGCTGGCAGCCGCAGGAGGTACGTCGGCACCTGCGCATCACGGTGGACGCGAGGACCGCGCGACTCGTCGAAATAGCGATCCACGCCGACCACGCCGACCACGCGGGCCGTGTCGGACAGGTGGTCGACCCCCGATGGACCGAGCATCTGATGTCGCTGGGCGGACGGCAACACTCGACGCAAGGCCTGTGGCTGTCCGCGTGGCGTGAGCGGGAAGGCCTCGATCTGCTCGCCGGGTGCTCGGCCGTGATCGCCCTCTGCGACGTGGCCGGTTCCCTGACGCCATTGGAGATGCTGATTCCGCCGCCGGGCGCGCCGGCGACGGAAGCCGCCTTGGGGATGCCGTTCGACGACGGCAACCGCCACCCGATGCTGGCGCGTGTCCGCAAACTCCTCGCGAAGGCCGAATCGACCGATTTCGACGAGGAGGCGGCCGCCTTCACGGCCAAAGCGCAAGAACTCATGACCCGCCATGCCATCGATGAGGCGCTCCTGCACGGCAGCGACAGCACCGACCGGCCTCGCATGGTCCGTATTCCCATCGACGCCCCCTACGCCGACGTCAAATCGCTCCTTCTCGTCAAAGTCGCCGAGGCCAATCGGTGCCGCGCGATTTTTCTGACCGGCCGACACATGAGCTGCGTTCTTGGGCATGCCGAGGATCTCTCGGCCGTCGAGCTGTTGTTCACCTCGCTCCTCGTCCAAGCTCAACGCGCCTTGGCCGAAGCCGGACGCGGTGCGCCGGGCGGTCGGACCCGTAGCACCTCGTTCCGTTCCTCATTCCTCCTCTCCTATGCCGACCGGATCGGAGAGCGGCTCGCGGCAGGCACCGCTCAAGCTTTCGACAGCGACGACGCCGCGTCAGCGCTGCCCGTCCTGCGAGACCGGGAATCGCAGGTGGACGATTTCGTCCAACAGGTCTACGGCGACAACCTGACGGCCAGCACCGTCCGAGGCGGCTACGACCCTCTCGGTCATGCGCACGGCCGCCAGGCCGCTGACGCCGCCCACCTCGGCGCCGACACGATCGAGCGGTAGATCGATCGTTTCTCGCTCCGGGCGGACGACCAGCCGGATGCTGCCGACGACGGCGCCTTGTCGCTCGCCCATACCCGCGAGTTCACGCCCTCTCGACCAGGTCCAGCACGATGGACTCGAGGTCGTGGGCGCGTAGCGGTGAGTCGTTCTCCATCAGGGCGTAGAGGCCGTCTTCGCCCAGCTCGTCCACCTTCGCACGGATGCCGGCGGCCTGTTCGTCGGTGATGACGTCGGGGTACCGGGTGAGGAGGAACCAGACGTCGAAGACGTCGCGTCCTTTCTCGCGGTTGAGGAAGGCGTCGATCTTGAGCGCGGCGAGACGTTCGATCTTGTAGACGCGGAACCCGTCGACCACGGTCACGTCGTCTTCGTCGATCTCGCCGGCCTGCCGGAAGGAGGTCTCGATCTTCAAGGGATCCGGCTGGGACGGGCCGCCGTAGTGGAGCATGTAGCGCTTGGTCGTCGGGGTGTCTTTCTTGAGTCCGAGGGACTCGACTGTCGCTCCGGCCGCGAGGGCTCCTCGTTCGATGCTGCGGGTGAGGTTGGTGTTCGGCCGTCGTCCGTCGAAGTCCAGATCGGTCGAGTGACGCGGCAGCCCGTACGCCAGCAGTAGGGCGGTGCCGCCTTTGAGGACGAAGTTGTCTCCGGTGTCCCGGGTGATCTGCTGGGCGACGGAGAGCATCAGCGCGACGTGCTGTTGCTGCTCATGGGTGAGGTTCGGGGCTTCGAAGACCACGGGGTCCGACTCCTTCTGCTCGCCGGCGTCGTCGTCGCTTCGAGTCGGATCGGAGTCCATCTACGCGGCCTCCCGGTACTCGCGCTCGATCCACGACGCGAGCGCCCGCTGTCCCTCGACGTCGAGGACCTCGGCCAGACGGGTGGCCTGCTCGAGGACGAGACGCTGCTGCTCGGGCGTGTCGAGCCAGTCGGTCGTCGCGCCATTCAGATTGAGCACACGGCCGTACTTGGCGAGCGAGCGGCACAGCAGGTCAAGGATCGCACGGAAGTGGTCGGCGACGAACACCTCGCCCACATCTGCCGGGACGTCCAAACCTTTCGCGACCAGCCGGTCACGCCCCTCATAGACACCCCAGTCTCCGTAGAGCGCGTTCGTGTCGACCTCGGCGCTGCCGCCGAGCGTCACCTGATGAGGCCGGTCGACACCGTCGCGCCAGTGAAACATGTCATGCCAGTCGCCCGTCGTCCCATCAGGCGTGTGCACGT
>NZ_JASGEK010000079.1:0-41800 GCF_047606445.1 Aeromicrobium sp. | reverse complement strand
TTCGGCTTGCTCGGCTCGACGTGCGTCGTCGTTGGCCCAGTAGCAGCAGCGGGCCGCCCAGAGACACGCGCAGATCGTGACCGTGAGACAGATCGAGGCGAAGACCTCCGCGAGCATGCTCATGCCGACGCCACCGCCTCAGCCTCGACAGGCTCCGTGGGGACGGCCTCGTCCCGGTCTGACGCTGGCGGGACAGCAGAAGAAGAAACTGTCCCGCCAGTGTCAGTGGGCTCTCCTGCGCTTGAAAGACACGACGGCGTAAGGGCACCGTCGGCAGCAGAAGGAGAAGTCTCATGTTCAAGAAGGCCCGTAACATCCAGTCGACGATTCGTTCCGTCCTCGGTGCCTCGGCGAACGACCTTGTTCGCGTCTCCGAGATCCAGAACGAGACGGTCGAGGACGCGATCCACAAGATCCAGATCCAGATCTTCGAGTTGTCCGACGCGCTCGCCGAGCTCGTACGTGATCTCGACAACCGGGTATAAGCCTGCCTCGGCTGCGAGGCGAGCCACCTCACCCAAACGAGCGGACGGCGTGAGATAGGACGACTGGATGCTCATGCCAGCACCCCCTCGGCCTGGGCGGCAGGGTGGGATGCTGCGGGCATGACTTGGGTGACGATCGGTGCGGTTGCCACGCTGGCTACGGCCGTGTCGGCCGTGGTGACGGTGGTGACGTCGATCTGGTGGCGTTGGCGTGACCGGCCCGCTGCGGAGTGGATGGCGGTCAGTTCCTCGGCGTGCTGGCTGGAGGAACGACCCGGCATTGGGGCCGACTCGTTTCCGACTTTGTGGTGTGCGATCTCGAACGTCGGTGACGGGTCGGCGTATCGGGTGGCTGTGTCAGCACCGACCGCACGGTGGCTTGTGACGAACTTGCCGGAGGAGTTACGGCCGGCGAAGGTCAGCGATCCGAAGGTGATCGGCGCGATGCGGCCCGGTGACACGTTCATTGTGGACATGGGCTGTGACGCAGAGCTGTGGGACTCCTGCGAGATCGTCGTGGAGTGGTCCGCGCCGCCGACCAGACGCCGTAGGAAGTGGTTTGGTGTCGTGTCGACGAGGCAGCGGCAACGGCTCCGGCTGCCAGCGATCGAGGCTCGGCCGGAGATCGAGCCGTATCGGCCGTGACGGGTGCTCATAGTCCCAACCACTCACCGATCGCGCCGAGAAACAGGGCGAAGATGGTCAGCGTCACGTTGAACCAGATCACCTCGGCGGGCACGCCGACCGCGATGCCGAACAAGAGCGCCAAGAAGCTCGGGATGCTCGCGACCACAGCCAGGCCTAGCACGACGCCACCGCCTCGGGAACCGGCTCAGCCTGAGCGCCCGCGAGAACACGCTCGGCTGTCCGCGACAGATCACTCGCGGAGGTTCCGCATGTCGATGCGATGCGGATCAGTTCGGAGAAGGTGAACGAGCGATCTCCGTTCAGCCCTCGTAAGAACGTCCTCTCGGACATTCCGCTCGTCGCGGCCACCTCCGAGTGAGACCTGCCAGCGATGGCGGCCGCGCTCTTGACCGCTCGCCCGATGGCAACCGCCTCGGGATCAACTCTGCTTGCCATGCCTGACACGTTACGTGCCAGATTTGGAACAGTCAAGTCTTAATCGTGCCAAATCTGGCGTAAAATGTACCTAGCGGGTATCGTTTCGTGTCATGACTGAACAGGAAGCGCAACGATTTCTCGTCGCGCTGGGCGCTGAGATCGCCTCGTGGCGGAAGTTCAAGAAGCTCAGCCGGGAACAGCTCGCCGACAAGGTCGGCGTGTCCCAGAGCACCATCGGGCGAATCGAACGGGGCGACTCCGTCACCGCTGCCGGCGCGAGCGATGTCTGGCGTATTGCGCGGGCCTTGGGCCTCAGTCTCAGTTCCCTTGTCTCGCGCGCGGAGGAGACCATGCAGCTCGCCGCCCAAGAACAGGCCCAGGGCGCTCAGGCTCAGCAGCAGTCTGCGCCGACGAAGCCGGTGTTCCCTGATCTGCCTGACGGGTACGTGTTGGCGGCGAACCGGGGCGAGCCGGAACCATTCGACGACGAGCCCGGTGACGGTGCCTGACCGTGGCTGTCCTGTCCTTGCCAAACAATCAGAGTAATGCTATGATAGTTACATCAACTCAAGAAAGGAGGAAACATGACAGAAGTGACAGACGCTATCGCGAAGCTCATGACCGCCACGGCGGCGCTCATCGCCGCGATAGCCGCTCTCATCAAGGCCCGCAAGGGCAAATGAGAGACGGGGAGGGAGCCAGAGTGAGTGGCTCCCTCCCCACCGTCACCCTGACATGACAACCGCCATGGACACAACCATGCTCAAGATCGCCGCAGCACTCACACTCATCATCGGCGCGCTCGCCCTGCTCGACGTCAACCGGTACGCCACCGGTGTGCTCGCCATCGCCACCAGCGTGCTCATCGTCACCAGCCTGCCCCGTGAGGATCAGCGATGACCACCCGCTACCTGTCCTACGGGGAGGTCGCCGACCGGCTCGGCATCACCACCGGGGCGCTCGGCTCGGCGAACCTGCCCGACCCCGACGCGCTCATCGGCCGCACCCGGGGATGGCGCGAGGCCACCATCGACGAGTGGGCCGCGAACAGGCCCGGCCGGGGCGTCGGGGGAGGGAGGCCGCGCAAGGGCGCGTGAGGCCCGCACGCGGGCGCGCTCGCCCACCTCCTCGGCGTCACTCCACGAATCGTGTTCGCCTACCGTCGCGTGTTGGCTCGGCGGGCGTTGGCGGCGTGACCCGCCTACTCGTTCGTAAACCTTCCCTTGACATTACCTCATTCGTAAAGGTATTATTTACACGTGGAGATCACGCAGTCCGCCCGTGAACACGGCGTCACCGACGCCGACATCCTCCACGCCTGGGACAACGCCATCCGCACCGTCGAGGCCGAACAGTACGGCGAGGACCGTCTCATCGTCGTCGGCCCCGACCGGCACGGAGCGCTCCTCGAACTCGTCGCCGTCCCAGCAGGCGAACCCACCCGTGTCATCCACGCAGACCGACTCCGCCCCAAGTTCTACGACCTTCTCCGATAGGAGGGTGACCCCCATGAGCAAGAACACCACCAGCCCCACCGACACCGAAGCGTGGCTCGACTCACTCGACCCGGCCGCCCTCGAAGCCCGCGACGCCTCGAACTTCCGACGCATCATCGCCGCCCGCAAAGCCGTCGCCGACGCCGACGCCGAACTCCGTGCCGCCGTCGCGGCGGCACGTGAGGCCGGCGACTCGTGGACCGTCATCGGAGCCGCCCTCGACATCACTCGACAGGCGGCCTTCCAACGCTTCGGCCGTGACTGAGACGCGCCGGATGGGCGAGCCGATGGCCCCGCATGAGTCCGTCACTGGCCAGATCTACCTACCGGTATATTTCCTGGTATATTTTCGACATGTTTTCACCACGTGACCAAGACGCCGTCCTCACCGAACTCGGCAGCAAGTTCCCCGCCGCGCTCATCACCGCGACCAACTCAGCGAGGAACGATCTCGACGCGCTACGCGAGTGGCGACCCGGCTGGGTGCTCGCCATGTTCCAACGTGAGGTCGCCGGGTTCATCCACTCGCGGATCTGGGACCACCTCACCACCGAACTCGACAGCGTCGACGGCATCACCTTCCGCACCGCCGAACCCCACCGCGAGGCGACCGTCTCCACGCCGCTCGGACGGAGCTTCAAGATCCGAGTCAAGCGCCACAGCGAAGGCGACCAGATCAGCTCCTACCCGACGATCTCAGACCTCGAGTTCTGGGGCGGCGCTTCGATCTCCTTCGAAGGGCTCGAACAGATCTCGCTCGCGGCCGGCTACCGGTGGGACTCGACGCTGGGGCAGATCGGCGCGCCGGTCCTCTCCTACCGCGAGGGCAAAGAGAACGTCATCTGGGCCGTCGAAGTGGACGCCGGCGAAGCCGACGGCCTGACTCCGATCACTTACACGCCGATCCTGCCCGACCTCCCGCGGATCGATCTCGCCGACGCTCTGGCCGACGAGAGCCGGACAGGGGGCCGGTCGTCATGACCGGTATCGGTGAAGTCCTCGCGACCGCCCGCCGTGCCCGCGGCATGACCCAAGAAGAACTCGCCTCACGCGCGGAGGTGACCCAGGCGGCGCTGTCACGCTACGAGCACGACCTCCGTACACCCGATGAGGAAGTGCTCGCACGGCTCGCACGCGCCCTCGGCGTCACACCACAACTCCTCCAGCGCGGCGGACGCATCGAGGGCGGCATCGCGGTCGGCGCCCACATGCGACGCCGCGCGACCGCGAAAGCGACCGTGTGGCGCGAGCTGGAAGCCAAGCTCAACATGCTCCGCCTGCACACCGCCCAGCTCATGGACGAGGTCGCCATCCGAACCGACCGGCAGGTGCCGACGTTCGACCCGCTGGAGGTGGAGCCGGAAGCGGCCGCGCGCATGCTCCGCGCCCAATGGCGGATGCCCGTCGGGCCGGTGCACTCGCTGAGCGCCTGGCTGGACGCGGCGGGGATCGTCGTCATCGCCGAGGACTTCGGCCCGTCAGCGCGGGTCGACGGACTCTCCCAGTGGTCGGGCGCGTACCCCGTGGTGCTCGTCAACAGCTCGGCCCCGACAGATCGGAAACGGCTCACGCTCGCTCACGAGCTCGGCCACCTGGTGCTGCACTCCGATCACGTCGACGAGGACGTGGAAGCCCAGGCGAACGTGTTCGCCGCCGAGCTGTTGATGCCGCGAGACGAGATCACACCGATGCTCCGGCAACGGCTCACCCTCGACCGGCTCGCCGACCTCAAACGCTATTGGGGTGTGTCGATGCAGGCGCTCATCGAGCGGGCACACGCGCTCGGAACACTCACAGCGACGCAGCGCGCCTCTCTTCACAAGACGCTGAGCGCCAAAGGATGGCGCACCCGTGAGCCGCTGAGCGACGGCCTGGCCCCAGAAGAGCCCCGACTCGCTCGGCATATCGCCGAGTCGTTGAAGACTCGGGGCCTTTCAGAGAGGGAGATCGCCCGGCTGACGGGTTTCTCCTCTCCTGAAGAGAACACTCTCGCGCCGAGTCCACGATCAAGGCGGCTTCAGGTCGTCTGAGACCGTCGCGGGGCGCGTCAGATCCCACTCCCCTTCGCAGACGAGGGAAACGATGAGAACGAGGGCCGGTGAACGGCCGAGGAGGTAGCCGTCGTGGCTGAGTTCCGGCAATTGCCGTCCGGGAAGTGGCAGGCGACCGTGTCGACGCCGCTGCGTGACGCTCAGGGGCGTCCACGGCGGGCGACGAGGACGCACCCGTTGAAGAAGGTCGTGATGGATTGGGCCGCGACCGAGGAGGCGGCCATCTCGGCGGGCAGGTGGCGTGACCCTCGTCTGGCTGAGATGACGCTCGGCGAGTACCGGGAGCGGTGGCGGACGTCGCGGATCGCCGACGACGCGACCCTCGCGAAGAACGACTCCCACTGGCGCACCCACGTCGAGCCGGTGTGGGCGGGGCATCCGTTGAAGCTCATCGTCCGTGAGGACATCAAGACGTGGATCCACCGGATGCACACCTCGCAGTGTCCCCGCTGCCGCACGTATCCGACGCTCACGCCGTCCGGGACGCTGCCGAAGCACAAGAACCCCGCCGGGAACGAGTGCGGCGCGTCAGGCGGCGATCCGGGGCTCGGCGCGTGGACGATCAAGGGCGCGGTGTCGCACCTGTCGGGGCTGCTGGCGTCGGCGGTCGAGGAAGGCGTGCTCCCCGCGAGCCCGGCGACGAAGCTGGACCTGCCGCAGGCCGCTCCGAAGCCGGTCTTCTACTGGCTCAAGGAGGAGGCCGACGCGATCGTCGCGCAGTTGGAGGGCAGCGACCAGGTCGCGGTCGATCTGGACATGCACGTCGGGATGCGGCCGGGCGAGTTGTTCGGGCTGCGGCGGCGGTACGTGTCGCCGGCGGTCGACCAGATCCACGTCTACGGCGTGTCGACGCGCACCGGGTGGCGGCCGTACGCGAAGACGATGATGTCGCACCGGGCCGTGCCGGTGCCGCCTCGGCTGCGCGATCCGCTCGGCGATCTGATCGCGGGGCTCGACGAGGACGCGATCGTGTTCCCTGCGCCCGAGGGCGGGCTGTGGGACGACCGGAACTTCGCGCAGCGGGTGTTCACTCCGGCGATCGGCGCGGCGGGCGTGCGTCATTCGACGCCGTACGGGATGCGGCACACGGCGGCGTCGTGGCTGGTGCAGGCGGGCGTGCCGTTGATGGACGTGCAGCGGCTCCTGGGGCACGAGAAGTACTCCACGACGCTTCGTTACGCGCACTTGCAGCCGGGGCAGTTCAACGCGATCTTGGCGGCGTGGGGAGCCTGATCGCGTTTGCTCCATCCGCACCAGATCCGCACGGAGCCTCTGATCGGCGTTTTCCAGCGCACCCGGACAATGCGAGACGCCCCCGGAATTCGTTGGAATTCCAGGGGCGTCTGCCGGTGTGGAGCATAGGGGATTCGAACCCCTGACCTCTTCCATGCCATGGAAGCGCGCTACCAACTGCGCCAATGCCCCGTGTTCTGTTGTGGGCCCGAAGGCCGAGTCAAGACTCTAGTACACGACGCCCCGTCCCTCCTCACCGGGGTCAGGCGTCGTCGGTCATCACCGGTTCCGGCAGGGTGCCGGCGTTCCACTCGGTCAGCCGCCAGAAGCGATGCCGGGACGGGCCGTACTCGGTCAGCACCGACCACGAGCAGTTGCTCAGCGCGCCGAACGTCCGCCAGTTCTGCTGCGGGATCCCGAGGAACGCGCACACACCGGTGCGGATCACCGCGCCGTGGGCGACGATCACCAGCGTCTCCTTGGGCGGCAGCTCCCACAACAGCTCCTTCACACCCGAGGCGAAACGCTCGCCTGCCTGGGCGTGCGTCTCCGCGTCGGGGATCTTCGTCTCGTCGCCCCGCACCCACGCGCGCATGCCCTCGGGGAACCGTTCGAAGGACTCCTCCCAGGTGAAGCCCTCCCTCGCGCCGAAGTTCATCTCCCGGAACCGCTGGTCGGGCTCCACCGGGACGCCGCTCACCCGCCCCAACGCCTCGGCCGTGTCACGCGCCCGCTGAAGGTCGGAGCAGACGATGCGATGCGGACGCAACACCGCCAACCGCCGCGCGGCGCTCTCGGCCTGCTCACGGCCCACCTCGTCGAGCGGGACGTCGGTCTGACCCTGGACCCGTCCGGCGACGTTCCACGCCGTGCGCCCATGACGCCAGACGACGACCTGACGGCTCACGGCAGGGCGACCTCGGGGCAGTCGCTCCACAGCCGTTCCAGCGCGTAGAACTCCCGCTCCTCGGTGTGCTGGACGTGCACGACGATCTCGCCGAAGTCGAGCAGCACCCACCGGGCCTCGCGCTCCCCCTCCCGGCGCACCGCCTTGACGCCCTGCTCGCGCAGCCGGTCCTCGACCTCGTCGCGCACCGCGCCGGCCTGCGGCGGGCTCGTGATCGAGCAGATGACGAACACGTCGGTGATGTACAGCTGGTCGGACACGTCGAAGGCCCGGATGTCCGTGGCGGACTTCTCCGCCGCCGCCTCCGCGGCGATCCGGGTCAGCGACAGGGCGAGCTCAGAGGCGGGCATGGACGGCTCCTTCGGACGGCTCGTACAAGCCGTGCTTGGCGATGTATTGGACGACGCCGTCGGGCACGAGATACCAGACCGGCTCACCGCCCCGGGCGCGCTCGCGGCAGTCGGTCGAGGAGATCGCGAGCGCCGGGATCTCCAAGATCTGCACCCGGCCCGCCGGCAAGTGCGCCAGCGTCATCTCATCGAGCTCGTGCCCCGGACGGGTGCACGCGACGAACTGGGCCAGGTCGAACAGCTTCTCGTGGTCGCGCCAGGTGAGGATCGCGGTGATCGCGTCAGCGCCGGTGATGAAGAACAGGTCGGCGTCAGGACGCTGCTCGGTCAGGTCGCGCAGCGTGTCGATCGTGTACGTCGGGCCGTCGCGGTCGATGTCGACCCGGCTCACCGTGAAACGCGGGTTCGCGGCCGTGGCGATCACCGACATCAGATAGCGGTGCTCGGCCGGCGACACGTCGCGTCCGGCCTTCTGCCACGGCTGGCCGGTCGGCACGAAGACGACCTCGTCGAGGTCGAAGGTCGCCTGCGCCTCGCTCGCGGCGACCAGGTGGCCGTGGTGGATCGGGTCGAAGGTCCCGCCCATCACACCGACGCGACGGCGTCCCGGCGCGCTCACGCTCAGGTGTGCTCGCGTCCCTTGCCGAAGACCAGCAGGATCATCAGCAATGTCAGGAGGATGCCCAGCGCGACGCCGCCGATGACATAGGGGTTGACGGACGCCTCTTCGGCGTGCTCGGCCGAGGCGAGAATCGTGGTCAGCATGGGCGACAATCTATCAGCGAACGTGCCCGTCGCCCTCGACCACATAGGTGGTGGTCGTCATCTCGGTCAGCCCCATCGGCCCGCGCGCGTGCAGCTTCTGCGTGGAGATGCCGATCTCCGCGCCGAAACCGAACTCGCCGCCGTCGGTGAAGCGGGTCGAGGCGTTCACCATGACCGCCGCCGAGTCGACGCCGAGGGTGAACCGTCGCGCGGTGGCCGCCGAACGGGTGACGATCGCCTCGGTGTGGCCCGAGGAGAACCGGCGCACGTGGGCGATGGCCTCCTCGACGGAGTCCACGACGCGCGCCGATATCTCCAGGCCGAGGTACTCGGTGGCGTAGTCCTCGTCGGTGGCCTCCACAACCGAGGAGCCGACGGCGCGGAAGGCCGCGTCGCCGTGGATCAGCACGTCGTGCTCGCGCAGCGCCGCGACCACACGCGGCAGGAACTCGTCGGCGACGGCCTTATGCACCAGCAGCGACTCGGCGGCGTTGCACACGCTCGTGCGATGGGTCTTGGCGTTGACCGCGACGGCGAGCGCCATGTCGAGGTCGGCCTCGGCGTCGACGTAGACATGGCAGTTGCCGGTGCCGGTCTCGATGACGGGCACCGTCGACTCCTCGACGACGGCCTTGATGAGTCCGGCGCCGCCGCGCGGGATGACGAGGTCGACCAGACCGCGGGCCCGCATCAGCTCGGTGGCCGATGCGCGGTCCTCACTCGGCAGCAGCGTGACGAGGTCGGCGGGCAGGCCAGCGCCCTCGATCGCGGCGCGCATCACCTCGACGATGGCCGCGTTGGAGTTGGCCGCCGAGGCCGAGCCGCGCAGCACGACCGCGCTGCCGGCCTTCAGGCAGATGGCGGCGGCGTCGGCGGTGACGTTCGGGCGGCCCTCGTAGATCATGCCGATGACGCCCATCGGGACGCGGATCTGCGTCAGCCGCAGGCCGTTGGGCAGCACCGAGCCGCGCACCACCTCGCCGACGGGGTCGGGCAGCGCGGCGACGTCGCGCACACCCTGCGCGAAGGCGGCCACGCGGTCGGCGTCGAGACGCAACCGGTCGATCAGGTGCTCGCCGACGTCGGCGGCGCGGGCGGCGGCCACGTCGAGCTCGTTCGCCGCGACGATCTGGTCGGTGGCATCGATCAGAGCGTCGGCCGCCGCGACCAGCGCCGTGTCCTTCGTCGCACGGGTGGCGGTGGCCAGGGCGATGGACGCTTCCTTGGCCCGTCGTGCCGTCGCATGGACCTGGTCGCGTGTCGTCGTGCTCATGGCGCCGATGGTAGTCAGTCCTCCGGCGCGTGTCCGTGACGACCACTAGGCTGCCTGCCATGAAACGCACCGCAACGATCCTGACCACCGCCGCGCTCCTGTTCATGGGCGCCTGTGGCTCCGACAACGCCAAAGACGACACCGACTCCAAGGATGACGACAAGAAGTCCGAGGAGACGATCGAGGACCTCGACCCCGAGGAGATCCTCGACCTCGCCACCGAGTACATCCTCGACGCCGACCAGGTCACCCTGAGCGGTGAGATGGTCGAGGACGACGAGGAGATGGAAGTCACGATGTCCTACGACGGCGACAATAGCCACGGCCTGATCGTCACGCCCGCTGGAGAGTTCGAAGTGCTCCAGGTCGACGGCAGCTCCTATTTCCGTGCTGACGACGCCTTCTGGAGCAACGAGGCCGGCGCCGAGGCGCAGCTGTTCGTCGACGCCCTCGGCGGCCGCTGGCTCGACGTCACCGACGACCCGGACATGGGGGACCTCACTCAGATGACCGACCGTCAGAGCTTCGTCGACGAGGTCTTCGACGCGGAGGGCGAGGTGACCGTCGGCGATACGAAGAAGGTCGAGGGCGTGGAATGCCTCTCCCTGAGCGACGGCGAGAGCCCGCTATGGGTCGCACTCGACGACGCCCGGCCGATCGCGCTGGAGGCTCCCGAGGACGAGGAGGGCGAACTCGTCTTCGACTACGACGAGGCCGACGTCCCCGACGCGCCCAGCGCCGACGAGGTCACCACGATGGACGAGTTGATCGCCTCGTTCGGCTGATCTCTCGCGACGTCCGAAGGGCGCGGGCTCACCGCCGTGGTGGTGAATCCGCGCCCTTCGTGTCGTTCACGGCGTGAGCAACATGAGGTCGTCGCGGTGGACGACGGTGCGGTCGTAGTCGGGGCCGAGGTCGGCGACCAGGTCGGCGGTCTGACGGCCGAGCAGCCGCGGCAGCTCGTCGGCGTCGTAGTTGACCAGGCCGCGCGCGACGACCGCGCCGTCGGGGCCGACGATGTCGACGGGGTCGCCCGCGCTGAAGTCGCCACGGACGGCGGTGACGCCGGCCGCCAGCAGGGACGCGCCGCGCTCGGTGAGCGCTGTGACCGCGCCGGCGTCGAGGGTGACCGCTCCTTTGGTCTGGCTCGCGTGCGCCAGCCACAGCAACCGCGACGGACGGCGTTTGCCGGTGGGCTCGAAGCGGGTGCCGACCTTCTGTCCCGTCAGCGCGGCCGCGGCCTGGGCGGCGCTGGTGAGGACCACCGGGATGCCGGCCGCCGTCGCGATGCGGGCGGCCTCGACCTTGGTGACCATGCCGCCGGTGCCGACCGCCGAGCCGACGCGGGCGATGTCGACGCCCTCCAGGTCCACCTCTCCTGCGACCGTCTCGATGAGCGCCGAGCCCGGCTCGGACGGATGGCCGGTGTAGAGGCCGTCGACGTCGGACAGCAGCACCAACAGGTCGGCCTGGACCAGGTGGGCGACGAGCGCGGCCAGCCGGTCGTTGTCGCCGAAGCGGATCTCGCTCGTGGCGACCGTGTCGTTCTCGTTGACGATCGGCACGATGCCCAGTTCCAGCAGCTTGCCGAAGGTCTGGCGGGCGTTGCGGTAGTGGCTGCGGCGGGTGACGTCGTCGACGGTCAGCAGCACCTGGCCGACGGTGAGGCCCGCCTCGCCGAACCGGGCCGCGTACTCGGCGAGCAGCGCGCCCTGGCCGACGCTCGCCGCGGCCTGTTGGGTGGCGAGGTCGCGCGGCCGCGCAGGCAGGCCGAGCGGCCCGAGGCCCGCCGCGATGGCGCCAGAGCTGACCAGCACGACGTCGTCGCCGCGCTCGCGCAGCGCGACGAGCGCCGCCACGAGGGAGGCCAGCCGCTCCGGCGCGATGTGGCCGCCAGCGGTGGTGAGCGACGACGAGCCGACCTTCACGACGACGCAGGCCATCAGTCCTCCTCGAATTCCTCGTCGAGGTCGTGCTCGAAGTACTCCTCGTCCTTCTGCGCCGCGCGTAGCTCCCGGGCCTCGGCCTCGGCGGCCCGCTTGGCGGCCAGCGCCTCACGGCGCTCGCGGTTGGTGCGGCGCTCCGACGGGTCGAAGCGGAGGTCGGCGCCGCGCGGGCCCAGCGTCTCCGCGCCCACCGGCGTCTGCGGGTCGAAGTCGAACACGACCGCGCCCTCGTCGTCGGGGCCGACGCCGCCGATGATGACGTCGTCGCCCTCCTGCGCGCCGAGCTTCAGCAGCTTGTCCTCGACGCCGAGCCGGTTGAGCCGGTCGGCGAGGAAGCCGACCGCCTCGTCGTTGGTGAAGTCGGTCTGGCGCACCCAGCGGGCCGTCTTCTCGCCGCGGACCACCCACTCGGGCGCGTCCTCCGGGCCGCGACGGCGGATGGTGAACTCCTCGCCCACCCCGGCGTCGGCCTGCGGACGCAAGACGATGCGGGTCGGGGCGGCCTCCGGCGCGGCGGCGCGCTGGGCGGCGACGATGTCGGCCATGGCGAAGCTCAGCTCGCGCAGGCCGGCGTGGCTGGCGGCCGACACGTCGAAGACCCGCAGGCCGCGCGCCACGAGGTCGTCGCGGACGAAGGAGGCGATCTCGGCGGCGTCGGGCACGTCGGTCTTGTTCAGCGCGACCAAGCGCGGACGCTCCAACAAATCGGTGTCGGTGGCCTCGGCGTAGCGGGCCAGCTCGTTCTCGATCACGTCGAGGTCGGTGAGCGGATCGCGGCCCGGCTCGACGGTGGCGCAGTCGATCACGTGCACCAGGGCGGCGCAGCGCTCGATGTGGCGCAGGAAGTCGTGGCCGAGGCCCTTGCCCTCGCTGGCGCCCTCGATGAGGCCCGGCACGTCGGCGACGGTGAAGGTGACGTCGCCCGCGCGCACGACGCCGAGGTTCGGCACGAGCGTGGTGAACGGATAGTCGGCGATCTTCGGACGCGCCCGCGACAGCGAGGCGATGAGGCTCGACTTGCCCGCGCTCGGGAAGCCGATGAGGCCGATGTCGGCGACGACCTTGAGCTCCAGTGTGACGCTGCGCTCCTCCCCCGGCTCGCCCTTGAGCGCGAAGCCGGGAGCCTTGCGCTTCGACGAGGCGAGCGCGGCGTTGCCGAGGCCGCCGCGACCACCCGCCGCGATCACCAGCTCGGTGCCGACGCCGACCAGGTCGGCCAGCTCCTCGCCGGTGGCGGCGTCCTTGACGACCGTGCCGTCGGGCACCGGCAGCACGAGATCGGCGCCGTTGGCCCCGCTGCGGTTCGACCCGGCGCCGGGCGCGCCCTTGCCACCGGAGCGGTGCGGCTCGTGGTGGTAGTCGATGAGCGTGGTGACGTCGGCGGCCACCCGCAAGATGACGTCGCCGCCCGTGCCGCCGTTGCCGCCGTCCGGGCCGCCGAGCGGTTTGAACTTCTCGCGGTGCACCGAGGCGACACCATGTCCGCCGTCGCCGCCGGCGACGTGCAGGGTCACACGATCGATGAAACTCGGGATCGCCACGAGTCAGCTCCTAGGGAAAAGACGACAGGACGGCCCGCCGCCGCGGACCGTCCTGTCGTGAAGATGTGTCGTCAGCGCCGCGTCACTCGGCGGCCGGGACGATGTTGACGACCTTGCGGCCGCGCTTCGTGCCGAACTCGACCGCGCCGGGGGCGAGGGCGAACAGCGTGTCGTCGCCGCCGCGGCCGACGTTGACGCCGGGGTGGAAGTGCGTGCCGCGCTGGCGGACGATGATCTCACCGGCGTTGACGGCCTGGCCGCCGAAGCGCTTCACGCCGAGCCGTTGCGCGTTGGAATCGCGACCGTTCTTCGTGGACGCCGCGCCCTTTTTGTGTGCCATTGCTCAGATCCTCACTTGATTCCGGTGATCTTGACCTGGGTGTACTGCTGACGGTGACCCTGGCGCTTCTTGTAACCGGTCTTGTTCTTGTACTTCTGGATGACGATCTTCTCGCCCTTGGTCTCACCGAGCACCTCGGCGGTCACGTCGACCTTGGCCAACTTGTCAGCGTCGGCGGTGACGGCGTCGCCGTCGACCAGGAGCACGGCCGGAAGCGAGACGGACTCGCCGACGGCCTGGCCGACCTTGTCGATCTCGATGACGTCGCCGACGGCCACCTTCTGCTGGCCGCTGCCACTGCGCACGATTGCGTACACCACGGGAAATCCTTCGTCGAAAGCCTTGCGGGGATGATGCGCGGTCCGCGCACCGGGAGAACAGGGCGCGCTGCGGAGATCGCGCACGCCGACGGCCCAGTCTACGGAGCCTGACCCTCGTCGGTCAAAACGGGGTCGGTCGAAGCGGGTTCGGGGATGTCGAACGGCGGAGGGGGCGGCGGGGGCACGCTGCCCAGCGTCGGCGTGGACGCCTGCTCCGGAGCGGGCTGCTCGACCACGGGCTCGGCGACGGGCTGCTCCGCCACCGACTCGACCGCCGTCGCCTCGACCACCTCGGCCGACTCCGGCTGGTCGTCCTGCGGCTGCTCCGCGGGCTTGCTCTCCGTCTGAGGCTTCTCAACCCTGCTCTGACCGTTCTGCTGCTGGCTCTGATCGCCCCTCGCGCCCTGCTGGCCCTTGGCCTTGTTGCGGCCGCCACGGCCGCCACGACGACGCCCCTCGTCCCTCCTCGGCTCGACGGGCTCGGCGTGGATCTGCACACCCCGACCCTTGCAGTGCTCGCACTCGCTGCCGAAGGACTCCAGCAGGCCCGTGCCGATGCGCTTGCGGGTCATCTGCACCAGGCCGAGCGAGGTGACCTCGGCGACCTGGTGGCGGGTGCGGTCGCGGCCCAGGCACTCGACCAGACGGCGCAGCACGAGGTCGCGGTTGGACTCCAGCACCATGTCGATGAAGTCGACGACGATGATGCCGCCGATGTCGCGCAGCCGCAGTTGACGCACGACCTCCTCGGCCGCCTCCAGGTTGTTCTTGGTGACGGTCTCCTCGAGGTTGCCGCCCGAACCGGTGAACTTGCCGGTGTTGACATCGACGACCGTCATCGCCTCGGTGCGGTCGATGACGAGCGAGCCGCCCGACGGCAGCCAGACCTTGCGGTCGAGCGCCTTGTGGATCTGCTCGTCGACCCGGTACTCGGCGAAGACGTGGGAGGCGGTGTCCTCGCCCGGCTCCCAGCGGACGACCCGGTCGGCGAGGTCGGGGGCGACGTGCGCGACGTAGCTGGCGATGCTGTCGCCGGCGTCGCGGCCCTCGACCACGAGCGCGCTGAAGTCCTCGTTGAACAGGTCGCGCACGACCTTGATGAGCAGGTCGGGCTCGGCGTACAGCAGCTCGGGGGCCTTGCCCTCGGCGGCCTTGCGCTCGATGTCCTCCCAGCGGGCTTTGAGCGAGGTGATGTCGCGGGTCAGCTGCTCCTCGGTGGCGCCCTCGGCGGCGGTGCGCACGATGACGCCGGCCTCCTCCGGCAGCGCGCCGGACAGCAGCTTCTTGAGCCGCGACCGCTCGGTGTCGGGCAGCTTGCGGGAGATGCCGTGGTTCTGGCCGCCCGGCACGTAGACCAGGTAGCGGCCGGGCAGGCTGATCTGGCTGGTCAGCCGGGCACCCTTCTGGCCGATCGGGTCCTTGGAGGCCTGCACGAGCACGGTCTGGCCCGGCGTCAGCGCCTCCTCGATCTTGCGCTGCTTGCCGCCCGCGAAGGACGACCAGTCGACCTCGCCGGCGTACAGGACGGCGTTGCGGCCCGCGCCGATGTCGACGAAGGCGGCCTCCATGCTCGGCAGCACGTTCTGGACCTTGCCGAGGTAGACGTTGCCGATGATCGAGGTCTGCGACTCGCGGGCGACGTAGTGCTCGACGAGGACTTTGTCCTCCAACACCGCGATCTGGGTGTAGTCGTCGTGCTGGCGCACGATCATCTGACGGTCGACCGACTCGCGGCGGGCCAGGAACTCGGCCTCGCTGACGATCGGCGCGCGGCGGCGTCCGGCCTCGCGGCCCTCGCGGCGGCGCTGCTTCTTGGCCTCCAGACGGGTCGAGCCGGTGACGCCGGTGATCTCGTCCTCGGCACTGCGGCCCTCGCGGACCTTGACGACGGTGTTCTCGGGGTCGTCGGGGGAGTTGTTGGCGTTGTCGCCGGCCCGGCGACGGCTGCGACGGCGGCGGCTGGAACCGTTCTGACCGGTCTCGTCGCCCTCGGCGTCGGCGTTCTCCGACTCGGACTCCTCGGACTCCTCGGAGGCGTTCTCCTCGCCGTCGGCCTGCGCTCCCCCGGACTTGCGACGGCGACGGCCGCCCCGGCTACGGCGGCGGCGCTTGTTGGCTCCGCCGTCCTCGTCGGCGTCGTCGGAGGTCTCGTCGACGGACTCGTCGTCCGGCTCGTCGACGCTCTCGGGGACCTCGTCCACGACCGGCTCGGACTTCTTCGGCAGCGCGGGGGCGAGCGTCGCGGGCGGAGCCTGGAACAGCAGACCGCCGATCCCCGGCGACGCGGTCGGCTCGGGCTCCTCGTGAGGCTCGACGTCCTCGACCGTCTGGTCCTCGACGGACTCGTCGGGCTCGACCGCCTCGTCCTCCTCCGGCTCCGGAGCGGGCTCGGCGGCTTGCGGCACGGCGCTGCCGGGGACGGCGAAGATGTCGCCGCTGACCGGCCTGGGCGGCCCGGCCGGGCGGCCCGCCGCGCGACGGCGCGGGCGCGAGGTGACGGTGACCCGAGGCTGGGCGGGGGCGGTGTCCTCGTCGAGCATGTGCTCTCCTTCACCTCGCCCGCCGCGGGCGGCGCGAGGGGTGTCAACGGCCCGCGGACGGACCGGAAGTCTGATGGGATCGGGCTCGGATGAGCCCGGGCGGCGCTCCCTGAGCCGCCCACGCGGGGGTCCGTCGCCGCGGTCGTCACCTGGTGGGCGCGTCGCGGCCGATACGGTCCCCACGATGGTGGTCCCGGTCGTGCCGTCCGGCCGAACAGCGTCGACGACGCAGGAACGACCGAGGTCAGTATCGCACAGTCATCCGTCGTCCATCTCGAAATCATGTCGCCGTCGCCCCGGCGACACGCGTTTCCGTCGGGGATTCCGGGGAGAAATCCCTTGTTCAGGCGAGCGGGTCGGTGACCGTGTCGCCGACGAGCGGGCCCTGCTCGACCCGGGTGGCCACGAGGACGCCGGGGACCTCGGCCCCGGCAGCTTTGAGGGCGCTGACGACGTCGTCGGGGCGCACGGTCGGGACGGTGCTGCGGACCACCGCCTCCACCGTCGATCCCTCGACCCGTAGCGACACGGCCGCGCCGCGCACGTCGATGTCGCGCAGGCCGCGCTTGGTCATGCGCGGAGTGGTGAACTCCTCGGCGGCGAGGAAGGTCTCGGCAGCAACCTCCAGGCCGCTCGCGCCCGGCGCCTCGATCCGCCACAGCGACGCTTCCAGCCGGTCGGCCAGGCTGCCGCTCACCGCGGGCACGACCGCGACGACGTCGAGGCCGGGCGGCAGCGCGTCGTCGAGGCTCGCCCGGATCCGCTCCGGGTCGCACGCCCTCGTCAGGCCGATCTCCAGGAACTCCGCTTCGCTCGCGGCCCCGGTGGGCGCGGCGTTGGCGTAGGAGATCTTCGGGTGCGGGGTGAAACCCGAGGAGTACGCGATGGGCACGCGGGCACGCCGCACCGCCCGCTCGAAGGCGCGCCCGAAGTCGCGGTGGCTGGTGAAGCGCAGCCGGCCACGCTTGGCGTAGCGGATCCGCAGCTTCTGCACGATCGGCAGCTGCGGATTCGGCGCCTCGGGATTCGGCGTCCCCTGCAAGGTGGTGCTACTCATATTGCGTCCAATCCTCGACGACGAGTCCGGGGACACGATCGAACTCCCGGCGATTGTTCGTGACGACCGTCAAGCCCGCCGACCGCGCGTGCCCGGCGATCAAGACGTCATACGACCCGATCGACGTTCCCGCCGATGCTAGACCCGCCCGGATCTCAGCGGCGTGCTCGGCCGCCCGGGCGTCCATGTCCAGCACGTCGACCTGCGCGAGCAGCGACTCCACACCCAAGCGCGCCTGACGCGGGTCGCGGGAGCGCTCGACGCCGTAGAACAACTCCATCACCGACACCGTCGACACGGCCAGCCGTCCCTCGTTCGCCACCAGCCGCGGCCGCAGCACCTCATCCCTCCGACGCAGCAGGAAGATCAGAATGTTGGTATCGAGCAGGTAGCGGAGACTCACCACGCCTCCCGTTCCTGCGCCTCGGGCTGATCCCGTTCCGCCATGAAATCGTCAGGGACGGGCTCGCCGTGGTCGAACCAGTGGTCCCAGCCGGAGCCGACCGGCACGATCACCCGAGCCCGGCCGGACACGCTGACGTCGACCTGACGCACCGTGTCCGGCAGCGCCACATCCTTGGGCAGACGAACCGCCTGAGTGGTGTTGTTACGAAAAATCGTCGACCTCGCCATATGCGCGCCTCCTCGACCACCTTGCATATACAAGAAGGATATACACGACCGGCGACCCGCCTCGACCCACGATGGAGGCGAGGCGTTTCATGGGGCGGTGACGTCGCTCCCCTCTCCAGTTCGCCCTGGACCCGCGTGGCTGCTCGGCACGGGCATCGTGCTGCTGGCGCTCAACCTGCGGGTGGCCGTCGCCAGCGTCGGCGTGGTGTTGGAGCAGTTGCGCGACGACCTCGGCATGAGCGCGGCCACAGCGGGCTTGCTCACCACGATCCCGGTGCTCTGCTTCGCGCTGTTCGGACCGCTGACCGCGCGGATCGTCCGGGCGGTCGGACTCGACCGGACCGCCGCGCTACTGCTGACGGTGACCGCGACGGGGCTCGCGCTGCGTCCGCTCGTCGACGTCCCGGCAGCGTTCATCGCGCTGACGGTGGTCGCGCTGGCCGGTTGCGCGGTCGGCAACGTCGTGCTGCCCGCGCTGACCAAAGAGCATTTCCCCGACCGGGTGCCGCTGGTCAGCTCGCTCTACGGCGCGGCGTTGATGGCCGGAGCGACGCTCGGCTCGGTGTTAACGGTTCCAGTCGCGGACGCCTTCGGCGGCGACTGGCGGCCCGGCCTCGGCGTGTGGGCCGCGCTGGCGCTCACCGCGCTGCTGCCCTGGGCGCTCCCGGCGATCCGCTCCGGGCACGACCGACGGATCGACGGCCCCGCCGGCCTGCGACTGGCCGACCTCGCCCGCAGCAAGCTCGCCTGGACCTGCGCGCTCATGTTCGGCGTGCAGTCGGCCCAGGCCTACGCGCAGTTCGGCTGGTTCCCCGCGATCCTCACCGACGCCGGACTCGACGCCTCCACCGCAGGCCTCATGCTGGGGATGCTAGCCGCCGTCGGCATCCCGATGACGCTGCTGCTGCCCCCGCTCATCGCCCGCGCCGGGAACGGCCCCCTGCTGCCGTGGACGTTCGCACTGTTCACCTCGGCGGGATGGGCCGGTGTGCTGTTCGCACCGACCGCCGCCCCGTGGCTCTGGACGATCTTCCTCGGCGTCGGCGGCTGCGCCTTCACCTGGCTGCTGACCATGTTCGGACGGCGCACCGCGACCCCGGCGGGCACCGCCGCGCTGTCGTCGTTCGCGCAGTCCATCGGCTATGTGATCTCCGGGATCGGACCCTTCGGCTCCGCACTGCTCCACGACCTGAGCGAATCATGGACGCTGCCCGTCGCCGTGCTCATGGTCGCCGCGCTCGTCGTCGGAGCCCTCGGCGCGCTGGTCAACCGACCGCGTGCTGGAGGAGGAGCCGGCCGCTCAGCCGACGTCGAAGCGCTGATCGAGCAGGCCCACGACGAAGCCGACCGCCGCGTCACACCACGCTCAGCGGGAGCAACGTCTTGCCGGTGGGGCCGATCTGGATGTCGGTGTCCATCGACGGGCACACGCCGCAGTCGAAGCAGGGCGTCCAGCGGCAGTCCTCGACCTCGACCGGATCGGGGTCGAGGGCGTCCTGCCAGTCCTCCCACAGCCAGTCCTTGTCGAGGCCGGAGTCGAGGTGGTCCCACGGGAGGATCTCCTCGGGACCGCGCTCGCGGGTGGTGAACCAGTCGAGGTCGACGCCGAACTCGGCCAGCGCCTCGGCCGACTTCGCCTCCCAGCGCTCGTAGGAGAAGTGCTCGCTCCAGCCGTCGAAACGGCCGCCGTCGCGCCACACCGCCTCGATCACCCGGCCGACCCGACGGTCGCCGCGTGACAGGAGTCCTTCGACGATGCCGGGCTTGCCGTCGTGGTAGCGGAAGCCGATGGCCCGGCCGTACTTCTTGTCCGACTGCACCGACTCGCGCAGCTTGCGCAGCCGGGCGTCGGTGGACTCGTGATCGAGCTGGGCGGCCCACTGGAAGGGCGTGTGCGGCTTCGGCACGAAGCCGCCGATGGAGACCGTGCAGCGGATGTCCTTGCGACCGGAGACCTCGCGGCCGGTGTCGATGACCTTCTTGGCGAGCTCGCCGATCTGCAGGACGTCCTCGTCGGTCTCGGTGGGCAGACCGCACATGAAGTAGAGCTTGACCTGCCGCCAGCCGTGCGAGTACGCCGCCGCGACCGTGCGGATGAGGTCTTCCTCGCTGACCATCTTGTTGATGACCTTGCGCAGCCGCTCGCTGCCGCCCTCGGGCGCGAAGGTCAGGCCCGAACGGCGGCCGTTGCGGCTGAACTCGTTCGCCAGGGAGATGTTGAAGGCGTCGACGCGGGTGCTCGGCAGCGACAGCGAGGTGTTGGTGCCCTCGTAGCGGTCGGCCAACTGCGTGGCGAGCTCGCCGATCTCGGAGTGGTCGGCGCTCGACAGGCTCAGCAGGCCGACCTCGTCGAGTCCCGACTTCTCCAAGCCGCCCTCGACCATGCGACCGATGCTCTGCAGCGACCGCTCGCGCACCGGACGGGTGATCATGCCCGCCTGGCAGAACCGGCAGCCGCGCGTGCAGCCCCGGAAGATCTCGACGCTGAACCGCTCGTGCACCGTCTCGGCCAGCGGCACCAGCGGATTCTTCGGGTAGGGCCACTCGTCGAGGTTCATCAGCGTGTGCTTGGCGACCCGGTCGGGCGCGGCGGCGTCGTTGGGGACGATCGCGTCGATCCTGCCGTCGGCGTCGTAGTCGACGTCGTAGAAGCGCGGGACGTAGATGCCGCCGGTGGACACAAGGCGGCGCAACAGCTCCAGGCGTCCGCCCGGGCTGCCCTCCTCGCGGAACTCGCGGACGATGTCGCTGATGGCCAGCACGATCTCCTCGCCGTCGCCGAGCACCGCGGCGTCGATGAAGTCGGCGATCGGCTCGGGGTTGAACGAGGCGTGGCCGCCGACCAGCACGATCGGATCGTCGTCGGCGCGGTCGACCGCGTGCAGCGCGACGCCTGCGAGGTCGAGGGCGGTGAGCAGGTTCGTGTAGCCGAGCTCGGTGCTGAACGAGACGCCGAGCACGTCGAAGGCCTTGACCGGGCGGTGCGCGTCGACGGTGAACTGGGGGATGTCGTGCTCGCGCATGACCTTCTCCATGTCGGGGAAGACCGCGTAGGTGCGCTCGGCGAGGATCCAGTCGCGCTCGTTGAGGATCTCGTAGAGGATCTGGACGCCCTGGTTGGGCAGGCCGACCTCGTAGGCGTCGGGGTACATGAGCGCCCAGCGGACGGCGACGGAGTCCCAGTCCTTCAGGCTGGCGTTGAGCTCGCCGCCGACGTACTGGATGGGCTTGCTGACCAGCGGCAGCACCGGCTCCAAGCGGGGGAACAACGACTCGACGGACATACCGCTAGCCTAACGGCCCGTCTAGGGTCGTCCCATGGGTCTGTTCTCGAAAAAGCAACCGCAGTTGAGCGTCGCGTACACGGCGCGGGGCGCCGGCGGCGGACTCGACCAGCTCGTCACGATGACGAACCCCACCGACGACGACCTCGTCCCGACGTTGCGCTTCCGTCCGCTGACGGCCTACGGGCAGGAGATCCCCGGCGTCACGGTGACGTCGGTGCAGGGCCTCGACCGCGGCATGCTCAAGGTTCCGGCCCGTTCGACGGCTCGCGACCTGCTGCGCTTCGACGGCCCGGGCTGCCGCCAGGTGTGCCACGTTCAGACCGAGGTGCTCGATCTCTTCACGGTGGAGCCGGTCAGCGGCCTGACCATCCCACCGACCGTGGTCATGGTCGACCTCGACAAGTTGGCCGTCGCCGATCCGGAGAATTTCTGGGGCATCGGCGTCGCCAACGACAACGAGGAGCCGATGCGCGTGCGGGTCAGCGTCGTCGAACTCGAGCCGCCGCACACCGACCGCAAACTGCGTAAGGCCTCCCGCCAGCCGGTCGACTGGGGCACGCTGGAGGGCGACGTGCTGCTGGAGCCCAAGAGCCACGACGTCGTCTGGCTCCCCGACGAGATGCGCGGCCGCTACCACGCGGTGCTCGGCGGGGTCACCGCCCTCGACCTGGGGTGACGACCCCCTGAGGCGGTGAGTCATCCACCTTTCGTTTTCGCCGGTGGCTCGTCCACCCTATGAGCGCTCATAGGGTGGATGACTCACCGACCAGGCGGCAAAGGCGGACAACTCACCGCCCTGACGGGGCCGGTGACGGTCGGTCAGAGGGAGGGGAACCAGAGGGCGATCTCGCGGGCGGCGGACTCCTCGGAGTCCGAGGCGTGCACGAGGTTCTCGCGGTTCGACAGGGAGAAGTCGCCGCGGATGGTGCCGGGGGCGGCGGAGCGGCCGTCGGTGGCGCCGTTGAGCGCGCGGACCACGGCGATGGCCTCGTCGCCCTCCAGCACGAGCGAGACGAGCGGGCCGGAGACCGCGAACTCGCGCAGCGGCGGGTACCAGGCCTGCTCGACGTGCTCGGCGTAGTGCGCGTCGGCCATCGCGGCGTCGATCGCGCGATGCTCCATCGCGACGATCGTCAGGCCCTTGGCCTCGAAACGGCTCAGGATCGCGCCGACCAGACCACGCTGGACGGCGTCGGGCTTGAGAAGCACCAGTGTGCGTTGCGTCATGGCTCGTAACCTACTGGTCGACCTCGGCGGCGGCCCACCGCGCCCGGTCCTCGTCGATCGTGCCGCCGAGGAAGAACGCCCCGAGCCACAGCGCGCCGAACAGGCCGCCGACGAAGAACATCGCCGGAGCCAACAGGCCCAGCGCGATCGCGGCGACCTGGAGGGCGTGGCCGAGCCACATCCCCCACGGCTTGCGGACGACGCCCGCGACCACCACGCAGGCGACGCACAGGCCGATGCCGAGCCACAGCGCGAGCGTCTTGTCGACGCCCTCGACGGTGATCATGACGGGCGTCGACAGGCCGAGCAGGATCGCCTCGAAGCACAGCATCGCGGCGCACAGCCGCGCCCGCATCATCGCACCCCTCCCTCAGCCGACCCGGTGAGCAGCGTGCGCGCCTCGCCGACGGTCACCACCGACCCGGTCACCAGCAGGCCGCCGCTGCCGACGGCGTCCTCGAAGCCCTCCAGAGCCTCGGTCAACGCGACCCCTCGCTCCAACGCGTCGTCGAGGCGCGGCAGGACCGTCACCCGGTCCTCGCCGAAGCGGTCCTCGGCGATCTCGCCCAGCTCGGCGGCGGGCAGGCAGCGGTCGGAGGCGTTCTGGGTGCAGACGATGTGCGCGACCACCGGCTCCAGCGCGGCGACGATCTCGTCGACGTCCTTGTCGGCCATCACCGCGACCACCGCGACGAGCGGGGCGAAGCTGAACTCCTCGGTGACCGCCGCGAGCGAGGCGGCGACGCCGTGCGGGTTGTGCGCGGCGTCGAGCAGGATCGTCGGGCCGCGACGCACGATCTCCAGGCGGCCGGGCGAGGTGACCGACGCGAAGGCCGTGCGCACCAGCTCGGGGTCGAGCTCGCGCTCGCCGAGCAGCGCCTCGACCGCCGCCAGCGCGAGCGCGGCGTTGCGCGCCTGATGCGCCCCGTGCAGCGGAAGGAAGACGTCCTCGTACAGGCCCGACAGCCCTTGCAGGTCGAGCTGCTGGCCGCCGACGGCGGCGAGCCGCGCGGCCACCCCGAAGTCGACGCCCTCGCGGGCGAAGCTCGCGCCGACCTCGGCGATCCGGCGGCCGATCACGTCGAGCACCTCGGGGGTCTGCTCGGCGATGACGACCCGCGCGCCGGGCTTGACGATGCCGGCCTTCTCGTGCGCGACGTCCTCGGGCGTGTCGCCGAGGTAGCGGGCGTGGTCGACGGCGACGGGCGTCAGCACGGCCACGTCGGCGTCGGCGACGCTCGTGGCGTCCCAGGCGCCGCCCATGCCGACCTCGACCACGGCGGCGTCGACCGGCGCGTCGGCGAAGGTCGCGTAGGCCATCGCCACGATCATCTCGAAGAACGACAGCCGGTGCGGCTGCGCCTCGTCGACCATCGCCGCGTACGGGGCGACGTCCTCGTAGGCCCGCACGAAGGCGTCCTCGGTCAGCGGCTCGCCGTCGAGGCAGATCCGCTCGGTGACCGACTGCAGGTGCGGGCTGGTGAACCGGCCGGTGCGCAGGTCGAGGGCGCGCAGCAACGCGTCGACCATGCGGCTGGTGGACGTCTTGCCGTTGGTGCCGGACAGCTGCACGACCCGGCTGGCCCGCTGGGGGTCGCCGAGCAGCTCGCAGAGCGCGGCGATCCGGTCGAGCGACGGCTCCAGGCGGGTCTCGGGCCAGCGTGCCAGCAGCGCGGCCTCGACCTCGGTGAAAGTAGGACTCATCGTCGGCCAGTATCGCAGGTGAGGCGGGACTTACCTCCGGGCGGCGAGTCCGGCAAGATGATCCCCATGAACCGACAGATCGCCGGCTGGATCACCCATCGCACCGTCAAGTGGGTCGTGCTGGCCGTCATGCTCGTCGTCGCGGTGTCGATGTCGGTCGCCTTCGGCTCCAAGCTGAGCAGCGCGCAGTCCAACGACGTGTCGGCCTGGCTGCCCGCCGACGCCGAGTCGACGAAGGTGATCGAGCAGTCCGAGGCCTTCGCCACCGAGGACGAGTTGACGGCCATCGTCGTGTACGTCGACGAGGACGGGATCACCGGCGACGACCTCCAGGCAGTCGCGGCCGACCTGCTGCGCTTCCCGCAGATCGACGAGGTGTCGTGGGCGCTGCCGCCGGCGCTGGCGGGCATGAGCCAGGCCGAGCTCGCCGACTTGCAGTCCCGTCTCGACAGCCTCACCGACGAGGAGATCGCGCGGTTCACCTCCGAGGACGGCCAGGCCGTGCAAGTGTTCGTCGGCATCCACATCGACCCGGTCACCGGCTGGGAGGAGCTGCCCGACGTGCTCGACGAGCTGCGCGACGTCGCGGGCGACGGCTCCGGCGACCTCACCGCGCACATCGGCGGCCCTGCCGCCTTCGAGGCCGACAACTCCGCGGCCTTCGCCGGCGTCGACGGCATCTTGCTGCTGGCCGCGCTGATCGTCGTCGTGGTGATGCTCCTGCTCACCTACCGCAGCCCCGTGCTGTGGCTGATCCCGCTCGTGTGCGGGCTGTTGTCGGTGGGCACCGCGCAAGGCGTCGTCTATCTGCTGGCCGAGCACGCCGATCTGACCGTCAACGGCATGAGCGCGGCGATCCTCAGCGTGTTGGTGCTCGGCGCGGGCATCGACTACGCGCTGCTGCTGGTGGCGCGGTATCGCGAGGAGCTGCGCAATTTCGAGGACCGGCACGAGGCGATGAGCCACGCGCTGCACCGCGCCGCCCCGGCGATCCTGGCCAGCGGGGCGACCGTCGTCATCGGCCTGCTCTGCCTGAGCTTCGCCCAGCTCGGCTCGACGGAGGGCCTGGGTCCGGTCGCCGCCGTCGGCATCGTGGCCTCGCTGCTGCTCATGCTGGTGCTGCTGCCGGTGCTGCTGGTCGTCTTCGGCCGCTGGGTGTTCTGGCCGTTCATCCCGCGCCACGGCGACCCCCAGCCCGCCGACTCGGGCGTGTGGGGCAGGGTCGGCGGATCCATCGCGCGGCGGCCGAGGGTCGTGTGGATCGCCACGACGGTCGCGCTCGCGGCGGCCTGCCTCGGCCTCGTGCAGTTGAACGCCGTCGGCCTGAGCCAGTCCGAGACCTTCACGACCGAGCAGAAGTCGACAGTCGCCGACAGGGTGATCGCCGAGCACTTCCCCGCCGGAGAGGGGACGCCGGTCCAGGTGGTCGCGAAGTCCGGCCACGCCGAGGAGGTCGCCGCCGCGCTGGAGCAGGTCGAGGGACTGGAGCCGGCCGAGGACGACCCGTCGAACGCCGCGACCGGGCCGGGCCTCGTCGCCGACGGGCTGGTCTACTTCGAGCGCACGCTCACCGCCGCGGGCGACTCCGCCGACGGCTACGCGACCATCGAACGCGCCCGCGATGCGGTGCACGAGGTCGAGGGGGCCGAAGCGCTCGTCGGCGGCGTCACGGCCGTCAACCTCGACGTCAACGACGCCGCGACCGCCGACAACCGGCTCATCATCCCGATGATCCTGGTGGTCGTGCTGCTGATCCTCACCGCGCTGCTGCGGTCGCTCGTGGCGCCGCTGATCCTGCTCGGCACGGTCGTGCTGTCCTTCGGCGCGGCGCTCGGCGTCAGCACGCTGGTCTTCCGCCATGTCTTCGGGTTCGAGGCCGAGGACTCCGCCTTCCCGCTGTACGCCTTCGTGTTCCTGGTGGCGCTCGGCATCGACTACAACATCTTCCTGATGACCCGGGTCCGCGAGGAGGCGTCGGTCCGCGGAACCCGCACGGGCGCGCTGGTCGGGCTCGCGGCGACCGGCGGCGTCATCACCTCGGCCGGCCTCGTGCTGGCGGGCACCTTCTCGACGCTGGCGACGCTGCCCATCGTCTTCGTGGCGCAGATCGGCTTCACCGTGGCGCTCGGCGTCCTGCTCGACACCTTCGTCGTCCGCTCCGTGCTGGTCACCGCCCTCTCCCTCGACCTCGGGCGCGCGATGTGGTGGCCCAGCAAGCTCTGGCGCGAGGAGGAGCAGGCGTCGGCGGACTGACCGTTCGATGACAAAGCTTGCCATCGGTGACTAGTCTGACCCCATGGCCACCATGAACGTCTCGCTTCCCGACCAGCTGAAGGAGTACGTCGACCAGACGGTCACGCGCAACGGGTATCAGTCCAGCAGCGAGTACATCCGCGAGCTGATCCGCAAGGACCAAGACGTCCAACGGTTCCGCGAACTGATCCTGGAGGGTCTGAACTCACCCGTCGAGGGAGTCGTCGACGACGCTTTCTTTGACGAGCTGCGGCGTCGTGCCTCGGCGTCATGAGCGCTGCCGGAGTACGCCGAACTCTCCGGTTTCGGCTTGACCTCGAGCAGATCATCGATGACTACCGAACTGATGCCGGCACAGAAATCGCCGTTCGATTCGTCAAGAGCTTTGAGCAGGCGTTGACCCGGATCACCGCCTTCCCCAGTCTGGGATCACACCGCTTTACCGAGTTCAGCGACCTCGCGGATATCCGCGCTGCGGCCGTGCCTTCCTTTCCCTACTCGATCTTCTATCTGTTCCGCGACGAGATCGTCGTCGGCTTACGTGTCCTCCACCACCGCCGCGACCTCCCCGAACTTCTCAGGGAGCCCGACGCCTGACGACGGCCAGCCCGCCTAGACTGGGGCGGGTGACCACAGCGAATCGCGTCCCGAGCAAGCCCGTCCTCGAAGGCCTGGAGGAGCGGTGGAGCCAGGTATGGGAGGAGCAGGGGACCTTCCGGTTCCAGCGTCCGTCCAGCCGTGAGGCCGTCTACTCGATCGACACCCCTCCCCCGACGGTGTCCGGCTCGCTGCACGTCGGCCACGTGTTCAGCTACACCCACACCGACGTCATCGCACGGTACAAGCGCATGCGCGGCTACGAGGTGTTCTACCCGATGGGCTGGGACGACAACGGCCTGCCGACCGAGCGCCGCGTGCAGAACTACTACGGCGTGCGCTGCGATCCGTCCATCGCCTACGACCCCGACTTCACGCCGCCGGCCAAGCCCGACCCGAAGAAACAGATCCCGATCAGCCGTCGCAACTTCATCGAGCTGTGCAACGAGCTGGTCGCCGAGGACGAGTTGGTCTTCGAGAGGCTGTGGCGCACGCTGGGCCTGAGCGTCGACTGGACGCAGACCTACACGACCATCGGCGCCGACGCGCAGACCACCAGCCAGCGCGCCTTCCTGCGCAATGTCGCGCGCGGCGAGGCGTACACGCAGGACGCGCCGACCCTGTGGGACGTCACCTTCCAGACCGCGGTCGCGCAGGCCGAGCTGGAGGCGCGCGACTACCCGGGCGCCTACCACCGCGTCGCCTACCACTTCGCCGACGGCACGAAAGTCCATGTCGAGACGACCCGCCCGGAGTTGACCCCGGCCGCCGTGGCGCTCATCGCGCACCCTGACGACGAGCGCTACGCCCACCTGTTCGGGCAGACCGCGACGTCGCCGATCTTCGGAGTGGAGGTGCCGGTCGTCGCCAGCACGCTCGCCGACCCGGAGAAGGGCTCGGGCATCGTCCACTGCTGCACCTTCGGCGATCTGACCGACGTCCAGTGGTGGCGCGAGCACCAACTGCCGAACCGCACCGTCATCGGCCGTGACGGCCGGCTGCTGCGCGAGACGCCGGAGTGGATCGCGGGCGGCCCCGGCGAGCAGGTGTACGCCGAGCTGGCCGGCAAGACCACGTTCACCGCGCGCGAACTGATCGTGCGGGCGCTGCGCGACAGCGGCGACCTCGACGGCGAGCCGGAGAAGACCGAGCGCAAGGCGAACTTCTACGAGAAGGGCGACAAGCCGCTGGAGATCGTCTCGACGCGCCAGTGGTACATCGCCAACGGCGGCCGCGACGCCGACCTGCGCGCGAAGCTGGTGGCGCGCGGCGACGCGATCGACTGGAAGCCCGGCTACATGCAGAGCCGGTACACGAACTGGATCGAGGGGCTCAACGGCGACTGGCTGGTCAGCCGTCAGCGCTTCTTCGGCATCCCGTTCCCGGTCTGGTACCGCCTCGACGCCGAGGGCGAGCCCGACTACGACGACCCGATCTTCGCCACCGAGGACCAGTTGCCGGTCGACCCGGCCTCGCAGGCCCCGGAGGGCTTCGAGGAGTCTCAGCGCGGCGAGCCGGGCGGCTTCATCGCCGACCCCGACGTGCTCGACACCTGGGCGACGAGCTCGCTGACCCCGCAGCTGGTCACCGGCTGGGAGCGCGACCCGGAGCTGTTCGACCTCACCTATCCGATGGACCTGCGCCCGCAGGGTCACGACATCATCCGCACCTGGCTGTTCAGCTCGGTGGTCCGCTCGCACCAGGAGTTCGGCGGCGTGCCGTGGAGCCACGCGGCGCTGTCGGGCTTCGTGGTCGACCCCGACCGCAAGAAGATGAGCAAGTCGAAGGGCAATGTGGTGGTGCCCGACGAGATCATCACCAAGTACGGCTCCGACGCGGTCCGCTGGCGGGCCGCTGGCGCGCGTCCGGGCGCGGACTCGCCTTTCGACGAGGCGCAGATGAAGGTCGGCCGCCGGTTGGCGATGAAGGTGCTCAACGCGGCGAAGTTCGTGCTGGCGCCCACCGATGCCTACGGCCTCGGCGCGGACGCCTCCTTCCTCGATCCGGCGAAGGTCACCGAGCCGCTCGACCGGGCGATGCTCGCCGGGCTGCGCGCGGTGGTCGAGCAGGCGACCGAGCAGTTGGAGTCCTACGACTACGCCGCGGCGCTGGAGATCGTCGAGAAGTTCTTCTGGGACTTCTGCGACGACTACCTGGAGCTGGTCAAGGAGCGCGCCCGTCGTGAGGACGCCCAGGGCGACTCGGCGAAGGCGGCCTTCGTGCTGGCCCTGTCGACGCAGCTGCGCCTGCTCGCGCCGTACCTGCCGTACGCGACCGAGGAAGTGTGGTCGTGGTGGCAGGAGGGCTCGATCCACCGCGCGAGCTGGCCGACGGCCGACGAGTTGGCGACGGCCGAGGCCGACGCGGGCGTGCTCGCCGCGGCCGGCCAGGTGCTCGCGGGCATCCGTGGCGCGAAGTCGGTCGCGAAGGTGAGCCAGCGGACCGAGGTCGAGGCGGCCACCGCCACCGGCCCGGCCGCCGTGCTCGACCTCGCCGCCCTCGCGCTCGACGACGTCAAGGCCGCCGGCCGCGTCACCGGCGACCTCGCCCTGTCCCCCTCCGCCGACGCCACCGAGGTCACCGTCGACGCTACCCTCGCCCCCACCGACTGAGAGGTCGCCTTCTCACCAGATTTGCGCCGAGTTCAACCGAATCCCCCAAGGAAAACGGTTGAACTCAGCGCAAATCTGGGAAGAGGGGCGTGCTGTACGTCGCTCGACTCAGGAGGCGAGCTTCTTGGCGACCTGGTCGCGGGTGAGGACTGCGGGCGGGGCCTCGCCGCGCACCACGGCTCCGTCGACGAGCACGCGCGCGGCGAGGTCGTCGCTCGGCACCTCGAACATCGTCTGCTGCAGCACCTCTTCGATGATCGAGCGCAGACCGCGGGCGCCCGTGTCGCGGCGTAGCGCCAGGTCGGCCATCTCGCCGAAGGCGTCGTCGGTGAACTCCAACTCGATGCCGTCGATCTCGAACAACCGCTGGTACTGCTTGCTCAGCGCGTTGCGCGGCTCGGTGAGGATGCGGATCAGCGCCTCCTTGTCGAGCTTCTCGACGCTGGCGATCACCGGCAGACGGCCGATGAACTCCGGGATGAGGCCGAACTTGAGCAGATCGGTCGGCTCCACCTGCGAGAACACCCGGGTCGGCGCGGCCGAGACCGCCTGCCGCACGGTCGGGTCGGCGTTGAAGCCCACCCCGACCTTGCCGTGGCGCTGCTCGATGATCTCCTCCAGGCCCGCGAACGCCCCGCCGACGATGAACAGCACGTTGGTGGTGTCGATCTGGATGAACTCCTGGTGCGGGTGCTTGCGCCCGCCCTGCGGCGGCACCGAGGCGGTGGTGCCCTCCAGGATCTTCAACAGCGCCTGCTGCACGCCCTCGCCCGAGACGTCGCGGGTGATCGACGGGTTCTCGCTCTTACGGCTGATCTTGTCGATCTCGTCGATGTAGATGATGCCCGTCTCGGCCTTCTTGACGTCGTAGTCGGCCGCCTGGATGAGCTTGAGCAGAATGTTCTCGACGTCCTCGCCGACGTACCCGGCCTCGGTCAGCGCCGTGGCGTCGGCGATGGCGAAGGGCACGTTGAGCATGCGCGCGAGCGTCTGGGCGAGATAGGTCTTGCCGCAACCGGTCGGGCCCACCATGAGGATGTTCGACTTGGCCAGCTCGACCTGCTCGTCCTTGGCCCGCCCGCCCATCTGCTGGGCCTGCACCCGCTTGTAGTGGTTGTAGACCGCCGTGGCGAGCGACTTCTTGGCGCCGTCCTGCCCGATCACATAGCCGTTGAGGAACTCGTAGATCTCGTGCGGCTTGGGCAGCTCGCCCAAGGTCAGCTCGGAGTTCTCGACCATCTCCTCTTCGATGATCTCGTTGCACAGGTCGATGCACTCGTCGCAGATGTACACCCCCGGCCCCGCGATGAGCTTCTTGACCTGCTTCTGGCTCTTGCCGCAGAACGAGCATTTCAGCAGGTCGGCGGTCTCCCCCATGCGTGCCACGATGTGTCCCTCCCCCTCAGACGGCCGGCGTCTTGAGCGTGTCGAGCACCTGGTCGATCAGGCCGTACTCGAGCGCCTGGGCGGAGGTGAGGATCTTGTCGCGGTCGACGTCCTTGCTGACGTCCTCGGGGCTCTTGCCGGACGCCTCGGCGATCATGCGCTCCATCAGCGCGCGCATGCGCAGGATCTCGTTGGCCTGGATCTCCAGGTCGGAGATCTGGCCGCCGGTGCCCTCCGTGTACGGCTGGTGGATGAGGATGCGGCTGTTCGGCAGCGCGAACCGCTTGCCCGGGGTGCCCGCGGCCAGCAGCACGGCGGCGGCCGAGGCGGCCTGGCCGAGGCAGAAGGTCTGCACGTCGGGCTTGAGGTAGCGCATCGTGTCGTAGATGGCCGTCATCGCGGTGAACGAGCCGCCGGGCGAGTTGATGTAGAGGCTGATGTCGCGGTCGGGCTCCATCACCTGCAGGCAGAGCAGCTGCGCGATGACGGCGTTGGCGACGTCGTCGCTGATCGGCGTGCCGAGGAAGATGATGCGGTCCTCGAACAGCTTGGCGTAGGGGTCGATGCGGCGGAAGCCGTACGAGGTGCGCTCTTCCCACTGGGGAATGTAGTAGCTCATGCGGTCCTCCCCGCTGAAGAAACGACAGAATACGGGAATCCCCGCATGAGACCCTGATTGTTCACTCGCTGGCGCTCGTTCACCGGTTGACCTCTCCCGCGCTGGTGACCACATGGTCGATGAAGCCGTACTCCTGGGCCTGCTGGGGGGTGAACCAGCGGTCGCGGTCGGCGTCGGCCTCGATCTGCTCGATGCTCTGGCCGGTGTGCACCGACTGGAGCTCGTTGAGCTGCTTCTTGAGCAGGATGGACTGCTCGGCCTGAATCTTGATGTCGGAGGCCGAGCCGCCGATGCCGCCGGAGGGCTGGTGCATCATGATGCGCGCGTGCGGCAGGGCGTACCGCTTGCCCTTGGTGCCCGCGGCGAGCAAGAACTGCCCCATCGACGCGGCCAGGCCCATGCCGACCGTGGCGACGTCGTTGGAGATGAACTGCATCGTGTCGTAGATGGCCATGCCGGCGTCGACCGAGCCGCCCGGCGAGTTGATGTAGAGGTAGATGTCGGCCTCGGGGTTCTCCGCGTTCAGCAGGAGCATCTGCGCGCAGATCGCGTTCGCGTTCTCATTGCGCACCTCCGACCCGAGGAAGACGATGCGCTCCTTGAGGAGCCGTTGGTAGATGTGCCCGTCCAGATCGGACGGACCCGCCTGCGCGGACATGCGAGGGGAATCGGACTGTGAGTTCACGCTGACGAGACTAGACGCCGACACGGACGAAAACACGGGAGAACACGCCCTGTTCGCCCATGGCGTACAACCCGCTCACGCCGGCGCGAAACTCCAGCCCCAGCAGAACCACCGACCGCGCGGACTCAGGCCGACGCGCCCTCGGCCTCGGCCTTGATCCGCGCGAGGGTGGACTTCATGCCGTCGACCAGCTCGTCGTCGTGGCTGGCGACGCCGCCGAGCAGCGAGCCGGCGACAGCGAGCGACAGCCAGGTGCGTCGGTCGTTCTTGAGGCGGCGGCGCTCGGTGAGCTTGGTGCGGGCGCCGTCGTCGAGCGGGGTGAGCTCGTAGCTCCAGATCGCGGCCGGGCCGACGACGTGGAACTCGAGCTTCTTCTCCGGCTCGACCGTCAGATAACGGCTGAGCGTCGGCCACAGCACGGCCTTGCGCTTGTTGACGTTGACGCTCAGCGTGCCCCGGCGCAGCGGCTCGCCGATGAAGTACTGGCGGTGCGTCTCCGGGCTCCACTGGTTCATCCGGCGCTGGTCGGCGACGACGCGCCACACCTGCGCCGGGGTCGCGTCGATCTCGACGCTGGCCGCGAGCGGCGCGACGGGCCCCCGGCTCACGCCTTCTCCGCCTCGGCCTTGATGCGGGCGAGCGTCTGCTCGATGCCCTTCTGCAGGCCGTCCTCGAAATTCTCGGTGCCGCCGAGCACGTACTTGGTGAGCACGTTCGAGACGTCGGAGACCCCTCCGGGGGCGAGCCGCGACTCGGTCAGCTTGGTGCCCGTCGCGGTGGGCTCCAGCTCGTAGGTCCAGACCGTGCCGTTCTCGGCGATCTTGAGCGCGAGCTTGCGCTCCGGCACGAACTCCTTGACATAGGAGCGCGTCGGCCAGACCTTCCAGCCCTGACGGTTGATGTTGACCGTGCGCGTGCCCTGCTTGACCTCCCCGCCGCGGACGATCATCTTGCGGCACTGCGGGCTCCACTCGCCCATGCGCTTGAGATCGGAGACGATCGACCACACCGTCGCGGTCGGGGCGTCGATGTCGATGCTGGCCGTGATGACCTCACGATTGGCCACGGGGACTCCTTGGAGAGTTGTTCAGCTGATGCTGGCGGTGATCGCGCGACGCTCGCGCGCCGACGCCTTGACCCACTCGACCAGCCAGTCACCCACCCGCGGGTGGTTGAGCAGGGCGAAGTGGCTCGCGCTAGGAAGATACTCGAAGCGCGCGCCGTCGACGATGGAACCCGACCGTCCGATGCCCGCGGCCGAGGAGAAGTGCACGAGCATGTCGCCGAGCACGGCGCTCAGCGGGTGCCTGCGGGTGGCGCCGAGCGTGGCGGCGACGAAGTGGTATTCGGCGTGAGCGAGCGGCGCGGCGGCGATCCGGTCGAGGCCCCAGCGGGCGGTGAGGTCCTGTCCCTCCCACTCGTCAGCGCTGATGTAGCCGTGCCGCAGGTCGACGATGCCCGCCGAGCGGGTGTCGAGGATCGTGCCGAAGGGGCGCGACTCGGGCAAGAAGCGCAGCACGCGCGCCCCGGCGTGGGCGGCCTTCTCCAGGGCCGCGCCGGCGTGCGGGGTGCCGAGGCAGACGACGTCGCGGACGAGGCCGGTCCAGGTGCCGCTGGTGGCGGTGGCGTGGTTGGTGGCCGCCCGCACGACCAGGCCGCCCATCGAGTGGCCGACGAGCGTGACCCGGGTGACCCGGGTCGGCCAGTTCTCGACGAGCTGGCGCATGAGGGCGTCGAGGTGCTTGCCGTTCTCGGAGATGTGCAGGCCGGTGTTGTAGCGGACGAAGACCGGCGTGCCGTCGGTCTCGGCGACGATCCGCTCGCCGTAGGTGGAGCCTTGCGACTTGCGCATCGCGTTCCAGGACTCGTCGTCCTCGCACAGGCCGTGTACGAAGACCACGACGTGGCTGGTGGCGTCGCGGAAGGCCTCGCGCAGCGGCCATCCGGTCGCGGGCACGTCGGAGCCGTCGACGCGGATCGCCATGGTGATCGCCTGCGGGTCGTCGAGGCGGCGCAGCTCGTCGCCGACGAGGCCGTTGACCGCCGCGACGACGCCGCGGCCGAGCCGGCTGGACTCGACCGGGCGGCCGACGCCGCGCGCCGAGAGGGCGCGGACGGTGCCGCTGGAGACGCGCAGGACGCCGCTGATGGCACCGTAGATCGACGTGGCGACGGCGTCGTGCAGCGACTCGGGCACCCGGCTGCCGACGACGCGGGTGGCGCGGAAGGCGCGGCTGGCGACGGCCTGGTGGACGTCGCGGACGGCGCCGACCACGAGGCGGTCGCCGTATTCGAGCATGAGGGCGGCGACGTCGGTGGTGCGTGCGGGCTCGGAAGGCATACCTTCATTGTGCGGGTCAACCCAAGCCCCTGCCAAGCCCGCGTATCCGAGCGTTGCATCACGTGACGCCGGGCACGCGCCCGACAGCAGAGCGCCCCGACCCCTCGCGGGGCCGGGGCGCTCTGGCGCGTTCGGAGAGGACTCACGCCTCGTCGGCGGCGTCCTCGTCGGCGCTCTTGAGCGAGCCGTCGCCCTGGAGGGCCTTGAGGTCGACGGCGTTCCCCGCCTTGTCGGTGACCTTCGCGCCCTCGACCAGCGAGGCCAGCGCCTTGCCGCGCAGCACCTCGCCGACCATCTCGGGCACGTGGTTGTGCTCCATGATGTGCTGGACGTAGGAGTTCGGGTCCTGGCCGGACTGCTGTGCCCGACGCATGATGTGCTCCATCAGCTCGTTGTCCTCCAGGCCGATCTCCTCGGTGGCGACGATCTGGTCGAGGACGAACTGCGAGACGACCGAGTCGCGCACGGCCTTCTCCAGCTCGGCCTCGAACTCGTCGACCGTCTGCTCCTCGTCGTCGAGGTAGGCCTCGAAGGTCATGCCGGCCTGGGCGAGCTGGGTCTGGATCTGCTCGCGACGGGCGTTGACCTCCTCGGTGACCAGGTTCTCCGGCAGCGGCGCGTCGACCGCGGCGAGGATCTCGTCGAGGACGAGGTCGCGGGCCTGAGCGGCCTGCTCCAGGCGCTTGCCGCGGGTGAGGCGCTCGCGCAGGTCGTCCTTGAGCTCGTCGAGGGTGTCGAACTCCGAGGCCATCTGGACGAACTCCTCGTCCAGCTCGGGCAGCTCGGTCTGCTTGACCTCGGTGACCTTGACCGTCACGTCGACGTCGGTGTCCTTCAACTCTCCGCCGACCAGCGTGGTCGCGAAGGTGGCCTCCTCGCCGGCGGCCAGGCCGGTGACGGCCTCGTCGAGGCCGTCGAGCATCTCGTCGCCGCCGACACGGTAGGGCAGGCCCTGCGCCGTGGCGTCGTCGATGGCCGTGCCGTCCTTGTGCGCGGCGGCCAGGTCGATGGTGATCTGGTCGCCGGACTCGGCGGCCCGCTCGACGTTGGTGAACGCGGCGAAACGCTCGCGCAGCGCCTCGAGCTGCTCGGCGACGTCGTCGTCGGAGACCGACGCCTCGTCGACCTCGACGGCGATCGAGCCCAGGTCGGGCAGCGTGATCTCGGGACGGACGTCGACCTCGGCGGTGACCACGATGTCCTCGCCGTCGGCGAACTTCGCGAGGTCGATGTCGGGCTGGCCCAGCGGCTGCAGCTCGGCGGAGGTGACAGCCTCGCGGTACCAGTCGGGCAGCACCGAGTTGATCGCCTCGTCGAGCACGACGCCCCGGCCGACCCGCTGGTCGACCACGGCAGCGGGCACCTTGCCGCGACGGAAGCCGGGCACCTGGATCTGCGAGCCGATGGTCTTGTAGGCCTTGTCGAGAGCGGGCTTGAACTCCTCGAACGGCACCTCGATGGTGAGCTTGACCCGCGTCGGGCTCAGGTTCTCGGTGGTGCTCTTCACGTGGCTGACTCCTGCGATCGGTTCTGCGCGCAAGCGATGGGCCGCGCGCTGGACAAAGCGGCCCGCGGACAACGCACGCGGGCCAGCGGTCAGTCTACGGGCTGGGTCGGCTAGCGGTCCGTCCGGCTACACCGTGGGCGGCGGCGGGGCCGGGCGGCCTGCGGGAGCGGCCGTGACGCCGACCGGCCGCGTCCGGCTCGAGCCCGCGTTGAGGGCCAGCGCCAGCAGCACCGCGCCGCCGATGATCAGCGCCGAGCCGACGATGGTCAGACCCAGACCCCCCGCGCGGTCGTTGGACAGGCTGCTCTCCTCCTGCTGCACCACGGCGAGGAGCTCCGGCGGGGAGGTGCCCTGCCAGCTGCACTCCTGCCAGTTCTTGCCGCCGTCGGGCGGGTAGCAGTACTCCTGGCCGAGCGTGGGCACGAAGTCCGGATCCTTGACGTTGCCGAGCGCGATCAGGCCCACGACCGCGACGGCGGCGCCCAATCCCAGTGCTAAGAATCCCATGACCAGCGACAACGCGCGCATTGACGGCCCTTCCCCCGGAGTGTTCTTCGACGCGCCCAGGCTAGGCCCTTTCGTCCCCGCGCGCCGACGAACGACACGAACGGCGGCGCCTCGCCGCCGGACCACGCGCCGAGGCCCGGACCCCCCTGCCAGGGGTCCGGGCCTCGTCAGCGGGAAGGCGAACGCCTCAGGAGGCGTCGGCGTACCCCTCGAGCGCGTCGTTCAGCGCGTCGACCTCGTCGCCGGTCGGCGCGTCGGAGGCGTTCGCCCAGGTCGGCGACGGGAGGATCTGCTCGGTCGCCGTGCCCTCCTGGACCTCGCGGATCGCGTCGACGATGTCGGCGATGTTGGTCGGCACCGCCCGCCCGCAGGCCTCCAGCTCGCTCTCGATCTTCAAGGTCAGACGCGGCTTGCCCGCCTCGACCGCCTCGGCGGTCGTCCCCGAGGAGACCTCGCTGCTCTTCAAGTCCGAGACGTCGCCGCAGACGTGGTAGACCTGGCCGCCGCCGGCCCAGTAGACCGTGTCCTCCCCCAGCAGCTGCACCACGGCCTGCTTCTCGGCGGTGTACTTCTCGACCGACGGCGGGTCGTAGTCGGCGCCGAGCAGCGCGGCGGCGATGGCGACCACGACGCCCACCGCCGAGGCGATGGTCTTCTGCTTCTTGTCCATGTCCTCGTTCATGAGGATCAGGACGATGATCGGCACGAAGGCGATCAGCGGGATGGCCGCGCCGAGCTGGTTCTGGACGAAGAACTTGACCTTGTCCTTCTCCGAGGCCGGGTCGAACTGGTTGGCCTTCTTCCACAGCATCGAGCCGATGACGACCACGACGCCGTCGAGGATCAGCAAGGCGATCAGCGTGAGGAGCGCCCAGGTCGGGAACGACTCGGTGGTGGTCAGGACGCCCCGGTCGTCCGGCTTGGCCGAGACGGTCAGGATCGACTTGTTCAGCAGCAGCCCGAAGATCGCGCCGACCTCCAGGGCGATGCCGAGCAGCCAGAGGAGCACCGCGAAGACACGCAGCTTCTTCGCTTTCGCCTTCGACTCCGGGGTGGCCTTCCAGGCCTCGGTCTTCTTCTCCGTCATGTGTCTCTCCAGTTCGGGGCGTGGATGGGCACAGCGTAGCCTTATTCGAGCCTCCCGGACGGAGGCGGTGAGTCATCCACCTTTGCCGCCTGGCTGGTGAGTCATCCACGCTATGAGCGCTCATAGCGTGGATGAGCCACCGATCAGAACCGAAACGTGGATAGCTCACCGCCCGACGGGAGTGCCGACGCCAATGGTCGCCCCTTCTGACCTTGACTACAACCTAAAGATGTTGGCTCATCAGCTATGGAGCCTGATCGAGGAGATTCGCGACCAGGACATGCACGACTGGGAGTCCATAACCAGGACGCTCGAAAAATGCCTGGCCATGAGGGCGCTCCCACCCAAGCCAGACCTGCCCGCTGACGTTCCTGCCAAACCTCGAGTGCGCCAGAAAACGTGGCTGAGTGATGAGCAGAAGGCTGACATCGTCACCGCCTACAAGGGCGGCGCGAAGGTCAAGGGACTGGCGAAGCAGTACAGGGTCGACCCGACCACGGTGTCGGGAATCCTCCGACAAGCCGGTATCAAGGTCAAGCGAACCGGTCTGCTGCCCCAAGAAATCCCCGACGCCATACGGCGCTACGAAGCCGGCGACTCCCTCGCGACCATCAGCGAGGCGATGGGCGTCAGTCGGGCAACCGTACGCCTCCGCCTCCTCGAGCACGGAGTGAAGATGCGCGACAGTCATGGACGACCGCGCTAGCCCAAGGCAATCACGCACTCCGTATCCTCCTCAAGCCGCACGCCTGTACGAGGAAGGAGCATCGCTCGCCACTCTGGCCAAGCGGTTCGAGACTAGCCCCGAACATATCCGGGTGCGCCTGCTCGACGCCGGAGTGACGATGCGGCCTCGTGGAGGACGAGGGGCAGGTAAGTAGCTCGTCCGAGCCAGGCCGCCGAAGCACCAAGATGTCCGGCTGCTTGGTCAAGATCGCCATTGTCAGCATTGTGTTTTACGACGTACCTGACTGGCCGCGGGCGAACGAACCCGCAGGAGGGCAAAGAAACGGGGCGCTCGATGGTGGAAGCATCGAGCGCCCCGTAGGTAGGTTGACAGGGCGATAACGCTGGCTACCCGCTCCGCGTCCCTCGGTAGATACCGCCATCATCACGAGTGCCGATGCCCCAGAACTCGGTCTGGCTGAGCCACTCGCGCGAGCTCTGTGCCCAGAGACGCGGGACGTCCCTCGAATCAGAAACGACCTCCAGCCTGGGCTGAAGGTCGTGGGAATCGTCGTTCTCGGAGTCGTTGAACGGGAGCAGGCCATCGATGACGGGAGCCAGACCGTCTGGAATGCCCTCGTTCTCGCAGATCAAACGGCCGATGATAGCCGCCAGCACGTCACCGAGCTGTTCGTACGATAGCTCAAGGACGGCAGTGATCGTGTCCTTGTCGGGTGAGATACCGAACTGCTCTATGAGGATATCCCGCACAGCTGACTTCGGAAGGTGCGGCAGTGCTGCGCAGATGGCAGTCTGACGTTTCAGACGCTCGCTACCGGGGTCCCCGGCGGGGGGCGCGTTGACCATGGCCTGATCCTTTCATGCGGAGGTTCGATCCATGTGGAGATCGATCCGGGTGGGGTCGGATCCGGGTGGAGGTCGACCCGAGGCCAGGCTAGCGGCCAGATGAGTCACCCGCAAGCGCATAACGAAACGGCTGGAGGACTAAGCCTGCCAGCCGACGAGAACTCTGTCGATTCCTAGAGTTTGGTTACGCTTAGCTCACCCCTCACCGCAGCGCGGAGGTCAGCGATTCTGACCACTACTTCCTCGGAACCTGCAAGTGGTCCCAAATATTTCAGAACACTTTCACCAAACGCCCGAATGAGTTCTGGCTTGTCATGGCATATATCACCAGCAGCAAATTGGCACATAAAACGCCCATTGGTGCTAGTGGCAGCCGCTATACGACCCTGCAAGTTAGCCTCAACCGCACGGAGCATGCTGCGATGAACTTTAAGGTTAGACGCCGCAAGATCAGTCTCGACAAACACAAAAAACCGCTTGTCTGCTGGGTTTAACTTTTCGCCAACACTTAAATCAACGATTCCCGTGCCCTCGGGCGGCACCACCCTGGTCACTGGCCGATCCGCAGCTTCCTGATAATCCGAAAGCTGACTAACAGAAGCCCCGTTCTTCTGCGGCTCTACCATGTCATCACCGGTAGGGGTAGGAGGGCTCCGCTCCATAGCCTCCTTAGGGTACACAAAATAAATCTCGGCGTCAAGATACTTGACGCCGAGATAGCTTGCCGGGAGCCGACGGAGGCTAGGGGCGAGACTTCGCCCCTAAGAATGAGCGCGCCCGGGAGAGTCATAGCCTCACCGCCTAGATTGCTTGGGTTCGTCGGGTTCGAGGTGTTCTCTGCAAGCCGATGAGGGGTAACCCGCGCTTCACGCGTGCACCCCTCACTTGATCCTGGGACCGCGATGACCTGGATCTGCTTAAGGAAACCACAACATCCTAGCCGTTCGCCTGCCGCCGAGTCAACTCGGGTAACGATTCGCTCAGGCGTGGCATATGTTGACGCGCAAGTAACTCGCGAATCGGCGTAGGGGATGTTCACCGTGGCTTGCTCTGCCGTGGGGCTACCAGGTGGGAATACTGAGTCGCGGAGCGAACTGAGCTTCACACTTTTCATTAGACCAGACAAAGCGGCCACATGGGTGACAAACGGCGAAAAGGAATGAAACCATTGTGTTGCCAGTAGATGACAGGACCGCGGTGGTTGCACACTGGAACCTGAGACCCTGACATCTTCTGGCGGACTAGGGCAAGTCCGCTCGGCATGACATCAGGGGGGGGTTACCCTCAACTTCCTTGCTCTCTGCTGAGGTCGTGCGCCCTCTCAACCAGCTCCAGCACGATGGACTCAAGGTCGTGGGCGCGTAGTAGTGAGTCGTTCTCCATCAGGGCGTAGAGACCGTCTTCGCCCAGCTCGTCCACCTTCGTACGGATGCCGACAGCCTGCTCGTCGGTGATGACGTCGCGGTATCGGGTGAGGAGGAACCAGACGTCGAAGACGTCGCGTCCTTTCTCACGGTTGAGGAAGGCGTCGATCTTGAGCGCGGCGAGACGTTCGATCTTGTAGACACGGAACCCATTGACCACGGTCACGTCGTCTTCGTCGATCTCGCCGGCCTGCCGGAAAGAGGTCTCGATCTTCAACGGATCCGGCTGGGACGGGCCACCGTAATGGAGCATATAGCGCTTCGTCGTCGGAGTGTCCTTCTTAAGTCCGAGAGACTCGACCGTCGCTCCAGCCGCGAAGGCTCCTCGTTCGATACTGCGGGTGAGGTTGGTGTTCGGCCGTCGTCCATCGAAGTCCAGATCGGTCGAGTGACGCGGCAGCCCGTACGCCAGCAGCAAGGCAGTGCCGCCCTTGAGGACGAAGTTGTCTCCGGTGTCCCGGGTGATCTGCTGGGCGACGGAGAGCATCAGCGCGACGTGCTGTTGCTGCTCACGGCTGAGGTGCGGTGCTTCGAAGACCACAGGGTCCGACTCCTTCTGGTCGCCAGCGGCGGCGTCATTTCGAGTCGGATCGGAGTCCATCTACGCGGCCTCCCGATACTCGCGCTCGATCCACGACGCGAGCGCCCGCTGCCCCTCGACGTCGAGGACCTCGGCCAGGCGGGTGGCCCGCTTGAGGACGAGCCGCTGCTGCTCGGGCGTGTCGAGCCAGTCGGTCGTCGCGCCATTCAGGTTCAGAACACGTCCATACTTGGTGAGCGAGTGATACAACAAATCGAGAATCGCTCGAAAATGGTCAGCGATGAACACCTCGCCCATGTCCGCCGGGACATCAAGCCCCTTGGCGATCAACCGGTCACGCCCCTCATAGACACCCCAATCGCCGTAGAGCGCGTTCGTGTCGACCTCGGCGCTGCCGCCGAGCGTCACCTGATGAGGCCGGTCGACACCGTCGCGCCAGTGAAACATGTCATGCCAGTCGCCCGTCGTCCCATCAGGCGTGTGCACGT
>NZ_JASGEK010000078.1:0-66178 GCF_047606445.1 Aeromicrobium sp. | reverse complement strand
TGTCCACCGTCCAGACGCCCTCGGGGAACTCCACCCTCGTGACCGGCAGGCCCGTCGCCGGATCCACCAGCCGCACGCTCGTCGGATCCAGATCCGGGTCGCCGTCGTTCGCGAGCGGATCGACCACCAGCGGACCCGACCCCTCCGTCCCGGCCACCGTGTCGTCGACCGCCGGGACGGCCACCGTGACCGTCACCTCGGCGCTGTAGGGGTTCCCGTCGGCGTCCTCCACCACATACGCCACCGGACCGGGAGGCGACGTGGACACGTCGTCGTCCGGCGTGAACACGACCTTCCCGTCCACCACCGTCCACACGCCGCCGTCCACCGTCAACGATGTCACCAACTCGCCCGTCGCAGGGTCCACCAGGCGCAGCGTGCCAGCGTCCGCGCCCGCGATGCCGTCGTTCGCGAGCACGTCCACGACCACCGTCTGCCCCGGCACCACCGTGACCGCGTCGTCGACCGCGGGTTCGGCCACCGACAGCGCCACCACCGCCGAATACGCGTTCCCGTCCGCGTCCTCCACGACGTAGGTCACCGGGCCGGGAGGCGTCGTGGACACGCCGTCGTCCGGCGTGAACACGACCTCACCGTCCACCACGCTCCACACGCCCCCGTCCACCGCCAACGTGGTCACCAGGCCGCCCGTCGCAGGGTCCACCAGGGCCAGCGTGCCCGGGTCCGCGCCCGTGATCCCGTCGTTCGCGAGCACGTCCACCGTCACCGGCACGCCCGGCACCACCACCGCGCTGTCGTCGACCGCAGGGTCGGCGACCGTGACCGTCACCTCGGCGCTGTAGGGGTTCCCGTCCGCGTCCTCCACCACATAGGTCACCGGGCCGGGAGGCGTCGTGGACACGTCGCCGTCCGGCGTGAACACGACCTTCCCGTCCACCACGCTCCACACGCCCCCGTCCACCGTCAACGACGTCACCAGGCCGCCCGTGGACGGGTCCACCAGGGCCAGCGTGCCCGGGTCGGCGTCGGCGATCCCGTCGTTCGCGAGCACGTCGACCGTCACCGTCTGCCCCGGCACCACCACCGCGCTGTCGTCGACCGCGGGACCGGCCACGCTCGGCGTCACCACCGCGCTGTAGGGGTTCCCGTCCGCGTCCTCCACCACATACGTCACCGGCGAAGGGGGCGTCGTGGACACGTCGTCGTCCGGCGTGAACACCACCTTCCCGTCCACCACGCTCCACACGCCGCCGTCCACCGCCAACGACGTCACCAGGCCGCCCGTCGCCGGGTCCACCAGGGCCAGCGTGTCGGCGTCGGCGCCCGTGATCCCGTCGTTCGCGAGCACGTCCACGACCACCGTCTGACCCGGCACCACCGTGACCGCGTCGTCGACCGCGGGATCGGCCACCGACAGCGTCACCACCGCCGAGAACGCGTTCCCGTCCGCGTCCTCCACGACGTAGGTCACCGGACCGGGAGGCGTAGTCGACACGCCGTCGTCCGGAGTGAACACGACCTCGCCGTCCACCACGCTCCACACGCCGCCGTCGACCGTCAACGTCGACACCAGGCCGCCCGTGGACGGGTCCAACAGAGACAGCGTGTCGGGGTCCACATCCGTGATCCCGTCGTTCGCGAGCACGTCCACCGTCACCGGCGTGCCCGGCACCACCACCGCGCTGTCGTCGACCGCCGGCACCGCCACCGCGAGCGTCACCACCGCCGTGTACGGGGTCCCGTCAGAACCGAACACCACATAGTCGACCGGAGACGGAGGCGTCGTCAACACGTCGCCGTCCGGCGTGAACACCACCTCACCGTCCACCACCGTCCACACGCCCCCGTCCACCGCCAACGTGGTCACCAGACCGCCCGTCGCCGGATCCACCAGAGACAACGTCCCCGGGTCGGCGTCCGCGACCCCGTCGTTCGCGAGCACGTCCACGGTCACCGGCACACCCGGCACCACCACCGCCGAATCGTCGACCGCAGGCTCGGCCACCGTCGGCGTCACCACCGCGCTGTACGGATTCCCGTCCGCGTCCTCCACCACATACGCCACCGGACCCGGCGGCGTAGTCGACACATCGTCGTCCGGCGTGAACACGATCCCACCGTCCACCACGCTCCACACGCCGCCGTCCACCGCCAACGACGACACCAACCCGCCCGTCGCCGGATCCACCAACGACAACGTGCCAGCGTCCACACCCGCGATCCCGTCATTCGCCAGCACGTCCACCGACACCGGCACACCCGGCACCACCGTCACCACGTCATCGACCGCCGGCTCGGTGACAGTGACCGCGACCTCGGCCGTATACGGTTTCCCGTCCCCGTCCTCGACGACATAGCGCGCGGGCGGGACCGGACCGGAGTAGCCCGCAGCCGGAGTGAAGACCACGGCGCCGTCCTCGATCGTCCAGACCCCCTCCGTGACCGACAGCGGGCCGACCGTCAGGTCGCCGGACGTGTCGACCAGTTGCAGCGTCGACGGGTCGACGTCGGCGATGCCGTCATTGTCCAGAACGTCGATGGTCACCGGCTGACCCGGCGGGGTGATCGCCTCGTCGTCCGCGACCGCCGTGGCGACCGTGATCGTGAGGGTCGACTCGCCATAGGCGTTGTCGGGCGAACTGGTGCGCATCGCCGACGTCATGTCGGTGTTCGAGACGCGGTAACGAACCGGCTCGGTCACCTCACCGGAGAAGTTCGGGTCGGTCGGAGCGAAGGTCACCTGGCCGGTCGTCGTGTCGACCGTGTACGTGCCGTCGGCGGTCGTCAACGAGGTGCCCCACGTGCTCGTCGTGGGGTTCCACAACTGCACGCTCGCGGGGTCCAACGCCGCAGGCGCCGCCGTCGCATCCTGGTCGTCGTTTGCGAGCAGGTCGACCGTATACGGCCCCGCGCCGATCTCGACCGGGGCGTCGTCGTGCGGAACCGGGGGGCAGCGCAGCACGTAGGAGGAGGAGAAGTTCGAGAAGGTCCACGACTTGCTGCCCGCGTGGTAGGTCTCCACGGCGATGTTCAACCGGACGTTCCCGGCCGCGACGTCATCGGCCGGCACCATGGCCGTCGCGGTGAAGGTGCCCTCAGCGTTGGCTGCGAAGTCGTTCCACAGATTACCCCCACCGACCTGCGAGGTTCCGTTGTTCAGCCTGAACCCGCCCACGAAATCCTGACCGTTCGCCGGGCCGTTGTTGCGGATGGTCATGCTGGCCGTCACCGTCGCCAAGCCGCCGCCCCCGGAGCAGGCAGGCGCGACCGGGGCCAACGTCGCCTGCATCATGCGATACATCTGGTTGCTGGTGTTGCCCTGATAGCCCACGGGGACGCCGGTGGTGTCGGCGGGAATCGTGACCGTGGCGTCGGTACCCGCGAAGAAGGGCGTCACCAGGTCATTGGTGGCCGGAGTCGTGGCGGAAGTGTTCGGGTGCGGTGCGCCGAGCGCCTGCGACGCACCGTAACTGGTGATGGTGTCGGTGCTGTTCGTCCACGGCACCGGCGTGACGGTCGTGCTAGCTACTGCGGGGGGAGCCGCGAAGCCGACGGCCAGAAAACCGGCAGTCAGGGCCAACGCGGGAAGCAACCGGAGTGTTTTACGCACGATGACGAGACGCCTTTACCTGTGAAGTAACGAAAACGGGACGCCGCCGACACGAGACACAGCAGCCCTATATTCAGCATCCTCTCACATAAACGCCGCGCTCCTCGCCCGCGCTCCGACAGACCACCCTTACGCGGCGTCGATCCCTGCGCGACCATCTCGCCGACAGCTTCGAACGACTGCTCTGACCGCTACGCCGCCGCGCGTCCGGCCAGCAGGGACAGTTCCTCGATCTGCTCCTCGACCATGAGCATGGCGAGCGAGCGGACCTCCGGCAGCGCGGCGTGGTCGGCGGCGTACCGCGCCATCATCACCCCGCCCTCATGATGAGCGGTCATCAGCGCGACGAACTCGGCGTCGAAAGCGGCGCCCTCCAACTCGGCCAGCTCCTGCATCTGGGCGGGCGTGGCCATGCCGGGCATGCCCTCCTCGTGCGATCCATGATCGCCGTGACCCTCGTGGGCCTCGGCCATCCACTCCATCGGCGGGCCGGACGGCAACTGCGGCGCCTTCCAGAGCGTCAGCCAACCCCGCAGGATCCCCCGCTCCCCGGCCTGCGCCTGGAGGATCTGCTGGGCCATCGCGAGCACGAACTGGTCGTCGCTGTTGGCCAGCGCGAGCGCCGACATGTCGAGCGCCTGCTGATGGTGGACGCCCATGTCCTGCGCGAAGCCGACGTCGACCTCGCTCGGCTCGACGTCCTCCGACTCCCTCGGACCCACGAACAACAGCGTCGCCGCGCAGCCGAGCAGCGCCCCGGCGAGCACGAACGCCAACGCCGCCCAGATCCGTCCGTCACGCCGCAGACGCCTCACGTCCAACGGCTCCGGGCCGACAGGACGCCCGCGCCGAGCAGAGCCGCGCCGACGACCGCGAGCACGGCGGCCCAGCGCCGCGCTCCCGTGTCGGGGAGGGTGTCGCCCGCCGCGACCTCGCCGCCGCCGGCGCCGAGGTCGACCGGCTCCGCGCTCCGGTCGGGCTGCTCGATCGGCTCCTCCGGCACGTCGAGGCGGTAGGGCTCGTACGCGAGCACCATGAAGCCGTTGTCCTGGCAGGTCATCCAGATGGTGTCGTCGGGGCGGAACTCCGGCTGCGAGGTGCACCAGTCGGTGGTCATGCTCGGGTTGAGGCTGCCGGTGACCGTGTGCATACCGAGGTACTGCGGGTCGAGCGCATTCGGCGCGTAGACCGCCCACGCGTGCGCGCTGTTGACCAGCGCGTCCGCCGTCCCCGCCTCGCGCCCGACCTGCGCGGGCGGCTGGTAGTAGGCCAGCTCGCGGGGGTTCAGCGGGTCGGTGATGTCGAAGAGCCGCAGACCGGACTGGAAGTAGCCGCAGGCCAGCATCGTCGGGTCGACCTGTCGGTCGAGCGAGCAGTAGTGCGCGTCGTAGCCGAAGATGCCGTTGCCGCCGGTGTCGGCGGACGCCTGCGCCGCGTTCTCGGGACGGTTGATCTCCAGGCGGTACTGCCGCACGACCTCCGGGGCGCCCGGGTCGGCGACGTCGACCAGCCGCACCCCGCCGCCTCCGGCCTCGTCGACGGCGAAGAGGTAGGGATGGCCGTCGCTGGTGAAGTTGAGCGTGTGCTGGCTGAGCAGCCCGTCGGTCCAGCTCGTCGAGCCGATCTGGCGGATCTGCGGCAGCGGCTCGCGGTCCTGGATGTCGCTGACGTCGAGGATCTGCACGCCCGCGGGCACCATCGTGACCCCGTACATCGTGCGGCCGTCGGGGCTGAAGGAGACGCCGTGGTTGGTCAGACCGACCGTGCCGGTGTAGATCAGCCGGGGGTTGGCCGGGTCGCTGACGTCGATGGCCTGCACACCGCCCGCCCCGGCCGCCATCGCCCAGTAGGTCTGGCCGTCGGGCGACCAGGCCCCCTCGTGGCCGAAGACCGGCATCGGGATGGTCAGGCTGCCCGCGAGGCCGTTGAGCAGTTCGGGCTGCGTGCAGTCGTCGGCGATGTCGTAGAGGTCGAAGGCGAGCACGCCGACGCCCGGCGGCACCGACGCGCCGGTCATCGCGAGGCGGCCGTGCACCGGATCGACCTTCAACGACTCCCAGGTGCCCATGAGCGCGGCGGTGGAGTCGAGCGAGGTCGAGAACGTCGGGTTCGTCTCGTCGCTCACGTCGAGCACGTGGACGCCGCGCTGCTCCTGCAGCAACGGCCCCGGCGCGAAGGTGCCGAGATAGGAGCAGTGCTCATAGGACGGCTGCGTCCACGTGGCGCCGTCGCCCTGGTACTGGCCGACGAGGGAGAGGTTGCAGGAGTAGCCCTCCTGGGAACGCCCGGAGTCGCGGTCCTCACGCGAGACCTGGCCCTGCAGACCGGTCTCCGGATACGAGTCGGGGCTGCAGAGCGCCCGGGGCACCTCCCCCTCGGCCTCCTCGTCGGCGCCCGCCGTGGGCGTGGTCGCGGCCCACGACAAGGCGGCCAGCAGTCCGGCGGCGGCGAGAGTCGACGTGACACGCTTCACAGGCGGACTCTAGCCCGGACAGCGCGTCCGCGCCACCCAGGTCTCAGCCGTTCCGCAGCAGCGGCGGGTGCAGGACGGAGCGGTCGCCGGGGCGGTAGAGGCGGGCGGGTCGGCCGCCGTCGCGGGTGGTGGTCTGCCCGGTCGGGGTGACGAAGCCGGGGGTCTTGCTGACCTTGCGGTGGAAGTTGCGCGGGTCGATGGTCGCGCCCCAGACCGCCTCGTAGACCCGGCGCAGCTCGGCGATGGTGAACACCGGCGGGCAGAAGGCGGTGGCGAGCGCGGAGTACTCGAGCTTCGCGCGGGCGCGCTCCAGGCCGACCGCGACGATCCGGTCGTGGTCGAAAGCCAGGCCGGGCAGCTCCTCGACGGGCGTCCAGCGGGCCTCGGCGGCGTCGCTGCCCGCCTGCGGATCGGGCAGGTCGGCGGCGAGCGCGAGGTAGGCGACGCTGAGCACGCGGCCGCGCGGGTCGCGGTCGGGATCGCCGAAGGTGGCGAGCTGCTCCAGGTGGACGTCGCGGCCGGTCACCCCGGTCTCCTCTGCCAGCTCCCGCAGCGCCGCGGCTTCCAGCGACTCCCCGTCGAGCACGAATCCGCCGGGCAGCGCCCAGCCGCCCGCGTGCGGCTCGACAGCACGACGGACGGTGAGCGCGTGCAGCCGCCCGTCGCGGATGGTCAGGATCACCAGATCCACGGCGACCGCGAAGTTCGTGACGAGCGATGACTGCGATGTGGCCATGGCCACAGCCTATCTCTTTTCGTCGACTTGACGAAAGATGTGATCCACGCTTATCGTCAAAGCAACGACAATCAAGGAGGCATCATGGCCGACATCGCCCGCTACCCCTTCGTCCGCCACCTGCGCGGCGGCGCCACCACCTACGTCCAGCACCTGCGCGGCGGGAAGACCGTGCGCGGCGGCGTCGGCGCGACCTTCTGGTTCCGCCCGCTCAGCGCGGTGCTGACCGAGGTGCCCGTCGACGACCGCGAGCTGCCGCTGCTGTTCCACGCCCGCACCCGCGACTTCCAGGACGTCACCGTCCAGGCAACCGTCACCTACCGCTTCGCCGACCCCGCCCTGGCCGCCACTCGCGTCGACTTCTCCATCAGCCCCGACACCGGTGCCTGGCGAGCCACCCCGCTCGACCAGATCGCCGGGCTGCTGACCCAGACCGCCCAGCAGTACGCGCTGGACCAGGTCGCCGAGGCCGAGATGACCGACACGCTCGTCGGCGGCATCGGACCCATTCGCGACGCCATCGCCGCCGGACTGGCCAGCGACCGCCGCCTGACCGACACCGGCATCGAGATCGTCGGCGTGCGCGTCGTCGCGGTGCGGCCCGAGCCTGAGGTCGAGAAGGCGCTGGGCCTGCCCACCCGCGAGCAGGTGCAGGCCGAGGCCGACAAGGCGACCTTCGAACGGCGCGCGGTCGCCGTCGAGCGGGAGCGGGCCATCGGCGAGAACGAGCTGCAGACCAAGATCGAGCTGGCCCGCCGCGAGGAGCAGCTGATCGAGCAGCGCGGGGCCAACGCCCGGCGGGAGGCCGAGGAGGCGGCGGTCGCGGCGACCACGGCGGCGAAGGCCCGCGCCGAGGGCGTCCGGCTGGCCGGCGAGGCCGAGGGTCAGGCCGAGGCGGCCCGCGTGGCGGTCTACCGCGACCTGCCCGAGGCGGTGCTGCTGGGCCTGGCGGTCAAGGAGCTGGCCGCGAACCTGCCGGCGGTCGAGACACTGGTCCTGACGCCCGACCTGCTGAGCACCGCGCTGGCGAAGTTCGGCGTCGCACCGAAGGAGTGAGCCATGTCCTCAGCGCCCCGCGTCGTCATCGTCCACCGCCGCACCGAGCTCGACGAGTTGCTGGCCCGGCACGGCACCCGCGGCCAGGCGGCCTTCTTCCTGTCCTCGCGCGGCCGTGACATCGCCGAGTTGGAGGACCGCCACCAGCAGACCGTCCGCGCGATCGAGCGGGTGTCGACGGCGGTCCCGGTGGACTGGCGGCGCGGGACGCTGGAACGGGCCGACATCGACCGGTTCCTGTTCGCGCCCGACGACATCGTCGTGGTGGTCGGGCAGGACGGCCTGGTCGCGAACGTCGCGAAGTACCTCGACGGGCAGCCGGTGGTCGGCGTCGACCCCGAGCCGGGCCGCAACGCCGGGGCGCTGGTGCGGCACGACGCGAAGGACGCCGCCGAGCTGCTGCGCTCGACCGGCTCGGTGGAGGAGCGGACGATGGCCGAGGCGGTGCTCGACGACGGGCAGCGGCTGCTGGCGCTCAACGAGGTCTTCCTCGGCCACCCGTCGCATCAGAGCGCCCGCTACACGCTCGACGTGCCGGGCGCGGGCGGCGAGGCGCAGTCGTCGTCGGGGCTGATCGTCTCGACCGGGACCGGCGCGACCGGCTGGTGCCGCTCCATCGCCCTCGAGCGCGGCAGCCAACTGGCGATGCCGGCCCCGACCGAGCGACGGCTGCTGTGGTTCGTCCGCGAGGCCTGGCCCTCCCCGGCGACCGGCGCCAGCCTGACCGCGGGCGAGCTGACCGGCGGCCACCTGTCGGTCGTCGCCCAGTCGGACCGCCTCGTGGCCTTCGGCGACGGAGTCGAGTCCGACACCCTCGTCATCGGCTGGGGCCAGACCGTCCGCCTCGGCGTCGCCGCCCAGCGACTCCGACTGGTGGGGTGACATGTGCAACGACCAGAGGAGTCAGGCGAGTCGAGAGCGGAGATACTCCAGGGCCTCGTCGGCGATCCGACTCGCCGTCTCATGGCGGTCGGGGAAGTTGACAGCCCACGGGCGTCCCTGATGCAGCGTGTCCCACCGCGACTTCGCTCCTGCGCGTCGCCCCTTGCCCGGGTCGTGGTTCCCAAAACCTTCCACCAGCGTGTTCCACACCGGTTGCGAATGCTGGATCATCGCCGACTCGCCGAGAGGGATCCAGATCGGCTCGACGACGAGGTAGCGGAAACGAAAATCTTCGATGTCCAGGTTCTCAGCTTGGCCAATGCTCTTCGCGTGCTCTCGCAGTCTGTCGCGCAATGCCTTCGTTCGCTCTGTCACATCCACAGCAATGCCTTTACGCGCACCTCCGGGGACGGCTTTTCCGACATAGATCGCCACATCATGAGCTGCCTCGTCCGCCAACGGAGCGTAGGCGGGGAAGGATCCCCGATAGTAGATCGCGTAGACGCCGGCGCCTCGGAAGTCTCCGATGTCAGCGGATTTAACGGCGGGCGTCTCCAACAGCTTGTTGGCGATGCTTCTGGCGAGATTCTCCATATCGAGAGGGTTGAACGCCGTCACGCCGTCAAGTCGTTTCGTCTCCACGCGCGAGACTCTACGGCGGCACGCACCGTCGCCAACTCTAAGTGCGTGCGCACCGACCCCGCGACGATCTGCGCCAATCGGACGGGGACGGCGTTGCCCAGTTGCCGCATCGCTTCAGTCCATGATCCGTGGAGTTCGTACGCGTCGGGGAACGTCTGCAAACGAGCGGCCTCACGCACGGTGAAGTAACGCACCGTGCCGTCTGGCCGACGCAACATGTTCTCGCCGCCAGGCACGCCGTGATCGCCGGCTTTCAGCGCCTTCGACGGCAGGTCGAGAGGCGAACCGGTGTGCCCCGGGTAGGAACGCGCGCCGGGACGCAACACGTGGTTGAGGTGGCGACGACTGCCGTTCTCAGCCGGCTCAGGAAGCCCCTCCAGGGCCTCTCGGACGGTGCGCCACGGCTTGCCCACCGGTGCGATCAAGCCGCCGTCCAGTTGTCGAGCACGTGAGAGCTGTCGCTCCGTCGGCTCCGGTCGCTTCGCGCGCGATATCCGCAACCGGTCCCAGTACTCACCGGAGACCCATTGGTCGTACACCAGCGTGTCGGAGGTGTGCGTCGCCGCAGGGAAGGACCACTCCGCGTTCACGTCGGCACGGAAGCCGACGAGGAAAACCCGCCACCGCTGTTGCGGCACGCCGTAGTCGGCCGCGTTGACAAGAGTCGGAATGACTCGGTACTCAAGCATCCCGTGTCCCGCTGTCGTCAGTTCTGCTTGCAACCGAGCGTGGTGGTCCGTCCACGGCTCTCCCCGCTTGGCAGAGAGCTCTGGAAACCTCAAGCGGGCCTGAATGTAGTCGTAGTAGTTGGCAAAAGCCGGACGCGTGAGCCCTCTGACATTCTCGATGATGAATGCTCGGGGCCGAAGCTGACGAATCACCTCAGCCGTGGCGGGGAACATATCGCGCTTGTCATCGGCGGCACGCGCCTTGCCCCCCGTCGAGAACGGCTGGCAGGGAGGCCCTCCCGCCACTAAGTCGATGTCGCTGAACGACGACCAGTCGACGTCGCGCACATCGCCCTCATGGACGTCCCACCCCGCGACGAGCGGATAACCCCGTTCACGATTCCCACGGACTGTGTCACACGCCCAATGGTCCCATTCGGCCACCATCGCAGGCTCGAACCCCGCCAAGCCGCAGCCTAAAGCCAGGCCCCCGGCGCCTGCGAACAACTCCACTGATCTCACTTCATGACCGTACCGCAGTAGACGAAGACCAGGCCACAACATCGAACAGTTGGTCGAAAACCTGCAGGGGACGACGGTCAGCCGAGGCGGGTGACGACGGCGTCGCAGAGGAGTTCGAGGGCGGCGCGGGCGGGGATGTCGGGGAGGTTCGCCAGCAGAGCGCGGGCGGCGTCGGCCTCGGCCTGGACGTGGGCGCGGGCGGCGTCCATCGCGGGGTGGGCGCGCAGCGCGGCCAGGACCTCGGCGTGCTCGGCGTCGTCGGTGAGCGGCTTGCCCAACAACTCGCGCAGCCGGGCGTCGGCCGGGTCGTCGGAGGCGAGCGCGATGAGCACCGGCAGGGTCGGCACGCCCTCGCGCAGGTCGGTGCCGGGAGTCTTGCCGGAGTCGCCTGTCTCGCTGGCGACGTCGATGATGTCGTCGGCCAGCTGGAAGGCCGCGCCGATGCGCTCGCCGAACTCGGTCAGCGCCCGCTCGACCCCCATCGGGGCCGCCGCCATCATCGCGCCGAAGCGCGCGGCGGTGGCGATGAGCGAGCCGGTCTTGTCGGCCACGACGTCCAGGTAGTGCTGCAACGGGTCGGCGTCGCCCGGGCCGATGGTCTCGCGGATCTGCCCCTGCACGAGCCGGGCGAAGGTGCGCGCCTGGATGCGCACCGCCTCCGGGCCGAGCCCCGCGACCACGTCGGAGGCCTGCGCGAACAGATAGTCGCCGACGAGGATCGCGAGGGTGTTGTCCCAGCGGGCGTTGGCGCTGTCGGCCCCGCGCCGCTTGTCGGCCTCGTCCATGACGTCGTCGTGGTAAAGCGTCGCCAGATGGGTCAACTCGACCACGACCGCCGCGGGCACGACCCCTGGCGCGGCGGGGTCGCCGAACTCGGCGCACAGCGTCACCAGCAGCGGACGGAAGCGCTTGCCGCCGGCGCGCAACAGGTGCGACGCGGCATCGGCGACGAACGGCTCGTCGCTGTCGGCGGCCTCGGCCAGCTGCCGCTCGATCTCGGACACCCCGGCCAGAATGCGAGCCTCCAGCGCGGGGTCGTCGATGTCGAACGGAAGAACAGACGACGGGTCCTGCACGGTCTCTCCCTCATCGGACGGTCACAGCGGCATCAGGTCGAGCACCGGGCCCGGCATGACGCCGAGGGTCACGGTACCCACGGCCGCGGCGACCACGACACAGGTGGTGAGCGTCCGGCCCGGCACGACCGCGAGGCCGTCGGGCTCGGCGAAGAACACCACCGCGATCATACGCACATAGAAGAAGGCCGCCGCCGCGCTCGCGAGCACGCCCAGCACGACCACCCACCAAAAACCTGCCGCCCCGGCCTGGGTGAACACCGCCCACTTGCCGATGAAGCCGCCGGTCAGCGGAATGCCGGCGAAGGACAGCATGAACACCGCGAGGCTCGCGCCGAGGACGGGCCGCTGTCGTCCGAGCCCGGCCCAGCGCGCCATGGCGGTGGCCTCGCCCGACGCGTCGCGCACCAGCACGACCAGCGCGAAGGCGCCGAGCGAGGACAGGCCGTAGACGAAGACGTAGAACAGGACCGCGCCCGCGCCGCCGTCGCCCAGCACGCCGGTCAGCAGGAAGCCCGCGTGCGCCACCGACGAGTAGGCGAGCATGCGCTTGACGTCGGTCTGCGCGACGGCCAGCAGCGATCCGCCGATCATCGTCACCGTCGCGAGGACGGCGACCGTCGGCTGCCACTCGACGCCGGTCGCCGAGGACAGCACCCGCAGCAGCGCGACCATCGCGGCGGCCTTCGTGCCGGCGGCCATGAAGGCGGTGACGGGCGTCGGGGCGCCGGTGTAGACGTCGGGCGTCCAGGCGTGGAAGGGGGCCGCGCCGATCTTGAACAGCAGGCCGACCGTCATCAGCGCGAGCCCCGCGACCCCGACCTCGTCGCTCGTGTCGAGGTCGGCGAGGGCGAAGGAGCCGGACGCCCCGAAGGCCAACGCCACGCCGTACAGGAAGACCGCCGAGCTGAACGCGCCCAGCACGAAGTACTTCATCGCGGCCTCTTGGCTGAGCAGGCGGCGGTGGCGGGCGAGCGCGCACAGCAGGTACAGCGGCAGGCTCAGCACCTCCAGCGCGACGAACAGCGTCAGCATGTCGGCGCTCGCGGCGAAGATCATCATGCCGAGCAGCGCGAACATCGCCAGCGGGAACACCTCGGCGTGCTCCAGGCGGGCGCGGGTCGCCTCGGCCTCCTCGGGCGTTCCCGGACGATCGGCGGCGCGGCCGGTGAACGCGCTGAGGCCGCCGCCGGGCGCGCGGTCGGCGAACAGCAACACCGCCAGCGCGGCGAACAGCGTCAGCAGGATCCAGGCGAGCACCGCGACCTGATCGGCGACGACCGTGTGGCCGGGGTCGTCGGCGACGCCGAAGTCGCCGGCCCGCCACAGCCACACGCTCGCGGCCAGCGCGGCGAGCGACCCGATGAGCGCCAGCGCGGCCTGGGTCGAGAAGCGCCGCGAGCGGGGTCCGAAGGCCTCCACCAGCACCCCGAGCAGCGCCGTCGCGGCGACGATCAGCAGCGGCGACAGCCGGGCGTAGTCGAGTTCGGGGGCCGGGATCATGAGAGGCCTCCCATCGTCGCGGCGACGGCCGGGCCGACGAGGTCGAGCAGCGGCTGCGGATACAGGCCGAGCCCGATGATCAGCACGACGAGCGGCGACAGCGCGGCCGTCTCCCGCACGCTCAGGTCGGTGACGACGCCGGCCTGCGGGCCGAGCGGTCCGGTCATCGTCCGCTGGTACAGCACCAGCACGTAGACGGCGGCGAGCACAATGCCGAGCGTGGCGAGCACGCCGAGCGGCGTGGAGACCTGGAAGGTCCCGGCGAGCACCAGGAACTCCGACACGAAGGGCGCGAGACCGGGCAGCGACAGGCTCGACAGGCCCGCGATCAGCAACATGCCCGACAGCACCGGGGCGATCTTCTGCACGCCGCCGAAGGCCGCGATGTCGGCCGAGCCGCGCCGCGCGATCATCACGCCGGTCACCAGGAACAGCGCGGCGGTCGACAAGCCGTGGTTGAACATGTAGAGCACCGCGCCGACGCCGGAGGTCTGCGTGAAGGCGAAGATCCCGAGAATGATGAAGCCGAAGTGCGACACCGACGTGTACGCGACCAACCGACGGATGTCGGTCTGCCCGACGGCGGCGAGCGCCCCGTAGAGCACGCTGACCGCGGCGAGCGCCATCACCGTCGGCGAGGCCCACTGCGCCGCCTCCGGGAACAGTTCCAGCGCCCACCGGATCATGCCGAAGGTGCCGATCTTGTCGATGACGCTGACCATGAGCACCGACGTCGCGGGGGTCGCCGAGGCCGCAGCCTCCGGCAGCCAGGTGTGCAGCGGCCACAGCGGCGCCTTGACACAGAACGCCGCCATGAAGCCGACGAACAGCCAGCGGGCGGCGCCCTCGTCCATCGGCAGCGCGGCGAGGTCGACGAGGCGGTAGCTGGCCTCGCCATGCTGCGCGGAGACGACGTGCAGACCGATGACGGCGGCGAGCATGAGCAGCCCGCCGAGCAAGTTGTAGATCAGGAAGGTCATCGCCGCCCGCCGCCGGTCGCCTGTGCCATAGCTGCCGATCAGCACGTAGATCGGGATGAGCGTGGCCTCGAAGGCGACGTAGAACAGGAAGGCGTCGGTCGCGGCGAACACGCAGAACGCGAGGCCCTCCAGCACCAGCATCCACGCGACGTAGGAGTTGGCGCTGCGGCGGCCGGGCAGCTCGTCGCGGTAGGACGCCAGGATCACGACGGGGGTCAGCACGGCGGTCAGCAGCAGCAACGTCAGGCCGATCCCGTCGACGCCGACCGAGTACCAGGCGCCGAGCGGTCCGATCCACTCGTGCTCGCGGGCGAAGCGGTAGCCGCCGGAGCCGGTGTCGAAGCGGGCCGCGAGCACCAGCGTCAGGCCGAGCGCGACCATGCTGACGAACAGCGCCGCGTGCCGGGCCATGAGCTGCTGCGCGGCGGTCCGGCGCGGCAGCGCGGTGACGACGAGCGCGCCGAGGATCGGGGTGCAGATGAGCAGCGAGATCATCGCGACACCACCGCCAGCAGCACGAGCGTGACGACGAGCGTTCCGGTGGCGAGGACGAGCGCGTAGCTGCGGACGTAGCCGTTCTGCCAGGTCCGCATCCCGTCGGCGGCCTCGCCGAGCAGCCGTGCGACACCGACGAGCGCGGCGTGCAGGCCGTGCCGGTCGAACCAGGCGAGGCCGCGCGCGAGGGCCATCGTCGGGCGGACCGCGACCCACTCGTTGACGGCGTCGCCGTAGAGGTCGTTGCGGGCGGCGCGGGTCAGCACCGACACCTTCGTCGGAGCCTCGTCGGGGGTGTCGCGGACGGTCAGCCAGGCGATCAGCACACCGACCGCGACCACGACAGTGACCAGCGCCGACACCGCGATGGGCGGCCACTCGGCGCCGGCGATCACCACGTGGTGCCCCCCTCCGTGATGGTGCTCGGCGTGCCCGACGACCGGCTCCAGCCAGTCGGTGATCCAGCCGCCGAGCAGCATCACGCCGCCCAGCACGGAGGCCGCGGCGAGCAGGACCAACGGGGTGGTCATCACGCCGGGCGACTCGTACGGGTGCACGTTCTCGCGCCAACGCTTCCGTCCGGCGAAGGTCATCAGCATGAGCCGGGTCATGTAGAAGGCGGTCACGCCCGCGCCGACGACCGTGGCCAGGCCGATCCAGACGTTATGGGCGAGCGCGGCCTCGATGATCTTGTCCTTGCTGAAGAAGCCCGACAGCCCGGGGAAGCCGATGATGGCGAGGTAGCCGAGGCCGAAGGTCGCGAAGGTGACCGGCAGGGCTTTGGCGAGCGCGCCGTAGTGCCGCATGTCGACGTCGTCGTCCATCGCGTGCATGACCGATCCGGCGCCGAGGAACATGTTCGCCTTGAAGAAGCCGTGGGTGAGCAGGTGGAAGATCGCGAAGGCGTAGCCGGCGGGGCCGAGGCCGGCGGCGAGCGTCATGTAGCCGATCTGGCTCATGGTCGACCCGGCGAGCGCCTTCTTGATGTCGTCCTTCGCGCAGCCGATGATCGCGCCGGCGATGAGCGTGACGAGGCCGACGACCACGACGGCCGTGCGAGCGGTCTCGGAGGCGTCGAAGATCGCGTGGCTGCGGACGATCAGGTAGACGCCCGCGGTGACCATGGTGGCGGCGTGGATGAGCGCCGAGACGGGAGTCGGGCCCTCCATCGCGTCGAGCAGCCAGGCCTGCAGCGGCACCTGGGCGGACTTGCCGCACGCCCCGACGAGCAGCAGCAGGCCGAGGGCCGTGATGGTCGTGGCCGCGGTGCCCGGCACGGAGTCGGCCACGGCGGCGATCTCGGTGGTGCCGAACTCCCGGATCATCAACAGCAGCGCCAGCACCATGCCGACGTCGCCGACCCGGTTGACGACGAAGGCCTTCTTGGCCGCGGCGGCCGCCGACGGCTTGTGCTGCCAGAAGCCGATGAGCAGGTAGGACGCCAGGCCGACGCCCTCCCAGCCGAGGAACAGCACGAGGTAGTCGCCGGCGAGCACCAGCGTCAGCATCGCCGCGACGAAGAGGTTGAGGAAGGCGAAGAAGCGGCGCCGACGCGCGTCGTGGGCCATGTAGCCGATGGAGTAGACGTGGATGAGGGTGCCGACGCCGGTGATGAGCAGCGTGAACACCGCCGACAGCGGGTCGAGGACGAGCAGCGCCTCGACGTGCAGCGATCCGGCCGAGATCCAGGTGAACAGCGACTCGGTGACCGTCCGGTCGCCGGCGTCGCGTCCGAGCAGATCGGCGAACAGCCACAGCGCCCACCCGAAGGACAGCGCGGACGCGGCGGTGGCGATGAGGTGGCCGAAGCGGTCGCTCTCCTTGCCCCAGGTGAGCAGCAGCGCGGCGCCGAACGCGGGCAGCGCGATGAGGATCCAGATCATCCGCGGGCCTGCCTCAACTCGTCGAGGTCGATCGTGCCGCGGGCGCGGTGGATCGCGATGACGATGGCCAGTCCGACGACCACCTCGGCGGCGGCCACGACCATCACGAAGAAGGCGGCCAACTGTCCGTCGAGGCTGCCGTGCTCGCGGGCGAAGCCGACGAAGGCGAGGTTGGCGGCGTTGAGCATGAGCTCGACGCACATGAACACGATGAGCGCGTTGCGCCGCACCAACACCCCGACCGCGCCGATGGTGAACAGGATCATCGACAGCCCCAGCAGCTCACTCATCGTCGTCCCCATCCGTCGGAGCGAGGGGCGGACGGACCACCTGGCCGCGCTCCACGAGACTGCCCGGCACCGACTCCGGCACGGGCGTGCCGTCGGGCAGCAGGGCGGGAACGTCGACGGCGTTGTGCCGGGCGTAGACGCCGGGGGTCGGCGCGTTGCCGGGGTGGCGTCCGGTCTCGGCGTACTCGCGCAGCCGGGCGGCGGCCCGTTCGGCCTGGGTCGGCGGCGCGGTCAGCCGCTCGCGGTGGGCCAGCACCATCGCCCCCAGCACAGCGGTGACCAGCAGCGCGGCGGTGAACTGGAAGGCCAGCACACAGGGGCCGAACATGAGCGCGGCGAGCCCTTCGACGTTCTCGTCGGCCACGGCGGCGACCGGCGTGCTGAACCCGCCCGCGACCCCTTGCGCGACACCGACCAGCAGCATCGCCGCGAAGCCGAGCCCGACGAAGGCCGCCGCGACCCGTTGTCCGGGCAACCGTTCGGCGACCGCGCTCGGCCCGGACTCGACGCCGACCAGCATCACCACGAACAGGAAGAGCATCATGACCGCGCCGGTGTAGACGATGATCTGCACCGCGAAGAGGAAGGGCGCCCCATTGGCCGCGTACAGCACCGCCAGCCCGATCATCACCGCCGCCAGGCACAGCGCCGCGTGCACCGCCTTGCGGCAGAACAACAACCCCAGCGCCGCGACCACGATGATCGGCGCGACCACGTCAAAGGCGCTCATGCGACCTCCCGGAGACGCAGAATGATGCCTTTGGGCAGCCCCAGCGACCTCAATCCATCATTCTCCGTCTCAGACGGAACTGAGAATGATGGCTTTAGGTAGCCCGGACGACCGAAACCCATCATCGTGCGTCCCCCGCCTCGACGATGGGGAGCTGCTTGCCTCGGTAGTAGTCGTGGTGGTCGTCGCTGAGGAGCATGGCGTGCGGGGGCTCGGTCATGCCGGGCAGGAGCGGGGCGAGCAGGTCGGACTTCTCATAGATGAGGTCGGCGCGGTTGTCGTCGGCGAGCTCGTACTCGTTGGTCATGGTCAGCGCGCGGGTCGGGCAGGCCTCGATGCACAGGCCGCACAGGATGCAGCGCAGGTAGTTGATCTGATAGACCCGGCCGTACCGCTCGCCGGGACTGAACCGGCCGGAGCCGTCGGGGCGATCCTCGTTCGGCGCACCCTCGACGTAGATCGCGTCGGCCGGGCAGGCCCACGCGCACAGCTCGCAGCCGACACACTTCTCCAGCCCGTCAGGCCAACGGTTGAGCTGATGGCGGCCATGGAAACGCGGCGCGGTCGGCACCTTCTCGAAAGGGTACTGCTCAGTGACGACCTTCTTGAACATCGTCCGGAAGGTGACGCCGAAACCCGCCACCGGATCCCACAGATTCTCTTTCACACTCATCGGGAAGCCTCCTCATAGCGAAGCGGGACCGGGTAGCCGTCGTCGGCCGTGCCGGTCGCCTGCTCGGGGCGCGGCGGGGACGGCTTCTCCCGGCGCAGCGCGATCACCGCCAGCAGCAGGGCCGCCACCGCGACGCCCGCAGCGTCGACCGTCAGATCGCTGACGAGCCCCTCGTTCTGGGCCTTGCGCAGCAGCACGACCACGAAGATCCAGGCCAGCGAGACCGGGATGAGGATCTTCCAGCCGAAGGCCATGAACTGGTCGTAACGCAGGCGGGGCAGCGTGCCACGCAGCCAGATGAACACGAACATGAACGCGAGCGTCTTGCCGAGGAACCACAGCACCGGCCAGTAGCCCTCGTTCGCGCCCTCCCACACCTGCGCCAGGCCGAACGGGGCGCGCCAGCCGCCGAGGAACAGGGTCGTGGCGAGCGCCGAGACAGTGACCATGTTGATGTACTCGGCGAGGAAGAACAGCGCGAACTTCAGCGACGAGTACTCAGTGTGGAAGCCGCCGACCAGTTCGCCCTCGGCCTCCGGCAGGTCGAAGGGGGCGCGGTTGGTCTCGCCGACCATCGAGATGACGTAGACGACGAAGGACGGCAGCAGGGGCAGGAAGTACCAGAGGTCGGTCTGCGCGGCGACGATCTCCGAGGTCGACATGGTGCCCGCGTAGAGGAAGACCGTGACGAAGCTCAGGCCCATCGCGACCTCGTAACTGATGACCTGGGCGCTGGACCGCAGACCGCCGAGCAGCGCGTAGGTCGAGCCGGACGACCAGCCGGCCAGCACGATCCCGTAGACGCCGATCGAGGTGACCGCGAGGATGTAGAGCACCGCGACGGGCAGGTCGGTCAGTTGCAGCGGCGTGACCGTGTCGGTGAACGGGATGCGGACCTCCGGCCCGACCGGGATGACCGCCCAGGCGAGGAAGGCCGGGATGACCGCGAGGATCGGCGCGAGGACGTAGACGACTTTGTCGGCCGCCGTGACGACCAGGTCCTCTTTGAGCGCCAGCTTCACGCCGTCGGCGAGGCTCTGCAACAGGCCGAAGGGGCCGTGGACGTTCGGCCCGACGCGATGCTGCATGCGCGCCACGACGCGTCGTTCCAGCCAGATGTTGAACAGGGTGTAGACGACGAGGATCACGAAGATCAGCCCCGCCTTGAGCGCCACCACCCAGAACGGCTCGTTCCCGAAGAGGTCGCTCATCGCGCACCGCCCGACTCGGCCGTGGTGAGGCTGCCATGACCCAAGCCCAGCTCGCGGAGGTTGACGCCGTTGTTCCCGGGGACCCAGACGACGCCGTCGGGGAGGTCGTCGGTGACGGCGGGGAACTCGGCCCGACCGGCGAGCACGACCCGGCCGCCGGGGCGCACGCCGAGCGCGGCCCAGGTGGCGGCGTTGGCACGGGCGACGGCGGGGCGGGCGCTGACGCGGTACTCGTCCTGTCCGTCCTGGCCGCGTCCATTGTCGACCATTTGTCGCCATATCGATAGAACGACTTGTCCCTTCGGTGGGCGCTGACCGGTGTCGGCGACCGCCCACGGGGCCTCGGCGCGGTCGCCGTCCCAGAGCCCGAGAGCGTCGTGGTCGGCGCGCGCCTCGGCGGGCGTGCGGAAACCGAGCGGGCGGCCCATCTCCTGCGCGATCCCGGCGAGCACCCGGACGTCGGGGACCGAGCCCGGCTCGGCGAGCACCTGGTCGAACGGGCGACGACGGCCCTCCCAGGTGACGAACGTCCCGGCCTTCTCGACTGGCGGGGCGACCGGCAGCACGACGTCGGCCGCCTGCGTCACCTCGCTCTCCCGCACTTCCAGACTGACCACGGCGGCACGGGCGAGCGCCTGGCGGGCGAGGGTCGGGTCGGGCAGGTCGGCGACCTCGACCCCGCCGACCAGCAGCGTCCCCAACTCGCCGGTGGCGGCGGCCTCGACGATGCCAGCGGTGTCGCGACCGCGCACGGCCGGTAGCGACGACCGCCCCCACGCGGCGGCGAGGTCGGCGCGCGCCTCGGCGGAGGTGAGCGGACGGCCGCCCGGCAGCAGATTCGGCAGGAGCCCGGCCTCGACGGCGGCCCGGTCGCCCGCCCGACGCGGGACCCAGGCCATGCGAACCTCCGGCGGCAGCTCGGCCACCATGGTCAGCAGGCCGGGAACCAACGCGGCACGCTCCCCCACCAGCAGCACGTCGCCCGGGCCGAGGTCGAGTCCGGCCAGCGCGGCGGCCTCCTGGCCGGGGACGGCCTGGACGAGGGTCGCGTCCAGCTTGCCCGCGCCCCGGCTGAGGTGACTCGCCACGGTCACCACCGACAGCCCGCGCCGACGGACGGCCTTGCGCAGCCGCAGGAAGAGCGTCGCCGCCTCGTCCTCGGGCTCCAGCGCGAGCAGCACCACCCGACGGGCCCGTTCGACCTCGGCGTAGGTGACGCCGACGCCCGTCCCGGCCACCTTCGCGGCGAGGAAGTCGGCCTCCTCCGGACCGATGGCGCGCGAGCGGAAGTCGACGTCGTGCGTGCCGAGCGCGACGCGGGTGAAGGCCGACCAGGCGTGCGCGTCCTCCAAGGTCAGCCGTCCGCCGGACAGCACGCCGACGGAGCCCTGACCGAGCAGACGGCCCGCGGCGGCGAGCGCCCCCGGCCACGACATCGGCTGTAGAACCCCATCGGAGTCCCGCACGAGCGGCGTGCGGAGCCGGTCGTCGCCGCGCGACCAGGCGAAGGCGAAGCGGTCCTTGTCGCTCACCCACTCCTCGTTGACCTCGGGGTCGTCCCCGGCGAGCCGTCGCACGACCTGGCCGCGCCGGTGGTCGACGCGGATCGCCGCGCCACAGGCGTCGTGCTCGGCCACCGACGGGACCGAGACGAGGTCGAAGGGGCGCGCCCGGAAGCGGTAGTCGGCGCTGGTCAGCGCGCCGACGGGACAGATCTGGATGGTGTTGCCGGAGAAGTAGGAGCCGCCGTCGGGCGAGCCCGCGCGCTGCGGTCCGGCGCCGACCTGTTGGCGCGCGCCGCGTTCGACGAGCGCGATGAACCGGTCGCCCGCCACCTGGTCGGCGAAGCGGGTGCAGCGGGCGCAGAGCACGCAGCGCTCCCGGTCGAGCAGGACCTGCGGGGTAACCGCGACGGGCTTGGGGAAGGTCCGCTTGGTCTCGGCGAAACGCGACTCCGCCCGACCGGCGCTCATCGCCTGGTTCTGCAGCGGGCACTCGCCGCCCTTGTCGCAGACGGGACAGTCGAGCGGGTGGTTGACGAGCAGCAACTCCATCGTGCCGCGCTGGGCGCGTTCGGCGACCTCCGAGGAGTGCTGGGTGCGCACCACCATGCCCGGCGCGACCTCCAGCGTGCAGGACGCCTGCGGCTTCGGGAAGCCCCGGCCGTTGCCCGCGTCGGGCACGTCGACGAGGCACTGGCGGCACGCGCCGACCGGTTCGAGCAGCGGGTGGTCGCAGAAGCGCGGAACCTCCACGCCGATCAGCTCCGCCGCCCGGATGACCAGCGTCCCCTTCGGCACCGACACGCTCACGTCGTCGACGGTGAGCGTCACCAGGTCGACGGGGACCTGGGTCTCGGCCCCCTCTGACTCATACCGTGCCTCGATGGTCACGCGCCCACCCCCTCGGCGGCGAAGAGGGTGGAGGCGACGGGCGGGAACAGCTCCCACGACGGCGTGTGCAGGCCCGCTTCGAACTCCTCGCGGAAGTGCTGGATGCCGGAGGTGATCGGGCTGGTCGCGCCGTCGCCGAGGGCGCAGAAGGAGCGGCCGAGGACGTTGCCGCACAACTCCTGCAGCAGCTCGATGTCGCCGGAGCGGCCCGCGCCCCGGTTCAGCCGGTCGAGCACCTGCACGAGCCACCAGGTGCCCTCGCGGCAGGGCGTGCACTTGCCGCAAGACTCGTGCTTGTAGAACTCGGTCCACCGCAGCACGCAGCGCACGACCGAGGTGGTCTGGTCGAAGACTTGCAGCGCCTTCGTGCCGAGCATGGAGCCCGCCGCGCCGACGCCCTCGTAGTCGAGCGGGACGTCGAGGTGCTCGGCGGTGAGCAGCGGCGTGGACGAGCCGCCCGGCGTCCAGAACTTCAACTCCGAGCCCGGACGCATGCCGCCGCCCATGTCCAACAGCTCGCGCAGCGTGACGCCGAGCGGGGCCTCGTACTGGCCGGGCCGGGCGACATGGCCCGACAGCGAATAGAGCGTGAAACCGGGGGATTTCTCCGTGCCCATGGACTGGAACCACGCCACGCCGCCACGCACGATGGCCGGGACCGAGGCGATGGACTCGACGTTGTTGATGACCGTCGGGCAGGCGTACAGGCCCTCGACGGCGGGGAACGGCGGACGCAGCCGGGGCTGGCCGCGACGCCCCTCCAGCGAGTCGAGCAGCGCGGTCTCCTCGCCGCAGATGTAGGCGCCCGCGCCCGCGTGCACGACGAGGTCGACGCCGGTGCGCTCGCCCAGGTGGCCCGCCTCGTACGCCTCGCGGACCGCCGCGCGCAGCCGCCGGACCACGTGCAGCACCTCGCCGCGCACGTAGATGAACGCCTGCCGCGCCCCGATGGCGCGCGCCGCGATGATCACGCCCTCGACGAGCGTGTGCGGGCTGGCCATCATGAGCGGGATGTCCTTGCAGGTGCCCGGCTCGGACTCGTCGGCGTTGACCACGAGGTATTTCGGCTTGTCAGTGTCGGTAGGGATGAAGGACCACTTCATGCCGGTCGGGAAGCCCGCGCCGCCGCGGCCGCGCAAGTTCGCGTTCTTGACGAGCGCGATGAGGTCGGCGGGCGTCATGGCGAGCGCCGTCTCCAGGGCCGCGTAGCCGCCGCGCCGCGTGTAGGCGTCGAGGGTCCAGGCCCGCTCGTCGGCCCAGTCGGCGCTGAGCACCGGGGTCAGGGGGTCAGTCATCGCTCGCCTCCCCGGGCAAGGGTGGGGCGGTCCAGCCGCGTTCCCGCGCGATCTCGACCCCGGCCAGCGAGGCCTCTCCGGCGGCGGGGCCCTCGTCGACCCGGCCGTCCTCGAAACCGGCGAGCACCCGTTCGGCCTCCCGCCAGGAGGTGATCGTCGCGCCACGCGGGGAGACGACCCGGCGACCCTCGCGCAGCTTGTCGACCAGCTCGACCGCCGACGACGGGTCTTGTCGGTCGAAGAACTCCCAGTTGACCATCATCACCGGCGCGTAGTCGCAGGCCGCGTTGCACTCCAGGCGTTCCAGCGTGACCGCGCCGTCCTCGGTGGTCTCGTCGTTGCCGACGTCGAGGTGGTCGCAGAGCCGCTCGAAGATCGCGTCGCCGCCCATGACCGCGCAGAGCGTGTTGGTGCAGACGCCGACGTGGTGCGTGCCCATCGGGCGACGTTTGTACATCGTGTAGAAGGTCGCCACGCCCGCCACCTCGGCGGTGGTCAGGCCGAGCAGTCGGGCGCACAGCTCGATGCCGCGCGGCGACACGTGCCCCTCGGCCGACTGCACCAGATGCAGCATCGGCAACAGCGCCGACCGGGGCTCGGGATAGCGGCCCATCAGCTCGCGTAGTTCCGCGACCACCGTGTCGTCCAACGCGCTCATCGGTCCACACCCCCCATCACGGGGTCGATGGAGGCGACGGCGACGATGACGTCGGAGATCATGCCGCCCTCGCTCATGATCGACGTGCCCTGCAGGTTCACGAAGGACGGATCGCGGAAGTGCACGCGGTACGGGCGGGTACCGCCGTCGGAGACCGCGTGGCAGCCGATCTCGCCGCGCGGCGACTCGACGGCCGCGTACGCCTGGCCGGCCGGCACGCGGAAGCCCTCGGTGACCAGCTTGAAGTGATGGATGAGCGACTCCATCGACTCGCCCATGATGCGGGCGATGTGCGCCGGGGAGTTGCCCTGGCCGTCGGCACCGACGCTCAGCTGGGCGGGCCAGGCGATCTTCTTGTCGGCGATCATCACCGGCTCGCCCTGGGAGGCCTCCAGCCGTTCCAGGCACTGCTCGACGATCTTCAGCGACTCCCACATCTCATCCAGGCGCACCCGGAACCGGCCGTAGGCGTCGGGCTCGTCCCAGGTGACGACGTCGAAGTCGTAGCCGTCGTAGCCCCAGTACGGCTGGGTGCGGCGCAGATCCCAGTCGTAGCCGGTGGCGCGCAGCACCGGTCCAGTGAGGCCGAGCGCGAGGCATCCGGCGAGCTCCAGGTGGCCGACGCCTTTGAGCCGACGTTTGAAGATCGGGTTGGCATTGCAGAGCGCGGCGTACTCGGGCAGCCGCTTCTTGAGCAGGTCGACCGTCTCGCGGACCCGCGTCAAACCATCGTCGGGCAGGTCTTGGGCGACACCGCCGGGCCGCAGGTAGGCGTGATTCATGCGCAAGCCGGTGATCGCCTCGAAGCAGTTCAAGATCAGCTCGCGGTCCCGGAAACCGCAGGTCATGACGGTCAGCGCGCCGATCTCCATGCCGCCAGTGGCGACGCAGACCAGGTGCGAGCTGATCCGGTTCAACTCCAGCATGAGGACCCGCAGGTCGAGGGCGCGCTGCGGGATCTGGTCCTCGACGTCGAGCAGCCGCTCGACCGCCGCGACATAGGCCGCCTCGTTGGAGAACGGCGCGACGTAGTCCATGCGGGTGCAGAAGGTCACGCCCTGGGTCCAGGTGCGGAACTCCATGTTCTTCTCGATGCCGGTGTGCAGGTAGCCGATCCCGGCGCGGGCGTCGGTGACCGACTCGCCGTCGAGCTCCAGGATGAGCCGGAGCACGCCGTGCGTCGAGGGGTGCTGCGGACCCATGTTGACCACGATCTTGTCGCCGCCCGCGAGCGCGGGGTCGATGGAGTCCCAGTCCTGTCCGGTGACGGTGAAGACGGGCCCCTCGTCGGTCGCGGAGGCCCCCGCGTACGGGTCGGCGGCGCTCACGCGTACCGCCTCCGCTCGTTCGGCGGGGGCGTCGTCGCTCCCTTATATTCAACGGGGATGCCGCCTAAGGGATAGTCCTTGCGTTGCGGGTGGCCGGGCCAGTCGTCGGGCATGAGGATGCGGGTCAGCGCGGGGTGGCCGTCGAAGACGATCCCGAACATGTCCCACGCCTCGCGCTCGTGCCAGTCGGCGGTCGGGTAGACCGGGGTGACGCTCGGGACGTGCGGGTCGGCGTCGGGCGCGGCGACCTCCAACCGGACGCGACGTCGGAAGCTCATCGACAGCAGATGGAGCACGACGTGCAGCTCGCGCCCCTCGTCGGTCGGATAGTGGACGCCCGAGACCGACGAGCAGAACTCGAAGCGCAGGGACGGGTCGTCGCGCAGGTGGCGGGCGACGTCGAGCAGCCGCTCGCGGGCGATGTGGAAGGTGATCTCGCCCCGGTCGACGACGACTTTCTCGACCGCGCCGCCGATCCCCGCGTCGAGACGCTCGGCGACCTCGTCGAACCAGCCGCCGTGGACGGGCGTCGACGCGCAGCTCATCGCAGCAGCCCCTTCATCTGCGACAGGGGGACGAACGCCAGCGCCTCAGCCTCGCGCTCGGCGATCTCCTTCTCGCGGTGCGCGCCGAGCTTGGCGTGCTGGATCTTGTCGTGCAGTTTCAACACCGCGTCGATCAGCATCTCCGGGCGCGGCGGACAGCCCGGCAAGTACATGTCGACCGGGACGATGTGGTCGACGCCCTGCACGATCGCGTAGTTGTTGAACATGCCGCCGGAGCTGGCGCACACGCCCATCGCCAGCACGTGCTTCGGCTCGGCCATCTGGTCGTAGATCTGCCGCAGGACCGGGGCCATCTTGTTGCTGACCCGGCCCGCGACGATCATCAGGTCGGCCTGGCGCGGGCTCGGCCGGAACACCTCCATGCCGAAGCGCGAGGAGTCGAAGCGCGGGGCGCCGAAGGTCATCATCTCGATGGCGCAGCAGGCCAGGCCGAAGGTCGCCGGCCAGAACGACGCCTTGCGCATGTAGCCGGCCAGCCCCTCGACGGTCGACAGCAGGACGCCGCTCGGCAGCTTCTCCTCCAGGCCCATCAGGTCCACTCCATTCCGCCGCGCCGCCACTCGTAGGCGTAGACGATCGTGAGGTTGACCAGGAACAGCAGCACCGCGAACACCGCGAACCACGTCAACTGGTCGAAGGCCACCGCGAAGGGGTAGAGGAAGACGATCTCGATGTCGAAGACGATGAACATCATCGCGGTGAAGAAGTACTTGACGCTGACCTTGCCGCCGCTGTCGGGCAGCGGACTGGGGCTGATGCCGGACTCGTAGCGGTCGAGTTTGGCGCGGTTGTAGCGGCGCGGTCCGGTGAGCGGGGCGATGGCGACGCTGAACACCGCGAAACCGGCCGCGAGCGCGCCCAGCGCGAATATGGGCATGTAGGCGTCCATGTCACCTCCCGCACAGGTTTCGGGCCAGGTCAGAGGCATGTGACGGGTGTCACTCACCTCGTCGCCAACCTACGCCGGAGCGGGGGTCACGATGTTGCTTAGGTCACACTAAACCTCAGGCGAGGGGCGCGAGGGCCGTGCGCCGCCACGCCAGCCGTGCTTGACCGCTACGACAAGCGGTCGTGGACCGGGGCACGGTCCCGGCGATCGTGCACCACCGCAATGACCTCAACGACCTGCGGCTCAGCGTGAACGAGGTACCAGACGTCATACGGGAACACCTTCAAATGGGCGCGTCTCGCCTCACTCCGCAGAACGGGAAACATCATCGGGTGCTCGACGATGAGACCGAACATGTCATCGAGCTCTGCTTCGAACCGGTCGACCTGCTCCGGCGCCTCAACCGCATACCAGTGGCGGACCTGCCGCAGGTCCTGCTCAGCACTCGGACGAATCAGCAGCGACCAGGTCAACGCTCGCGGCGCCAATCAGCCTTGATGTCCTGCCACGATCGCCCGACCAGCGGGTCTGCCGCCGCCTCGGCAACTCGCGCGTCAACCAGGGCCGCCGTCGACGAGGGCACTGGCCGGCCTTGGTGGTCGATGCTGTCCCACAAGGCGCCGATCACGGCCAAGCGCTCATCCACGGACGATTGCTTGGCCTGCTCCAACAAGGACTGATCGATCACCACTTCATGGTAACCGCCCAAACCGACATCCGGTCAAGCCTGTTTGACCGAGTGGTGCAGGGCGACGATGCCGGCGGAGAGGTTGTGCCACTCGACGCGGCTCCAGCCGGCCTCGACCATGCGCAGGGCGAGGCCCTTCTGGTCCGGCCAGTCGCGGATCGACTCGGCCAGGTAGACGTAGGACTCCGGATTCGACGACGTGCGCCGCGCGATGGCCGGCAGCGCGCGCATCAGATAGTTCTGGTAGATCGTCCGGAACGGGCTCCACGTGGGCGTGCTGAACTCGCAGACCACGATGCGGCCGCCCGGCTTGGTCACCCGACGCAGCTCGCGCAGACCCTCGACCGGGTCGTGGATGTTGCGCAGCCCGAAGGAGATCGTCACCGCGTCGAAGGAGTCGTCGGCGAAGGGCAGCCGCATCCCGTCGCCGGCGGTGAACGCCAACTCCGGATACTGCTGTTTGCCGACGCGCAGCATGCCGAGGGAGAAGTCGCACGGCACCACATGGGCGCCCGCCTCCGCGAACGGCAGACTCGACGTGCCGGTGCCCGCGGCGAGGTCGAGCACCCGCTCCCCGGCGCGCGGGGCGACGAGGTCGACCACCTCGCGGCGCCACCGACGGTCCTGTCCCAGCGACAAGACGTCGTTGGTGAGGTCGTAGCGCGCCGCGACCTGGTCGAACATGCGCGCGACGTCGCGGGGGTCCTTGTCCAGTCCGGCTCGGGTCACCCCGTCACTGTGCCACGGGTAGGCTCACAGGTCGTGACCAACCCCGTCGGCCCGATCCCCTCGGCCACCCCGACCCCGCGCCTCGTCGTGCGGACCCGGGCCGTCGAGGTCGCCGATCTGCTGCCGCTGCTGCCCGAGCGCGACTTCCTCGCGTGGGTGCACGGCGGCGACGGCATCGTCGGCTGGGGCCGCGCCGCGACTCTCGCGACGAGCGGCGCGGGCCGTTTCGCCGACGCCGACCGCTGGTGGAGCGACCTGCGCCAGCACGCGGTCGTCCGCGACGAGGTCGACGCCCCGGGCTCCGGCCTGGTGGCGTTCGGCTCCTTCGACTTCGCCGACGGCGGCGACGGTCTGCTGATCGTGCCGGAGGTGGTCGTGGGTCGTCGCGGCGACCTCGCCTGGGTCTCGACCGTCGGCCAGACGCTCGCCCCGGCCCCCGACCTCGCCGCCACGGACACGCCCCGCCCGCCGGGTCCGGTCGCCTTCGACGACGGCGACACCGACGGCTGGCAGCGCATCGTCGCCGAGGCGGTCCGGCACATCGCCGACGCCGAGCTCGACAAGGTCGTGCTGGCGCGTGACTGCCAGGCGACGTTCGAGCGTCCCCTCGACGCCCGCTGGCCGGTGGCCCGGCTGGCCGCCGACTACCCGGCCTGCTGGACCTTCCACGTCGACGGCTTCTTCGGGTCGACGCCGGAGATGCTGGTGCGCCTCGACCGGGGCCTGGTCACCTCGCGGGTGCTCGCCGGGACCATCCGGCGCACCGGCGACGACGCCGAGGACGCCACCCGCGCGGCCTCGCTGTCGCGGTCGAGCAAGGACTTGGAGGAGCACGAGTACGCGGTGCGTTCGGTGGCCGACGCGCTGTCGCGGCACTGCTCGGCGGTGACCCGCTCCGAGGCGCCGTTCGTGCTGCACCTCCCCAATGTCATGCACCTGGCGACCGACGTCGCCGGGGTCGTCCCGGACGGCACGTCGGTGCTGTCGGTGGTCTCCGACCTGCACCCGTCGGCGGCGGTCGGCGGCACCCCGACGGCTGAGGCGGTCGAGTTGATCGCCCGGATCGAAGGCCTCGACCGCGGCCGCTACGCCGGCCCGGTCGGTTGGATCGACGGGCGCGGCGACGGCGAGTGGGGCATCGGCCTGCGCTCCGGCCTGCTCGCTGACGACGGCTTGTCGGCCCGCCTGTTCGCCGGCTGCGGCATCGTCGCCGACTCCGTCCCGGCCGACGAGCTCGCCGAGTCCGAGGCCAAACTCATCCCCGTGCGCTCGGCGCTGAGCTGACGCTCAGGCGTCGATCTTCCAGTCGCCGTCTTCTTTGACCACCGTGATCTCCTGCGTGTTATCGCCGTCGGAATAATCCTCGAAGTACTCCGCGATGTCGTCGTCATCGCCCGTGTACGTCGTGGTTCCCCTCACCTCCACGACCACCTTGCGGTCGCTCTTCTCATCGACGTCGGCCACTTCGATCTCCAGCTCGAGGTCTTCTCGGAGCTCCTCCCATGGAACGCCGAACTCCTCGTCGCTCCAGTCGTACTCCTCTTGCTCTTTTTCCATCTCTTCGGCGAACTCGCCGCAGTCGTCGACGTCATAGCTGTCGAACGAGTCCTCACGGTCTTCCTCCGTGCTGAGCTCGCAGACCTTCGCCCAGTCCCGGTCAGCCGCAGCCTCGACGTACTCGACCGCCACGTCCTCCGGGCTGCCGCCGGACAGCGCCAGCACCAGGACGAGCGGCAGCACGATCAACAGCAGCACACCGCCCACCGCTCCGCCGATGATCGCGAGGGTCTTACCGCTGACCCCTCTGCCTCCGCCGCCGACCGGACCCGTCGGGGCAGCGCCGGGGGCCTGCTGCGTCTGCTCGGTCCACGCCGTGCCGTCCCACCACCGCTGACCCCCTCGACCATCGGGATACCACCCGGCGGGAGTGGACGAAGGCTGCTGATCGGACATGCTCTCTCCTCGCGCTCAACGAATTCTCAGCCGAGTCTGCCCGACTCCCGTCCGACCCCCGCCACCACCCTCCGGTGACTCAGAGATCCCGGGCCGGGACCATGACCGCGTGGCGCGGATTGAGGGCGTCGCCTGACGACGTGCCACGCAGGCGTCGGCCGATCCAGGGGGCCGCGTGGCGACCGGCCCAGGCCGCGTTGGCCGCCGCGCGCAGCAGCAGCGCCGACGACGGCGGGTCGGGCAGCGGCAGCGGCGCGAGGTCGTGGCGCACGCCGAGCGCGTCGGCGACCGCGACGGCCATGCGCTGATGCCCGACGCTCGACATGTGGATGCGGTCGACGTCCCAGTAGCGGCCGTCGCGGTACTCGCGCATGCGCCAGAAGTCGACCAGCGTGGCGCCGTGCCGCTCGGCGATCTCACGCACCATCTCGTTGTAGATCGCGAAGCGTCCCCGCAGCATCGCGAAGATCGCGTCGCCGCCGGGGTCGTAGGCGGTGAACATCACCACGTGCGCCGACGCCGACAGCCGCGCGATGGCCGCGTCGTAGTCGTCCATCAGCGCGTCGATGTCGATCGACGGACGCAACACGTCGTTCGCCCCGGCGTAGATCGACACGAGGTCGGGACGCAGCGCGAGCGCGGGCTCGACCTGTTCGGCCAGGATCGCCCGCATCTTGCGTCCGCGGATCGCGAGGTTGGCGTACTGCAACTCGGGCAGCCGCGCGCCCATCGCCCCGGCGAACCGGTCGGCCCAGCCGCGCACCCCGTTCGGCCGCCCGGCGTCCGGGTCGCCGACCCCCTCGGTGAAGGAGTCCCCCAGCGCCACATACCTCTGCCACGTCATGAAGATCAGTGTGTCAGAGCGCCCCGGGGAGACGCAGGATGATGGATTTGGGTTGCTCCGACGACCTCAAACCATCATCGTCCGTCCCCTGGGGCCTGAAGGATGATGGTTTGAGGTAGCGATCACGACCCCAAACCATCATCCTGCGTCCCCGCCAGCGGTCAGCGGATGGTCTTCTTGCCGCCGTAGAGGAGGTTGAGCAGCAGGGCGACGGTCTTGTCGGTCTTCTCGTCGCGGGCGAAGGTGGTCAACTCCAGCGGGGCCTTGAAGCGCTGACGGGTGATGGCCTTGGCGTAGGTGAACTCGCGCAGACCGTCGGCGCCGTGGATACGGCCGAAACCCGACTCGCCGACGCCGCCGAAGGGCAGCGACGGGACGGCGGCGAACATCGCCACGGCGTTGATCGACGTCATGCCCGACCGCACCCGCTCGGCGATGCTCTGCGCCCGGCGCTTGCCGAACACCGACCCGGCCAGTCCGTACGGCGTGGCGTTGGTCAGCTGGACCGCCTCGTCCATGTCGTCGACCGGGTTGACGACGAGCGTCGGGCCGAAGGTCTCCTCGCGGACGGCCGACGAGTCCTCCGGGACGTGCGTGATGATCGTCGGCTGCACGAACCGCTCGCCGACCGCGTCGGAGCCGCCGAGCACGACCCGGCCGCCGCGCTCGATGGCGTCGTCGATGTGCCGCTGGATGATCGGCAACTGCGTCGGCATCGTGATCGGGCCGAGCGGCGAGTCCGGATCGGCCTCGGCGCGCAGCTCGCGCGCCTGGCGCAGCAGCTCGTCCATGAACGGCTCGAAGACCGCCCGGTGCACGTAGACCCGCTCGGCGCCGATGCACGTCTGGCCCGCGTTCGACATGGCCGACCAGAGAGCGCCCTCGGCGGCGGCGGACAGGTCGGCGTCCTCGTCGACGATGACCGCGTCCTTGCCGCCGGCCTCGATGACGACCGGGGTGAGGTGCTGCGCACAGGCCGCCATGACCCGCTTGCCGGTGGCGGTCGAGCCGGTGAAGGCGACCTTGTCGACGCCCGCGTCGCACAGCGCCGCGCCGGTCGCGCCGAAGCCGGTGACCAGCTGCAGCACCGGGCGTCCGCCGACGACCTCGGTGAAGGTGTCGACGAGCCACTGGCCGACGCCGGGGGTGTACTCGCTCGGCTTGAACACGACCGTGTTGCCCGCCGCGAGCGCGTAGGTGATCGAGCCGAGCGGCGTGAACACCGGGTAGTTCCACGGGCCGATGACGCCGACGACGCCGAGCGGGTTGTAACGCACCGACGAGGCCTGGTTCATCGCAAGGACGCCCGACGACACCCGCTGCGGACCGAGCACCTTGCGGGCGTTCTTCGCCGCCCAGTGGACGTGGTCGATGGCCAGGCCGACCTCCAGCTGCGCGTCGCCGTGCGGCTTGCCGGTCTCCAGATGGACGAGGTGGACCAGCTGCGCGAGGCGTCGGGTGATGACGCTGCGCCACTGCAACAGGTACTCCTTGCGGCCCTCGAAGCCGATCTCGCGCCACCAGACGCCCGCCAGCCGAGCCCGCTCGACGGCCTCGTCCACCTCCTCGGCACTGTGCACGGGATGCACGCCGACGACGTCGCCGTTGCGCGGGTTGAGCGACTCGAAGGTCTCCCCCTCACGCACCGGCAGGGACGAGACGGGGGGCTCAGGTGTGGTCGTCATCGGGACTCCTTGATGAGGTCGGCGGCCTTCTCGCCGACCATGATGGCGGGGGCGTTGGTGTTGCCGCGCGGGACGCGGGGCATGACGGAGGCGTCGGCGACGCGCAGGCCCTCGACGCCCTGCACGCGCAAGTCGGCGTCGACGACCTTGCCGATCGAGCAGGTGCCGACCGGGTGGTAGATGGTCTGGGTGAGCCGCGCGACGGTGCTGCGGATCTGCTCGTCGGTGGGGTCCCAGCCGTAGGGGGCCCACGGGCTCGTGACGTGGTCGCGCAGCGGACCGGACGCGGCGATCTCCAGCGCCCGGCGGGTGCCGACGACCATGCGGTCGAGGTCGGAGGGGTCGGCGTAGTAGGCCGGGTCGATCTCCGGGTGCCAGGTGGGGTCGGCCGAGCGCAGCGTCACCTGTCCGGCGCTCTCCACCCGCACCAGCGTCGAGGCGATGACCATGCCGCGCTTGGTCGGCTCGTGCAGGCCGTTGTCCCAGAACGACGTCGGCAGCACGTGCAGTTGCAAGTCGGGGGCCGGCTGGTCGCCCGAGGACCGGAAGAACGCGCCCGACTCGGCGACATTCGAGCTGAGCGGGCCGCGTCCGAGCTTCTGCGCCAGGAGCAGGTTCGGCAGGTTGAGCAACTCGGCGAGGTCGGTGGCGCCCCGGGTGTCGAGCAGCACGCCGGAGACCGGGTGGTCCTGCAGGTTGCGGCCGACCTCCGGGGAGTCGACCACGACGTCGATGCCGTGCTCGCGCAGGTGCGCGCCCGGGCCGATGCCCGACAGCATGAGCAGTTGCGGGGAGTTGACCGCGCCGCCGGACAGGACGACCTCGGCGTCGGCGCGGACCTGCTCGGTCTGCCCGCCCCGGCGGTAGGTGACGCCGACCGCGCGGGTTCCGTCGAGGTCGATCTTGGTGACGAACGCGCCGGTGCGGACGGTGAGGTTGGGCCGCTCCATCGCGGGGCGGATGTAGGAGTCGGCGATCGACCAGCGACGGCCCTTGCGGCAGGTCACCTGGTACAGGCCCGCGCCCTCCTGCTCGGCGCCGTTGAAGTCGTCGGTGGGCTTCAACCCGGACGCGACGGCCGACTCGACGAAGGCGTGGGTGAGCTCGTGGTTGTAGCGACGGTCCTCGACGTGCAGCGGTCCGTCAGTCCCGTGGAACTGGCCGCCGAGACGCTGATTGCCCTCCGACTTCTTGAAGTAGGGCAGAACGTCGTCATAGCCCCAGCCCTCGCCGCCGTAGGCGTCACGCCACTCGTCGTAGTCGGCGCGGTTGCCGCGGATGTAGATCATCGCGTTCATCGAGGTGCAGCCGCCGAGCGCCTTCATGCGCGGCCAGTCCGAGCGGCGGCCCATCAGGTGCTTCTGCTCGGTGGTGCGGTACGACCAGTCCCACTTCGTCTTGAACAGCGTCGAGAAACCGGCGGGCAGACGGATCATGTCGTCGTCGTCGACCGGCCCCGCCTCGAGTAGGAGCACCCGCGTCTGCGGATCCTCGCTCAGGCGCGCGGCGACGACGCCGCCCGCGCTGCCGGAACCGATGACGATGTAGTCGAAGGACTCGCTGTTGTGACCCACGCCACCACGGTACTCCCGGGTAAGGACCGTGTCACCGTCGCTGTTCCATCGACGTCGCCACGGCCGCTGCGATGGCCTCGGACTCGGCGCGGCGGCGGGTCCGGTCGAGGGGGACCTCGATCACGCTGATCCCGTCGGGCGCGGTGGCGAGGGCGTCCGCCAGCTCGTCTACCGCGACGCGACGGTGGGGCACGCCGTGGGCCTGACAGAGCGCGGCGATCTGGGTTCCGGTGGGCGTCGCGTAGACCCGTTCGAAGGCGCTCGCATAGGCCGGATCGCCCTGTTCCAGCAGGGAGAAGATCGCGCCGCCGTCGTCGGAGGCCACCACGACGGCGAGGTCGGGGCGCGGCTCCCGGGGGCCGATGAGCAGGCCGTTGGCGCCGTGGCAGAAGGTGAGGTCGCCGACGAGCGCGTGGGTCGGGCGGCCGGCACCGAGGGCGACGCCGACGGCGGTGGACAGCAGGCCGTCGATGCCGGCCAGGCCCCGGTTGGCGACCACGACGTCCGGGGCGGGGCCGGGGCGGACGAGGTCGAGGTCGCGGGCGGCCGAGGACGAGCCCATGACGAGCGCGCCTCCGGCGGCGGCCGACCAGACGGTCTCGGCGAGGCGCAGGGCGTCGGTCTTGAGGTCGTCAATGGCGGCGCGGGCGGCCTCGTCGACGGCTCGCCAGGTTTCGCGCCAGGCGGGGTCGGCCTGGCCGTTCGGGATCACGTCGTCGGTGAGGACGACGTTCGGCCCCGGCACGCCGGGGAAGGTCGACGCGTCGCCGAGATGCACGACGTCGAGGTCGGGTCGCGTGAGCAGTCCGGTGACCGGCCGGGACAAGGTGGCGTGGCCGAGGCTCACCACCTGTTCGATCTGGTCGCCCAGCGGTCCGGCGAGCAGCAGCCGGTAGGCGCCGAGCGCCCGCTCGTCGCGGACGCCCGAGCTCGGCTCGGCCAGCAAAGGCCAGCCGAGGGCGTCGGCGAGCGCGCGGGCGCGTGGCCCCGCGCCGTCGCCCGCGACCACGACTCCGCGCTTCGACCCTTCGCACGTCGTCGCTCCCCGAGTGGAGGCACCTCCCGTTCTCGGAGGATCGAAGGGACGTCGGTCGAACCGCCACTCCACCGCCTCGACCAGCGGTTCGTCGAACTCCAGATTCACCTGGACCGGACCGTCGAGCGGTCCCAGTTCGCTGATGTCGTCGGTGAAATCGACACCGGGGAAGATCGCCCGCTGGTCGGTGGTCTGGTTCGCGCCGGTGCCGCGCAGGCGTCCGGGCCGGTCGGCGGTGAGCGCGATGACGGGGACGCGGGTGTGCAGCGCCTCCAGCATGGCCGGATGGAGGTTGGCGACGGCGGTCCCCGAGGTGGTGACGACCGGGACCGGCCGCCCGGAGGCCTTGGCCAACCCGAGCGCGAGGAAGCCGGCCTCCCGTTCGTCGACCCGCACGTGCAGCCGCATCAACCCCTGGGCGTCGGCGGCGTGCAGCGCGAGCGCCAACGGCCCCGACCGCGACCCCGGCGCCAATACCGCCTCACTCACCCCGAGCCCCAGCAGCCGCTCCACGACCTCCCCGGCCCGCCCCGTCGCCTCACTCATGGGGTCGCCTTCCTCCCAGATTTGCTGACTTATCCACCTTTTCCTCGCCCTCAAACGGTGGATAAGCCAGCAAATCTGGGACTCGGGTGAGACGGTCGAGCCACCACCTTTGACGATCGACGGGGGCGGCGGGGAAGGTTGCTCGGTTGACGCTCGGGCGACGGACGGGGAGGAAGCCGGACTCCGGCCGCAGCGGCTCGTCGGTCACGTCGGCCAGCAGCATCGCCCCCGTGCCGAGGCCGCAGGCGTAGGGCAGATCCGGGAGGGCGGCGGCCAGCGCGACCCCGGCCGCGAGCCCCACCGAGGAGTCGATCGCGCTGGACACGACGACCGGCAGGCCGATCTGCTCGGCCACGTCGAGGCAGGCGCGCACCCCGCCGAGCGGCGCGACCTTGAGCACCGCGACGTCGGCGGCCTCCAGCTCGGCCACCCGCAGCGGGTCGTCGGCCTTGCGGATCGACTCGTCGGCGGCGATCAGCACCGACGTCTCGCGGCGCAGCGTCGCCAACTCCTCCACCGTGCGACAGGGCTGCTCGACGTACTCCAGCCCGACCTCGGCGTCGAGCGCGGTCACCGCCGCCAGCGCCTCGGCCACCGTCCAGGCCCCGTTCGCGTCGACCCGCACCCGCCCCTGCGGACCGATCGCCTCACGCACGGCCGCGACCCGCGCGAGGTCGTCGGCGGGCGTCTGCCCCGGCTCGGCCACCTTCACCTTCGCCGTCGCGCAGCCGGACCCCGCGACGATCTCGGCCGCGCGCTCCGGCCCGACCGCCGGGACCGTGCCGTTGACCGGCACCCGGTCGCGCACCGGCGCGGGCCACCCGACGAACGCCGCCTCGTAGGCCGCCGCCCACCAGCTGGCCGCCTCGGCGTCGTCGTACTCGACGAAGGGCGCGAACTCGCCCCATCCCGCCGGACCCTCGACCACCACCCCCTCGCGGACCGTCACCCCTCGGAAACGGTCGCGCAGGGGCAGGGAGAACACGAGCGGCGTCACGGCAGCGAGCCTAGCCTCCACATAGGGTGGCCTTATGGCCACGATCGCGATCGTCGGGGGCGCGGGGCAGATCGCCCGTCTCCTCCACCCCCGCCTCCTGCACGCCGGACACCGGCCGCGCGCCCTGGTCCGTCGGCCCGAACAGGCCGAGGAGCTGGCCGCCACGGGCGTCGACACCCGCCTGTTCGACATCGAGAACGACGGCGACGACGCCCTCCGCTCGGCCCTGCGCGGCGCCGACGCCGTCGTGTTCGCGGCCGGCGGCGGACCCGACGGGAGCGTCGAACGCAAACAGACCGTCGACTTGGAGGGCTCGCTGCGCTCCATCGCGGCCGCCCAGGCGCTCGGCGTCGCCCGCTTCGTGCAGGTGTCGGCCATCGACGTCGACGAGCCGGTCGCCGAGGAGGCCGGCGACGTCTGGCGCGCCTACGTCGCCGCCAAGCGCGACGCCGACGCGGCACTGCGGGCGACCGACCTGTCCTGGACGATCCTGCGACCGGGAAGGCTGACCGACTCGCCGGGTTCCGGCAGGATCATCCTCGACCGCGACGTGGAACGCTCCGACATCCCGCGCGAGGACGTCGCGGCGACCATCGCCGCCGTGCTCGACGACGGCCGCGCGGTCCGCCACCAGTGGAATCTGGTGGCCGGCTCCACCCCCATCCTGGAGGCCGTCACCGAGGCCACCCGCGACGAGCCCTGGTGAGCCTCAGCGGGTGAAGACCGCCTGCGCGGCGAGGCGGTCGGGTTTGCCGTTCGGGAGCATGGGCAGGGCGTCGACCAGCTCGACGCGGCGCGGCGCCCACGACCTCGGCAGGCCGCCGTCCTCGACGGCGTCGCGCAGCCGCTCGACCCGCACCGCGTCCGGACGCACCGCCTCGCCCGGCACGACCAGCGCGACGACCTGCGTCCCCCACTCCTCGTCGGGGATCCCCACGCACAGCGCGTCGGCGACCCCGTCGGCCTCCGCCAGCGCGGCGGCGACCGCCGGGAGCGGCACGTTGACGCCGCCGCTGACCACGATGTCGTCCATCCGCCCCAGGACGCGCAGCTCGCCGCCGGTGATCTCGCCGCGGTCGTTCGTGGCGAACCACTCCCCCTCGCGCGGCCGTCCGACATAGCCGTCGAAGAGCACGTCGCCGGCGAGCAGGATCTGGCCGTCCTCGACCTTCATCCGCACGCCGTCGAGCGGGAATCCGTCGTAGACGCAGCCGCCGCAGGTCTCGGACATGCCGTAGGTCCGCACGACGTTCAACCCGGCCTCGGCCGCCCGTTCGACCAGCGACGGACGGATCGGGCCGCCGCCGACGAGCACCGCGTCGAGGTCGGCCCACGGCCCGGCCTCCCCGGCGAGGAGCAGCCGGTGCAGTTGCGTCGGCACGAGCGAGGCGTAGCGGCGATCGGCGGTGTAACCGTCGAGCGAGGCGACCGGCTCCAGCCCGGCGAGCAGCGACCTCACCAGCACTTGCAGACCCGCGACCCCGGTCGGCGGCACCGCCAGCAGCCACTGCCCCGCCCCGCCGAGCCGGGCGTGGGTGGCCTCCGCCGACGCCCGCACCGCGCGCGGCGACAGCACGACGTCCTTGGGCCGTCCGGTGCTGCCGCTGGTGCGCACCCACAGCGGCTCGCCACCGTCGAGCCAGTCGCGCAGCAGCGGGACCAGCTCGGCGGCGTCACCGCTGACCGGCCGCAGCCCGGCGCTCACGCCTCCTCCTTCGGCGGCTCGGCCCACCGGTCGACGACCTCCTGCGCCTCCCGTTCGACGGCCTCGGCGCGCTCCCGGTCGCGTTGCGTCATCTGATAGCCGAGCGCACAGGCCACGACGATCACCGCGAGAAGGCCGCCGTAGCGCACCCAGCCGTCGTCGACGGTCGACGTGCCCCACCCCAGCAGGACACCGATGACGACGAGCCCCCACGGGAACGGACGATCCACCCCGCCACCGTACCGAGCGCCCGGCTGGCAGACTCGTGCCCCATGACCGATCAGCCGACCGCGACGCCCCCGCACGGACTGCGCCTCTGGCTCGCCGGGGCGCGCCCCCGCACGCTGCCCGCCGCCGTGGCCCCCGTCCTCGCCGGAACCGGGGCGGCCGCCTGCGCCGACTCCGTCGTCTGGGGCAAGGCCCTGTTGGCGCTCGGCGTCTCGCTCGCGCTGCAGATCGGCGTCAACTACGCCAACGACTACTCCGACGGCGTCAAGGGCACTGACGACGACCGCGTCGGCCCGCTGCGCCTCGTCGGCTCCGGCCTGGTCCCGGCGCGACAGGTGAAGATCGCGGCACTCGGCTTCCTGGCCCTCGGCGCGGTGTTCGGATTGGTCCTGGCCGCGACGACGACGTGGTGGCTGCTCCTGGTCGGCGCGGCGGCCCTCGGCGCGGCGTGGACCTACACCGGCGGCCCGAACCCCTACGGCTACCGGGCGCTCGGCGAGGTGAGCGTGTTCGTGTTCTTCGGGCTCGTCGCCGTCGTCGGCACCGCGTACGTGCAGATCGAGGAGGTCACCTGGCCCGCCGTCGCCGCGTCGATCGGCGTGGGCGCGCTGGCCTGCGCGATCCTCGTCGCCAACAATCTGCGCGACATCCCGACCGATATCGAGGCCGACAAGCGCACGCTCGCGGTGCTGCTGGGCGACCGCCGCACCCGCGTGTTCTACCTCGTCTTGCTGCTCACCGCGCTGGCCACGGCCGTCTGGGCGGCAGTCGCCTTCACCCCGTGGGCGCTGCTCGCCCTGCTCGCCACGCCGTGGGCGGTCCGCAGCGCGCGGGTCGTGCTCGGCGGCGCGACCGGCCCGGCCCTCATCGCCGTCCTGCGCGACGCGGGACTCATCGAACTGGTCTTCGCCGCCGGCCTGGCGGCAGGGCTCGCCGCCGGTTGATCAGTCGGTGACGGCCGCCACGACCCGGTCGAGCAGGTCGAGCATGGCCGCGCGGACCGGCAGGAAGGCCACCACGTCGGCCGCCGTGCCGATCAGGCCGGGCGAGTCGTAGGCGAACCGCATGGTCACCAGCGACTCGGCGGAGCCCTTCGGCCGGACCATCACCCGGAAGCGGTGGTCGATGCCGGTGAGCGTCACCCAGGCGAGGTCGCGGGCCTCCCGGTAGTCGACGACCTCGACGGTGGAGCCCAGCGGCACCGCGCCGACATGCAGCGCGGTACGGTACCGCGCGCCCGCCCCCGGCGTCTGCGCCTCGCCCAGCTCCTCGACCTCCAGCCGGCCGCTGAGCCCGCCGAGGCGCAGCGGGTCGCCGACGATCTGCCACGTCTGCTCCGGGGTCGCCGCGACGCGGACCCTCTTCTCGAACCTCATCCGATCACCGGCAGTCGTCGTTCGCCGCTCATTCTCGTCAGTGTCTCCTGCATCAGTCCGGTGATGTGCTCGTAGATCTCGTCGAGGTCGGGGTCCTCGCCGAACTCGGCCCGCAGGTCGATCGGCTCCAACACCTCGATGTGGATCTTGGCCGGCGCGGGCAGGTGCGGCAGCGGGCCGAGGTGCAGGCCGAAGGGCAGCGCCAGCATGACCGGCAGCACCTTGAGCCGCATCGACTTGTCGACGCCGAGGAGGCGCGCCAGCCCCTCGCCCTGGGTGAGGAAGAGCGCCGTCTCCTGTCCGCCGAGGGTGACCATCGGCACGAGCGGGACGTTCTTGGCCAGCGCGAGCCGGATGAAGCCCTTGCGGCCGTCCATGTCGATCTTCGCCGACTGCCAGCTCGGCCGGAAGACCTCGTGGTCGCCGCCGGGGAAGACCGTGACGATGGCGCCCGCGTCGAGCGCCTTGACCGCGTTGCCCGGATCGGCCTCGACCGTGCCGAAACGGCGCACGATCCAGCCGACCGGCGAGTTCAGCACCATGCGGTGGGCGAGCTGGTAGTGCAGCCGCTCGACGCCGAAGTAGGTGCTGAAGGCGAGCTGCGAGATGAGCACCTCGGGCGAGGCGATGCCGCCGGTGTGGTTGCCGACGACCAGCACCGGACCCTCTTTCGGGATGTTCTGCAGGCCGCGGATCTTCGGCCGGAACCACGCGGTGACGCCGAGCCACAGGCCCGGCATGATCTCGCGCATGAAGTCGGGGTCGCGGTCGTCGAGGTCGCCCGGTCGGAAGCGGGGGCGCAGCGCGTCGGCCGCCCGGCGCGCCGGCGACGTCGCCGCGCCGACCAGCGCCAGGGCGGAGGAGGGGAAAGCCATGGCGGAATAGTGTCCTACGCCACACTCGCGTCGCGCACCGACCCACGGAACTGCCCCGTGCGGGCGAAGTGGTCGAGGACGGCGGCGGGGCCGGCGAGGTCGAGACCCTGGGCGGCGATCCAGTCGTCGTCGAAGTAGGTGTGGGCGTAGCGCTCGCCGCCGTCGCAGAGCAGCGTGACGACGCTGCCCTCCTCGCCCGCGGCGCGCATGCGCTCGGCCACCGTGAGACAGGCCCAGACGTTCGTTCCGGTGGAGCCGCCGACGGGGCGGCCGAGCCGGTCCGACACCCAGCGGGCGGCGGCGATGGACGCGGCGTCGGGCACGCGCAGCATGTCGTCGACCACGCCGCCGACGAAGGACGGCTCGACGCGCGTCCGGCCGATCCCCTCGATCCGCGAGGACCGCGTCGTCACCGCGTCAGAGGTGTCGCGTCGCCAGCCGTCGAGGAAGGCGGAGTTCTCCGGGTCGGCCACCATCAGGCGCGTGGCGAAGCGGCGGTACCGGACGAACCGCCCGATCGTCGCCGACGTGCCGCCGGTGCCCGCGCCGACCACGACCCACGCCGGCACCGGATGCCGCTCGGCGCCCATCTGCTCGAAGATCGACTCGGCGATGTTGTTGTTGCCCCGCCAGTCCGTCGCCCGCTCGGCGTAGGTGAACTGGTCCATGTAGTGCCCGCCGCGCTCGGCCGCGAGCAGGCGCGCCTCGTCGTAGATCTGCGACGGCTCCTCGACGAAATGGCACTCGCCGCCGTGCCACTCGATCAGCGCGACCTTCTCCGGGCTCGTGCCCGACGGCATGACCGCGACGAACGGCAGGCCGAGCAACCCGGCGAAGTAGGCCTCGCTGACGGCGGTCGACCCGCTGGACGCCTCGACGACGGTCGTCCCCTCGGCGATCCAGCCGTTGCACAGGGCGTAGAGGAACAGCGAGCGGGCGAGCCGGTGCTTGAGGCTGCCGGTCGGGTGGACCGACTCGTCCTTCAGGTACAGGTCGACGCCGGGCGTCGGGATCGGCAGGACGTGCAGATGGGTGTCGGCGCTGCGGTTCGCGTCGGCCTCGACCAACCGGACCGCCTCGGCGATCCAGTCCCGCTGCTCAGTCGACGTCTTCGGCACGGCGCGACTCCTCGATCCGCGCCTGGACCTTCTCGGCCCGTTCCTGCAGCCGCAGCGCCAGCGCCTCCCGCTGTCGGGCGAGCGTGAAGAACGAGACGACCGACGAGACCACGAGCGCCAGGAACAACACCAGCAGGTTCGTGGTGTCGCCGAACTCCATCAGGCCGAGCCCGAAGACGGCCAGCGCGAACACCGCGTACGTGACGGCGAAGAGCCCGAGGCGGGCGAGGGTGTAGGACCAGAACGGCGACATGGCCCCAGCCTACGGATCCGCGTGTTCGCTACGGTGAACGCCATGGGCAAGGCCATTCTCGTCGCCGTCGCGGTCGTTCTGGTGATCTACGCCTTCTTCGACGCGCTGGCCACACCGTCCGACCGGGTACGGGGACTGCCCAAGCCGCTGTGGGTCGCGGTGGTGCTGCTGGTGCCGGCGGTCGGCGCGCTCGCCTGGATCCTGCTCGGCACGACCCGGCTCCGACCGAACGGCCCCCGCCGGCCCCGGCCCGGCCCGCGCGGCCCCGACGACGACCCGGACTACCTGCGCGGCCTCTGACGCCTCAGGTCGCGTCCCAGCGGAACAGCTTGGCCGAGATCGTGGTGAACACCGCCGCGAAGGCGAGAAGGACCAGGACCGGCACGACGACGGCCGAGGGTCCCTGGCCGCGCACCATCACGTCGAGCATGCCGTCGTTGAGGTGGCGCAGCGGCAGCGCCCGGCTGACCGCCTGGATCCACGACGGCGCGCCGTCGAGCGGGAAGAAGCTGCCCGAGAGGAAGGCCATCGGCAGCACGATGAAGTTCGCCAGGCCGACCGCCGCCTCCTCGGTCTTCGCGACCGCTCCGGCCAGCATGCCGATCGACAAGAAGGCGAGCGTGCCTGCCAACAGCAGCGGGACCACGAGCGGCCACCAGCCGGTGAGCGTGAGTCCGAAGGCGAGCACGCCGAGGCCGATGAAGATGGCGGCTTGGATCAACGCGACGACGAGGCTCACGCCCACCCGGGCGGTGACGATGGAGCCGGTCGAGATCGGCGCGAGGCGCAGCCGTCGCAGCAGCCCGTTCTTGCGCCAGACGACGAGGTTGGCGGCCGCCCCGAAGGTCGCGCTCATGGCCACGGCCCAGCCGAGCAGGCTCGGCGTGACGTACTGGATGGCCTGCATCGACTCGTCCTCGACCTGGCTCGTGGTCATCGTGAAGGCCGGTGCGTCGCCGGTGGTCTGCTGGTAGATCGCGGTGTTGGCCTGCTGCACGACCGCCTGCATGACCCCCTGGACCTGCGCGGCGGTGACCATGTCGGCTTCGGAGTAGTGCACCTCGACCTGGCCGTCGCGCTGGGTGACGACGGCCGCCGCGTCGCCCTCCTCGACCTTCGCCAGCGCGGCGTCGAGGTCCTTCGACCGGGTGACGTCGAGGACCTGGTCGATGCCCTCGCGCGCCTCGTCGGGCGCGTGGTCGAGGACCGCGACGTCGCCGACGACGATCACCGGCGTGGGGCTCGCCTCGTCGGACCCGGCGAAGACGCCGCCGAAGAGCACCAGGAACATCAGCGGGAAGGCGATCGACCAGAACAGGGTCATGCGGTCGCGGATGAAGCCCTTGAACATCGCGACGGTGAGGGACGCCAACGGCGTGCCCCGCACGGGGGTGGACTGCTCGCTCATGCGCGGTACTCCCGTCCGGTCAGATGCAAGAAGACGTCTTCGAGCGACCCTTGCGAGACGCTGAGGCCGGCCAGCGCCTCACGTCGGCCCAGTTCGGCCAGCACGGTGGGCACGTCGCGGGTGCTCAGCACCAGCGAGCCGCCGCTCGCCCGCGCCTCCTCGACGCCGGGCAGCGACCGCGCCTCGTCGAGGCTGAGCGCGTCGGCGTCGAGGCCGACGCGCGTGGCGGCGTCGAGGCTGCGGATCAGCGCGGTGGGCGTGTCCAGCTCCAGGAGTCGGCCGTGGTCGACGATGGCGACCCGGTCGCACAGCTCCTCGGCCTCCTCCATGTAGTGCGTGGTGAGCACGACGGTGCGGCCGGAGTCGTTGATGCCGCGCAGCACGTCCCAGAGGTTGCGTCGTGCCTGCGGGTCGAGGGCCGCGGTGGGCTCGTCGAGGAAGACGATGTCGGGGTCGTGCACGAGCGCGCAGGCGATGGACAGCCGCTGCTTCTGCCCGCCGGACAGGTCCTCGACCTGGGCGTCCGCCTTCTCGGTGAGCCCGACCTGCTCCAGCAACTCGTCGAGCCGCGCGGAGGCGACGCCGTAGAGGGCGCCGAAGGTGCGTAGCTGCTCGACGGCGGTGAGCCGCTCGAAGAAGGACGAGGACTGCAACTGCACGCCGATACGACGTTGCAGGTCCGGCTCACGGCGGGCCGGGTCGCGCCCGTCGACGCTGACGCTGCCGCTCGTCGGCGCGCGCAGCCCCTCGACGGTCTCCAAGGTGGTGGTCTTGCCCGCGCCGTTCGGCCCGAGCAGCCCGAAGAACTCCCCCGGCTCGACAGTGAAACTGACATCGTCGACAGCCGTGACCTCGCCGTAGCGCATCGTCAGCCGGTCGACCTCGATTCGTGCCCCCATGTCGACGACGCTACCCCTGCCCAGTGACAGTTCCACCCGCCACGCCGGTTCACCCCGCGACGACCACCGCCGTGAAGAGGCCCGTGAGGCAGATCGGCCCGTTCTCGCTGTCGACGCCTTCATCACCGGCCTCGCCCCCTCCGGAGACGCACGATGATGCCTTGAGGTAGCCATCACTACCCCGACCCATCATCGTCCGTTACCCCGCGCACACAGAATGATGGATCCGGGTAGCGATCACGACCCGAACCCATCATTCTGCGTCCCGGCGGGACGCCGCCTCACTTGGCGTAGGAGTGCAGGCCGGGGACGAAGATGTTGACGCCGTAGTAGCTGAACAGGAAGGTCGCGAAGCCGATCAGGGCGATGACCGCGGCACGGCGTCCGCGCCAGCCGGCGGTCGCGCGGGCGTGCAGGTAGCAGGCGTAGACGACCCAGGTGATGAACGCCCAGACCTCCTTGGGGTCCCAGCCCCAGTAGCGGCCCCAGGCGTAGTGCGCCCAGATCGGACCGGCGATCAGCGCGCCGAAGGTCCACAGGACGAAGCCGACGGCCGTGACCCGGTAGGCGATGCGGTCCATCGCGGCGATCACCGGCAGGCGCGACAGGATCGGACCGGCCGTAGCCCGCTGCTCGGCGCGCTCCTTCACCAAGTACAGCGCCGAGGCCGCCGCGCCCACCAGGAACAGCGCCCCCGCGATCATCACCGCGGCGACGTGGATCACCAGCCAGTACGAGTGCAGCGCGGGCACCAGCGGACCGGCGGGCACGTAGGCGTCCGTCGCCAGACCGAGCAGCGCCAGGCCGAAGCCGCTGACGATCGGGCCGACCCACTGCACCGCGACCAAGCGCACCATGACGAGGTAGACGACGAGCGCGATGGACACGCCGGTCAGGCCGAACTCGTACATATTGCCCCACGGGACCCGCTCGGCGGCCAGTCCGCGCGTGACGACGGCCGCGACCAGCAGCCCCGCCGACACCACGGTAAGCGCCACCCCGATCCGCGAGAAGACCGCCGAACGCTTCTCGGCCGGACCCTCCTCCTCGGCCACCAGCACCTCACCCGACTCCGCCGCGCCGACCACCGCCGGGACCTTCGCCTCCTGGCGGACGAAGACCAGCTCGGCCAGGTACGACAGGAACGCCAGCGCCAGCACGATCGTGCCGGAGGCGGCGGCATAGTTGGAGAACTCGGCGTAGTCGGCGAGAGTCATGACGGCTCCTGTGGGTCGACCGCCGCGCGCAGGCGGCCGATGAAGGCGGTGAGGTCCTCGGGGAGGTCGTCGCGGGGCACGCGGTCGAGCGCCGCGACCTCCACCACGGTACGGGAGCCGTCGCGACGCGCCCGGACCCAGGTGCGACGCGGCCGCACGAACAGCGACAGCACCAGTCCGCACAGCCCGGCGACCACGCCGCCGAGCGGCAGGCGCGCCAGCGGCGACGAGGCGATCTGGAAGCGGGCGAACTGCCGCAGCTCCACGAACTCCACGACCGTCCCGTCCGGCAGCGTCGTCTCCTGGCCGGGCTGCAGCTCGATCCGGAACGGGTCGCCGTCCTCGTTCGTCATCTGAGTCATCTCGTCGGTGTCGAGCACGTAGACCGACTGGGGCGTCCCCTCGTCGAGGCCGAGGTCGCCGCTCCACGCCTGCATCGCCAAGTATGGGTTCGCGGCGGCCGGGAACAGCGACACCGACGCCTCGTCCTCGCCCATCGTGACCGCCGTCGGCAGGAAGAAGCCGCGCATCCCCAGCTGTTCTGGCTGGGCGTCGGGCACCTTCACGACGCCGCCGGAGGTGTAGGTGGCGTCCTCGGGCAGGAAGGGCACCGCCTCGTCGAAGACGACGTTCCCCTCGGCGTCGGTCACCTTCAGCACCGGCGAGTAGCCCTGGCCGACGAGGAAGACGTCGGTGGAGCCGACGCTCAGCGGGTGGTTGACCCGGATGGAGTAGGCCTCCGGCTCCCCGTCGACCCCCTCGACGAACGTGCCGTCCGCCTCGAACAGGCGCGGGGCGCCGCGCTGCGGGCCGTCGAGCTGGAACTTCGCGACGAGGTCGTCGAGCTGGACGCTGAACGCGGGCAGGTCGTCGGGGTCGAACCAGGTGCCGGAGCTGAACTCGTCGTACTGGGTGAGCACGTTCGAGAAGCGGTCGCCCTCGGTGATCGTGGCCGTGCCCCGGTAGCCGAGCAGCGCGCCCGCCGCGACCCCCACCAGCACAACGACGACGCTGACGTGGAAGAGGAGGTTGCCGAACTCGCGCAGGTAGCCGCGCTCGGCGCGGACCTCGCCCGCCTCGTCCTCGACCACGACGTCGATCCGGGCGCGGCCGAGCAGCCGCTTCGCCTCGGCCAGCACCGTCTCGACGTCGGCGGACGTCTCGAACGACCCCGACGCGGGCAGCCGCTCGAACCGCTTCGGCGCCTTCGGCGGCCGCGAGCGCAACGCCCGCCAGTACACGCGGGCACGCGGCAGGATGCAGCCGATCAGCGAGACCATGAGCAGCAGGTAGACCGCGCTGAACCACGGCGAGCTGTAGACGTGGAACACGCCGAGCCGTTCCAGCCAGGGCGACAGGTCGGGGTGACGCAGCCGGAAGGCCTCGACCGCCCGCGCGTCGACGCCGGTCTGCGGCACGAACGACCCCGGCAGCGCCGCGACCGCCAACAACAGCAGCATCATGAGCGCGGTGCGCATCGAGGTGAGCTGGGTCCAGATCCAACGCGCGAACTCCCAGGGGCCGAGGGCCGGCGCGGCGCCCTGCCGCTTCGACGGGGGGCTCACAGCGGCGTCCCGAAGCCGCCGGACCACGACTGCAGGTCAGAGATCAGCACATCCCACCATCCCGTCAACAACAGCACACCGACGATCGACAACAACACCGCCCCGGCGATCTGGACCCCGCGCTGATGGCGTTTGACCCAGGCGGTCGACCGGCCGAACCGGGCGAAGCCGAGCGCCGCCAGCACGAACGGCACGCCGAGGCCGGCGCAGTAGAACACGGTCAGCAGCGCCCCGCGCCCCGCCGTCGCCTCCTGCCCGGAGAGCGCGAGCACCGCGCCGAGGGTCGGGCCGACACACGGCATCCAGCCCAGCCCGAAGAACACGCCGAGCACCGGCGCGACGGCCAGCCCGACGCGCGGCACGGCGTGCACCCGCCAGTCGCGCTGCAGTCGCGGGACCGCGCCGAGGAAGACCAGCGCCAACGCGATCACCAGCAGCCCGGCGACGATCGAGAAGGTCCGCTGATGTTGCGCGAGCCGCAGCCCGAAGGCCCCGAACAGCGCGCCCCCGGCGACGTAGACCGCCGAGAAGCCGACCACGAACAGCGCCGCGCCGACCACGACCCGACCCCGACGGTCGCTGTCGAGGTCCTGCACGCCGACGCCGGACACATACGACAGATAGCCGGGCACGAGCGGCAGCACGCACGGCGAGAAGAAGGAGACGAGCCCGGCGACCACCGCGACCGGGACCGCCAGCAGCAGCGACCCGGACAGCACCGTGTCGCTCAGCCACTCGTTCACGGGTCGACCAGTTCGTCGATGATCCCGCCGAGGATGTCGGCGTCGACCTCGCCGAGCACGCGCGCGGCGACCCGGCCCTCGGCGTCGATCACCCAGGTCGTCGGGATGGCCTGCGACGGCAGCGAGTCGACGAAGCGCAGCTCGAGGCTGCCACCGGAGTCGGCGAAGCTCGGATAGGCGATGCCGTAGGTGTCGTTGAAGGCCTGCGCGGCGGCGTTCTTGCTGCGGTTGACGATGCCGAGGAACTGCACCGGCGCGCCCTCGGCGGCGTAGGTCTCGGAGAGCTCTTTCAGGATCGGGGCCTCGGCGCGGCACGGCGGGCACCAGGAGCCCCACACGTTGACGACGAGCACCTGGCCGGCGTAGTCGTCGGTCGACAGCGGCTCGCCGTCGAGGTCCTCGCCCTCCAGCGTCGGAGCCTTCTCACGGTCGCCGGGGTCGACGACCGTCACGCTCCCGTCGTTGCTGACGTAGCCGCTCGTCGTCCCCTCCTGCCCCCCCGAGCAGGCGGCGAGCACGAGCAGGAGCAGCCCGGCGACGAAGGCTCGCACGTCAGGCGCCGCCGACGAAGTCGCCGCTGTCGGGCAGCAGGTCGGCCGACGGCTCGGCGTACTCGAAACCGACGTACGTGTCGTCGTCGAAGATCAGGCTGGTGACGCTGGCGAGCGTGCACTCGCGGTTACGGGGGTCGTGCGCGAACGGCTTGCCCTCGAAGGCGAGGCGCGCCACCCACACGGGCAGCTGGTGCGACACGATGACGGCCTCGTGGCCGCGGGCGGCCTCACGCGCGTCGACGACGGCGATCTTCATGCGCTCGGCGATCTCGGTGTACGGCTCGCCCCACGACGGCTTCCACGGATTGCGCAGCAGCCACCAGTTCGACGGCTTCAAGAAGGCCTTCGGACCGACGCCGACGACCTTGCCCTCGAACTGGTTGCCCGCCTCGATGACCCGGTCGTCGGTGGCGATCCGCAGGTCCTTGGCCTCGGCGAGCGGCTGCGCGGTCTGCTGGGCGCGCTCCAACGGCGAGGCGACCAGGTGCGTGACGTCGCGCTCGGCCAGGTAGGCGCCGGAGCGGCGGGCCATCTCGTGGCCGAGGTCGCTCAGGTAGAACTCGGGCAGCCGCCCGTACAGGACGCCGTCGGGGTTGTGGACCTCTCCGTGACGCATCAGGTGCACGATGGTGCGAACGCTCATCTGTCCTCTTACTCGCTCGGGGTGGCGGCGGCCGCGGCGGTCGCGGCGACGGGCAACGCCGCCACGATTCTAGAGAGCGCCTCCTCGTCGTGCGCCGCCGAGACGAACCAGGCCTCGAAGGCGCTGGGCGGCAGGTACACCCCGGCGTCGAGCATCGCGTGGAAGAAGGCCCGGTAGCGCCACGCCTCCTGGGCCTGCGCCTCGTCGAAGTCGCGGGCGCCGTCGACCCCCCAGAACACGCTGAACATCGACCCGGCGGTCTGGATCGCGTGGGCCACGCCCGCCGCGCTGAGCGCCTGCGACACGGCGCTCTGGAGTTGGCCGGAGAACGACAGCAGCCGTTCGTAGACCTCCGGTGTCGCGTGCTGAAGCGTGGTGAGACCGGCGGTCGTGGCGACGGGATTGCCCGACAGCGTGCCGGCCTGGTAGACGGGGCCGGACGGGGCGAGCAGGTCCATCAGCTCGGCCCGTCCGCCGAAGGCCGCCGCCGGGAAGCCGCCGCCCATCACCTTGCCGAAGGTGAGCAGGTCGGGCGTCCAGCCCTCGACCGCGCCGTCGAGGCCCCACTGGCCCGAGCGGGTGACCCGGAAGCCGGTCATCACCTCGTCGCTGACGAAGAGCGCGCCGTGCTGGCGGCAGGTGGCGGCGAGGAAGGCGTTGAAGCCGGGCTCGGGCGGGACGACGCCCATGTTGCCGGGGGCGGCCTCGGTGATCAGGCAGGCGATCTCGTCGCCGTGCTCGGCGAAGGCCGCCGTGACGGCCGCGCGGTCGTTGTAGGGCAGCACGATCGTGTCGGCGGCGACGTGGTCGGGCACGCCGGGGGTGCCGGGCAGGCCCAGCGTGACGACCCCCGAGCCCGCCTGGGCCAGCAGCGGGTCGACGTGGCCGTGGTAGCAGCCGGCGAACTTCACGACGAGGTCGCGGCCGGTGGCCGCGCGGGCCAGCCGCAGCGTCGACATCGTCGCCTCGGTGCCCGACGACACGAGCCGGACCCGCTCGACCGGCGTGCGCGCCACGATCTCCTCGGCGAGCGCCACCTCCGGCTCGCTCGGCGTGCCGAAGGAGGTGCCGCGCGCGGCCGTCTCGGCGACGGCGGCGAGCACCGCCGGGTGGGCGTGGCCGAGCAGCATCGGCCCCCAGGAGCCGACGAGGTCGACGTAGCGGTTCCCGTCGACGTCGGTCAGCCAGGCCCCCGCGCCGGAGCGCATGAACCGCGGTGTGCCGCCGACCGCTCCGAACGCGCGCACGGGCGAGTTCACCCCGCCCGGCGACACCGCCCGCGCTCGCGCAAACAACGCCTCTGACCCGCTGACCTGCGTCGACTCGTCCATTCCCCCATCGTCGCATCGACCTCGGCGGGCCGACGAGGACCTCGCGTCCGACTCCTCGCGTAACCCCCGTCACCATGGATCGTTGAACGAGTGCCGCCGCTCTGTGGCGCTGGGTGTCACATCCAGTTAACATAGTCAGCGGCGTGATCCCGAAGGTCGGGATCTTCGACCGGAGGGATCTCAATGCGGGCAGGAAAGTTGACCCGGTGGCAGAAGGCCGGCGCGCTGGTGCCGATGGCCGTTCTGGTGGGGGCGTGGGGCGTGGCCCTCGCCAACTCAGGCTTGGCCTCTGCTGTCGACGGTCAGAGCGACAGTGACATCCCTGCGGTCCCCAGCACCGCCTTCGACGACCCGGCCAGCGTCCAGGAGACGCCGGCCGGCATCGACCCGCGCGCCGGCACCGAGGGAACGGTGGCGACTCTCTCGACCGACGGCATCCCCAACGCCGCACTCTCGGCCTACAAGCGTGCCGAGACCCTGCTCGCGCAGGCCGACGCCGGCTGCAAGCTGCCCTGGAGCGTGCTCGCCGCCATCGGCCGCGTCGAGTCCAACCACGGCCGCATCAACGGCAACTCGCTCGACGCCTCGGGCGCGGCCACGCCGGGCATCTACGGCCCGCAGCTCGACGGCTCCAGCGGCTTCGCCAAGATCTCCGACACCGACGGCGGCGCGCTCGACCAGGACCCGGTCTACGACCGCGCGGTCGGCCCGATGCAGTTCATCCCGGGCACCTGGAAATCGGTCGGCGTCGACGCCGACAACGACGGCGCGAAGAACCCCCAGGACGTCGACGACGCGGCCACCTCGGCGGGCATCTACCTGTGCGCCGGCCCCGGCGACCTGTCCACGCCCGACGGCCTGCGCACTGCGGTGCTGCGGTACAACCAGTCCGACTCCTACGCCAGCACGGTGATCGCCATCGCCGACGCGTACGCGCAGGGCAACTACACCGCCGCCCCGAACACCGTCGGCTCGTCGGCCCCGCTCGTCCACCGTGGCTCCGACCAGTCGATCTCGGAGAGCGACCGCCAGGCGGCCATCGCGGCCGAGCAGCAGGCCAAGGCAACCCCGACGGCCACGGAGACGTCCGGCAGCACGTCGTCGTCGACCACCCCGAGCACGACGACGACGCCGAAGTCGACCTCGTCCTCCGGCTCGACGCCGCAGCCGACCACCGCCGCTCCGACGGCCAGCAGCTCGGGCAACGTCACCCAGCTGGTCGAGGACATCACCGAGGGCGACATCCCGGCGGTGACCACCTGGGCCGAGGCTAAGACGCTGTGTGTGGCCAACGGCGTCTCCGCGCTCGACTTGATCGGCCTGAGCAACTGCATCAGCGATCTGCTGAAGGTCGGCTGACCCCAGCGCTCGAACCACGCCACGCCCCCGCGTCACTCCCTCCCGACGCGGGGGCGTGGTGCGTCTGGGGCAGGCCGGTCGGCTCAGCGCCGGCGGCGGGCGACCTTGGCGGCCCAATACGTGAGCACGATGTCGGCGCCCGCGCGACGGATCGAGGTGATCGTCTCGTCGATGGCGCGGTCACGGTCGATCCAGCCCCGCTCGGCGGCGGCCTCGACCATCGAGTACTCGCCGGAGACGTTGTAGGCGGCGACCGGCACCGTGACGTGGCTGCGGATCAACGGCAGCAGGTCGAGGTAGCCCAAGGCGGGCTTGACCATGACGACGTCCGCGCCCTCAGCCACGTCGAGCAGCGCCTCGCGCAACGCCTCACGGGCGTTCGCGGGGTCTTGCTGGTACGTCCGGCGGTCGCCCTGCAAGGAGGAGTCGACGGCCTCGCGGAACGGCCCGTAGAAGGCCGAGGCGTACTTCGCGGCGTACGCCAGGATCGCCACGTCGGTGTGCCCGGCGGCCTCCAGCGCCGCGCGGACGACGCCGACCTGGCCGTCCATCATGCCGCTGGGGCCGACCATGTGCGCCCCGGCCTCGGCCTGCGCCACCGCCATCCGTCCGTAGACCTCCAGCGTGGCGTCGTTGTCGACCCGACCCTCGGCGTCGAGCACGCCGCAGTGGCCATGGTCGGTGAACTCGTCGAGACAGAGGTCGCTCATCACCACCAGCGCGTCGCCGACCTCGGCGCGCGCGTCGGCGACGGCGACGTTCAAGACGCCGTCCGGGTCCAACGCCCCGGAGCCGACCGCGTCCTTGCGCTCGGGCACGCCGAACAGCATGACGCCGCCGAGCCCCAGCTCGGCCGCCTCGGCGATCGCCCGGCGCGCGGTCTCGCGCGTGTGCTGCACGACTCCCGGCATCGAGCCGATCGGACGCGGCTCGGCCAGCCCCTCGGCGACGAAGAGCGGAAGGACGAGCTGCGAGGGCTCGGTCCGCGTCTCACTCACCAGCCCCCGCATCGCGGGAGTGGCGCGCAGACGTCGGGGCCGGTCGGCCGGGAACACGCGATCAGCTCTTACGACGCGAGGTCTTCGTGCGCTGCGACGGCCGGGTCACCGGCTCGCCCGCCTCGATCATCGCCACCCGACGCTCCGCGCCGAAGGCCGCCAAGGCGTCGGCGAGCACCTCGACCGACGGCGTCTCGGCCTGCACGTCGACCCGCAGGCCGTGCTCCTCGGCGGTCTTGGCCGTGGCCGGGCCGATGCAGGCGATGACCGTCGACGGGTGCGGCTTGCCGGCGATGCCGACGAGGTTGCGCACCGTCGAACTCGACGTGAACAGGACGGCGTCGAACTTGCCCGACTTGATCGCGTCGCGCGTGGGCGCGGGCGGCGGGGCCGCCCGGACGGTGCGGTAGGCCGTGACGTCGTCGACCTCCCAGCCGAGTTCGATCAGGCCCGCGACCAGCGTCTCGGTCGCGATGTCGGCGCGCGGCAGGAAGACCCGGTTGATCGGGTCGAGCGTCTCGTCGTAGGGCGGCCAGTCCTCGACCAGTCCGCGGGCGCTCTGCTCGCCGGACGGCACGAGGTCGGGCTTGATGCCCCAGGTGCCGACGGCCTCGGCGGTCTTCTCGCCGACGGCGGCGATCTTCAGACCGGAGAACGCGCGGGCGTCGAGGCCGTACTCCTCGAACTTCTCCCGGACGGCCTTGACGGCGTTGACGCTGGTGAAGGCGACCCACTCGTAGCGGCCCTCGACGAGGCCGCGGACGGCCTTGTCCATCTGCTGCGGGTTGCGCGGCGGCTCGACCGAGATGGTCGGCACCTCCTCGGAGACCGCGCCGTAGCCGCGCAGACGGGCGGCCAGGCCCGCCGACTGCTCCTTGGTGCGCGGCACGAGGATGCGCCAGCCGTACAGCGGCTTGGTCTCGAACCACGACAGCGCCTCGCGCATCTGCACGACCTCGCCGACGACGGTGATCGCCGGGGCGCTCATGCCCGCGACGGCGGCGTCGGCGGCGATGTCGGCGAGCGTCGAGACGACGGTCGACTGCTCGGTGGTGGTGCCGACGCGGGTCATCGCGACCGGGGTCTTGGGCGAGCGGCCGGCGGCGATCAGGCCCTCGGCGGCCTCGCCGATGCGCGCGACGGCCGACAACAGCACGAGGGTGTCGTCGCCGCCGAGCTCGGCCCAGACGACGTTGGCGTCGCCGACGCTGACCACCCGGAACTCGCGGTGCTGACGGTTGGTCAGCGGCACGCCCGCGTAGGCCGGGACGGCCTGCACCGAGGAGATGCCCGGCACGATCTCGAACTCGATGCCGGCCTTCGCGCAGGCGGCGGCCTCCTCGGGGCCGGTGGCGTAGGTGAAGGGGTCGCCGCTGATGAGCCGCACGACGTGGGCGCCGGTCTTGGCGTGGCGCACGACGAGGCGGCCGCGCTGCGCGTGGGTGAGCGGCTCGCCTTTGTCGTCACGGCCGCCGTCGACGACCTCGGCCTCGGTGGTCACCAAGGAGGCCTGCTCGGGCAGCTCGGTGATGACGACGTCGGCCTGGGCCAGCAGCTCGGCCGCGCGGACGGTCAGCAGGCGGGCGTCGCCCGGACCGGCGCCGACGAAGCTGACGCGACCGAGTGGCTTGCTCGGCTTGGTCGCCTTCTTGGCGGGGGGCGCCTGCTCGGTCACGGGGGCCTCCGGCGTCGCGGTGGTGGTGGTCACGTTTTCTTTCCTCACTGGGCAGAACGGGTCTGCGTTGGGGGTGTCGGGTCGGCGCCGATCAGACCGCTGGGGACATGATCTGGTCGGCTCCCTCGGACAACATCTCGGTGGCGAGCTGTCGGCCGAGCGCGGCGGCGTCGCTGGGGACGCCGGTCGCGGACAGGCGGATGGACGGGTTTCCTGCGGGATCGGCCACGACGGCGCGCAGCCAGAGCTCAGGGTGCTCCTCGCCCTCGACCACCTCGGCGAGCGCGCCGACCGGGGCCGTGCACCCCGCCTCCAAGGCAGCCAGGAGCGCCCGCTCGGCGGTGACCGCCGCGCGGGTGTCGGCGTGGTCGAGGCCGCGCAGCAGCTCGATCAGCGCCGTGTCGTCGGAGCGGCACTCGACCGCGAGGGCGCCTTGGCCCGGCGCGGGCAGCACCTGCAGCGGGTCGAGCACCTCGGTGGCGACGTCGGCCCGGCCCAGTCGGGCGAGTCCGGCGCGGGCCAGCACCACGGCGTCGACCTCGCCGGCGTCGACCTTGCCGAGGCGGGTGTCGACATTGCCGCGGATCGGGACGACCTGGACGCCGAGGCCGAGCGCGTTGAGCTGCGCTGCGCGGCGCGGCGAGCCGGTGCCGACGCGGGCGCCGACGGGCAGCTCGCCGAGGGTGAGACCGTCGCGGGCGACGAGCACGTCGCGGGGGTCCTCGCGCGGAGGGATCGCGGCGACCACGAGGCCCGGGTCCTCGGCGGTCGGCAGGTCTTTGAGCGAGTGGACGGCCAGGTCGATCTGTCCGTCGATCAACGCCTCGCGCAATGCCGCGACGAACACGCCGGTGCCGCCGATCTGGTCGAGCGGCGCCGAGGAGCGGTCGCCCTGGGTGCTGACGGTGACGAGCTCGACCTCGCGGCCGGTCAGCGCGCGCAGGGCGTCGGCCACGTGGCCGGACTGGGTGCGGGCGAGCTGGCTGCCCCGGGTTCCGAGGCGCAGCGGAGTGGTCATGAGGCCTCCCCGACGCGGGAGACGGCCTCGACGGTGGAGGCGTCGAGGGCGAACAGGTCGGACAGCGCCTCGGCGTAGGTCAGGCCGGACGGCCCGTTGACGAGCTGCTGGACGCGCACGGTCGGCTGGTGCAGCAGCTTGTCGGAGACGCGTTTGAGCGCGTGGCGCACCTCGGCGCGCTGGTCGTCGGTCAGGTCGCCGAGGCGCGACTCCAGGCGCGCGGACTCGGCCTGGACGATCTCGGTGGCCATGGAACGCAATGCGACGACGGTCGGGGTGACGCGGGCGGCGGCCTTGGCCGACAGGAAGCTCTGCACCTCGGAGTCGACGATCTGGCGCACCTGCTCGACGTCGGCGACGACCTCGGAGTCGGCGGCGCGCTCGGCGAGCACCTTCATGTCGACGTGGCGCACGTGCGGCAGCTCGACGACGTCGGCGGCGATGTCACGGGGCAGGGCGAGGTCGACCAAGGTGATCGGACGGCCGCCCTCGGTGGCGCGGGCGACCCGCTCGCGGTCGAAGACGACGCCCGCCGCGCCGGTGCAGCTGATGAGCACGTCGGCGGCCGACAGCTCGACGTCGAGCGCCTGCCAGCGCACAGCGCCCACGCCGAAGGTCGCGACGAGCTCGTAGGCCCGCTGATAGGTGCGGTTGGCGACCATGATGCGCGCGGGCTTGACGCCTCGCTCGACCAAGGTGCGGACGGCGAGGCTCGCCATCGTCCCGGCGCCCGCGACGAGGTAGCGGGTGTCAGCGTCGCCCTCGCCCGCGGCGTCGAGGGCCGCAGTGACGACCGACGGCGCGAGCCGGTCGATGCCGGTCTCGGCGTGGCCGCGCTTGCCGACGCGCAGAGCCTGCTGGAACAGGGCGTTGAGCGCCGGGCCGACGGTGGACTCGGCCTGCGCCGACTGCAGCGACTGGCGGACCTGGCCGAGGATCTGGCTCTCGCCGAGGATCATCGAGTCCATGCCGGAGGCGACGCCGAACAGGTGCGCGACGGCGGCGTCGTCGTAATGGACGTAGAGGTGGTTGACCAGGTCGTCGCGGCCCACTCCGGCGTGCTCGGCGAAGAGCCGGGTCAGCTCCTCGATGGCGCCGTGGAAGCGCTCGGCCTCGACGTACACCTCGACGCGGTTGCAGGTCGAGATGACGACGGACTCGCTGATGTGCGGGGACTCCAACACCTGCAGCGACAGCTTCACGCCGTCGTCGGTGTCGAGGGAGGCACGCTCCAGCACCTCGATGGGTGCCGTGCGGTGCGACATACCCACCACAAGGACGCTCACGCCATCACTCCGTCCAGGCAACGCCGTGCCCGAGGGGCGACACAGGCCAGAATCGTCACAGTGCTCCTGCGCCGGGTGACCTCAGGATTTCCCTGTCGGGACAGGTCCCAGGCGCTCGGACAGTCTATGAGCGCCGGTGGTTGTTCACCAAATCGTCACATGAAACGTGACCTGTCTCACGTGGCGACCAATTCGAGGGCGGAGGTAGCTCAGTGACCTCACGCCCCCTTTGAAAGGTTCCTAGTCCACCTCCCAACACGCGGAAAGGTTGCTGACGTACCTCCCCCGCTCTGGTCAACAGCCCCGTCACCCGGGCCAGGACACGACGGAACGACGCCGGGCTCGCATGGCCCCGACGCGCGTCAGGCGAGCGAGAAAAACTCAGGCGCCCAGCGCGGCGCGCAGCCTCGCCGGGTCGACCCGCCAGAAGTCGTGCTGGCGGCCGTCGACGAAGGTCACCGGGACCTCGTCGGTGTAGCGGGCCTTCAGCTCGGGGTCGGCGTCGACGTCGACCGTCGTCCAGGTGTCGCCGGTCTCGGCCGCCACCGCCGCGACCGTCTGCTCGGCGACCTCGCACAGGTGGCAGCCCTGACGGGTCAGCACGACGACCCGCGCCCGGCCCGCCGCCTCCGGAACCCTCATCGCAGGCCGAGCGCCGCGCCGCGGGCGAGCGAGCGCAACCGCCCTTTGGCGACCTTGCCCGTCGCCGAGTAGGGCAGTCCGTCGACGATCTCCACGACGGTCGGCTGCTTGAACCGCGCGAGCCGCTCGGCACACGCCGCCGTGATCGCCTCACGCACCTGGGCGTCGTCGGCGTCGGCCGCAGTGACCACGAAGGCCACGACCTGTTCGCCGGTCTCCTCGTGCGGCAGGCCGACGACGGCGACCTGCGCCACGCCCTCGACGTCGCCGACGACGTCCTCGACCTCGCTGGGGTAGACGTTGAAGCCCGAGACGATCACCAGCTCGCGCAGCCGGTCCACCAGGGTCAGCTCGCCGTCGTCGTCGAGGAAGCCGACGTCGCCGGTGCGGTACCAGCCGTCGGCGTCCGGGCCGCCGGCGCCGTCGGGCCAGTAGCCGGTGAGCAGGTTGTCGCCGCGCACCCACACTTCGGCCGGATCGCCGGGAGCGGCCTCCTGCCCCCCGGACGGCTCCACGATCCGCACCTCGACGCCGGGCAGCAGGCGGCCCACCGAATAGGGCTTCGGACCGCCGCCCTCGGCGCGGGTGGCGCCGACCGTCACTGCGATGACCGGGGCGGCCTCGGTGAGCCCGTAGCCCTGCTCGATGGCGTGGCCCGACGACGCCCGGAAGTCCTCGGCGAGGTCGGGGTCGAGGGCCGACGCGCCGGAGACGATCAGCCGCACCCCGGCGAGCTTCTCGCGCAAGTCCTCCCGTGAGGACCACGCGGCCACGACCGGCGGCGCGACCGGCACGTTGGTGACCTTCTCGGCGACGATCAGGTCGAGCAGACCGCCCGGGTCGAAGCCGTCGACCAGCACGAGCGGCGTGCCTTGGAAGACCGCCTGGCCCAGCACGCAGTTGAGCCCGTAGACGTGGAACATCGGCAGCAGGCCCAGGCTCACGTCGCCCGACTCGACGACGCCCGCCTCGGCGACCTGCGCGATATTGGCCAGCAGCGCCCGGTGCGAGAGCATGACGCCGCGCGGCGTGCCGCTGGCGCCGGAGGTGTAGAGGAGCACCGCGAGCGCCTCGGGGTCGGCCGGGGCGGCGGGCGCGGCGTCGACAGCGGCGTCGAGGAAGTCGGCGAAGGCGATCTCCCCCTCGACCGGCTCCGGGCCGCTGACGACGACGGACAGCTGCGGCAGCTCGGCGGCGGCCGCGCGCACCGCGTCGACGGCGGCCTCGTCGGCCAGCACCAGGCGCGCCTCGGAGTCGGCGAGCATGCGGCCGATCTCGGACCGGGTGGCCCTCGGGTTGACCGGCATCGCGACCATGCCGCCGCGCAGCACCGCGAAGTAGGCGATGACCAGGTCGACCCCGTTGGCCATGACCAGTCCCACCCGGTGACCTGCGCGCAAGCCCCGGGCGCTCAGGCTGCGGGCGACCGCGTCGGCGGCCCGGTCCAGCTCGGCCCAGGTGAGCGCGCGACGCTCGCCGCGCACCTCGATCAGCGCCGCGCCGTCGGGGTCGCGGCGCGCGGCGACGCCGAGGATCTCGCTGACGTTCACTGGCATAAACGCCACTCTTCCATATCCGGGCGCCAGCCGTCCCCCGGAGCGGTAGCCTCATGGCATGAGTCGCCCCCCGCACTCCCCCCAGCCGGTCTCGCCCGCCGACCGCCGCCCCAATCTGAAGTCCCGCTCGGTGCTCGCCGGACAGGCGGCGGCCGCTGCGGCCGAGGTCGAGGTGGCGCTGGCCCCCGACCTCGACCCCACGGCCGCGGCCTTCTTCGACGTCGACAACACGATCATGCAGGGGGCGTCGATCTTCCACCTCGCGCGCGGGCTCTACCAGCGCGACTTCTTCTCGGCCGGCGACCTCGCCAGCGCGATCTGGCAGCAGGCGTACTTCCGGATCTCCGGCGTCGAGGACCCCGAGCACATCGCCAAGGCCCGTGCCTCGGCCCTGTCGTTCATCGAGGGGCACTCGGTGGCCGAGCTGGAGCAGATCAGCGAGGAGGTCTTCGACGAGCACATGGCGCACAAGATCTGGCCCGGCACCCGCGCGATGGCGCAGACCCACCTCGACCGGGGCGAGCGCGTCTGGCTCGTCACCGCCGCGCCGGTGGAGATCGCCCGCGTCCTGGCCCGCCGCCTCGGCCTCACCGGAGCGCTCGGCACCGTCGCCGAACAGGCCGACGGCGTCTACACCGGCCGCCTCGTCGGCGAGATGCTGCACGGCGAGGGCAAGGCCGTGGCCGTGCGCGCCATCGCCGAGCGGGAAGGCCTCGACCTCGCCCGCTGCTCGGCCTACTCCGACTCCAGCAACGACCTGCCGATGCTCTCGCTCGTCGGCCATCCCTGCGCGGTCAACCCCGACACGACGCTGCGCGCACACGCCAAGGCGAACGGCTGGGAGATCCGCGACTACCGCACCGGACGTCGCGTCGCCGTGGCCGGCGTGAGGACTGCGGCGGCCGCCGGGGCCGCGGCCGCCGCCTGGCAGATCGCCCGTCGCCTGCGCCGTTGAGGCCTTCCCCTCGTGCCTGCGCGCGTTGGCGCATTGGACCGACGACGGTTTAGACTGCGAGGGATCTGGGAGGGATCATGAGGGAGTTGGCGGGCGTCTCACGTCAGACGCCGACGGCAGGCGAGGCTCGTCGCGACGAGCCCGCCCTCGGGGTTCCTGCGGTCCCCGTCGACTCCGCCCCCGTCGCGACGGGTTCGACCGCGGCCGAGCCCGAGCGCGACGACCCCGAGGCGGCACGGCTGCACGCCCTGGTCGACCTGGCCGTGCACGGCGACTCCGAGGCTTTCGGCCAGCTCTACGACCACTACGTCACCGGCGTCTACCGCTTCATCTACTACCGGGTCGGCTCCACCCAGCTCGCCGAGGACCTCACCAGCGAGACCTTCGTGCGCGGCCTGCGCGCGATCAACCGTTTCAGCTGGCAGGGCAAGGACTTCGGCGCCTGGCTGACCACCATCGCGCGCAATCTCATCACCGACCACTTCAAGTCGAGCCGCTCCCGCCTGGAGATCGTCTCCGACGCCGTCCCGGAGGGCAAGGCGAGTCCGCCGACACCGGAGGACGAGGTGCTGGTCCTCGCCACCAACGAACTTCTGCGCGCGGCCGTCGACGAGCTTCCCCCCGAGCAGCGCGACTGTGTGCTCATGCGCTTCATGCAGGGCCTCACCATCGCGCAGACTGCGGCGGCCCTCGGCCGCAGCGAAGGAGCGGTCAAACAACTCCAGCTGCGGGCCGTCCGCCGTCTGGCCAAGAACGTCCCACGAGATCTGCGATGAGGCCGCCCGAAGAGAAGTGCGCCACGTCGCATAACCCCACCCCCTGTGACGTCGTTCGACAGATGGAACACCTTTCGCGAACGAGGCGGGAACGATGACGATGAGCGGACGCCGAGCCGACGCCTTCGATCAGGCGTTGCTCCACGGCGTGGACGACCGGGCTCTGCACGAGTTGATCGCCCAGGTGGAGGCGATGCGGGACTCTGCGGCGACTGTCGCGCCGAGCGCTGACTTCCGCTCGTCGCTGCGCGCCCGGCTGCTCGCCGAAGCTCCGGCGGCGCTCGCCCGCCCCGCGACGCCCCGCACCCCGCGCCAGGTCGTCGGTCAGCGCGGCCTGCGGCGGCGACTGGTCGGCGTCACCGCCGCTGCGGTGGTCTCCGTCGGCGGCGTCGGCGTGGTCGCCTCCAGCGCGCACGCCGTGCCCGGCGACCTCCTCTACGGCGTGAAGCGCGGCGTGGAGCACCTCGAACTGTCGATGCAGCGTTCCGATGCCGCTCGGGGCGACTTTCAGCTGGCGCAGGCGCAGGAGCGTCTCGCCGAAGCCCAGTACCTGGTCGGCCAGGGCGCGGAGGAACAGTTGGCCGACACCCTCGACGACTTCCGTGAGCAGGCTGTCGCGGGCAGTCGGCACCTGTTCGACGCCGCGCACGCGTCCCGGTCACCTGAGCCGGTGCGCACTGTCAGCGACTTCGCGAGCGAGTCGGCCGAAGTCGTGTCCCGGATCTCCGAGGCGTCCCCCGGCCCCTCGGTCGCGCTCGCCATGCAGACGATCCGGGAGATCGCCGGACAGGCCGACGCGCTCTGCGTCGAGTGCCCGCCGCTCCGGCTGCCCGCCGCGTCACCCGCGACGGCTGCTCCCGCCACGCCGACGGCGACCCCCGAGTCGTCGCAGGTCTCGACGGAGGACGCGGACGCCACGAGCCCGGCGAGCCCGCCTCCCTCGGTGCCCTCGTCACCGACTTCCCACCCCTCGACGCCGCCCGTCGTCCCCCCGACGAGCGACCTGCCGACGGACGTCCCCGTGCAGATCCCCCTCGTCTCTCCGCTGGTCGACGGGCTGCTCAGCGGCACGGGCCTGCTCGGCCTCAACTGAGCGGGCCTCTGCCGAACGTGCCGCTGCGCACCAGCATCTGCCGTCTCTCCCGCAGAGGAGGACGGACCGTCAGAAGAAGGCGCTGCCCCGGTCGACCAGCAGCCGGTAGAGCGTCTGCTGGATCGTCTCTCGCACCTGGTCGGTGACGTTGAACAACAGCATCGGGTCGTCGGCGGCGTCCGGCTCGTAGGCATCGGTGCGGATCGGCTCGCCGAACTCGATGATCCACTTGCTCGGCAGCGGAATGAGGCCCAGCGGGCCGAGCAGCGGGAAGAACGGCGTGATCGGCAGGTACGGCACGCCGAGCAGGCGCGCGAGCGACGGCACATTGCCGATGAGCGGGTAGATCTCCTCGGCGCCGACGATCGAGACCGGCACGATCGGCACCTGCGCGCGCATCGCCGAGGAGACGAAGCCGCCCCGGCCGAAGCGCTGCAGCTTGTACCGCTCGGCGTAGGGCTTGCCGATGCCCTTGAAGCCCTCCGGCCAGACGCCGGCCAGCTCGCCGCCGGACAGCAGTCGCTCGGCGTCGTCGGTGCAGGCGAGCGTCGCGCCGACCTTGCGGGCCACCTGCCCGACGAAGGGCAACGAGAAGACGAGGTCGGCGCCGAGAGGGCGCAGGTCGCGGCCGCTGTGCTTCTTGACCGCGTAGCCGGTGATGACCCCGTCGATCGGGACCGTGCCGGAGTGGTTGGCCACGAGCAGTGCGCCGCCGGTGGTCGGGATGTTCTCGACGCCCCGCACCTCCAGCCGGAACCACTTCTCGGCCAGCGGCTCGACCGCTTGGGCGAGGACCTCGGTGATCTGCGGGTCGAAGCCGAACTCGTCGATCTCGTAGTCGCCGCTCAGCCGCTTGCGCAGCGCCGCGAACAGCGTGGCGAGCCGGGTGTCCCACTCCGAGCCGAGCACCCGTTGACTCGCGCCCAGGACGGCGGCCACGATCTCGCCGATGGGGATGCCCGCGGCGGCCGGGGCCGGGCCGGCCGTGCGCGTCTGACGCTGCGCCTCGGCGGCGGCCTCCGCGGCCACGCGGGCGGCATCGTCCTCGGTGACCGCGCGCAGCCGGGTGCCGGTGGCGGTGCTGCGGGCCGAAGCGCTGGGGGTGACCTTCTCCTTGGCGGGAGCGGCCTCGGGTGCCTTCTCAGCCGTCTTCTTGGCAGCCGTCTTGGCCTCGGCGGGCGTCGCCTTCTTCGCCGACGCCTTCTTCGCCGGCGCCTTCTTGACCGGCGCCTTCTTGGCGTCGCCGCCAACGAGCGACCGGGCCGCCGAGGAGGGCGAGGAGCGGCCGTCGCGCGGCTTGGCCGACTTCGCGCCGATGTTCTTGCGGGGATCCTCGCTCATGACCGACCTCCCACGATCGACAGGACGCCCGGGCGGACCGAGGCGCGGAACTGTTCGACGACCTCCTCGGTCGTCTGGCTCAGCTCGAAACCGAAAATGTCACGCAGGGCCGTCGTGTCGACCGCTCGGCCGTAGGTGAGCAGCCGGTGCAGGTCGGGGGTGATGTCCGAGCCGACGGCGCGCAGCACGCGCCGCGCGGCCCCGGCGAAACCGACCGGAGGCAACGGCACGACGGGACGGCCGAGTCGGCGGGCGATCTGCGAGAGCAGCGCCACGCCGTCGCCGGCCACGTTGAAGGTGCCCGGCCGGTCGTGCGCGACGGCCTCGACGAGGACGTCGCGCAGGTCGGGCACGCTGACGAACTGCAGGCGCGGGTCGAAGCCCAGCGCCGCGGGCAGCACCGCGCTGCGGAAGTACTGGCCGATGGGCGAGAAGTGCTCGGCGTCGAGGAAGTGCGCCGCGCGCAGGGTGGTGATGAGGACGTCGGGGCGACGGCGCGCGAAGCCGCGCGTGTACGACTCGACCTCGACGATGTCCTTCGGGAAACCGGTCTTGACGCCGCCGCGGGCGCTGGACGACTCGCGGAACATCGCCGGGTCGCACGGCGAGGAGCCGTAGACCGCCGTCGACGAGCCGAGCACCAGCTTGCGCACCATCGGCGAGCGCTGGCAGGCGGCCAGCAGCTGCATCGTGCCGATGACGTTGAGCTCTTTGCCGCCGCCGTGCCCGCGCATCTGCGGGTGCAGCGACAGGTGGACGACGGTGTCGATGTCCTCGACCGCCATGACCTTGGCGATCACCGGCGTCCGGATGTCGGCCCGGACGAACTTGACGCCGCCGAGGCTGCCCTCGGGCAGCACCGTGTCGACGCCGACGACTCTGGCGACCGTCGGGTCCTCGGCGAGGCTCCGCGCCACGAGCGTCGCGAACGAGTCGGACACTCCGGTGACGAGAACGACCTTCCCGCTCATCGGCGACGCGAGATCACTTGCCGAGGCGACGACGCTGGACGCGCGTGCGCTTGAGCATCTTGCGGTGCTTCTTCTTCGACATGCGCTTGCGTCGCTTCTTGATGACAGAACCCACGGATTTTCCCCAGTCTGACGGAAATGAGATGACGGCTCAGCCTACCGGCCGCACGACGGAAAGGCTCGATGGCCCCGGCGGGCCGGGTCAGCCCGCCTGGTAGAAGGAACGGTTGATGAAGGCGTCGACCGCCTGCTGCGTGACCCGGAAGGAGCGACCGACGCGCACGGCCTCGAGGTCGCCGCTGTGGACGAGACGGTAGACCGTCATCTTCGAGACGCGCATCTGAGCCGCGACTTCGGCAATCGTGAGGAATTCGCCAGCGGACGCCATCTGCGGTCCCCTTTCACTGCTAGGTACGCCTTCCAGACTAACCGCCGGAGGACAACGCGCGGAGAGGCGGGTCCCAAAAGTCCCCTGTGGCACTCTCAGAACACCAGTCACAGGAGCTTGCGTCAGTAACCCGGGTCGACGCCGAAGAACGGCAGGACTTCCTTGCGGGTGGCCTCGATGGAGCGGTCGAGCCAGCTGGCCGGGTCGAAGCCGAACTCCCAGGGGCGGTAGGAGGCGGTGCGGCCGTCGGTCATGCGGGTCGGCGGCGACTCCCCGGTGCGCGAGCGGGCGAGCCGCTGCCAGTCGGCCGGGGTCGGCGCCTCGGGGTCGATCGGACAGTCCGCGACAATGCCGAGCAGATGAGTCCAGGCGCGCGGGACCACGCCGGAGACCGCATAGCCTCCGCCGCCGGTGGCCACCCACTTGCCGTCGCACAGCTCGTCGGCCAGCTCCCGCAGCGCCGTGTAGGAGTGACGTTGTCCGTCGACGCTCAGCATGAGGTTCGTCAGCGGGTCGTCCATATGGGAGTCGCAGCCGTGCTGGGTGACGAGGATCTGCGGCGCGAACTGACGCAGCACCGGCGGGACGACGGCGTGGAAGGCGCGCAGCCAGCCCGCGTCGGAGGTCCCGGGCGGCAGCGGGATGTTCACCGCCGAGCCGGGGGCGCCGCGGCCGCCGGTCTCCGTCCACGCGCCGGTGCCGGGGAACAGCGTCTGCGGCCCCTCGTGGATCGAGACCGTCAGCACCCGGGGGTCGTCGTAGAAGATCGTCTGGACGCCGTCGCCGTGGTGGGCGTCGACGTCGACGTAGGCGACCCGCTCGGCGCCGTGGTCGAGCAGCCACCGGATGGCCAGGGCGACGTCGTTGTAGATGCAGAAGCCGCTGGCTTTGTCGGGCATGGCGTGGTGCAGGCCGCCGGCGACGTTGGCCGCACGGATGGCCTCGCCGGTCCACACCCGTCGGGCCGCCTCGACGCTGGCGCCGGCGATCAGCGCGCTCACCTCGTGCATGCCGGCGAAGATCGGATTCTCCTCGGTGCCGAGGCCGACGGTGGGGTCGGCGTAGACCGGATGCCTGCTGAGGTTCACCACCCGTTCGATGTAGAACGGCGTGTGGACGCCCGTCAGGTCGTCGAGCGAGACCGGCTGGGCGGCCACCTGGTCGAGCCGGTCGAGCACGCCGAGCGACCCGGCGAGCTCCATCGTGAGCTTGACCCGGACCGGAGCCATCGGGTGGGTCGCGCCGAAGTCGTAGGCCGTCACCGCCTCGTCGAAGACGACGCACGGGCGCGGGGTCTCGCTCATCCCCCGAGCGTAAACCCCACTCTCGTCAGCCCGACAGCTCGGCCGACCTGCGGGCCGCCGCGACGATTCCGGCGCGCAGTCCGGCGTCGACCCCGGCCGCGTCGAAGGCGGCGACGGCAGCCGCCGTGGTGCCGTTCGGCGAGGTGACCCGGCGACGCAGCTCGGCGGCCTCGTCGCCGGACTCGTCCAGCAGCGCGGCCGCCCCGACGAGGGTCTGCGTGGCGAGCACGCGGGCGGTGTCGGCGTGGGGGGCGGGCGCGACCCCCCCCCCGCGCAAAAGCGCGACCAACTAGAAAAAGATGGCCGGACCCCGGGCCGAGACGGGGGGG
>NZ_JASGEK010000077.1:0-29921 GCF_047606445.1 Aeromicrobium sp. | reverse complement strand
GTGTTCTCCCTGTCCACCACCGCGGGGGTGCTGCCCCCCACCGCAGCAGAGGGGGCGGGATTCGAACCCGCGGCTGGCCTATGAAGCCAGCGACCGCTTTCAAGGCGGTTCCGATCGGCCACTCCGGCACCCCTCCTCGCCCGCCGTCACCATGACGAGACGCTGGTCAGTATCCCACTCGGCGGAAAAGCTCAGCGCAGCCCCGCCCAGCGCGGCGGCTCCACCCGTCGCACCGGCTGGATCGCCCGCGCCGACCGGGCGCTCGTCGGAGCCATCACGAAGCGCGACAGCAGCCAGCCGACGCCGAACCCGACGATCGCCGAGTAGACCATCGACAAACCCATGTACGTCGGATAGGCCAGCGGCGACACCAGGCCGGTCGTCACCGAACTCGTCGCCAATGCCGCGAAGACCAGCACCCACCAGCCCTCCCGCCGCTGCGACCTCACTCGCACCCCGACGACCAGCGCCGGGAAGCCGACGAGCGCCTGCACCGGCCGCGGCACGCCGCCGATGGTCGAACGAGCCCAGTAGATCGAGCTGTCGATCATGTTGACCAGCGACACCGAGCCGTAGCTACGCAGCACATAGCTGTAGACCACCAGCAACAACAGCACCGCCGCGACCCCGGCGAGCATCGCCAGATGGTTGCGGCCGAGACCATGGATGCCCTGGCCGAGCTTCCAGGTCAGCCCGATGACCACGACCATCGAGACTCCGACGACCATGACGACGAAAACCACCACGTTGACCTGCGCGTTCCAGGCCGCCACGCCGACCGCGCCGCTGACCGCGACCCCCACGCACACCGCATACTCGCGCAACGCCGCGCGCAGACGATAGGCCGGCCGCGTGAACACCACCGCCGACACCGCGCCGACCACGCCCGTCAGCGCGGCCGCGACCGCGACGAGGCCCGCCCAGTCGGTGAGCACCGCGCCCGCACAGACCAGCGCCACCATCGTCACCCAGATCCGCATCCGCCCCCCGGCGCGATGCACCAGGCCGATCGTCAGCGTGACCGTCAGCAGCGCCGCCGACGGACGGTACAGCCAGCTGGGCGCGTCGACCGCGACCACACCGGTCAGCGACCCGAGCAGGCCCAGGATCGCGCCGACGCCCACCGTCACGCCGAGACGCACCGACAACTGGTTGGAGGGCAGCCGCGGCGGACGGACCGGCTGGTCGTACTCCTGCGGCACCGAGGCGTCGAGGCGACGTCGTCCGGTGGCGGCACCGCTCATGAGCTGACTCCTGGGACTGGACCGATACGACGGTTCGCGAGCGACGGGTTGACCTCGCGTGTGCGGCCCGGCTCGGCCGGGTCGAGGTCCGCCGACAGCGTCTCATCGCCCTCGGCGGCCTCGACCACGATAGAGCCCCGCGCGTCGACGACGCGGGAGTGTCCGGTGTAGCGGTCGCCGCCCTGGGCCGCCGCGACGACGTACACGGTGTTCTCGACGGCCCTCGCCGTCGTCAGCGTGCGCCAGTGGGCCAGCTTGTCCGGGCCGGCCACCCAGGCCGCCGGGAGCACCAGCGTGTCGGCCCCCTCGTCGACCAGCAGGCGGGCGAGCTCGGGAAAGCGCAGGTCGTAACAGGTCATCAGCCCGAGGCGGCGTCCCGCGACGTCGACCACCGTCGGCGCGACCGGTCCGGGACTGAGCCGGTCGGACTCGCGGTAGCCGAAGGAGTCGTAGAGGTGGATCTTGCGATAGGTCGCGGCGAGCCCGCCGTCCGGACCGACGGCGACGAGCGTGTTGTAGGGCGGCCGGTCGTCGTCGCGCCGCTCGAACATGCCCGCGACGACGGTCGCGCCGAGCCGTCGCGCGTGCTCGGCCACCAGGGCGACGAAGGGGCCGTCGAGCGGCTCGGCGCAGGGTCGCAGGTCGCGGTCGGCGGGGCCGAAGTCGCTCATGACGGCCTCCGGCAGGACGACGAGGTCAGTGTCCGGCTCCACGGCGTCGAGCCGCCGCCCGACGAGGGCGCGATTGGCTCCCGCGTCGAGTCCGGCCGCCAGTTGGAGGAGAGTGACCCGCATGGCCCGAGCCTACGCCCGGACCGCTGACTAGTCTCGGACCATGCGAGCCGTCATCGTGGAGGAGTCGGGTGGGCCGGAGGCGCTCACCGTCGTGGAGATGGACGACCCTCAGCCGGGGCCCGGCGAGGTGGTCGTCGAGGTCGTGTCGGCGGGTGTCAACCGCGCCGACGTCCTACAGCGCAAGGGCTTCTACGACCCGCCGCCCGGCGCCACGCCCGTGCTCGGGTTGGAGGCCGCCGGACGGGTGGTGACGCTCGGCGAGGGGGCCGACGAGGCACTGCTCGGCCAGGACGCCGTCGCGCTGCTGTCCGGCGGAGGCTACGCCGAGAAGGTCGCGGTGCCCGCCGGGCAGGTCGCGCCGCTGCCGGCCGGACTCGACCTGGAGACCGCGGGCGGAATCATGGAGACCGCCGCGACCGTCTGGTCCAACGTGGCGATGGTCGGCCGACTGACGGCCGGCGAGACCTTCCTCGTCCACGGCGGAGGCAGCGGCATCGGCACCATGGCGATCCAGGTCGCGAAGGCGTTGGGCGCCCGCGTCGTGACGACGGTCGGCAGCGCCGAGAAGGCTGAGACCTGTCGCGCACTCGGGGCGGACCTGGTCGTCAACTACCGCGAGCAGGACTTCGGCGCGGAGCTGAAGAAGCACGGCCTGCGCCCTGACGTCATCCTCGACATCATGGGCGCCCGTTATCTCGACGCCAACGTGCGCGCGCTGAACACGAGCGGACGGCTCGTCGTCATCGGCCTCCAGGGCGGCGTCAAGGCCGAGCTCGACCTCAACCGGCTGCTGATGAAGCGCGCCTCGGTCACCGCGACCTCGCTGCGCGCCCGTCCGACGGAGGAGAAGGCGACCATCGTCTCCGACCTCGTGGACCACGTCTGGCCGCTCGTCGAGGACGGCACGGTACGGCCGATCATCCACGAGCGCTTCGCCCTGGACGACGTCGCCGAGGCCCACCGCGTGATGGAGGCCTCGACGCACACCGGCAAGCTGGTCCTCCTCCCCTGACGCCTCTACGCTGACGCCATGACTGACGAGACGCCTTTGACGATCGGCCCCGACGGCTCCCCGGTGGAGCCTGCCGCCATCGAGCCCGCCGAGTCCGCCGCGCCGACCAGTGTCGCCGATCTGGTCGAGCAGCCCGCCAAGGTCATGCGCATCGGCGGCATGATCCGCCAGCTGCTGGAGGAGGTGAAGGCCGCGCCGCTCGACGAGCCCAGCCGAGCACGCCTGCGGGAGATCCACGAGCAGTCCGTCGCGGAGCTCAAAGACGGCCTCGCGCCCGAGCTGGTCGAGGAGTTGTCGCGACTGAGCCAGCCCTTCGAGGCCGCCTCCCCCAGCGAGGGCGAGCTGCGCATCGCGCAAGCCCAGCTGGTCGGCTGGCTGGAGGGCCTGTTCCACGGCATCCAGGCCGCGCTGTACGCCCAGCAGGTGCAGGCTCAGTCGCAGTTGCAGACGATGCGGCTGGCGTTGCCGCAGCCCTCGGACGGCGCCGAAAGAACTCAATCGCAGCCAACCGAAGGGTCTGGTACACAAAACGGCATGTATCTGTAATACTCGTCACATAAGTGATCGGTCCCAGGGAAGAGGGAGCCCATGACCATCATCGACGACACCGTCGTACCACCGTGCGCCGACGATCCGATGACCTTTTTAGACGACGACCTGGAGACGCCGCTCGGGCGCCACGGGCTGACCGCGACGATGCGCCGAGAGGTGACCCGCAAGCGCGCCGAGGCCCATCGACGCTGCGCCGCCTGTCCGATCTTCACCGACTGCCTGTACCGGGCGGTCGCGGAGGTGAACGTGTCCGGCTTCGTCGCCTGCACCACCGAGTCCGACCGCATGGCGCTGCGCCGCCAGCTCGGCATCACCGTCTCCGACACCGAGCTCTCCGGTCTCGGCATGGGTCGGCTGGGCAGCGGCCCGGTCGACCACGAGGCCGTCGTCGCGGCGCGGCACGCGTATCCGAACGACACCTGCCAGCAGCTCGCCGAACGGCTCGGCTGCTCCACCTCGACGATCAAGCGCCATCTGCGCCGCGCCCGTCAGGAGCAACAGGAGAAGGCCGCCGTGCAAGCCCCCGCCGCCGCAGACCAGACGCCCACCGTCGACGACGTCCTCGACGCCTTCGGCGACCTGGAGTCCGGCCGCCGCCTCATGCGCGCCAGCTGACGTCGCCCCGCTGCGGGGAAGCACGAGATGGCTTGGGGTAGTGATCGCTACCCCAAACCATCATTCTCCGTACCCGCTCAGAGGTAGCGGCGGAGCACGACCGCAGCGCCGTCCTCGTCGACGGAGCCGGTGACCTCGTCGGCGACCTCGATCAACTGCGGGACGGCCTGGCCCATGGCGACGCCGAGTCCGGCCCACTGGAGCATCTCGACGTCGTTGCTGCCGTCGCCGATGGCCAGCACGTCGGCGGGCCTCACACCGCGCTCCCGGCACAGGTAGTCCAGACCGGACGCCTTCGAGATGCCGACCGGGGCGATGTCCAGCCACGCGGTGTAGCCGATGTAGTAGTTCGTGTCGGACAGCCCCAACTCGGCGACCATCGCGTGGAACTCGTCGTTGCTGTGCTCCGGCGAGCGCACGATGACGCGGGTGACCGGCTCGGCGATCAGCTCCTCGACGCTCTGGACGCGGATCGCGCCGCCGAGCTCGCCTCCGGGGAACTCCCGGTTGACCCGGTAGCCGACGCCGACCTCCTCGACCGCGATCCGCACCTCCGGCATGCGCGCGGCGATCTCACGGACCGCCGCCGAGGCGTCGAAGGTCACCTGGCGGAGCACCTCGAGCGGCCGGTAGCCGAAGACCAGCGAGCCGTTGCTGCCGATCGCCTCGCCGTGTTCGAAGCCGAGCCTGTCGGCCACGTCGAGCACACCGGGCACCGAACGGCCGGTCGCGATGACGACCTCGACGCCCGCGTCGCGCAGACCGCGCACCGCGTCACGGACGGCCGGACTCATCTGATTGGCGCCGTCGACGAGCGTCCCGTCGACGTCGAGCGCCACCAGCTTCGGCCGCCACGCTGTCACGCCAGCGGCTCCAGCACCGGTCCGAGGAAGGGGTGCAACGCCTCCGGCAGACGCACCGAGCCGTCCGCCTGCTGGCCGTTCTCCAACAAGGCCACGATCGTCCGCGTCATCGCGCATAGCGTGCCGTTGAGCGTCGCGGCAGGGACCGTGCCGTCCTCGGCGCGCACTCGGATGTCGAGGCGGCGGGACTGGTATTCGGTGCAGTTCGACGTGGAACTGACCTCGCGGTACTTGCCCTGCGTCGGAATCCAGGCCTCGCAGTCGAACTTGCGGATCGCCGAGGCGCCGAGATCGCCGGTGGCCACGTCGATGACGCGGTAGGGCAACTCCAAGAGATTGAGCCATTCACGCTCCCACCCCAGCAGACGCCGGTGTTCGGCGAAGGACTCCTCGAGTGTCGTGTAGGTGAACATCTCCACCTTGTCGAACCAATGCACTCGGAAGATGCCGCGGGTGTCCTTGCCGTGCGACCCGGCCTCGCGGCGGTAGCAGGGGCTGAAGGCGGCGTAGCGGCGCGGCAGCGAGGCGGCATCGAGGATCTCGTCGGAGTGGTAGGCCGCGAGCGGGACCTCGGAGGTGCCGACGAGATAGAGGTCGTCGTCGGGCAGGTGGTAGACGTCGGCGGCGGCCTGGCCGAGGAAGCCGGTGCCCTCCATCGCCTGCGGACGCACCAGCGCCGGCGGGATCATCGGCGTGAAGCCCCACTGCGCGGCGGTGCTCATGGCGAGCTGGATCAGCGCCAGCTCCAACTGCGCGCCGACGCCGGTCAGGTAGTAGAAGCGCGAGCCGGACACCTTCGCGCCGCGCTCCATGTCGATGGCGCCGAGCATCTGGCCCAGTTCGAGGTGGTCGCGCGGCTCGAAGCCCTCGGCGGCGAAGTCGCGGGGCGTGCCGACGGTCTCCAGCACGACGAAGTCGTCCTCGCCGCCCTCGGGCGCCTCCTCGGCGACGAGGTTCGGCAGGGCGCGCAGCCGTTCGTTGAAGTCGGCGTCGGCCTCGGCGCGGCGGGCGTCGGCGGCCTTGACCTCGGCGCTCAGCTCCCTGGTGCGGGTCAGCAGCGCGGTCTTCTCGTCGCCCTTCGCCTGGGCGACCTGTTTGCCGAGGCCCTTCTGCTCGCTGCGCAGCGCCTCGAACTCGGCGATGGCCGAGCGTCGCGCGGCGTCGGCGCCGACCAGAGCGTCCACCGCCTCCGGCGACTCGCCACGTCGCCGCAAAGCGTCGCGCACACGGTCAGGATCGTCACGGAGCAGGCGAGGATCGATCACCCGCCCAGCCTAGCCAAGAGGCGTTCCCCATCGTGGGAGGCCTCGATTACCCTAGGCCGGTGCGGCGCGCATGGGGCGGGCCGACGGGAGGATCATTGTGTCGGTGGATCTGCGGCGCGCCGAGCCGAGCAAGTCGGGCGTCTTCACAGCCATCCTGGGGACGCTCGGCGTCATCCTGGTCGCGTTGACCATCTCGGCGGCCACCGGGCACGACCCTTTCGGCACGCTCGACCGCGACCTCACCGAGCGCGCCGTCGACCTCACCGCCGACACGACCTGGCTGTTGCGCGTCTGCGAGGCGCTCGCCCTGGCCTTCGGCAGTTGGGAGGTCGCCGGGCTGCTCGTCGTGGTCGTGGCCTGGGCGGCGTGGCGGAGAGAGTGGCGCATCGCGCTCTGGCTGGCCGCGAGCGGCGTGATCGTGCTCATCGGCAATCAGGTGTTCAAAGAGATCGTCATGCGCGAACGTCCCGACCAGGAGGGCGACCTGCACTCGATCGGCGGCTGGTCCTTCCCGTCGGGCCACAGCGCCGGGGCGGGCCTCCTGCTGGTGGTCGCGGTGATGCTGACCATCGTCACCACGGGGCGAGGACCGAAGCGGCGCGCGCTGCTGACGCTGTGGTCGGTGATCGCCGCCGCCGTGGCGGTCAGCCGGGTGCTGCTCGGCGTGCACTATCCCAGCGACATCGTCGCAGGGCTGGCCTTCGGGTCGCTGATCGCGCTCGGCCTGTGGCTGCTCGTCGCGACCGACGCGAACCGCCAGCCGTCGCAGTTGGCCACGCACACCGGCAGCGGCGCCAAGCGGGCCGCCGTCGTGCTCAACCCGGTCAAGGTCGGCGATCTCGAGGATTTCAAGGACCGGGTGCGCTTCGTCGCCTCGGCACACGGTTGGGACGAGCCGCTGTGGTTCGAGACCACCGTCGAGGACCCCGGCTACGGGCAGTCGCAAGAGGCGCTGCTCGCCGGCGCCGACCTGATCGTGGCCGCCGGCGGCGACGGGACCGTCCGGGCGGTCTGCGAGGAAGTCGCGCGCACTGGCGTCGCTGTTGGCGTGATACCTCATGGCACCGGAAACCTTTTGGCGCGAAATCTCGGCATTCCACTGAACGCGAGGGATGCGCTCGACGTCGCGTTCGGCGGCCAGGACAAGGCCATCGACCTCGCGCGCTTCAAAAACGACGCAGGCGTCGAGACGTCCTTCCTCGTCATGGCCGGACTCGGCATGGACGCGATGATCATGACCGGCGTCGACGACGACCTCAAGAAGCGCGTCGGCTATCTGGCCTATTTCGTGTCCGGTCTCAAGGCGTTGCGCTTCCCCGGCATGAAGGTGACGATCACCGTGGACGACGGCGAGCCGACCACGATGCGCGCCCGAACCGTCGTCATCGGCAACGTCGGCTTCCTGCAGGGCGGACTCCCGCTGCTGCCGGAGGCGCTGATCGACGACGGCCAGCTCGACGTGGTCGTGCTCGGCCCGCGCCGCTTCCTCGGCTGGCTCGGCATCGTCTGGAAGATCCTGACCCGTCGCAAGCGCAACACCGAGAAGTTCGCGCGGTTCACCGGCCGCCGGGTGCGCATCACGGCCACCTCGACCACCCCCATGCAGCTCGACGGCGACCCGGTCGAGAGCGGCACCGAGATCACCGCCGAGGTCCGCCCCGGCGTGGTGCTGGTCCGCGTCCCCGTCCTCGCCCTCCCCGCCGGCTCCTCCTGAGGCTCCGTCCCTTCCTCGTCCCTTCGAGGCAGGGAACGACATCCCTACGACCTGAATAACCAGCGGTTCCTGGACGCGAGGCTGTCACGGGAGGGCGACCCGGTACGCTCATTCCATGAACTCGCGTCGTTGGTGGCCCCTCCCGTAGAGGAGGACTGCCGTCGACGCACGCCCAGACCCCCTCGACCGGGGCCTGGGCGTTGTTGTGTTCGGGTGTCGGTCGGGCGATCACGGAGGAATCATGACCCAGTTGGACGATCTGCTCGCTCAGCCCGCGTTCGCGTTGATCCGCGCCCGCGAGGCCGACACCGTCACGCTCATCGGCGGCCCGCGCCTCGACGTGGACTCCCTCGACGACCTTCCCGTGCTGACTGACGCCACTGGCCATCCCACCTGGGACCACCTCGCGCTCATCCCCTTCGCGCAGGTCCGCGAGCGCGGCTACGAGGCCCACCAGGACGGCACGCCGCTCAGCGTGATCCGCGCCGAGATGTGCGTCGAGGCGCCGCTCGCGGAGCTGTTGGAGCAGTTGCCCGACGTCCCGGTGACCTTCGCCGACTCCGGCGGTTTCGAGACCGGCGACGCCGAGTACTCGGCCCTGGTCCGCACGATCATCGACGAGGAGATCGGTCACGGCGAGGGCGCGAACCTCGTCATCGGACGCCGCTACCGCGCCCAACTCGACCGGTGGGGCCACGACGAGGCGCTGACCGTCTTCCGGCGCCTGCTGGAGCGCGAGCGGGGCGCCTTCTGGACGTTCTGCATTTTCAACGGCGACCGCCACCTGGTCGGCGCGAGCCCGGAGCGGCACGTCAGCGTCGAGCACGGCGAGGTCCGCATGAACCCGATCAGCGGCACCTTCCGGCTGCGTGGCTTGGAGACGCAAGCCGACCGCACGGCCGCGCTGCTCGACTTCCTGCGCGACGAGAAGGAGATCTACGAGCTCTTCATGGTCGTCGACGAGGAGCTCAAGCAGATGTGCCGCATCTGCCACGAGGGCGGCCTCGTGCTCGGCCCCTACCTGAAGCCGATGACGCATCTGGTGCACACCGAGTACCTGTTGTCGGGGCGCAGCGACCTCGACGTGCGCGAGATCCTGCGCGAGTCGATGTTCGCCGCGACGGTCACCGGCAGCCCCGTCGAGAACGCCTGCCGCCTCATCGCGAAGTACGAGGACGAGGGGCGCGGCTACTACTCGTCGGTGGCCGCGCTGATCGGCCGCGACGCCGAGGGCGGGGTGCGCGCCGACGCGCCGATCCTCATCCGCACCGCCGACGTCGACACCGAGGGACGGCTCAGCGTGACCGCGGGCGCGACCCTCGTGCGCGACTCCGACCCCGACTACGAGACCGCCGAGACGTGGGCGAAGGCCAGCGGCGTGCTGAGCGCCTTCGGCCTGGTCGAGGCCGCGCCCCCGGCGACCGAGGGCTACGCCGCGTTCACGCAGGCCGACGACGTGCTGGTGGCGCTCGGCGCCCGCAACCAGCGGCTCAGCCAGTTCTGGCTGACCGACCAGTCCGACGCGGTCGCCGAGCCGTCGCTCGACGGCAAGAAGGTCGTGATCGTCGACGGCGAGGACGACTTCGTCAACATGCTCGCGCACGTGTTCGGGGTGCTGGGCATGACGACCGACATCGTCCGTCACGACGCCCCCGAGCTGGCGGCCGAGGGCGCGCTCGACGGCTACGACCTCGTCGTGGTCGGCCCCGGCCCCGGCGACCCGCGCGACGCCGGCGACCCGAAGATCGCCACGATCCACGGCGTCGTCGACCGACTGCTCGCCGCCGAGCGCCCCTTCCTGGCGATCTGCCTCGGCCATCAGGCGCTCTCGCACCGCATCGGCCTCGACCTGGCCTTCAAGGACATCGTCTTCCAGGGCACGCAGAGCAGGCTGGAGGTGCTGGGCCGGACCGAGACGGTCGGCTTCTACAACACCTTCGTCGCGCGCGTCCCGGAGTCGGGCCTGCCCGAGGGCGTGACGGTCGAGGCCGACGCGGAGTCCGGCGACATCCATGTCGTCGCCGGCCCGCACTACCGCGGCGTCCAGTTCCACGCCGAGTCCGTGCTCACCCAGAACGGCTTCGCCATCCTCCGCGACCTCGTCCTCGACCTCCTGAGTTAGGCGAACGTACGACTGGACGGATTTCCCCCTGAAATTCCAGGGGTTCGGCGATGCCGAACGACGACGTGACGAGGCATTCAGGTGCGGATCGCCTCGGCGTCACCGATCTTCGTCCGATGAGCCTCTCCGAGTCGGGACACTGCACTGCGGACGCTCTTGCGCCAAGCTCCGGTACGGCACTTCATCGATCCCTCACCTAAGCCTGACGCACAGGGCTGTGGCCGACGGCGCTCAACAGGACCGTCCTCGCCGCCTTCATCGGCCGCGACCCCCACTTGGTCACCTTCCTAGCCAGTCAGCATCGGGCGAGATAATTCTGTAAGGCTATGTCCGCGTCGAGCGGCGTGAAACCGGTCCTGCGGATCTTGGCGAGGTCGAGAGTGCTGTGAGTCGGGCGAGGAGAGACGGGCCCGTCCACGTTCGCGTAGTACGCCTCCGTCGTCACTGGCGTCACCCGCTCCGGATCGTGCCCGCAGAGTTCGAACACGCGCCGTGCGATCTGCGCCCAGGAGAGGACGGGGCCGTCGTTCGAGACGTTGTAGACGCCGTAAGGCGCGTCTCCGGAGATCAAATGGACGATTGCTTCAGCCAGATCCTGGCTGAAAGTCAAGCGTCCGTGCTGATCGTCCACGACACGCGGGTCGACACCTCGCTCGGCGAGCGAGGCCATCGTCCTCACGAAATTAGATCCGTCGCCGATCACCCAACTCGTACGAAGGATGTAGTGCTGAGGAACAGTGCTGGCGATAAGATCGCCGGCGGCTTTGGTCTGACCGTAGACGCCCAGGGGAGTCAGCGGCTCGTCCTCGACGTGGATCTCGGTGGTCCCATCGAAGACGTAATCACTAGAGATGTGGACGAGGGTCAACCGATGCTCGGTCGCCACCCGTGCGAGGTTGGCCACGGCCTCGACGTTGACCCGCCATGCGGCGGCGCGGCCCTCAAGTGTCTCGGCTCGATCAACCGCTGTGTAGGCGGCTGCGTTGATGATCGTGTCGTATTGCCGCCATGGCCGGGCCTGAGACAGGTCTTCGGTGATGTCGAGAGTGTCGATGTCGGCGAAATCGACATGCTCTTGGCCGTCGAGCGCTGCGCGCAGCGCTCGCCCGAGCTGGCCGTTCGCGCCGACGACCAGGGCGCGCCGAGGCGTGAACGGCGTTACGGCGCTCAACGGCGGGTGCTGTCGGTCTTTGTCGGAGATCTCGCACTGGTCCAAGGGGATCGGCCAATCGATGGCCACCGTCTCATCGGCGAGGTTGAGGAACGTGTAGTCGGATTCCGCAGACCAATGATCGGTGACCAGATAGGTGTAAACGGTGTCCGGTGCAAGGCTCTGGTAGGAGTTCCCGACGCCACGCGGCACCACGACTGCTCGATCCGGTCCAAGCTCGGCGGTAAAGGTCTGACCGAAAGTGTCGCCAGCCCGCAAGTCCACCCAAGCGCCGAAGATGCTTCCGTGCGCGACTGAAACGAATTTGTCCCATGGTTCGGCATGTATGCCGCGGGTCGTGCCGACATCGTTGTTGAATGAAATGTTGTTCTGGACCACACGGAGGTCGGGAACCCCCAGTGCTAACAGTTTCTCGCGCTGCCAGTTCTCTTTGAACCACCCCCGGGGGTCGCCGTGGACCGGCAATTCGATCACCAGCAGGCCGGGAATCGGTGTTTCGGCGACGCTGAGGTCTTTGCCGAACTCGGTCATCGGATCACTGGCCCTTGGCCGCGTAGAAGGCCTCGGTGGCGTCCTTGGCCGGAGCCCACCACGCCTCGTTCTCGCGGTACCACTCGATCGTCGCGGCCAGGCCGGCCTCGAAGTCGCGGTACTGGGGCTGCCAGCCCAACTCGGTGCGCAGCCGGGTGGAGTCGATCGCGTAGCGCAGATCGTGGCCGGCGCGGTCGGTGACGTGGTCGTAGGCGTCAACGGGCTGGCCCATCGCGGTCAAGATCAGCTCGACGACGTCCTTGTTGTTCTTCTCGCCGTCGGCTCCGATCAGATAGGTCTCGCCGATCTCGCCCCGGTCGAGGATGGTCAGCACCGCCGAGGAGTGGTCGTCGGCGTGGATCCAGTCGCGCACGTTCTCGCCCTTGCCGTAGAGCTTCGGACGGATGCCGCGGATGACGTTGGTGATCTGCCGGGGGATGAATTTCTCGACGTGCTGGTACGGACCGTAGTTGTTCGAGCAGTTGCTGATCGTCGCCTGGACGCCGAAGGAGCGCACCCACGCCCGGACCAGCAGGTCGCTGCCGGCCTTGGTCGAGGAGTACGGCGACGAGGGGTTGTACGGCGTGGACTCGCTGAACCGCTCGGGGTCGTCGAGTTCGAGGTCGCCGTAGACCTCGTCGGTGGAGATGTGGTGGAAGCGGCGCTCGTGGCGACGGACCGCCTCCAGCAGCGTGTACGTGCCGATGATGTTGGTGTCGAGGAACGGCCGGGGGTTGTCGAGCGAGTTGTCGTTGTGCGACTCGGCCGCGTAGTGGACCACCGCGTCGCTGTCGGCGACGAGCCGGTCGACCAGCCCGGCGTCGGTGATGTCGCCGTGGACGAAGGAGAAGCGGTCCTCGGGCAGGCCGTCGAGCGAGGCGCGGTTGCCCGCGTAGGTCAGCGCGTCGAGCACGGTGACCCGGTGGTCGGTGTGCGCCACGACGTGATGGACGAAGTTGGAGCCGATGAACCCGGCGCCTCCGGTGACGAGCAGATGGGACATGTCACTTACCCCGTTCGAGCATGGTCAGCAGGTACGATCCGTAGCCGGACTTCACGAGCCTCTCGGCTCGTTCGCGCAACTGGTCGTCGGACAGGAAGCCGCGCCGCCAGGCGACCTCCTCGGGCACGCCGATCCGCAGGCCGGTGCGGCGTTCGATGGTGCGCACGTAGTCGGTGGCGTCGGCCATCTGGTCGAAGGTGCCGGTGTCGAGCCAGGCCGTGCCGCGCGGCAGCACCTCGACCTGGAGCCGGCCCTGTTCGAGATAGGCCTTGTTGACGTCGGTGATCTCGTACTCGCCACGCGCCGACGGTTGGAGGTTCCGGGCGATCTCGACCACGTCGTTGTCGTAGAAGTAGAGGCCGGGGACCGCATAGTTGCTCTTCGGCTCGGCGGGCTTCTCCTCCAGCGACACGGCGGTGCCGTCAGCGTCGAACTCGACCACCCCGTAAGCGCTCGGCTCGCTCACCCAGTAGGCGAAGACCGCGCCACCGTCGACGTCGGAGTAGCGCTGCAACTGGCTCCCGAGCCCCGGACCGTACAGCAGGTTGTCGCCGAGGGCGAGGGCGACCTTGTCGTCGCCGATGAAGTCCGCGCCGATGGTGAACGCCTGGGCGAGGCCGTCGGGCGAGGGCTGCTCGGCGTAGGTCAGCGAGATGCCGAACTGCGACCCGTCGCCGAGGAGCCGGTGGAACCCGGGCGCGTCGTGCGGCGTGGTGATGACGAGGATCTCGTCGACGCCGGCCAGCATCAGGGTCGACAGCGGGTAGTAGACCATCGGCTTGTCGTAGACCGGGACCAGTTGCTTCGACACCCCGAGGGTGATCGGATGCAGTCGAGTGCCGGAGCCGCCAGCGAGGATGATGCCTTTCACGGTGACCATCCTGCCATGCGCCGGAGTTCTACCCTTCCAAGGTGCAGCTTCTGACCCGGACGCACAACAACACGTCCACAACGAACGAGAAGCAAAACGGCGAGTTGCCGCGCGATTTAAAGAGAATTATTGAGGACGAGGATTATTCACGAAGCCATCTCGACTTACCTGGCGGTCGTCACGGGCGATCGAAAAATAGGCAAGCCTGCGTTCTTCAACCAGTACGGGACGGCCGTCTCAGAGAATTAGTTTACTGGAATGCATTCACAGAAAGTTGGAAAACCGTCAAGACGATGCTCGAAGGCGTGGTTCTCTTCCCAGGGGTCGAGTGAGGCGAAGGAGTCAGCTGACGATCGGCAGGCGCAGTGCGGCGGGGGCCGAGGCCGGCACCGACGGGCTCACCGGGGCGACCGGCTCGATCGGGGTGTAATCCGCGCCCAGCTCCGGACGCGCGTCCGCCTCGCCCTTGTTCGGCCAGAACGACATCGCCCGCTCGGCCTGCGCGGTGATCGTCAGCGACGGGTTCACGCCGAGGTTCGCCGAGATCGCCGAGCCGTCGACGACGTGCAACCCGTCATAGCCGTACAAACGGTGGTAGGGGTCGATGACGCCCGTCTCCGGGGAGTCACCGATGCACGCGCCGCCCATGAAGTGCGCCGTCATCGGCACGTTGAACGGCTCGCCGATGGTGCCGCCGGCGGTGCCCTTCATGTGCTTGGCCATGAGCTGGACGGCCTCGTGCGCCTCGGGGATGAAGCTCGGGTTCTCCGCGCCGTGACCCTGCTTGGAGGTCAGCTTGCGGCCGAACAGGCCCCGCTTCGTGTAGGTGGTGATCGAGTTGTCGTGCGTCTGCATGACGAGCGCGATGATCGTGCGCTCGGACCAGTGCCGCAAGTCGTAGAGCTGGAAGAGCTTGGTCTTCTGCTTCCACATCTCCTTGAGCCAGGTCCACCAGCGCGGCTCGTTCCTGGCGCCGTCGGTGAGCACCGTCTGCATGAGGCTCATCGCGTTCGAGCCCTTGCCGTAGCGCACCGGCTCGATGTGGGTGTGCTCGTTCGGGTGGAACGACGACGTGATCGCGACGCCCTCGCTGTAGTCGATGTCGTTGCCGTCGGCGATGGAGCCGAGCAGCGCCTCGGAGTTCGTGCGGGTCAGCAGGCCGAGACGGTCCGAGACCTTAGGCAGGTTGCCGGCGTCCTTCATCTTGTGCAGCAGCTTCTGCGTGCCCATCGTGCTCGCCGCGAAGACGACCTGCTGGGCGCGCAGCTTCTGATGCGGGCGGAAGCGCTTGTTCGTGCGACGCGTCTCGATCTCGTAGCCGCCGCCGGGCAGCGGTCGCACCGAGACGACGGTGGTCAGCGGGTGGATCTCCGCGCCGTTCTGCTCGGCCAGGTAGAGGTAGTTCTTGACCAGCGTGTTCTTGGCGTTGTGGCGACAGCCGGTCATGCACTCGCCCACCTGCTTGCAGGCGTTGCGCTGCGGACCGGCGCCGCCGAAGAACGGGTCGCCGACGTCGGCGCCCGGCTCGCCGAAGACCACGCCGACGGGCGTGTGGTGGAAGGTGCCCTCGACGCCCATGTCCGCGGCGACCTTCTTGATGACCCGGTCGGCCTCGGTCTCCAGCGGGTACACGCTCACGCCGAGCATGCGCTTGGCCTGGTCGTAGTAGGGCGCGAGCTCCTTCTTCCAGTCGGTGATGTGGCCCCACGCCGGATCCTTGTAGAACGGGTCGAGGGGCTCGTAGAGCGTGTTGGCGTACACGAGCGAGCCGCCGCCGACGCCCGCGCCGGACAGGATCAGCACGTCGCGGAGCTTGTCGATGCGCTGGATGCCGTAGCAGCCGATCTGCGGCATCCACAAGAACTTGCGCAGGTTCCAGGAGGTCTTGGCGAAGTCCTCGTCCTCGAAGCGCTTGCCAGCCTCCAGCACCGCGACCTTGTAGCCCTTCTCGGTCAGCCGCAGCGCCGAGACGCTCCCGCCGAAACCGGAGCCGATGACGATGACGTCGTAGTCGAACTCAGCCATGTTCTTCCCTTTCACCGACGGGTGGTGGTGCGGCGCAGGACGCGCAGCAGCAGCGTGAGGATGGCGGCGTACGGCTTGGCCGGGACCGCCGGCGGACCGGAGATCGGCAGCAGCCGCTGCGTGCCGACCGCCTGGGTCTCGGTGTAGCGGTAGAAGCCCTCGTCGCCCTGACGGCGGCCGGTGCCCGAGGTGCGCATGCCGCCCATCGGCGCGTCGACGCTGCCGAAGGTCGCCGCGAAGCCCTCGTTGATGTTGACCGTGCCCGCGACGATGCGAGGTGCGATGGACTGGGCCAGCGCGACCGGTCCGTAGATCGACGCGTTGAGGCCGTAGTTCCCGGCGTTGGCCAGCTCGACGGCCTCCTCGACGCCGCTGTAGCGGTACAGCGAGACGAGCGGGCCGAAGGTCTCCTCGGCGAAGCACTCGGCCGCGTCGGTGACGTCCTCCAAAACCGTCGGCTCGTAGAAGTACGGGCCGAGGTCGGGGCGGGCGCGGCCGCCGGCGAGCACCGTGGCGCCGTTGGCGACCGCGTTCTCGACGTGCTTGGCGATGGTCTCCAGCTGCGAGGCCGACACGAGCGAGCCCATGTCGACGTCCCAGTCGAGGCTCGCGCCGAGGCTGATGGCCTGGACGCGGCGGACGAAGGCGTCGCGGAAGTCGTCGTAGAGCGAGTCGTGCACGTACAGCCGCTCGATCGACACGCACAGCTGGCCGGCCGAGGAGAAGCAAGCGCCGACCGCGCCCTGGGCCGCCTTCTCGACGTCGGCGCCGGGCAGCACGATCATCGGGTTCTTGCCGCCGAGCTCCAGCGAGTAGCCGATCAGCCGCTCGGCGGCGAGCTTGGCGATGCCGGTGCCGGTGGCCGTGGAGCCGGTGAAGCAGATGTAGTCGGACTGCTCGACGATCGAGGTGCCGACGACCGAGCCGGCGCCGGAGACGATCTGCCAGACGTCGGCCGGGAAGCCCGCCGCGCGCAGCAGCTCGACGGCGGCCAGCGCGGTGAGCGGGCTCTGGCTGTCGGGCTTCTGCACCACGACGTTGCCCGCCGCGATGGCCGGGAGGCCGTCGGCGAGCGCCATCGTCAGCGGGTAGTTCCAGGGGCTGATGATGCCGACGACGCCCTTGGGCACATGGTTGACAGTGATCGAGGTCAGCAGCGGGAAGACGCCGACGCGACGCTCCGGCGAGCCGAGATGGCGCAGCCGACGGGCGTAGTAGCGGGCGGTGAGGGCGAGGTGGACGACCTCGTCGTGGGCGTTCTTGCGGCTCTTGCCCGACTCCAGCTGCACGAGGTCGGTCAGCTCGTCGCGGTGCGCGAGCAGCAGGTCGTGCAGCCGCAGCAGGGCGGCCGAGCGCTGCTTGAGCGAGGTCGCGGCCCAGCGCGGCTGGACGGCACGGGCGACGTCGAAGGCGGTGTCGACGTCGTCCAGGCTCGACACCGGCACCTCGGCCAGCGGCTCGCCGGTGAACGGCGTGGTCGTCACGCGGGTCTCGCCGGTGGTCGAGCGCACCAGAGCGGTGAGCTGGGCCACGCGAGCCGGGTCGACGGAGAAGGAGACGGTCTCAGAGACGTTCGACGTCGTGGTCGGCATGAGCCGTAGCGTACTCCTCCTCGTGACGAGGTTCATACGCTTGTCGGCCGATCGGCCATCGAGGATGGCCCATCGGAGAAGTAAGGAAAACCTTACCCGACGACCACTTCGACGCGCTGGAACTCCTTGAGCTCGGTGTAGCCGGTGGTGGCCATCGCACGGCGCAGGGAGCCGATGAGGTTCATGGTGCCGTCGGGCACGCGCGAGGGGCCGAAGAGCACCGTCTCCAACGAGCCGACCGCGCCGAACTCGACCCGCTCGCCGCGCGGCAGCTCGGCGTGCCAGGCCTCGGCGCCCCAGTGGCAGCCCCGGCCGGGCGCCTCGGTGGCGCGGGCGAAGGGTGAGCCGATCATGACCGCGTCGGCGCCGCAGGCGACCGCCTTGGCGATGTCGCCGCTGCGGCCGATGGAGCCGTCGGCGATGACGTGCACATAACGGCCGCCCGACTCGTCGAGGTAGTCGCGGCGGGCCGCGGCGACGTCGGCGACCGCCGAGGCCATCGGCACCGCGATGCCCAAGACGTCGCGGGTGGTGTGCGCCGCGCCGCCGCCGAAGCCGACGAGCACGCCCGCCGCGCCGGTGCGCATCAGGTGCAGCGCCGCCTGGTAGGTGGCGCAGCCGCCGACGACGACCGGCACGTCGAGCTCGTAGATGAACTCTTTGAGATTGAGCGGCTCGGTCTGGCTCGACACGTGCTCGGCCGAGACGGTGGTGCCGCGGATGACGAACAGGTCGACGCCGGCCTTGACCACGACGTCGGCGAACTGCTTGGTGCGCTGCGGGGAGAGCGCGCCCGCGACGGTGACCCCGGCGTCGCGGATCTCCTGCAGGCGGCTGGTGATCAGCTCAGGTCTGATCGGCTCGGCGTAGATCTCCTGCATGCGCGCGTTGGCGACGGCCCGGTCGAGCTGGGCGATCTCGGCCAGCAGCGGCTCGGGGTCGTCGTAGCGGGTCCACAGGCCCTCGAGATCGAGCACGCCGAGGCCGCCGAACCGGCCGAGGGCGATGGCGGTGGCCGGGCTCATCACCGAGTCCATCGGCGCGGCGATCACCGGCAGGTCGAAGCGGTAGGCGTCGATCTGCCAGGCGGTCGAGACCTCCTCGGGGTCGCGGGTGCGCCGACTCGGCACGATCGCGATGTCGTCGAAGGAGTACGCCCGGCGACCGCGCTTGGCGGTTCCGATCTCGATATCGGCCATGCGGTGCAGCCTAATGCGTCCCGGCGGCCGGGTCACCCCACGTGCACGTGGGGACGTCGACAGGGGTCCGGCTCGGCGCGCCGCAGCACCTCGCGGGTCAGCGGCGCCATCTCGCCATGGCCGAGCAGCCAGAACTTGACGAGGTTCGCCAGCGGATGCCCCTCGGTCCACTCGAAGTAGACATGCGGCCGGGCGCCGGTCAGATCCCGCGCCCGCAGCAAGAGCGCCGCGAGGGCGTTCGGCACGCTCGGCGCCTCGACCCGCAACACCCGGTACGCCCCGTGGGCCACGGTCCCGCGCACGGTCACGGGGGCCTCGAAGTCGGACGGGTCGGTCACCCGGACCTCGACGAACACGACGCCGCGGGCGTCCGGCAGGGCGTTGTCGGAGACGATCTGGGCGAGCTTGCGCCGGTACTCCGCGGCGTCGCCCGAGCCCGGGTGGTGGGCGACGAGTCGCAGCGGCCCCCGGACGGCGCGGACCAGTTCCTCGGCGCGCTCGTCGAGCACGACCTCGCCCGTCCGCAACTCCAGCGACCGGCCCGCGCGCGACACGATCGACACGGCCACGATGAGCGCGATGAACACGCCCGCGATCCGCACGCCGTCGGGCCGTTCGACGATATTGCTGGCCGTCGTGTAGACGAGCGCCAGCGTGATCGCGCCGAAGGCCCACAGCTGGCCGCGCTCTCCGTCGCGGCGCGCCGCCAAGGTCACGGCGACGGCCGCCGAGGTGATGAGCACGAGCACACCGGTCGCGTAGGCGCCGCCTTGGGCGTCGACGTCGGCGTCGAACATCCCCACCACGACGACGGCGATCACCGTCAACACCGCCACCAGCGGTCGCGCCGCCGCCGCCCACTGCGGGGCCATGCCATAGCGCGGCAGGTAACGCGGGATGAGCGTGAGCAGGCCCGCCATCGCCGAAGCGCCCGCGAACCACAAGATGGCGATCGTCACGACGTCGTAGAGCGTGCCGAACCCCTCGCCGAGATAGTCGTGCGCGAGATAGGCCAGCGCGCGACCGTTCGCCTCGCCACCCTCCTCGAACTCCTCGGCCGGGATGAGCCAGGTGGTCGCCAGGGAGCTGGCCAGCAGGTACAGGCTCATGACGAGGGCCGCCGCGGTGAGCAGACGGCCGGTGTGACGGATGCGGCCCGCGGGTCGCGCGGGGTCGTCGGACGGGTCGCCCTCGACGTGCGTCATCACCGCGACGCCCGTCTCGAAGCCGGACATCCCGAGGGCGAGCTGCGGGAACAGCATGACCGCGACGGCGATCATCAGCCAGGGGTTGCCGTGCTGCGCGGTGAGCGAGGCCCGCCAGTCGCCGACCATCTCGGGCGCGGCGACGACCTGGCCGAAGGCGACGATCAGGACCACCGCGTTCAGCGCCAGGTACGCCACGACCAGCGCGACCGCCACGCCGATCGCCTCGTTGAACCCACGCAGGAACACCAGTCCGAGCACGAGGATCATGGCGACGGCGATGACGGCTTCACGCCCGTGCAGGAACGCCGGGACATGCGGGTTCTCGACCACGTGCGCGGCCGCGTCCGAGGCCGACAGCGTGATCGTGATCATGAAGTCGGTGACCGCGAAACCGAGCAGCACCAGCACGAACAGCTTGCCCCGCCACGACGGCAGCAGTCGTTGCAGCATCGCGATCGACCCCTGGCCGTGCGGGCTCTCGCACGCCACGCGGCGGTAGACCGGCAGCGCCCCGAACAGCGTCAGCACGACGAGCACGAGGGTGGCCAGCGGCGCCACCGCTCCGGCGGCGAGCGCGGCGATGCCGGGCTGGTAGCCGAGCGTCGAGAAATAGTCGACACCGGTCAGGCACATCACCTTCGACCAGTGGTGACGACGTTCAGAGGAGGGATAGTCGGCGCGTTCGGGCGCGCGCGTGAGCACAGATACCACCCGACCAGTCGAGCACCGAATCACGCGGTCGACGCCGATCCTGACAACTTCCTAACAGCGCACGCGTCACACTGGACCGGTGAGTCGTCCGTCCGCCCTCAGTCCGCTCCGCCGGCGTGTCGGCTACACGCTCGCCGTGGCGGTTCCGGTGGTGTTGAGCATCGGCCTGATAGCGCTGCGCGGACCACTCACGCTCACGAGCGACGCGCTCGCCTTCGTGCTCGGCACCGTCGTCGTGGCGCTGGTCGGCGGCCGCTGGCCCGCGCTGCTCGCGGCGGCCTGCAGCACCGCGTCGTTGGGCTTCTTCTTCACCGCCCCGCGTCACGCCTTCTCGATCGCCGACCCCAACGACGCGCTGTCGGTGGTCGTGTTCTTCACCGTCGCCGTGGCGGTGTCGTCGGTGGTCGACATCGCGAGTCGACGTCGACAGCGCGCCGACTCCATCGCGGCCGAAGCGGCGGCGCTCGCCGAGGTCGACCGACTCCGCACCGCCCTCCTCCAGGCGGTCAGCCACGACCTCCGCTCGCCGCTGGCGACGGCGAAGACGGCGGTCTCGACCGCACTCAGCGCGCCGCTCGACGAGCAAGACGCCCATAATCTGCTCACGGACGCCGACGCGAGCCTCGACCGCCTCGACGCGGTGATCGCCAATCTGCTCGACCTCTCGCGCCTGGAAGCCGGGGCCCTGCCGTCACGGCCTCGGGCGACCGAGCTCACGGAGGTCGTCATCACCGTGGTGTCGCACCTCGACCATGACGCCCGCGTGATGACACGGCTGCCGGACGACCTCCCCGACGTCCTGGCCGATCCGGGCCTCCTCGACCGGATCCTCGCCAACCTGATCGGCAACGCGCTGGAGCACGCGACCACCCCTGTCCTCGTCGAGGCGGACGTCGACGAGGGCCAGGTCCAGGTGCGGATCGTCGACCACGGGCCCGGCATCCTCCCAGAGCGTCACGCGCGCCTGTTCACACCGTTCCAGCACGACGGCGACGCACGCGTCAGCCACGGGATCGGCTTGGGTCTGGCGCTCTCGCGAGGCCTCGCCGAGGCCATGGGCGGGAGCCTCGACGCCACGACGACGCCCGGTGGCGGCGTGACGATGAGCCTGCGGCTACTGGTGGCGCCATGACGCCCGTCGACGTGCGCGTGCTGGTGGTCGACGACGACCCGCGGCTGCGTCGCACGCTGGAGATCCTGCTGCGCTCGCACCGCTATCGGGTGCGCCTGGCGGCGACCGGCGAGCAGGCGCTGACCTGCGCGACCGAGGACCTGCCGCATGTCGTGGTCCTCGACCTCGGGCTGCCCGACGGCGACGGTCTGGCGGTGATCGAGCGGCTGCGCTCCTGGGCCGAGACGCCGATCCTGGTCTTGTCGGGCCGCTCCGACAGCGCCGACAAGGTCGACGCGCTCGACGCCGGGGCCGACGACTACGTGACCAAGCCGTTCTCGGCCGACGAGTTGCTCGCCCGGTTGCGCGCTCTCACCCGTCGCGTCCCCGCCGACGAGGATCCGCCCGTGGTGTCCTTCGGCGCGGTCACCGTCGACCTCGCCGCACGGCGGGTGACCCGCGACGGGGTCGACCTCCGTCTGACCCCCACCGAATGGCAACTGCTGGAGATCTTCGTCCGCCGTCCGGGAGTGTTGATGAGCCGCCAGCATCTGTTGCGGGAGGCGTGGGGACCGGGTTATGAGGACGCCGACGGCAATCTGAGGCTCTACGTGGCCCAGTTGCGACGCAAGTTGGAGGCCGACCCCGCGCGCCCGCGTCATCTGCTCAACGAGCCCGGCCTCGGCTACCGCTTCGACCCCGGCTGAGCCACGCGGGGGCTCAGCCGTTCGCGGCCGGACCGAGCTCGATTCCGCCGGCTCGTTGCCAGGTCGGGTGCGGCGTGGGTCGATTCCCGTTCGCCAACTCGAAGATCTGTTGGGACAGCAACCGGAAGTGGGCCAGCTCCTCGAGATGGAACCGTTCGATCCTGGCCGCCAACTCCTCACGGGCCCGCCGGACCTCCTCGCCGGTTCGCTGTTGCAACGCGACCATGTCCGCTTCCAAGGCGTCGATCTTGCGCATCAGCAGCCGACCCTGCTCACGCCATTCGGCCCGCGCTTCCACCAACGCCTCGCGCCACTGCGTCCGGCTCTCGCCCAGGCCTTCCTTCCACTCGGTCCGCGCCTCGCCCAACCCCTCTTTCCACTCCGTCCGCGCCTCGCTCAACTCGTCACGCCACTCCGTCCGCGCCTCGGCCAGGCCTTCCTTCCACTCCGTCCGCGTCTCGGCCAGCCCTTCCTTCCACTCCATCCGCGCTGCGGCAAGATCCGCCTTGGCCTCCTGCGCGACGTGGTCGATCTTCGCCTCCAGACGAACGATGTCGCCTTTCAACTCACCACGCGTCTCGGTGAGGTCGGCTCGCAGCTGTGCGATGTCGCCCTTGAGCTCGTCACGCAGCGCGTGCAGGTCGCGCCGGACGAAGCCGTAGAAGCCTCCCAGCGCGCACAACAGCACGACGACGTTCACCAGCGTCTCCAGACCCACCGTGATCACCCCTTCAGTGTGGGCGCTCATCGCCCCCTCGCTCAAGGAAAGTGCACGCTCGACCGAGGGGAAAGCGGCATCTCGCCGCCTGTGGACAGTGGGACGACGAGGAGACGACCCCCTGTGGATAACTCAGAACGCCTCGTACCCGTCGCGGTGCATGAAGGCTCCGTGGCCGGTCTCGGCGTTCCAACAGGTCAGGCCGTCCTCCTCCGAGGCGCAGACGAAGTCGCCGTAGTACACGACCGCCCCGTACTCGACGGTCTCGGCGGCGAAGCGCAAGCCCCCGAAGGCGGGGGCGTCGCCGCGCGCGAAGATGTCGGGCTCCCCCGACGCCGGGAAGTCGATCCACCAGAGCGCGTCGCCGATCTCGTTGCCGCCGTACGGCTCGTCGTTGATGTACGACAGGACGCCGCAGCCGTGGGAGCCGTCGGCGTACAGGTCACAGCCGATGTTGCCAGTCGCCTCGTCGATCTGGTCACGGGACGCCGAGGAGAAGTCGACCTCGTCGCCGGCGACCGAGTCGGTGAACGGCGACGCGCCATCGGCGTCGACAGGCTCCAGCACGAGCGCCACCACGATCCACCGGCCGCGCCGAGAGAGACGGCCCGGAGGCGGCAGGCTCATACCGCCACCCTAAGGAAAATTCGCCTCAGACGAGGTGGATCTCGCCGGTCAACTCACACAATTCGGCGTCGACGGAGGTCGGCAGCGCGGTCAGTGCCGGGCCGAGCTCGCGCAACTGCGGCTCGAGCGCCTCCGGCAGGCGGGTCAGCAACGGATCGGGCTCGCGCAGGTCGGCGGACAGCTCGGCGCGCACTCGCTCAATGGTCAACCCGAACGCGCTCATGACCGCCTCCTTCTCCGCCCAGCATAGGCCGAGGCCGGGACCGCCCTTCGACGATCCCGGCCTCGGTGGAGCGCTCGGTCAGGAGACCTTCGCAGTGGCGTCCGCAAGCAGCGGCACGACCTTCTCGACCGCGAGCGCGATCGACGACGGCGTGCCCGCCGAGAAGCCCGTGACGATCTCGTCCTTCTCGTCGAGGATGACCGCGCGGTCATCCTTGACCACGTCGAGCGAGGTGATGAGCGGATCCTCCTCCAGGTCCGACAGCGGCAGGAAGATCGTCGTCAGGATCGCGACCTGCGCGTCGAGCGCGGACACCTTCTCGGCCGGGACCGTGGCCGAGAAGCCCAACGTCTCGAGGCCGTCGAGCGCCGGGTTCGCGACGAAGCCGAGCGCGGCGAACACGTCGAAGCGGGCGTCGCCCTCGAGGTAGGCGCCGTAGGAGCCGTCGTACTTCGTGCCGAAGACGAAGGTCTTGCCCGCGAAGTCGGGGTTGGCCTCGGCGGCCTCGGCGATGACGGCGTCGGTCTCCTCGATCGCGGTCGTGGCCTCGTCGTCCTTCTCGACGGCCTCGCCGACGATCTCGGTCTGGGTGCGCCAGTCGACGGCGAAGTCGGCGGTGCCCTCCGGGGCCGAGGCGACCGGGGCGATCTGCTCCAGGCGCTCGGTGACCTCGGCGTCGACGCCCGCGCGGACGTTGAGGATGACGTCGGGCTCGAGCAGCTCGATCTGCTCGTAGTTGTAGCCCTCGCCGGTGTTCTCCAGCAGCTCGGGAGCCTCGTCGCCGAAGGCCTCGCAGGCCCACGGGCCGACGCCCTTGTTCTCCTCCCCGAAGGCCATCCAGTCGTAGACGGCGACCGGCTTCACGCCGAGCTCCAGGGCGATCTCGCCGTCGGACCAGCCGAGCGCGACGACGCGCGGCTCGCCGTCCTCGAGGGTGATCTCCTCGGAGCCGCCGCAGGCGCCGTCGGCGCTGTCCTTGTCGTCGTCGGACGAGCCGCAGGCGGTGAGCACGAGGGGCAGAGGGGCAGGGCGACCGCGATGGCGGCCGCGCCCAGGGTGCGCATGGGTTTCATATCGTTCTTCTTTCTTGTGGGGTTCTCGAGCGGGTCAGGCCTGGGCCTGAGCCCGCAGGTTGGCGGTGTCGCCGGGCAGCGAGGCGTCCTGGACGGCGCCGACGGCCAGCGGCACGACCATCGGGGTGCCGGTCTCCGGGTCGTCGACGACCCGCGACCGCACGCCGAAGACGCGCTCGACGTTCTCCTCGGTGACCACCTCGGCGGGCGAGCCCTCGGCGATCACCGAGCCGGCCCGCATCGCGATGAGGTGCGTGGCGTAGCGGGCGGCCTGGTTGAGGTCGTGCAGGACCGCGACGAGCGTGCGGCCCTGGGCGTTCAGCCGCGAGCACAACTCCAAGACCTCGAGCTGATGGGCGAGGTCGAGGTAGGTGGTCGGCTCGTCGAGCAGCAGGATCGGCGTCTCCTGTGCGAGCGCCATCGCGATCCAGACCCGCTGGCGCTGGCCGCCCGACAGCGCCTCGACGCGGCGGTGCGCGAGCTCGACGAGGCGGGTGGCCTCCAGCGCGCCGCGCACGGCCTCCTCGTCGGCGTCGGTCCACTGCTTGAACAGGGTCTGGTACGGGAAGCGGCCGCGCGAGACGAGGTCGACGACGGTGATGCCCTCGGGCGCGAGCGACTGCTGCGGCAGCAGGCCGATCTCGCGGGCGAAGGCCTTGCCCTGGTACTCGGCGACGTCGCGGCCGTCGAGCAGGACCGTCCCCTTGGTCGGCTTGAGCAGCCGCGACAGGGCGCGCAGCAGCGTCGACTTGCCGCAGGCGTTCGGGCCGATGATGACCGTGAACGAGCCGTCGGGGATCGTGACGTCGAGGTCGGAGATGATCGTGCGCTGGTCGTAGCCGACCTGGACGTCGACCGCGTGGAGCCGGCCGGTTTCAGAACTGGTCACACGGACGCCTTTCGGGACTGGGCGATGAGCAGGCCGAGCAGGTAGACGCCGCCGAGCGCGGTGGTGACCACGCCGACGGGCAACTGCACCGGAGCGAGCAGGCTGCGGGCGATCACATCGCTGATCACCAGCAGCGTGGCCCCGACGGCCGCGCTGGTGACCAGCGGGATGCCCGGGCTGCGGGACAAGCGCATGGCCACCTGGGGCGCGATCAGCGCGATGAACGCGACCGGCCCGGCGACCGCCGTCACGATGGCGACGAAGCCGACCGCCACGAGGAGCAGCAGCAGTTGCAGCCGTTCGGTGTCGACGCCCTTGCTGCGCGCCGAGTCGGGCCCGAGCTCGAACATGCGCATGCCCGGGGCCAGCACGGCGAGCGCCGGAGCGAGCAGCAGCAGGGCGACGGCGACCGGGAGGATGTCCTCGAACTTCAACTGGCTGAAGATGCCCTGGCCCCAGGCGGCCGCCGAGACGGCGTTCTCCACTTTCGCCCGGGCGAGCAGGAAGCCATTGAAGGCCACCAGCATGGCGCTGACGCCGATGCCGACGACGATCAGCCGGGTGCCCTCGATGCCGCCGCGCATGGCCAGCAGGTAGATGACGACGCCGGTGAGCAGGCCGCCGACGAGCGAGCCGATCGTGGCGCCGGCGTAGCCGAGGTTGAGCACCAGCATGGCGACCAGCGCGCCGGTGTTGGCGCCGCTGGTGAAGCCGATGATGTCGGGGCTGCCGAGCGGATTGCGGGTGACGGTCTGGAAGATCGCGCCGCTGAGCGCGAGGCAGGCGCCGCCGAAGACCGCGACGGCGACGCGGGGCAGCCGCCCTTCGACGACGATGCGCTGGATCATGTCGGACTCGGAGCCGGTGAACGCGCCGACCACCCGGTCGAGCGGGAGGTTCGCGCCCTCGGCCGAGCCGATGGTCAGCGACCACACCGACACCGCTGCGGTGACGACCAGCAGCACGACGGTCACCAGCACCGTGCGCAGGTCGACGCGGAGACGGCCGCCGCCGCGCGTGGAGACGAAGCGGAAGCGGGGCGGCCAGATCTCCAGCTCGGTGTGGTCGCGTGAGGATGTCGTCACAGCTCGTTCACCCCTCGTCCGCGGGCCAGCCAGATCAAGACGGGCGCTCCGATGAAGGCCGTCACCATGCCGACGGGCAGCTCGCCCGGCGTGGCGACCCGGCCGATGACGTCGGCGCCGAGGAACAGGATCGGCGAGGCCAGCAGGCAGGCCGGGATGATCCAGCGCTGGTCGGGGCCGACGATGGCGCGGACCGCGTGCGGCACCATCAGCCCCAGGAAGGAGATCGGGCCGATGGCGGCGGTGGCCGCGCCGCACAGCAGCGTCATCGCGACGAAGCCGACGGTGCGGACGGTCGTGACAGGGACGCCCAGCGCGCGGGCCCGGTCGTCGCCGAGGGCGATGGCGTTGAGGTAGAGCGTGAGGGCGACCGCGACGACCAGCCCGACCACCACATAGGGCAGCGCCCCGAAGAAGATCGCCTCGCCGTTCGACTTCTGCAGCGTGCCCATCTGCCAGCCGCGGATCGCGTCGAAGGACTTCGGGTCGATCATCGTCAGGCCGAAGGCGAGGCCGGTGAACACGCAGCTGACCGCGACGCCGGTGAGCACGAGTTTGCCCGGGCTGACCCCGCCGCGCCCCCGCGAGCCGACGAAGTAGACGAGCCCGGAGGCGACGAAGGCGCCGGCCATCGCGAACAGCGCGTACGCCGCGGTCGACATGGCCCCGCCGATCCAGAAGCCCAGCACCATGGCGAGGTAGGCGCCCGCGTTGACGCCGAGCAGGCCGGGGTCGGCCAGCGGGTTGCGGGTGAGCGCCTGCATGAGCGCCCCGGCCACGCCGAGCGCGGCGCCGGCGAGCAGGCCGAGCAGCATGCGCGGCACGCGGGTGGTGCGGACGATCTCGGCGTTCGTGCTGTGGTCGTTGTGCCACAGCGCCCGCCACGCCTCGCCCGCCGAGATGTCGCCGCTGCCGACGAACAGGCTCAGCAGCGAGATCCCGACCAGGACCGCGCCGAGCACGATCAACGCCATCGACCGGGTGAGCCCGGACCTCCCGCCTCGCGCGGTCGGGGCGGCTACGGTTGTCGCCACACGCACCTCATCTCATAACAGATGAGGCTTACCTTACATGTCAGTTGAAGAATGAACCCAGAGCGCGGTCAGCGAATCAGTTCGACACGCAAAGGAAGGGCGAGTTCCGCCCAGGCCCGGTCGGCGGTCAGCACCCGACACTCCGGCAGTCGCAAGGCCAACGCGAGGCAGCATCGATCGGCGAGCGACAGTCCCCGACCGCCCTGCAAGCCTCGTAACTCACCAGCGATGAGGGCGTCGCCATCGGTCAATGGCTCGATCGTCACGCCACTACCTTCCAGCCACGGTCGAATCGCCTTCGTGTCCTTGCCTTGATCGAGTGTCTTACCCACCACTTCAGCGAAGTTGACCGAGCAGACCACCGACGCCGACATCGCGTCGATCACCCTTTGACAACCTGGCTCTCGTCGCAGCGCGGCAAGGAGCGCCGACGCGTCGAGCACCGCGATCAATCGCCCGCCGCCGCCGCTCGCCGTTCGGCGATCAATTCATCGACCAACGAACGACCATCTGTGGCATAGTCCCCGAGGTATCCCACCAATGACTCAGCGACATCACGCTGCCGCTGCAACACCAGAGCCGTGCCATCCAACGACACGCTCAACTCCTCCCCCGCCTCGAGCCCGAGGGCGTCACGCATCTCGGCGGGGATCACGATGCGCCCCTGCCGCCCGACCGTCACTGTGGCAACCATAGATCCATGGTGGCACGTTCAGTCGATTCGTGCCACACTACGACTCGGCGGCGCCGCCAGCAACCGCCGTCAGTTCAGAACGCCTTCCCCTTGTTCCAGCAACAAATCCGCCCCTTCGCCACCAGCGACTTCTTGCGCTCAACCCTGGTAAGCCCGGAACAGCACCCATCATCACGGGACCCTTCAAGTGCGCCTTCACCATGGCCCGGCACCCATACCATGACCGGGAACTATGAACCCTCAGTTGCGCTAGAGGACGGTCACCATGGTCGAGTCAGGCAAGAACTGTCTGTCCTGGAACTCAGTTCGCACTCGGCTGACAAGTTCGTCCACCTGGAGACGACAGGGTCAGCGCGCACCCACCGAGTGACCATCTCTGGGAGTCCAGGCCGACTGGCACCCAGTCCCTGGGAGCAGCGCTGGCCTCCACGACCTCTCCTTCGGGACCGCACACCGCCCGCACATACTCGTAGTAGACCCTCAGCCACTCCCGAGGGTCGGGTAGCTCTACCTGGTCTTCAGGGTCAGTCACATATGGCTCGATATTCGAACCACCCGTTATCGCGGCTACCCCAAACCGCCTCAAGCGGGCCTGCCCATTAACGGATCCCACTACGCCTGTCTGCACCTTGGAATTTAGAGCATTTTTGTGCGCGCATCAAGCACTATTCGACCCTTGGCTTCAGCAACGAAAAAGTGCTGCTTTCCATTCATTCCGATATAATGAGGCTTATTCACGAGGTGGCCCAGAAGTGTAGTCCGATAACCGCTGTAATGGTTTGGCTGAATGTGGTGTAGGGGCGTCGGTAGTCGGTGTGGGCGATGCGCCAGGTTTTGAGGTTGGCGATGGTTCGTTCGATGGCGTAGCGGATCTTGTTGATGCTGGTGTTGTATGTTTTCTCGGATGGGTGGAGTCTCCGGTGGGCGGGTTTTTTGATGGGTGTCCTCATGCCGCGTCCTTGGTGGCCTTTGTCGCCGATCCAGTTGGCGGGGTCGAGGGTGTCGAGGGCTCCGGAGGCGTCGAGGCAGTAGACGTCGTGGCGTGATCCTTCGACGGGGTCGGAGATCCAGGCGAGGCGTCCGGCGAGGTCGCAGACGACTTGGAGGTTGACGCCGGTGGTCTTGTGTTTCCCGGAGTACAGGCCGGGCTGGTCCTTCCAGGACCAGCAGGGCAGGAGTGTGCCGTCGACGATGTGCTCGGTGTCGGGGTCGAGGTCGTCGGCGGTCGGGATGTGGCCGCCCAGGACCTCGCCGATCAGGGGCGTGAT
>NZ_JASGEK010000076.1:0-29363 GCF_047606445.1 Aeromicrobium sp. | reverse complement strand
CTCATCCACCCTATGGGCGCTCATAGGGTGGATGAGCCACCGACCACCCGGCAAAGGTGGACAACTCACCGCCCTGGCGGGGACCCTCGGCGGGCCGAGGCTGCACGCGTGACCTCCCGCACAGCATCACTCGGCACCGGGCGCGCTCTCGGCCGGAGCGGTCGCGGCGGCCTTCGACTCGATCTCGATGGTGCTGGTCGTGCCGGCGCTGCTCACCACGGCGGTCGTCGTCGTCATCCACCTCGGCGTCGCCCGCGACCACGAGGCGCAGCCCGGCGAGCTGGACCGAGGCGGCCTCGCGCTGCTGAGCGCCAACCTGCTGCTGATCACCGGCGGCCTCATCCTCGTCCGCACCGCCGGCGCCGGTTCGCCGTGGCCGTGGCTCGCCTTCGTCGCCGGAGCGGCGCTGCTGTGGCCGTTCGGCCGGTGGGAGCTCCGCTCGGCCGACCCGCTCGTCGACCTGCGGGTTCTGCGCCAGCCGTCCATGTGGCCGGTGCAGCTGACCGCCTTCCTGTTCGGCGTGAGCGTGCTCGGCGCGCAGATGCCTTTGTCGACGTTCGCGCAGACCAATCCCGACGAGCACGGTTTCGGGCTGGGCATGGACTCCTCGTCGGTGGCGCCGCTGATCGGCGCGTACGTCCTGTCGATGCTGGTCGGCGCGCTGCTGTTCGCCCGGGTCAGCCGGGCGGTGAGCCCGCGTGGCTGCCTCATCGGCGCGGCGGGCCTCATCGCGCTCGGCTACACCGCGCTCACCGGCTTCCACGACTCCGCGCTCCACCTCGTCGTCTGCATGATCGTGGTGGGGCTCGGGTCGGGCGCCCTGGTGGCCGCCCTGCCCGCAGCGGCCGCGGCGGCAGCGCCGGAAGGTCGTACCGCCGTCGCCACCGGCCTGACCAACGCCACCAAGACCGTCGGCGGGGCCTTCGCCTCGGCGGTCTTCGGCGTGGCCACCGCCGCCGTCGCGGCGTTCTTGCTGATGTTCGTGCCGAAGCTGGCCTTCGCCGACCCCGAGCCTGACCCCGACTCCGAGACGATGGCCGTATGAGCGCCGCCGACCGTCTGTCCGAACTCGTCCGCTGCCGCACCGTCTCAGCGCCCGGCGAGCGCGACGAGGCCGAGTTCGCCCGATTCCGCGAGACATTCCGACGTCTCTATCCACGCCTGCACAACGAACTGAAACTGACGGTCTTCCCCGTCGGATCGCTGTTGTTCCGCTGGCCGGGGCGCACGGCCGACGACCCGGTGGTGCTGATGGCGCACTACGACGTCGTGCCCACGACGCCCGAGCAGTGGGACCGCGATCCGTTCTCCGGCGAGGTCGAGGACGGCCGGGTGCACGGGCGCGGCACGCTCGACGACAAGGGCGCGCTGGTCTGTGTGGCCGACGCGGTCGAGACGCTGCTCGCGGAGGGCTTCACACCCGAGCACGACGTGTGGCTGTCCTTCGGCGCCGACGAGGAGGTGGAGGGTCACGAGTGCCGCGAGGTCGTCTCCCATCTCGACGGGCTCGGCGTGCGTCCCTGGCTGGTCTCCGACGAGGGCGGCGCGGTGGTCGACGACGCGCTGCCGGGACTGTCCGGGTTCAGCGCGATGGTCGCGACCGTCGAGAAGGGCGTCAACAACGTCGAGCTGTTGGCGCGCGGCGGGGGCGGACACGCGTCCACCCGTCGCCGAACGGCGCGACCGTGCGGTTGGCGCGGGCGATCGTGCGGATCGAGGAGAATCCGCAACCGCCGATCCTGTCCGAGCCGATCCTCGGCATGATCGACGCCGTCGCGGAGGCGCTGCCCGCCCCGCTACGCATCGTGGCGCGGCAGGCGCGACACGCGAGGCGTCCGGTGGCCGAGTTGCTGGCGCGGGTCGGCAAGGAGACGAACTCGATGGTCCGCACGACGATGGCGGTGACGCAGTTGAGCGGCAGCCCCGCCGACAACGTGCTGGCCACCGAGGCACGGGCGACGGTCAACGTCCGGCTCGCCGTCGGCGACACCCGCGAGAAGCTACGCGCCCGGTTGACGAAGCTGTTGAAGGGCCTCGACGTGGAGATCACGTCGATCGAGGGCAACGACCCGCCACCGGTCTCGCGTACCGGCAACGACGCCTGGCGTCATTTCACCTCCGCCGTCGCCGCCCTCGACCCGTCTCCGCACGAGACGATCCGCGTGGTGCCGTATGTGCAGACCGGCGCGACCGACAGCCGCCACTACACGAGGATCAGCGACTCGGTCTACCGCTTCAGCCCGCTCAAGATGAGCCGCCCCCAACGAGTGGGTCGAGGCCGCATGGCTCGACCGCGGCGCCGTCTTCTACCGCGCCCTCATCGCCAACCCGAGGTGAGGCTCAGGCCTCGCGTCGCAGGTCGGGGTCGGTCCCATAGAGACGGTCGATCCGCCAGCCGAGTCCGTCGACACGGCGTCCGAGGTCACGGTGAGTCTGACCGACCTCATCCTCAACTCGGTCGATCCGACCACCCAACTCCTCGCGTGTCTGCTGGACGCTCTCTTCGACTCGATCGATCCGACCACCCAACTCCTCGCGTGTCTGCTGGACGCTCTCTTCGACTCGATCGATCCGACCACCCAGCTCCTCGCGAGTCTGCTGGACGCTCTCTTCGACTCGATCGATCCGACCACCGAGATCCTCACGGACCTGCTTGACCTCACCGCTGACACGCTGGCTGTCCTCGCGAGCCTCGCCCCGGTTCTTCTCGACCGTCGCCTCCAGTCTGCTGAACAGCGCACGAGCCTCCGCTCGAGACTCACGCATGGCGACATTGACCATGCGGTGCAAGTAGGCCGTCGCCGCCACTAACGACACGGCGAAACTGACAAGGAGAATCCACGTCTGCGTATCGATCTCGTTCATCAGGCTCATCTCTCCATTCTGGAACGGGTGCGCTGGCGAGATCCAGCAAACCGTTCACCACGACGAGAAATCGAGCGCCAATCGTCCGCCTGTGGACAGTGTGACGTGCTCTAACAGGCCCCTGTGGACAAACTCACTACCCGACGAGCGTCTCCACCGCCAGCCTCGTCCACTCCAGCAGCTCGCGGCCGACGAGCGGTTTGCCGCCGATCTGGGCCTCGCGGGGGCGGGGGATGAGGACGGTGTCGGTGACCGGCTTGTACATGCTCTTGGGGTAGATCCGGCGCAGGCGCATCTGGGCCGAGTCCGGCAGGGAGAGACCGGCGAAGCGGATGTTGCTGCCCGCGCTGGTGATCTCCTCGATGCCGCTGTCGGCCACCGCGACCCGCAGCCGCGCGACCTCCAGCAGCGTCTCGGTCTCGGCCGGCGGCTCGCCGTAGCGGTCGACCAGCTCGGCGCGCAGCTCGGCGATCTCGTCGGTGGACGCGACCGCCGCCAGCCGCTTGTAGACCTCCAACCGCAGCCGCTCGCTCGGCACGTAGTCGTTCGGCAGATGCGCCTCGACGGGCAGCTCGATCTTGACCTCGCGCCGCTGTGGCTCCGTCTCGCCGCGGAACTCCGCGACCGCCTCGCCCACCAGCCGCACATACAGGTCGAAGCCGACGTCGGCGATGTGGCCGGACTGCTCGCCACCGAGCAGATTGCCCGCGCCGCGGATCTCCAGATCCTTCATCGCCACCGCCATGCCGCCGCCCAGCTCGGAGTGCTGCGCGATGGTCGCGAGACGGTCGTGCGCGGTCTCAGTCAGCGGTTTGTCCGGCGGGTACAGGAAGTAGGCGTACGCCCGCTCGCTGCCACGGCCCACCCGCCCGCGCAGCTGGTGCAACTGCGACAGGCCCAGCACGTCGGACCGCTCGATGATCATCGTGTTCGCGTTCGACACGTCCAGGCCCGACTCGACGATGGTCGTGCAGACCAGCACGTCGTAGCGCTTCTCCCAGAATTCGACCATGACGCGTTCCAGCTCGGACTCGCTCATCTTGCCGTGCGCCCCGGCGATCCGCGCCTCGGGCACCAGCTCCTTCAACCGCTCGACGGTCTTGCCGATGCTCTGCACCCGGTTGTGGATGTAGAAGGCCTGCCCCTCGCGCAGCAGCTCGCGGCGGATCGCGGCGATCACCTGCTGGTCCTCGTACGGACCGACGAAGCTCAGCACCGGGTGGCGCTCCTCTGGCGGCGTGGCGATGGTCGACATCTCGCGGATGCCGGTGATCGCCATCTCCAGGGTGCGCGGGATCGGCGTCGCGGACATGCTGAGCACGTCGACGGCGGCGCGCAGATGCTTCAACGCCTCCTTGTGCTCGACGCCGAAACGCTGCTCCTCGTCGACGATGACCAGACCGAGGTCCTTGATATGCACGCCCGGCTGCAAGAGGCGATGCGTGCCGATCACCATGTCGATCGTGCCGTCGGCCAGCCCGTCGAGGGTCTGCTTCGACTCTTTGTCGGTCTGGAACCGCGACAGCGGGCGGATCGTCACCGGGAACTGGCCGAACCGTTCGGCGAAGGTCGCGTAGTGCTGCTGCACGAGCAGCGTCGTCGGCACGAGCAAGATGACCTGCTTGCCGTCCTGGATCGCCTTGAACGCCGCGCGCACCGCGATCTCGGTCTTGCCGTAGCCGACGTCGCCGCAGACCAGCCGGTCCATCGGCACGGTGCGCTCCATGTCGCGCTTGACGTCGGTGATGGTGACCAGCTGGTCGGGCGTCTCGACGTGGACGAAGGAGTCCTCCAGCTCGCGCTGCCAGGGGGTGTCCGGCCCGAAGGCGTGGCCCTTCGTCGACTGGCGGGCCGCGTAGAGCTTGATGAGCTCGCCGGCGATCTGCCGGACGGCCTTGCGCGCCTTGTTCTTGCGCTGCGTCCAGTCCGCGCCGCCCATCTTGTCGAGCGTCGGGTTCTCACCGCCGATGTACCGGCTGACCTGGTCGAGCTGGTCCATCGGCACGAACAGCCGGTCGCCCGGTTGGCCGCGCTTGCTCGGCGCGTACTCGACGACGAGGTACTCGCGGGCCGCGCCCTGCACCACCCGGTTGACGAGTTCGACGTATCGCCCGACGCCGTGCTGCTCGTGGACCACCGGGTCGCCGGGCTTGAGCTCCAACGGGTCGACCTGCTTGCGACGCCGCGCGGGCATGGCCGCCCGCGTGGCCTTCTCGGCGGCGCGCTGGCCGACGAGGTCGTCGTGGGTGAGCACCGCCAGGCCGAGCGGACGGGCGACGAACCCGTGCGTCAGCTCCGCGCACACCACGCGCACGACCCCGGGGGCGGCGCCGGTGTCGAAGGAGCCCGCGAGGTCGACCTCGCCCAGCCATTCGATGGTGCGCTGCGCCTGTCCTTGGCCGGGCACGACGAGCACGACCTCCAAGCCGTCGGCCAGCCAGCGGCGGATCGTCTCGGCGGCGGCGGGCAGGTCGCCGCGCAGCTCGGGGGCCTCCTCGACGCCGAGGTCGCGGTCGTCGTCGAGGGCGAAGGGGCTCAGCCCCCACCAGCGGTGGCCGAGGCCGAGCGCGTGCTCGTGCACGTCGTCGAGCGTGCGGAAGGACGACGCGTTGAGGTCGATGGGGGCGTCGGCGCCGGTCGCGGCCGCCGCCCAGGACGCGCTCAGGAACTCCTCGCTCGTGGCGACGAGGTCGTGCGCGCGGGCCCGGACTCGCTCGGGGTCGCAGATCAGCACCGAGGAGTCCTCGGGCAGCAGGTCGACCAACAGCTCCATCTCATCGACCAAGGCCGGGATCAGCGACTCCATGCCCTCGACGGCGTGGCCCTCGGCGATCTTCGTGCCGATCTCGGCCAGCGCCGGGTGGCTCTCGGCGAGACGTCGGGCGCGCTCGCGCACCTGGTCGGTCAGCAACAGCTCGCGGCACGGCGGCGCCCATAGGACGTCGACCGGCTCCAACGAGCGCTGGTCGGCGACCGAGAACTGGCGCAGCTCCTCGACGGCGTCACCCCAGAACTCCACGCGCACCGGGTGGTCGTCGGTGGGCGCGAAGACGTCGACGATGCCGCCGCGCACCGCGAACTCGCCGCGCCGCTCCACCAGGTCGACGCGGGTGTAGGCGGCGTCGGCGAGCCCCTGGACGAGGCGTTCCAGACCGTAGTCCTCACCCTTGACCAGCCGGACCGGGACGAGGTCGGCCAGACCGCGCACCTGCGGCTGCAAGATCGAACGGACCGGCGCGACCACCGCGCGCAACGGCGCGTCGTCGGGATGGACGAGGCGGCGCAGCGTCGCGAGACGTCGCCCGACCGTGTCGGAGCGGGGCGACAGCCGTTCGTGCGGCAGCGTCTCCCAGGCGGGGAAGGCGGCGACCGCCCGCTCCCCCAGCGTCTCGGCGAGCACGCCGACCGCCTCGTCGGCCTCCCGCGCGGTCGCGGTGACGACGAGGACCGGCCCCGGCCTCGCGGCGAGGGCGTGCGCGACGAAGGGCCGCAGCGCCGCCGGTCCGCGCAGGGCGAGGTCGCGCTCGCCGTCGTCCAGGGCTGCGGCGAGCGCGGGCAGGCCGGTGACGCGATCAGCCAGTGATCGCAGGGGGCGTTCGGTCATGAGGTCCTACCGATTGAAAGCGCTCTGCGTCTCCACGAGACCGCGGGTGATGAGCGACTCGACGGCGTCGGCGGCGTCCTCGACGTTGAGGTCGAGCTCCTTCTTCTCCACCGACGACCACGGCTTGAGCACGAAGTCGTGCACCGTCTGGGCGCCCGGGGGCCGGCCGATGCCGAAGCGGACCCGGTGGAAGTCGCCGGTGCCGAGCGAGCCGCGCAGCGATTTGAGGCCGTTGTGGCCGTTGTCGCCGCCGCCGAGCTTGAGCTTGAGGCGGCCGAAGTCGATGTCGAGCTCGTCGTGGACCACCACGATGTGCTCGGGGTCGACGTCGAAGAACCCGGCGAGCGCCTTGAGCGGCCCCCCGCTCTCGTTCATGTACGAGCGCGCCCGGCCGAGCACGACCCGCTCGCCGGCGAGCCGTCCCTCGACAATGTCGGTGCGGCTCTTGCGGTTCGGCTTCCACGACGCGCCCATGCGGGCGGCGAGGGCGTCCGTCACCAAGTACCCGGCGTTGTGCCGGGTGGCGGCGTACGCCGGGCCCGGATTCCCGAGCCCGGCGATCAGCCAGACGGTCACTCGCCGTCGGCGGCTTCCTCCGCCGCGCCCTCGCCGGCGTCGGCGGTCTCGGCCGAGCCGCCCGCTGCGGCGATCTTGACGATGAGCAGGTCGTCCTCGCTCGCGAGCGTGGCGCCCGACGGCAGCGCGAGGTCCTTGGCGAGGACCTGCGCGTCGGCCTCGAGGCCGGTGACGCTGACCTCGATGTCGTTCGGGATCGCGGTGGCCTCGGCCTCGAGCGAGACGGTGGTGTTCTCGGTGACGACGAGCAGGTCGGAGGTGACCTCGCCGACGATGGTGATCGGGACGTCGACGGTGACCTTCTCGCCGCGCTTGACGATGAGCAGGTCGACGTGCTCCAGGAAGCCCTTCAGCGGGTCGCGCTGGACCTGCTTGGGGATGACGAGGTGCTTGTCGGCGCCCTCGACCTCGATCGACAGCAGCGCGTTGGACTGCTTGAGCGCGAGCATCAGGTCGTGGCCGGGCAGGTTCACGTGCACCGGGTCCGTGCCGTGGCCGTACAGGACGCCGGGGACCAAGCCCTCGCGGCGCGCGCGACGGGCCGCGCCCTTGCCGAACTCGGTGCGGGGCTGGGCGGACAGGGTGATCTCGGACACGAGAGGACTCCTCGAAGAGCGATGCGGGGGAAGGGGCGAGGCTCGGACGCTCGACACAGCACTCCTGCGGAGCACCCTGTCGATCACGGCGTCGGATCGACCGATCCGCGCCCTCGCCGAGGCAACCCGGGCATCTTAGCCGAGGACCGCCGTGACGAGCGAATCCGGCGCAGAGCCACACACGCGACGCCGCGCCATCGTCAAGAAATCAATCATCGCGCCTTTAGGATGGGCGTCATGCCGCGACGCGACGACGATCCCACGTCGCCGGCCCCCATGGGCCGACTGCTCCTGACCCAGGTGACGCTGCTGGTCACCGCAGCGGCCATCACCGCGTTGACGCTGCTCTACGACATCGCCTCGGTCCCCGAGCGGATGGCCACCGGGCTGCTCGCCCTCGTGCTGTTGACAGCCCTCGTCGGCATCGCGCGGGGAAGCCAGGAGTGGTCCCCCGGAACCTTGCTCGTCGTCCCCGTCGTCGACCTGCTCGTCGTCGGGCATCTGCGCGTCGCCGCCCCGACGAGCGGCTTCGGCTTCATGCTGATCCTGCCGGTCGCCTGGCTGGCGGCGCACGGCGGGCGCTACGGGGGCGTGGTCGGGGCGGTCGCCGGCACCCTCGTCGCCTGGGCGCCGCTGCTGCTGTCCGAGCTCGGCGTCAGCCCCGGGCCGGTCGACGTGCCCACGGTCGCCGCGACCGCCAGCGTCACCATCGTCCTGCTCGTGCTCTCGGCGGTGCTGTCGGCCGGAGCGAACCGCGAGGCCGCGCAACGCCGTCTCCTCGACCAGCAGGCGCGCCACTCCGAGGCCGCCTACCGTCAGGCCCGCCGTGACGAGGACGTCCTCGCGGCGATCATGGACGCCGTGCCCTTCGGCGTCGTCTCCGTCGACGAGCACCGCGCGTACCTCGGCAGCAATCGCGCCGCCCGCGCCATGCTGCGCCACCTCGGCCTGCCGATGACCACCTCAGCCGACCAACTGCCGCTCTACCACCTCGACGGCGAGACCCCGGTCTCCGCCGAGGACCGTCCGCATGTGCGCGGCCTGGCCGGCGAGCCCGTCGAGGCGGAGGTCTACTGGGTCGGCCATCGCGACCAACCGCGCATGGCGGTGGAGATCAGCGGACGGCTCGTCCTGCACGAGGACGGGAGCGTCGACCGGCTGGTCCTCGTGCTGCGCGACGTCGACGAGAGCGTGGAGGCCGAAGCCGCCCGCGACCAGGCCATCGCGTCGGTGTCGCACGAGTTCCGCACGCCGTTGAGCTCGATCCTGGGGTTCATCGAGCTCGCCGCCGACACGCCCGGCCTGCCCGAGGAGGCCGCCGAGCACCTCGTCGTCGCCGAGCGCAACACCACACGGCTCCTCACCCTCGTCGGCGATCTGCTGGCGACCCGGCACCGCGCCATCCATCACGCGGTGCCGCTCTCGCTGCGCCGCGTCGACCTCGCGGAGGTCGTCGAGGAGTCCGTCACCGCGCTGCGCATCATGGCCACGGACCGGCTGCTCACCGTCACCGTCGACTCGCCCGGCCCGACCCCCATCCTGGGCGACGACTTCCGACTGCGCCAGGTCGTCGACAACCTCGTCACCAACGCGATCAAGTACAACGTCGACGGCGGCTCGATCAGCATCGCGCTGACCTGCGACGACGACGAGGCGACGCTCACCGTCGCCGACACCGGCCCGGGCATGTCGGAGAGAGAACGCGTCGAGGTCTTCGAGCCGTACTACCGCACGTCGAACGCCGCGAACTCGACCGTGCCGGGCACCGGCCTGGGCCTGGGGATCTGCCGGGAGATCGTCACCCAGCACGGCGGCACGATCCGGCTCGACGACCGCGGCGAGAGCGGTGGCACCGTCGCCGTGCTGCGCTTGCCGCGCGACGGCCGAGGAGCCGCGACATGACGGTCGACGCCGCCACCGCGCAGCTCGCCTGCTCGGTCACGCTGGCCGCGATCACCGTCTACCTGACGACGATGGCGGCCCTCCACCACGACGACCGGGCCGGTCGCACCATCGCCGTGGCCTTCTTGACGATCTCGGCCACCGGGGCGCTCGCCCTGACCTTTCCCGGCGACGGCACCGTGCAACCCCTCGCCGAGAGCGCCGCGGCCGGCGGCTACGTCCTCGGTTTCGGCCTGCTCCGCTCCGGCCTGCGGCTCCAGCAACACGGTGGGTCGTCCCAGCTCCTGTTCCCGTTCCTCGCCGCCGGGATCACGCTGGCCAGCGGCCTGCCGGACGCGGAACTCCGGGGGCTCCCCGTCCCCTTGGCGTTGTCCGCCTCCTTCTCGGCGGCCTTCGCCACCGCGACCTTCGTCGACGCCGCGCTCGGTCCGCACGCCACCGCCCCGTCCTCGCGTGCGCTGCAAGCCCTCATGGGCGTGACGACCCTCAGCATCGTCGTCACGGGGTCGCTCACCCTGCTCCGCGTCGTGGACTGGACCGAGATCATCGACGTCATCGTCGCCGTCGGCACGCTGGTGGTCTTCTCGGTGGCCGCCTTGTGCCTCAGCTCGCTGCGCGGCGAGACCGCACGGCGCGCGTGGTGGACCGACCGGTCCGACGCGCCGCCGGTCGGCTTCGAGGTGAACGGTCCGGCCGCCTTCCGCCGCGAGGCGCTCGACCGCGTCGACCGGGCGCGGTCCGGAGGAGTCGTCGTCGGCCTGCTGTGGGTCGAGGTCGAGCAGTTCGACGACCTGGGCACGGCGTTCGGTCCGGAGGTCCAAGACCAGGTGGTCGTCCGCGTCGGAGCGGTCCTGCGCGCGCAGACGCCGCCGTTCGCGACGCTGGGCCATCTGGGCGACGGACGCTTCGCGGTGCTGACCCGAGCGCACCCCGCGCGACCGCTCGACCGGGTCGCGGGCGCGGTGCGGCGTGGACTCGACCTGCGCGCCGCCGACCTTCCCGTCGCCCCGTCCTATCGCGTCGGAGCGGCCGTCGAGGGCCCCGACGACATCGACCTCGGCCGGCTGATCCGCACGGCCCGCGCCGACGCCGACATGCCGGGGCGGTGGCCTTGAGCCGATCCTGCGGCAATCTTGACGCCGCGCCGGGGTGAATCCTGAGGTCGCGGTGATCGAATGGAGACATCGATCCCGTACGCCCCGAGGTGCCCTGATGAGTCTGACCCCCGCCGACAGCACATGGACCGTCGACCACCCCGACGCCCTCGCCCCGGCGTCGGCCCGACCGGCGACCATCGGCTGCGTCATCCCGGCGTACAACGAGGAAGGCACGATCGCCGACGTGCTCGACTCGCTGCTGGCCCAGACCCGGCTGCCGAACGTGATCCACGTCGTCGTCAACAACACGACCGACGCGACCGCCGAGATCGCCGGCCACTACGCGGGCCTGCACGTGCGCGGCGAGGGCCACGCGATGCAGGCGACGGAGATCTTCGTGCACGACATCGGCGAGAACCCCGACAAGAAGGTCGGCGCGCTCAACTACGGCTTCGCGCTCGTGGAGCACATGGACTACCTCCTCGGCGTCGACGGCGACACCACCGCCGACCCCCGGGCGCTGGAGTCGCTGGCGACCGAGATCCAGAGCGACGACCGCATCGGCGGCATCTCGGCGATCTACAGCATCGACGACACCGGCCTGACCGGGTGGTTCGAGAAGTTCCTCATCGCCGGACAGCGCGCCCAGTTCGCCGCGTTCAACCTGCAGAACCTGCTGCGCGGGCGCAATATGGCGGTGCTCGGCGGGCAGTACTCGCTGTTCTCGATCGAGGCGCTGCACGCCGTCGTGGAGCAGTCCCGTCAGCGCTCGCCGTGGGTGCGCGACAGCGAGATCGAGGACTCGCTGCTGTCGCTGCAGATCAAGAGCGCGGGCTATCTCACCAAGATCAGCGCCGACGCCCGCGCGAACGTCGGCGGCATGACCGACCTGCGCTCGCTCGACGCCCAGCAGGTCAAGTGGAACACCGGGGCCATCGACCTGATGTGGCCCGGCCAGCGCGGCGACACCAAGGGCCAGCCGTTCCACCCGAACCTGCGGCTGCGCTGGTTCGAGAACGGCTCGATGATCCTCAACGCCTTCACCCGGCTGGGCTTCGTCGTGCTGCTCGTCTGCTCGCTGGCCTTCCATGCCTTCGAGTTCCGGCTGTGGTGGCTGATCCCGCCGGTGATCGCCACCGCCCTGAACACGCGGATCGCTCTGGCCATGCACGGCGCGAACCGGCGCGACTACATCTTCGCGATGACGCTGGCGCCGGCCGAGCTCTACATGTGGATCCGGCTGGGCCACTTCGCGCGCTCGTGGGCGAAGTTCCTCAGCCGGTCCCAGACCGACAACTGGGCGCTGCAGGCCAAGGCCGAACGGGGCGGCGGCGGGCGCGCCTACCTCGCCCCCTACGCGGTGGTCGCGCTGCTCGTGGTCGCGCTCGTCGCCGCGTGGTCGCAGTTGCCCGCCGGCGCCAAGTCCGACGCCCTGCTGGTCGGCTGGACCGTCCTCGGCGTCACCACCATCGCCCAGACCGCCTGGCTGCTGACCCGCGTCCTGCGCCGCCATCGCGGCTTCCGCGCCTGATCCTCCCGACCCCCAGGAGTCCTTCCCCATGAACCGTCGCCTCGCGTCCGTGGCCGCCCTCGCGCTGCTCGCCTCGCTCACCGCCTGCGGACTGGACGACCCCGCGGATAAGAAGCCGGCCCCCGTGCCCTCGGCGACCACCCCGACGGTCGGCCCGGAGGAGGCCACCGGCTCGATGTTCACCGACAACGGCACCTTCATGTCGCACACGACGATCGACGGGATCGACTTCGTGTTGACGATGTACCCGACGGACGCCACCCCGTACACCCACGAGTGGTACCCGAAGGGCGACAAATTCTTCACGATGTCGATGACCGCCTACGACACCGACCGGGACGAGCGCGACCCGTACGCGACCAAGCGCATGGTCTTCTTCGAGCGCCTCACGATCACGTCGGTCGCCGTCGACGCCGACGGGGAGACCGTCGGCCTGGAGCCCTACCGGCTCGACGAGCAGCCGGCCCGCATCACCTTCGACCCCGAGCCGCTCGCCGACCCCCAGTACGGCATGGTCATCACCTCGCCGAAGGGAGCGTTCGAGTTGCGCGACCAGGTCATCGGCGACCTCGACCCGTCGGTGCGCATGGTGACGCTGCAGTTCCGCGCCGATGTGTGGGCGCAGAACACCGCTGGCTCGGCGGAGCTCAACCGGCACACCATCGACGTCGAGATCCCCATCGTGATCTTCGACTCCGACAAGGAGACGACGAATGTGAACGAGGACGCGCCCGAGGAGCGGGACTGATCAGTCCTCCGCCAGCCGGTAGCCCACACCGCGCACCGTCTCGATCCAGCGCGGCGTGGTGCTGGAGTCGCCGATCTTGCGACGCAGGTTCGCCATATGGGTCTCGACGGCCCGCTTGTCGGCGTCGTTGACGAAGTACGTGGTGACGTAGCCCTCGCCGCGCAGGGTCAGCACGAGGTCGGCCTTGGAGCGGACCCGTCGCCCCGACGACAGCAGCGCGGCGAGCAGGTCGAACTCGCTGCGGGTGAGGTCGACGGCGCGACCGTCGACCGTGGCGACCCTGGTCGCGACGTTGACGGTGAGCCCCTTCCACGAGAGCGCGTCGTCGCCGACCGTCGCAGCGGGGGCGGCGACGCTGGCCGCCGGGGTCTGCTGAGGCACGGTCGCGACCGGCGGCGCCGGGGCTGCGGGCTCCGGGGCTCGTGCGGGCGGCGGCGTCACAGCGGGGACGACCGGAACCGCGGGACGGACGACGGGCTCGGCGATGACCGAGACGGGCGCGGGCGCCTCCTCTGCGGGAGCGGCCGTCCTCGGGCGGCGCAGCAGCGACTCGATCCGCGCCCGCAGCTCGCGCGGCCGGAAGGGCTTGACCACATAGTCGTCGGCGCCGGAGTCGAGCCCCTGCACCACGTCGATCTCGTCGGACTGGCCGGTGAGCATGATGATGTAGGTGTCGCTGAACTCGCGCAGCCGCTTGGCGACCGCGAAACCGTCCATGCCGGGCATGTTGACGTCGAGCGTGGTGAGCACCGGCTCGTGGGCGCGCACCGCCGCGATCCCCTCCTCGCCGCTGCCCGTCAACACCGGCTCGAAGCCGCTCTGCGTCAGGATCGCCCGCAGCAGCTCGCGGATGTCCGCGTCGTCCTCGATGACGACCGCGACGCGCCGCCTGCTCGATGAGTTCATGCTCCGACCGTAACGAACAGATGGCCGTTCAGCCCAATCTCACCCGCCGACGCCCGCCCCACGGGCCAGTTCCACTGCGAGGGAGACCGAGAACTCGCCGGCGGGCGGACCGCCCCGGCACTGCCCGTCGCTCTCGCCGGGCGGCTTGACCCACCAGCGCGCGTCGAGCGCGGAGCCGTCCTCGACGGCCGCCGAGGTCACGCCGAGCGCGCGGCCCTCGACATTGCACCACTCGCCGGGCACGGCGCCGCGGCCGTTGCGGCTGGAGTCGACGATGTAGTGGGCCTCGGGCAGGCTCTCGCGGATCTGCTCGGCGTAGGCCAGCTCGTGGGCGTCGCTCTGATAGTTCGCCACGTTCAGGCTGAAGCCGCGCGCCTGTTCGACGCCCGCTCGACGCAAGCGGTCGGCCATGGTGTCAGCGTCGATCCAGTCGGAGTGCCCGGCGTCGAGGTAGACCGAGGCGGGTCCGCTCAGCTCGCCGACCGCGAAGTCCAACAGATCGAGGCGCTCGTCCTCGTCGCCGCACTCGGCCAGCGTGCCGAGCGCGTCCGGCTCGACGACCACGACGGGGTCCCCGTCGAGGGCTCCTGCGATCTCCTCGACCCAGGCTCGGTAGTCGTCGGCGGGCAGGCCGCCGGAGGACTCCCCGTCCACGCAGTCGCGCGCGGTGACGCCGTAGACGACGAACACGACGAGCCGGCCGTCGGCGTCCCGGACGATCTCGGAGACGAACTCGGCCGCCTCACCTCGCGGATGGGCTTCTGGCGTCAGCCAGACCGCGGTCGGGGTCGAGGCGATGTGGCGCAGCGCCTCGGCCTCGGAGCCGGTCGCCTCTTCCGCTGCGGTCGCCGCCGCCGAGCCCGGCCAGACGTAGCCGTCCCGCCCCGCGAAGGGGTTGTCGTCGCGGGAGAGGCAGGAGGACGCCACGAGAAGGATCACCGCCGCGATCGCCGCGGACAGCCCCCGGCGCGCCGCAGTGGCCACGAGCTTACTCCTTGAACAGGCTCGTGACCGAGCCGTCCTCGAAGACCGCCGAGATGGCCTGGGCGAACAGCGGCGCGATCGACAGCTCGGTGAGCTTGTCGAAGCGGTGGTCGTCCTTCAGCGGAAGCGTGTTGGTGATGATGACCTCGACGGCCGAGGAGTCGCGCAGCCGCTGGACGGCCGGGCCGGAGAACACCGCGTGCGTGGCGGCGATGACCACCTCGGCGGCGCCCTCGGCCATCAGCGCCTCGGCGGCCTGGACGATCGTGCCGCCGGTGTCGATGAGGTCGTCGACGAGGATGCAGGTGCGGCCCTTGACCTCGCCGACCACACGGTTGGCCTTGGTCTCGTTCGGGCGGGTGACGTCGCGCGTCTTGTGGATGAAGGCCAGCGGCGCACCGCCGAGCGAGTTCGCCCACGACTCGGCCACCTTGATGCGGCCGGCGTCGGGCGAGACGACGGCCAGCTCACGGTCGGCGTACTTCTCTTTGACGTGCTTGGTGAGGATCGGCATGGCCAACAGGTGGTCGACCGGGCCGTCGAAGAAGCCCTGGATCTGCGCGGTGTGCAGGTCGACCGTCATGAGCCGGTCGGCGCCGGCGGCGAGGAAGAGGTCGGCGACGAGGCGGGCCGAGATGGGCTCGCGGCCGAGGTGCTTCTTGTCCTGACGGGCGTAGCCGTAGAACGGCAGCACCACGGTGATGCTCTTGGCCGAGGCCCGCTTGAGCGCGTCGATCATGATGAGCTGCTCCATGATCGCCTCGTTGATCGGCGCGGAGTGGCTCTGAATGACGAAGGCGTCGCAGCCGCGCACCGACTCGTCGAAACGCACATAGATCTCGCCGTTGGCGAAGTCGTAGGCGGTGGTCGGCACGAGGTCGACGCCCAGCAGCTCGGCCACCTGCTGGGCGAGCACCGGGTGGGCGCGGCCCGAGAAGAGCATCAGGTTCTTCGTCGGGGTGAGCTTGGCGGACGAGGTGGACGTAGGCTCGGTGCTCACTCGCGGTTCTCCCGTGCTTGACGTGCGGCCTCGGCGGACGAGGTGCCGGGTCGTCTGGCCTCGACCCACCCGTCGATCATCCTCTGTCCGCCCTCGCCGACGGCGAGCGCCCCCGACGCGACGTCGGAGCGGACGGTGGTCCCGGCGGCGGTGTAGGCGCCGTCGGCGATCTGGACCGGCGCGACGAAGACGTTGCCCGAGCCGGTGCGGGCGTGCCTGCCGATCGTCGTGCGGTGCTTGTCCACGCCGTCGTAGTTGGCGGTGATGCTGCCGGCGCCGACGTTGGCGCCCTCGCCGATCTCGGCGTCGCCCATGTAGCTCAGGTGCGGGACCTTGGCGCCGGCGCCGATGGTGGTGTTCTTGGTCTCGACGAAGGCGCCGATCTTGCCGCCCTCGCCCAGCACCGTGCCGGGGCGCAGGTAGGAGAAGGGGCCGACCGTGGCGTTCGCCGCGATGACCGCGTCGGAGCCGTGCGTGCGCACGACGCTCGCGCCCTCGCCGACCTCGACGTTGCGCAGCGTGGTGTCGGGGCCGATGGTCGCGCCCTCGGCGACGGTCGTGGCGCCGAGCAGTTGCGTGCCGGGCAGGATCGTGACGTCGGGCGCGAGGGTGACGCCTGAGTCGATCCAGGTCGTCGCGGGGTCGACCACGGTGACGCCTTGACGCATCCAGTGCTCGACGAGCCGGTCGTTGAGGACCCGGCCGAGGGTGGCGAGCTGGACGCGGTCGTTGACGCCCTCGGTCTGCCAGACGTCCTCCAGGACGTGCGCGCCGACGGGGAGGCCGTCGCCGACGGCGTGCGCGACGATGTCGGTCAGGTACAGCTCGCCCTGGTCGTTGTCGGTGCGCAGCGCGTCGACGGCAGCGCGCAGGAAGTCGGCGGCGACGGCGAGGACGCCGCTGTTGATCTCCCGGACGGCCCGCTCGTCGTCGCTGGCGTCGCGGTGCTCACGGATGGCGAGGACGTTGCCGGAGTCGTCGCGGATGATGCGTCCGTAGCCGGTGGGGTCCTCGGGCTCGGCGCTGAGGATGGTGACGGCGCGGCCGGCCTGGCGGTGGTCGTCGAGGAGGGCGGTGAGCGTGTCGGCGGTCAGCAGCGGCACGTCGCCGTAGGTGACGAGCACGGTGCCGTCGGGGGCCTCGTCGAGGGCATCGAGCGCGATCTTGACCGCGTGGCCGGTGCCGAGCTGCTCCTCCTGGACCACCTGCACGACGTCGGCGTCGATGCCACTGACCACCTCGGCGACCAGCTCGCGGCCGTGGCCGATGACGGCGACCGTGCGGGCCACGCCCAGCTCGCGCACCGCGTGCAGCGCGTGGCCGACGAGCGGTCGTCCGCCGATCTCATGGAGCACCTTCGGCAGACGCGACCTCATCCGAGTCCCCGCGCCCGCGGCCAACACGATGGCCGTCACTTGTTCAGACACCCGGTAAGTGTAGAAGCCGACCGTCGCTCAGTCACCCAGCCCCAACGCGGCGGCCAGTCCTTGATCCACCCGCCGCATCGCGCCTGGAGACAAAGCCGCCACCAACCCGATGATCTCGTCCTCGTACAGTCCCACGATGTCGTCACACACCGCTCTCCCGGCGACACCCGTCTCGTCCAGTTCGACGATACTGGGGATCGAAGGCTTCCGGCTGGTCGTCAACCTCACCGCCAACACATCACGAAGACGCTGATTCCGTCGGTTGTTCGAGACGATCACGAATAACTTCGGCTCGTTCAGCCCGATGTCGGCGCGCACCACCTGCCCGCGCACGAGCGGCCACGGACTCATGCCTCGTCGGCCCACTCAGGGCGCCGACGGCGAGCCACCCGCTGATGACGATCCTGATCACGCTCCGCCGCCATCTCGGCGTAGCCCGCATCCTCAAGTCGTTCGAGCACCGCTTTCAAACCGGCTTCCCACACGGCGTGCAACACCGCCGCCTCACTGCTGCCCTCCGTCAGGTCGACTCCCGACAAGTCCATCAGCGCCGCCCGATGCGAAGCCGATGCGCGCAGGGCGGCGAGTTCTCTCACATCCCGTTCGGTCAGCGGAAGCGACTTACGAGTTGAGCGCTGCACCGTATCCATGCATCACATTATGCAGCAGATGTCCACCGCTGCCAACGAATAGCACGTTCCCGCGTGACAGATGTGTGACAGCCTCCAACCATAGAGCCGAAGGACTCCGACGAGTGAGCCGACGTCCATGCCGAGACATCAGGAGATCTGGCTCCCCGGGTAGGAGTCGAACCTACGTCGCTTGTCCTGATTCAAAGTCAGGCGGGCCCTGCCGGCAGACCAACCGGGGATCGTGAGGGATCAGATTACCCGCGAGGCCCGGCGCTCCGGCCGACGCCCGTGAGATATCTCGACATCAAGAATCTTGAGCAGTACCGTATCGGCATGCCCGAGACGGACGAAGTCGACGAGATCGTCGAGGCCTGGCGGCGCGAGCGCCCCGACCTCGACGCCTCGCCCATGCAGGTGCTCAGCCGCGTCTCGCGGCTCGCCCACCATCTCGACCGCGCCCGCAAAGAGGCCTTCAAGGCCCACGGCCTCGACTCCTGGGAGTTCGACGTGCTCGCCGCGCTGCGACGCGCGGGCGGCGACTACGAGCTCTCCCCCAGCCGCCTCGTCGCCGAGACGCTGGTCACCAGCGGCACCATGACCAACCGCATCGACCGGCTCGTCGCCCGTGAACTCGTCGAGCGGCGCGCCGACCCCGGCGACCGGCGCGGCGTGCTCGTCCGGCTCACCGCCGAGGGCGCGGCGCGCGTCGACGACGCCCTCGCCGAACTCCTCACTCGCGAGGCCGCGCTCCTCGACGACCTCGACGCCACGGACCGCGACCGTCTCGCCGCCGACCTGCGCGCACTCACCCACCGCTTCGACGATCAGGCGTCCTGAACCTAGGCTGTCCCGGTGGCGCATCTCCTCGGGGCCGAAGGCCTGCACCTGTCCTATCCGACCCGTGACGTGCTCGAGGACGTCACCATCGGGCTCGACGAGGGCATGCGCGTCGGCATCGTCGGCCGCAACGGCGAGGGCAAGTCGAGCCTGCTCGGCATCCTCGCCGGACGGGTCGAGCCCGACGAGGGCCGCGTCACCTACCGCCGCGACGTCCGACTGGGAATGCTCGGGCAGAGCGACGAGCTCGACGACGACACGACCGTCGGGCACGCCATCGTCGGCGACACCCCCGAGCACGAGTGGGCCGGCGACGCGAAGGTCAGGAACGTGCTCGCCGGACTGGTCAGCGACCTCGACTGGTCGGCCCGGATCGGCGACCTGTCCGGCGGCCAGCGCCGCCGCGTCGCGCTCGCCGCGCTGCTCGTCGGCGACTGGGAGGTGCTGGCGCTCGACGAGCCGACCAACCACCTCGACGTCGAGGCCATCGGCTGGCTCGCCGAGCACGTGAAGACCCGGTGGGCCAAGAACGCCGGCGGTCTGCTCGTCATCACCCACGACCGCTGGTTCCTCGACGAGGTCTGCACGACCACCTGGGAGGTCCACGACCGCATCGTCGAGCCCTTCGAGGGCGGCTACGCGGCCTATGTCTTGCAGCGGGTCGAACGCGACCGGATCGCGGCCGCCACCGAGTCGAAACGGCAGAACCTCATGCGCAAGGAGCTCGCCTGGCTGCGGCGCGGCGCCCCCGCTCGCACCAGCAAGCCGAAGTTCCGCATCGACGCGGCCAACCAGCTCATCGAGGACGTGCCGCCGGTGCGCGACCCGATCAGCCTGCAGCGGCTCGCCGTCGCCCGGCTCGGCAAGGACGTCGTCGACCTGATCGACGTCGGCGTGACCTTCGACGACCGTGAGATCTTGCGCGACGTCACCTGGCGGATCGGCCCCGGCGAGCGCACCGGGATCCTCGGTCCGAACGGGTCGGGCAAGTCGACGCTGCTCGGCCTGATCTGCGGCACGCTCGCGCCGACCGCCGGCCGGGTCAAACACGGCAAGACCGTCGAGATCGGCATTCTCGACCAGCAGTTCAGCCAGTTGGCCGAGATCGGCGGCAACCGGGTCCGCGAGGTGCTGGCCCGCACGCAGGCGTCGTTCACCATCGACGGCCGCGAGCTCACCCCGGCGCAGTTGCTGGAACGGCTCGGCTTCGCCCGCGAGCACCTGTCGGCGCGGGTCGACGACCTGTCCGGCGGGCAGAAGCGCCGCCTGCAACTGCTGCTCCTGCTGCTCGGCGAGCCGAATGTGATCGCCCTCGACGAGCCGACGAACGACGTGGACGCCGACATGCTCGCCGCGATGGAGGACGTGCTCGACTCCTGGCCGGGCACCCTCATCGTCGTCTCGCACGACCGTTATCTGTTGGAGCGCGTCACCGACCAGCAGTACGCGATCCTCGACGGCCGGCTGCGCCATGTGCCCGGCGGCGTCGACGAGTACCTGCGGCTGCGGGCCGGCCAGCCCCAGGAGTCCACGCTCGCACCGCTCGCCGCGAGCGAGCCCGCCGCGCCCGCGACGCCAGGCCTCTCGGGGGCCGAGCGCCGCACCGCCCAGAAGGAGCTGGCCGCCGCCGAACGCCGCCTCGACAAGCTAGCCAGTGAAATCGAGGTCTTACATCAGCGCATGGCCGACCACGACCAGAGCGACTACGCGGGCCTGACCCGCCTCAGCGAGGAGTTGCGCGCTCTGGAGGACGAGGTCGCCGAGCGCGAGGAGCGCTGGCTGGAGCTGTCCGACCTGCTCGGCTGAGGCCGATCGCGTCGGGCAGAATGCACGCATGACCGCCACCGAGGATCTCGTCAGCTACGCCGTCACCGACCATGTCGCGGAGATCACGCTGCGGCGGCCGGACGCCGCCAACGCCTTCGACCTGCCGCTGGCACAGAGCTTCCAGGCCACCGTCGAGCAAGCGTTGGCCGACGCCGACGTCCATGTGATCCTGCTGGCCGGGGAGGGCGCTCGTTTCAGCGCGGGCGGCGACCTGGCCTCGATGGTCGACGCGCCCGATCCTCAGGCGGCGCTCGCGGAGTTGGCGCGGATCGCGCATCTGGCGGTGAAGGCACTCGACGCGCCTGACGGCAAGCCGGTCGTCGTGGCCGTGCAGGGCGCGGCGGCGGGCATCGGCCTGTCGTTCGTACTCGGCGCGGACGTGGTGGTCGCGGCGCGTTCGGCGAAGTTCGTCACCGCGTACACCTCGGTCGGCCTGACCCCTGACGGCGGCATGTCCTGGCTGCTGCCGCGTGTGGTCGGCCAGCGCCGGGCCGCCGAGCTGCTGCTGACCGCCCGCCCGGTCGACGCCGAGGAGGCCGAACGCCTCGGCATCGTCTCGACGATCACCGACGACGACCCGTTGGAGGTGGCCCGCGTCGAGGCGGCCCGTCTCGCGCAGCGTCCGGCCGAGGCGCTGGCCCAGGCCCGCCGCCTGGTCCGCTCGTCGTGGTCACGCGACCTCGCCCCACACCTCGACGACGAGGCCGAGACCATCTCCCACATGGTCTCGACCGAACCGACGCAAGGTCTCATCAACCGCTTCCTCAAGCGGTGACGGCGGCGTCGAAAGCTCCCTGAACAGCGCTGAGGCCGGCTCCCGCCCACGGCGGGGGGTCCGGCCTCCACTTCCCGATCCCCCAGCAGGGGTGGGCAATACGTCGAACGTAGCAGACCCAACGGCATGGCGCCAGTTATCCACACATCGGCCTGGTGGACACTGGCCGGAATAGCCGGCAACGCCTAACGTGACCGCATGCCTGAAGCCCTCCATGCCTGGATCGACGAGTCTGTCGAGGTCAGTCATGAAGGCCCCGGCTTCTATATCCTCGCCGCGAGTGTCACTCAGCCATCGGCCGAGAACTCCCTCCGCAACGGGCTACGAGACTTGGTGTTCCCCGGACAACCGCGACTACATTGGCGTGACGAGAACTCTCGTCGTCGAGACACCATCGTCACCGCCATCTCGACCATGGACCTAAAACATCTCGCCGTGATCGCTCCTGCGGAAGCGAAACGTCAGGAGCGTGCTCGCCGCAAGTGCCTGGAGCGGCTGCTCTACGAACTCGACCAAACGCAGGTCGTACGATGCTGGCTCGAATCGCGTCAGCCAGCCTCAGACCGTCGCGACCACTACATGGTCGAGACCTTGCGAGGCAGCCAGACCATCAGCGACCACCTCCGCGTCGCTTTCACCACACCGCTCGACGAACCACTGCTCTGGCTCCCCGACGCGGTGGCGGGCATGACACTCGCTGACCAGCGCGCCGGCACCGCTCATTGGGCCAGGCGCCTCGGCGACTCCTACCGAGTCATCCGCCTCTGAGATCAGCGTCTGGACAGACGCGGAGGCCGGCTCCCGTCGTCCGGCGGGGGGTCCGGCCTCCACTTCCCGATCCCCCAGCAGGGGTGGGCGTTGCTTTGACGCTAGCACGCATGTCCGGAGAGAGCCAAGCTTTCCGCACACAAGGCGTCAGCGACGCAGCGGACGGCCGTCGGCAGCGTCGAGCTTGCCGGTGGCGATGAGGATCAGGTCGATGAGCGACCAAAGACCCAGGCCGCCGCAGGTCAGCAGTTTGAGGACGCCGAGACCCGGATAACCGAGGTAGAAGCGGTCGACGCCGAGGCCACCAGCGAAGATCGCCAACAACACCGCCGTCATGAACTGCTTGTCGCTGGCCTGCCCGGAAAGTCCCGGCACCTGACCTGCGGGGAAATACTCCCCGCCGTCACGCGACAGCTGCGTCTCAGGCACCACTTGCCCCAGTCCAACCAGCGCCCGAAGTCCTGCGGCGTCCATGGGTGCCAGGCGCTGCCCCATCACCACGGCCTCATAACGCCCCTCGGGCATCGACATAGGAACGAACGGCTCAGCGCGCCACTTCGACAAGGCGATTGTCAACACGATGAGAAAAATCACCGTCACCGGGGCAATGACAAACAGGAACTCCATGCGCGCGGACGCTACCCCCCCCCCGAGCGTTTTTGTCAATGAGGAGCGGCCCTTTGAAGAGCGGAAGAGCGGACCTGGATATCTCAGCCGATGACGCGGACGCCCTGAGCCGGGCCGTGCGCGGTAACCACCGCAGAGACCCCCGGCGCGTCCCACAGCTCGACCGACATCAGCTCGACGTCGTCGCCCGGCTCCAACAGGAACACGCAGGTCGGCCCCGAGCCGGAGACGATGCCCGCCGCGGCCCCGGCGTCGAGGCCGCACTGCAGCACCTCGTCGAGCTCGGGCCGCAGCGACAGCGCGGCGGGCTCCAAGTCATTGACCATGAACGCCGACAGCAGTTCGGTGTCACCGCTGCGCAGCGCGGTCATCAGCTCCGAGGAGAGGCCCGGCGGCTCCGGGTCGGGGACGAGCCGGTCGTACTCCCGGTAGACCTCCGGCGTCGACAGACCCGTGTCAGAGACGGCGATGAGGAAGCTGTAGCGCCCGCGGGCGAGCACCGGCATGACCTGCTCTCCGCGCCCCGTGCCGACCGCGATGCCGCCGTGCAGCAGGAAGGGGACGTCTGAGCCCAACTGGGCGGCCAACGGCTCCAGGTCGTCGCGGGTCAGCCCCAGCTCCAGCGCGACATTCGCGCCGACCAGCGCGGCGGCGGCGTCGGCCGAGCCGCCCGCCATGCCTCCGGCAACGGGGATGTTCTTCTCGATGACGAGGTCGAGGCCGGCGCGCACGCCAGTCGCCTCGCGCAGCAGCTCGACCGCCCGCACCGCGAGGTTGTCGGGGCCGAGCGGGATGCCCGCGTCGGGCGACTTCTGCGAGCGGGTGTAGGCGTCGACGGTGATCTGCTCGTCCTCGCGGGGCGTCACCCGGACCACGTCGTGCAAGTCGAGCGCCAGATAGACGGTGGCGAGCTCGTGGAAGCCGTCCTCGCGCACAGGACCCACCGACAAGCCGAGGTTGATCTTGGCCGGAGCCCGCACGCTGATCGCCTTCACACGACCAACGTAGTGTCCGGGGTGGTTCTTAGTCGAGGTGGTCGGCGATCGCACGGAAGGCGCGCACGTCCAACTGCTCGCCCCGGGTCCGCGGGTCGACGCCCGCCGCGAGGAGCGCCGCCTCGGCGGCCACCCCCGACCCGGCCAACCCGGAGAGCGCCGAACGCAGGGTCTTGCGGCGCTGGGCGAAAGCGGCGTCGACGACCGCGAAGGTTCTCAGGCGGACCGCCTCGTCTCCCATCGGCTCGGCGTGACGCGTCCAGGCGACCAGCTCGGAGTCGACGTTGGGCACCGGCCAGAACACGCCGCGCCCGACCGTTCCCGCCGCCTCGACCCGGCCGTACCAGGCGGCCTTGACGCTCGGCACGCCATAGGTGCGCGAGCCCGGTCCCGCCGCCAGCCGGTGCGCGACCTCGGCCTGCACCATGACGAGCGCCCGCGTGATCGACTCGTAGCGCCGCAGCACGTGCAGCAGCACCGGGACCGAGACGTTGTAGGGCAGGTTCGCGACGAGGGCCGTCGGCGCGGGTCCGGGCAGCTCGTCGATGCGCATCGCGTCGGCCAGCACGACCTCGACGTCGCGCCCGGGCGCGTGCTCGGCCAAGGTCGACGGCAAGAGGTCCGCCAACGTCTCGTCCACCTCGACGGCCACGACCCGGCGAGCCGTCTCGGCCAGCGCGAGGGTCAGCGAGCCGAGGCCCGGCCCCACCTCCAACACGACGTCGGCGGCGGTGACGCCGGAGACCCGGACGATGCGACGCACGGTGTTGCCGTCGACGACGAAGTTCTGGCCGCGCTGCTTCGTCGGACGCACCGACGCCCCCTCGGCGAGCCGACGGACGTCGGCCGCGCCGAGGAGGCGCACAGGTGGGAGCGGCGGGTTGCTCAGAGGAGCCCCAGCTTCGCTGCGCAGCCGGGCCACTGGCCCCAGCCGGATCGTGCCTGCAACTGCTGAGCGCGCATCGTCTGCTCCTCCGCAGAGGCCTCCGACGGCAGGCCGGATCCGCCCATCGCACGCCAGGTGCTCGCAGAGAACTGGTACAGGCCGTAGAACCCGTTGCCGGTGTTCGTCGCCGGGTTGCCGCCGGACTCGCACTGGGCGAGGGCGCCCCAGACACCGCCCATGTCGACGGCCGGACGCTCCTTCGTGCCGACCTTCTCGACCTGGGTGACCGGCTCCAGCGAGACGACCCGCTCCACCACGACGCGGTCGCGCTGCTGGCCGTCGGCCGTCACGATGTCGACCGTCTCGGTGGCCTTGCCGGGCACGCCCTCGGTGACGACGGTCTTCTCGCCCTCGTAGGCCTCGGGGTCCTCCTGGGTCTCGGTCTCGAACGGGACCTCGACCTCCTCGGTGCGCTGCTCCTTGACGATGCGCACGACCTTCAGCGCCGCGTCGGGAGTGACGAGGGTCTCGGCGGCGGGCACGACCTCGTCGTCCTCGTCGAGGGTGACACCGGCCTCCTCCAGAGCCTCGCCCACCGTGGGCGCGGTGGTCTCGAACTCTTGGGTCTGGCCGTCGGCGGTGATCGACACCTTCTTCGGCGTGCTGACGACGACCTCGAGGCCGTCGCGCGGGATCCTCTCGTCCTCCTCTGCCGACACGTAGGCGCCCTCGGGCACCTCCACCTCGTGCTCGTCGAGCAGTTCGCCGACGGTCGGGGCGTAGGTGACCTCCTCGACGGCCTCGCCGTCGACGGCCACGGTGACGGGCTTGGCGTACTCGACGACGATCGGCTCGTCGGAGTCCGGCGCGGAGCCGAGCTCGACGCTCACCTTGTCCTTGTCGGCGAGCTTCACGCCGCGGGAGTCGAGCACCTCGGCGACGCTGTCGTCGAAGGTGCGGACGGTCTCGGTCTTGCCCTCGACCGTGACGTCGACGGTCTCGCTCATGGACGCGTAAGCGGCGGCGCCTCCCGCGAGCACGGTGAGCACGAACACGTGGAGCGCGATCAGCCAGGGGGCTTTGGCGACTCCGTCGTCCCGGTGGGTCAAGCGGCCCAGGAGGGCCAGTCGGTCAGAGATGATATGAGGGAACTTCAAGCTGCTTTCCTCGTCTGTTGGCACACGCTTCTCAGCGCTCGGTCAGCCGTTCCAGAGTAACCGGACAGGAGGGTCCGTCAAGCCGTTTTCCCCAAGATCCCGCTGAATCAGGCTGAGGGGAGACTGTGACGCGGCCACGGCCCGCCGAAGGCGCGGTCGGTGTTCTCATCGATCTGACGACACAGGTCGGCGAGGTCGTCACCTCGTGTTTCGGCCATGTTTCGCAGGGTGAACGGGATGAGGAAGGAGGCGTTCGGACGGCCCCGGTGCGGCGTCGGCGTCAGGAACGGCGCGTCGGTCTCGACGAGGACCCGGTCGGCCGGTGTGATCTTGAGCGCATCGCGCAGTTCCGGGGCGTTGGAGAACGTCACGGTGCCCGAGAAGGAGAGGTAGGCGCCCCGTTCGACGCAGGCCCGGGCGAAGCCGGCGTCGCCGGAGAAGCAGTGGAAGACCGTCCGCTCCGGCAGGCCCTCGTCGTCGAGGATCGCGAGGACGTCGGCGTGGGCGTCACGGTCGTGGATGACGAGCGCTCGGTCGTGCTTCTTGGCGATACGGATGTGCTCGCGGAAGGAGTGGTGCTGCGTCTCACGTCCGCCTTCGCCGGTGCGGAAGTAGTCGAGGCCGGTCTCGCCGACCGCCCGGACGTGGGGGTCGGCGGCGAGCGCGTCGATCTCGGCGATGGCTGAGTCCAACTCGCCCTTCTCCGCCAAGAGCGGCGCCTCGTTGGGGTGCAGGGCGACGGCGGCCACGACGGGCTCGTGGGCCCGGGCGGCCTCGACGGCCCAGCGCGAGCCCTCCAGGTCGCAGCCGACCTGCACGATGCGCGGCACCCCGACGGCGGCGGCCCGGTCGAGCGCGTCGGGCACATCGATCAGCAGCCCGCCCTTGATCCGGTGGTCGAGGTGGCAGTGGTTGTCGACCACCGGGTGCGGCAGCGGCTCCGGCGCGTCCGGCCACGGCCAGTCCGCCGACACCTCAGTCCCCCAGCTCGATGCGCGGGAAGAGCGGGGCGGTCTTGACGATCGGCGTGCCGACGGGAATCTGGCCCCAGCGCGGGGCGTCGGCGACGCGCTGGTCGGCGAGGTCACCGAGCCTCTGGCCGCCGACCGACTGCCACAGCACGCGCGTCGCCTTCGGGATGACCGGGTGCAGCAGCACCGCGAGCGCCCGCAGACCCTCGACCGTCGTGTTGAGGATCGTGCCGAGCCGGTCGCGCTGGGACTCGTCCTTGGCGACCTGCCAGGGCTGCTGCTCGGTGACGTAGCCGTTGAGCGCGTCGACGACCCGCCACACCGACGCGACCGCGTCGTGCGGGGCGACGGCGTCGATGGCGGCCTCGGCGTCGGCGGTGGCCTGGCGCACGAGGTCGATCACGGCCTGCTCCGCCTCGGTCGTCTCACCACTCGCCGGCAACTGGCCGTCGAAGTACTTAGCCACCATCGCCGCGGCCCGCGAGGCGAGGTTGCCCAGGCCGTTGGCGAGCTCGGCGTGGTAGCGCGCGCCGATGTCCTCCCAGGAGATCGAGCCGTCGTTGCCGAAGGTCAGCGCGCGGGAGAAGTAGTAGCGGTAGGCGTCCGAGCCGAAGGTCGCGACGATCTCGTTCGGGTGGATGCCGTTGGCCTTGCTCTTGGACATCTTCTCGCCGCCGACGAGGATCCAGCCGTGCGCGAACACCCGGTGCGGGATCGGCAGCCCGGCGGCCATCAGCATCGCCGGCCAGATGATCGCGTGGAAGCGGACGATGTCCTTGCCGACGATGTGCACGTCGGCGGGCCACAGCTCCTCGAAGCGCGCCTCGTCGTCGCCGTAGCCGATGGCGGTGACGTAGTTGAGCAGCGCCTCGATCCACACGTAGAAGATGTGGTCGTCGTCCCACGGGACGCCGATGCCCCAGTCGAAGGTGGAGCGCGAGATGGACAGGTCGGTCAGGCCGCGCGAGACGAAGCTGACGACCTCGTTGCGCGCCGAGGCGGGCGCGATGAAGTCGGGGTGCGCCTCGTAGAAGTCGAGCAACTGCTGCTGGTAGTCGCCGAGCCGGAAGAAGTAGTTCGTCTCGGTCATGTGCTCCAGCCGCGAGCCGTCGAGCGCGGAGACCTTGTGGCCCGCGTCGTCGCCCTCTCCGTCCTTCACATCGTCATCGCCGACGAACTCCTCCGAGCCGACCGAGTACCAGCCGGAGAACTCGCCCTTGTAGACCGCGCCGTTGTCCTGGAGCCGTTGCCAGAACGCCTGGACGCCGACCTGGTGCCGCTCCTCGGAGGTGCGGATGAAGTCGTCGTTGGCGGCGTCGATGGTCTCCAGCATCGGCTTCCACTCGCGCTCGACGAGGCCGTCGACCCACTCCTGCGGGTCGACGCCGTTCGCCTCGGCCTTGCGCAGCACCTTCTGGCCGTGCTCGTCGACGCCGGTCAGGTACCAGACTCGCTCGCCGCGCTGCCGGTGCCAGCGGGTCAACACGTCGCCCATCGTCGTGGTGTACCCGTGCCCGATGTGGGGCGCGTCGTTGACGTAGTAAATGGGCGTGGTGACGTAGAACGTCCGATCTGACATGCCACCCATCCTATGTGGTCACCTCTCTTCCCAGATTTGCGGCAAGTTCAACCGAATGTGCCCCCGGATTCGGTTGAACTTGGCGCAAATCTGGGGAGGACGCTAGCCGTGGGCGGCGGCGTAGACGGTGTTCTTGGGGGCGCCGGTGGCGGCGACGACGTGGGCGACGGCGTCCTTGCGGCTCATGCCGTCGGCGCGGGCGGCCTCGACCAGCGCGGCGAGCGACGCCGGGCTGAGGTCGACCGGCTCGTCGGGGGCGCCGGAGACGACCAGGGTGACCTCGCCGCGCACCCCGTGCTCCTGGGACTCGGCCCATGCGACCAACTCCGCGAGCGGTCCGCGCACGACTTCCTCATAGGTCTTGGTCAGCTCCCGGCACACGACGGCGGGACGGTCGGCCCCGAAAGCGTCGCGCATCGAGGCGAGCGTCGCGGCCGTGCGGTGCGGCGACTCGAAGAACACCAGCGTGCGCCGCTCGGAGGCCAGCTCGGCGAACGCCTTGTCGCGCGCCCCGGCCTTGCGCGGTGGGAAGCCCTCGAAGGCGAAGCGGTCGACCGGCAGCCCCGAGATCGCCAGCGCGGTCAGCACCGCCGACGGTCCCGGGATGACGCTCACCTCGACCCCGGCCCCGACCGCCGCCGCGACCAGCCGGTAGCCCGGGTCGGACACGCTCGGCATGCCCGCGTCGGTCACCAACACGATCGTGTCGCCCGCGACCAGCCGCTCGGCCAGCTCGACCGTGCGCGCCTGCTCGTTGCCCTCGAAGAAGGACACGACCTTGCCCGTCGGGCGCACTCCCAGGTCCGAGGCCAGCCGCGACAGCCGGCGCGTGTCCTCGGCCGCGATGACGTCGGCGGACTCCAGTGCGGGGCCGAGGCGGCTCGACGCGTCCGCGACCTGTCCGATGGGCGTTCCCGCGAGGATCAGCATGTCCGCATCGTCCCACTTCCCCATCAGGCGGTGAGTTATCCACCTCACCGTGGCCATTGGTGGCTCAACCACCCAATGAGCGCGCATAGGGGGGGTGTGCCACCGGCGTAGGGGCCAAGGTGGACAACTCACCGCCCCAGGGG
>NZ_JASGEK010000075.1:0-39155 GCF_047606445.1 Aeromicrobium sp. | reverse complement strand
GTCTCATCCACCCTATGAGCGCTCATAGGGTGGATGAGACACCGCTCAGGTGTGAAAGGTGGATAACTCACCGCCTCCGGGGGACGTGAGTGTCAGGCGCCGGCGATGGGCGGGGCGGTCGGGTCGGAGCCCTCGGCCTTCTCCTCGCGGGCGACCCAGTCCTCGATCCGGTCGACGTTGTCCTTGGCGCGGGTGACCACGGCCAGCAGGTCGCTCATCTTGGCGATCTCCTCGACCTGCTCCTTGATGAACCACTGCATGAACTGGTCGGAGGCGAAGTCGTTCGCCTCGCGGGCCAGGCGGGTCAGCTCGTTGATCTGCTCGGTGACGCGCTTCTCCTGGTCGAGCGCCAGCTGGACCGGCTCGACGACGTCGGCGAAGTCCATGACCGGGGCGTCGAGCGCCGGGATCTTGATGTCGGCGTCGGCGTCGAGCAAGTACTGGACCATCATCATCGCGTGGTCGCGCTCCTCGGCGGCCTGGTCGTAGAACAGGGCGGCCATCTGGGGCATCGTCAGCGCGTCGTAGTAGGTCGCGATCGCGATGTACTGCTGGTGGGCGCCGAACTCGTGGCCCAACTGCTCGTTGAGCTTCTCGACGAAAGCGGGTGCTGCCATGACTGTTCTCCTTCTCATGTGCTAAGCCTAGCCTCAGGTAGGCTGGCCACGTGGCGAAGAAACCGAAGAAGAAGTGCTGCGTGAGCAAGCCCAAGTGCAAGCGCTGCCCTCTTCGGATGATGAGAGAAGGCCGTCTTCCCGACGGCTACACCGTCAAGAAGCGCAAGCTCGTCAAGGTCGACAAGAAATCGAAGTCGTCCAAGAAGAAACTCGCAGCGGCCTGATCCACCTCCTTCGCGATGCCACCGAGGATCGCCCGGCGACACCTCCACAGTAGGCCCGTATTCGCTGCGATTCCAGCAAGGAATGGCTGTACTCAGCTAGGCTCGGCTTGCCTGCGCTACGGTGCGAAGATGACTGACACCGCCGCCCGCGCCCAGCGCCTGCTCGACCTGCACACCGCCCCGGAACTGTTGAGAGTCGTCAACGTGTGGGACGCGATCAGCGCCCGCGTCGTGGCCGGCGTCGAGGGGACCCAGGCGCTCGCCACCGCCAGCCACTCCATCGCGGCCTCCTACGGCTACGAGGACGGCGAGCGCATCCCCGTCGACCTGATGATCGAGGCGGTCGGCCGGATCGTCGCCGCCACCGACCTGCCCGTCACCGCCGATCTGGAGGCCGGCTACGGCGACCCGGGCGAAACCGCTCGCAAAGTCATCGGCGTCGGCGCGGTCGCGCCTTCCTCGACGCGGGAGCACCTGTGGTGTTCGTGCCCGGCAAGGTCTCCGAGGCCGATATCGAGGCCTTCACCGGCGCGTGGGGGCCGCGCAGGCTCACGCTCATCGGCGCGCCCGGATCCGTCCCGCTGGCCCGCATGGCCGAACTCGGCGTCGCCCGGGTCTCCTACGGCCCCTTCGCGCAGTCCGTCGCCCTCATGGCCCTGCAAGACCTCACCCGCGAGGTGATCGCCGACGGCGGCCTCCCCGAGGACTTCCGCATCCTCAACTAATCACCCCTCGCGAGAGAGTTCTGGCCCACCGATGAGAGAGTTCGGACCCAGCATCGGGGTCAGAACTCTCTCATCGCAGGTGCGAAAGTCTCTCGCAAGCGGTCAGGCGAGGTCGTTGGCCTTGCGGATCTCGTCGACGACGCGGTCCATGATGTCGGTGATGCCGAAGTCCTTCGGGGTGAACACCGCGGCGATGCCGGACTCCTCCAGCGCGCGGCCGTCGGAGTCGGGGATGATGCCGCCGACGATGATCGGGACGTTGTCCAGACCCGCCTCGTCCATCAGGCGCTGCACCTCGGGCACCAACTCCATGTGCGAGCCGGACAGGATCGACAAGCCGACCACGTCGACGTCCTCGGCGACGGCCGCCGCGACGATCTGCGTGGGGGTCAGGCGGATGCCCTGGTAGATGACCTCGAAACCGGCGTCGCGGGCGCGCACGGCGACCTGCTCGGCGCCGTTGGAGTGCCCGTCGAGACCCGGCTTGCCGACGAGGAAACGCAGGCGGCCGCCCAGCTCCTCGCCCGTCTTCGCGACCTTCTCGCGCACCGCGGTCAGCTCCGCGCCCGCCTCGGCCACGCCGACGACGCCTGTGACGCCCGTGGGCGCCCGGTACTCGCCGAACACGCCGCGCAGCGTGTGCGCCCACTCCCCCACGGTCGCGCCCGCGCGCACCGCGTCGAGCGTCGCCGCCATGAGATTCTCACTCGTCTTGGCCTTCTCGGCCACCACCGCGAGCGCCTCGGCGACCTTGGCCTGGTCCTGCTCGCTGCGCCACTGCTGGACGTCGGCGATGGCGTTGGCCTCGGCCTGCGGGTCGGCGACCATGATCGCGCCGTCGAGGTCGGCGGTCAGCGGGGACTGCTCGGTCTCGGTGTAGGAGTTGACGCCGACGACCTTGAGCTCGCCCGCCTCGATCTTCGCGCGACGATCGGCGTGCGAGGACACGAGCGCCTGCTTCATATAGCCCGACTCCACGGCCGCGACGGCGCCGCCCATGGCCTGCACCCGGTCCATCTCAGCCTTGGCGCCCTCGATCAGCTCGGCGACCTTGGCCTCGACGACGTGGCTGCCGTCGAAGACATCCTCGTACTCCAGCAGGTCGGACTCGAAAGCCAACACCTGCTGCAGCCGCAGCGACCACTGCTGGTCCCACGGACGCGGCAGGCCGAGCGCCTCGTTCCACGCCGGCAGCTGCACGGCGCGGGCACGGGCCTTCTTGCTCAGCGTCACGCCGAGCATCTCCAACACGATGCGCTGGACGTTGTTCTCCGGCTGCGCCTCGGTCAGGCCGAGCGAGTTGACCTGCACGCCGTAGCGGAAGCGGCGCATCTTGGCGTTGGTCACGCCGTAGCGGTCGCGGGTGATCTCCTCCCACATCTCGCCGAAGGCGCGCATCTTGCACATCTCCTCGATGAAGCGCACGCCCGCGTTGACGAAGAAGGAGATGCGGCCGACGACCTTCTCGAAGTCCTCGTCGGCGACCTGGCCGGAGTCCTTGACCGCGTCGAGGACGGCGACCGCCGTGCTCATCGCGAAGGCGATCTCCTGGACGGGGGTCGCGCCGGCCTCCTGCAGGTGGTAGCTGCAGATGTTGAGCGGATTCCACTTGGGGATGTTGTTGACCGTGTACGCGATCATGTCGGTGGTCAACCGCAGGGAGGCCTCCGGCGGGAACACGTAGGTCCCGCGCGACAGGTACTCCTTGATGATGTCGTTCTGGGTGGTGCCGGCCAGGCTCGCGGGCGCGGCGCCCTGCTCCTCGGCGGCCACCTGGTACATGGCGAGCAGCCACATGGCGGTGGCGTTGATCGTCATGGAGGTGTTCATCTCCTCCAGGGGGATGTCCTGGAAAAGGCGGCGCATGGCGCCCAGGTGCGGGATCGGCACGCCGACCTTGCCGACCTCGCCACGGCTCAACTCGTGGTCGGGGTCGTAGCCCGTCTGGGTGGGCAGGTCGAAGGCGACCGACAGGCCGGTCTGCCCCTTCGCGAGGTTCTTGCGGTACAGCGCGTTCGACTCGGCGGCGGAGGAGTGTCCGGCGTAGGTGCGCATCACCCAGGGCTTGTCAGGCATAGGCGCTAGATTACCGCTCATCGCTCCGGGGCCACGCATGTGTTGCCGATAAGCTCGGGCCATGGTCAACCTGACGAGGATCTACACCCGCACCGGCGACGACGGCACGACCGCGCTGGTCGATATGAGCCGCACCTCGAAGAACGACCTGCGGCTGGTCGCCTACGCCGACGTCGACGAGGCCAACAGCTGCCTCGGCGTCGCGCTGGCCCTCGGCGAGGTCGACGCCGACATCGCCGCGGTCCTCACGCACGTCCAGAACGACCTGTTCGACGTGGGCGCCGACCTCGGCGCGCCCGTCGTGGAGAATCCGAGATACCCGCAGTTGCGGGTCGAGCCGGACTACGTCGACCGCCTGGAGTCCTGGTGCGACGAGTACAACGGGCGGGTCGACAAGTTGCGCTCGTTCATCCTGCCCGGCGGCACGAAGGCGGCAGCGCAGTTGCATGTGGCGCGCACCGTCACCCGTCGCGCCGAGCGCTCGGCGTGGGCGGCCATCGACGAGCACGGCGAGTCCATGAACGTGCTCACCGCGAAGTACCTCAACCGGCTCAGCGACCTGCTGTTCATCCTCGCGCGGGTCGCCAACGCCCAGGCGGGCCACGGCGACGTCCTGTGGGTGCCGGGCGGGGAGCGGTAGCTCAGACCACCCGGCCGACGCCGCGGCCGGGGGGTGAGGACTCCAGCCAAGCGAGCAAGCCGTTGAGCACCGGGGGGGTCAAAGCCATGCGATAGTCGCCGTCGGGGCCGTCCCAGTCGACGACCACCGAGTCGAGGCCGACCAGACCGACTTCACTGCTCTGCGGGCTCCGTCGGCCGGTCACCTCTACGCCGCGCCTCGGCAAAACCAACGCCGGACGCCACGACAACGAGAAGGTGCGGAACCACTCCAGGTGGTCGTCGCGGTAGACGGCCGTGCCCATCGTCCATCCGGCGGCGCCTTCGGGCTTGCGGTTCACCGTCAGCTCGAACGCGCCGGGCCGCCGTTCGATGGAACGACGGCGCAGGACGATCAGGCCGAGGCCGACGATCACCACAGCGACCGCGAGCAGGAGGGAGTCCAGCAGCCACCACCACACGGGCATGGCGCTCCTCCCTCCTGCTCAGCGGGTCAAGCCTGCAGAACGCGCAGCTTGTTCTCGATCAGCCGGGCTGCAGCCTCGTCCTCGTCGGACGTGGCCTGGGCCAGCTCGGCCTTCAGCGTGGCCTCGTCGAGCTCGGAGGCGAGGAAGGTGTCCTCGCTGAGCACCGAGACCCGGTTGTCGGCGACCGACAGGAAGCCCTCGCCGACCGCGGCGCGCACGCGCTCGCCGTCCGCGGACTCGATCTCCACGACGCCCGGAACCAGCACCGACAGCAGCGGCGCGTGGTTCGCGAGCACGCCGAGGTCGCCCGAGGCCGTGCGGGCCAGCACCCGCTCGGCCTCGCCCGACCACACGACGCGGTCGGCCGCGACCAGCTCGACCTGCAGCACCCCGGCCATCAGAGGTTCTTCTGGATGTCGGCCCACTTCTTGTCGACGTCCTCGAGGCCGCCGCACATGAAGAAGGCCTGCTCGGCCACATGGTCGTACTCGCCGTCGCAGATCTTGGTGAAGGCGTCGATCGTCTCGTCGAGCGGGACGGTCGAACCCTCGATGCCGGTGAACTGCTTGGCGACGTAGGTGTTCTGGCTCAGGAAGCGCTGGATGCGACGGGCGCGCGAGACGATCGTCTTGTCCTCTTCGCTGAGCTCGTCGACACCGAGGATCGCGATGATGTCCTGGAGCTCCTTGTTGCGCTGCAGGATGCCCTTGACCCGGTTCGCCGTGGCGTAGTGGTCGTCGGCGATGTAGCGCGGGTCGAGGATGCGCGACGTCGAGGTCAGCGGGTCGACAGCCGGGTAGATGCCCATCGACGCGATCTCACGGTTGAGCTCGGTCGTGGCGTCGAGGTGCGCGAACGTCGTGGCCGGGGCCGGGTCGGTGTAGTCGTCGGCGGGCACGTAGATCGCCTGCATCGAGGTGATCGAGTGGCCGCGCGTCGAGGTGATGCGCTCCTGCAGCACGCCCATCTCGTCGGCCAGCGTCGGCTGGTAGCCGACGGCCGAGGGGACGCGGCCGAGCAGCGTGGAGACCTCCGAGCCGGCCTGCGTGAAGCGGAAGATGTTGTCGATGAACAGCAACACGTCCTGCTTCTGCACGTCGCGGAAGTACTCGGCCATGGTCAGCGCCGACAGGGCCACGCGCAGACGCGCTCCCGGCGGCTCGTCCATCTGGCCGAAGACCAGCGCGACCTTGTCGAGGACGCCGGCCTCCTCCATCTCGACCATGAGGTCGTTGCCCTCACGGGTGCGCTCGCCGACGCCGGCGAACACCGACACGCCGTCGTGGTCCTTGGCCACACGGGCGATCATCTCCTGGATGAGCACCGTCTTGCCGACGCCCGCGCCGCCGAACAGGCCGATCTTGCCGCCCTGCACGTACGGCGTCAGCAGGTCGATGACCTTGATGCCGGTCTGGAACATCTGCGTCTTCGACTCGAGCTGGTCGAAGGCCGGGGCCTTGCGGTGGATGCCCCACGTCTCGCCGACCTCGAAGGTCTCGCCTTCTTCCAGGTTCATGACCGAGCCGGTGGTGTTGAACACCTTGCCGAGGGTCACGTCGCCGACGGGCACCGAGATCGGGCCGCCGGTGTTGGTCACCGTGGACCCACGGACGACGCCGTCGGTCGGGCGCAGGCTGATCGCGCGGACCAGACCGTCGCCGATGTGCTGGGCGACCTCGAGCGTCAGCGTCTCCTTGACGCCTCCGACCTCGGTGTCGACGAGCAGCGCGTTGTAGATGTCGGGCATCTGGTCGCTGGGGAACTCGATGTCGAGCACCGGGCCGATGACGCGCGCGACACGACCCGAGGCGGTGGTCTTCTCAACAGCTGTGGCAGTCATGCTCTCTCACTCACTCCTGACCAGCGGAGGCGTCGGCGAGCGCGTTCGCGCCGCCCACGATCTCGCTGATCTCCTGGGTAATGCCGGCCTGGCGGGCCTGGTTGGCGATACGGGTGTACTTCTCGATGAGGTCCTGCGCGTTGTCGGTCGCGGACTTCATGGCCTTCTGACGGGCGGCGAGCTCGGAGGCGGCCGCCTGGAGGAGGCAGTAGTAGATGCGGCTGTTGACGTACTTCGGCAACAGCGCGTCGAGCACCTCGGCGACCGAGGGCTCGAACTCGTACAGGGGCGGCAGGTCGGGGCCCTCGGCAGCCTCGACGACCTCCATCGGGAGCAGACGGATGACGTCCGGCTCCTGCGTCAGCATCGACTTGAACTGCGTGAACACGATGTACAACTCGTCGACCGCGCGCTCGTCGTCGTCCTCGGCCGTGAACGCGCCCACGAGGGTCTCGCCGATGACGCGCGCGTTCTCGTAGGCCGGCTTGTCGGAGTAGCCGGTCCACGAGGTGACGTAGGAGCGGTCGCGGAAGGCGAAGTACGCCTCTGCCTTGCGGCCCGAGAGGTAGAAGTCGACCGTCTTGCCCTCGGCGCTGAGCTTCTCGGTGAGACGCTCGGCCTCCTTGAGCAGCGCCGAGGAGTACGACCCGGCGAGGCCGCGGTCGCTGGTGACGACCAGCACCGCCGCCCGCGTGGACTGTTCCTTCTCGGTGGTCAGCGGATGGTCGACATGGGCGTGCGTCGCCAACGCCGTCACGACACGGGTGAGCTCATGGGCGTAGGGAGCCGCAGCCGCCGCGTGCTGTTGCGCCTTGATGATGCGCGACGCGGCGATGAGCTCCATCGCGCGCGTGATCTTCTTGGTCGCCTGAGTCGACCTGATCTTCGCGCGAAGCTCTCGTACCGACGCTGCCATGGGTCAGCCCCGCTTCTGCTTGACGATCTGCTCCTGCTCGACGTCCTCGTCGGCCAGAGCCTCGAACTCCTCGGTCCCGGCCTTGATCGAGCGGCCCTCGCTCGTCTCGAACTGGTCGAGGAAGGACTCGTACGCCGCCTCCAACGCCTGCGCGTTGTCGCCGTCGAACTTGCCGGACTCACGGATGGCGTCGAGCACGCCCGCGTGGGAGCGCTTCACGTAGTCGAGGAACTCGGACTCGAAGCGGCCGATGTCCTCGACGGGCACGGGGTCGAGCTTGCCCTCCTGGGCGGCCCACAGGCTGACGACCTGCTGCTCGACCGGGTACGGCTGGTACTGGCCCTGCTTGAACAGCTCCATGATGCGCTGACCGCGGGCGAGCTGCGCCTTGGACGCGGCGTCGAGGTCGGAGGCGAACATGGCGAAGGCCTCCATCGCCCGGTACTGCGCGAGCTCGACCTTGAGCGATCCGGTGACGGCCTTCATCGACTTGGTCATCGCCGCGCCGCCGACGCGCGAGACCGAGATCCCGACGTCGACTGCGGGACGCTGGTTCGCGTTGAAGAGGTCGGACTGCAAGAAGATCTGGCCGTCGGTGATCGAGATGACGTTCGTCGGGATGTAGGCCGAGACGTCGTTGGCCTTGGTCTCGATGATCGGCAGGCCGGTCATCGAGCCCGCGCCGAGATCGTCGCTGAGCTTGGCGCAGCGCTCCAGGAGCCGGCTGTGCAGGTAGAAGACGTCGCCCGGGTACGCCTCACGGCCCGGCGGGCGGCGCAGCAGCAGCGACACGGCGCGGTAGGCCTCGGCCTGCTTGGACAGGTCGTCGAAGACGATGAGGACGTGCTTGCCTTGGTACATCCAGTGCTGGCCGATGGCCGAGCCGGTGTACGGGGCGAGGTACTTGAAGCCCGCCGAGTCGGACGCGGGAGCGGCCACGATGGTGGTGTACTCCAGCGCGCCGGCCTCCTCGAGGGCGCCGCGCACCGAGGCGATGGTCGAGCCCTTCTGGCCGATGCCGACGTAGATGCAGCGGACCTGCTTGGACGGATCGCCGCTCTCCCAGAACTCCTTCTGGTTGATGATCGTGTCGACGGCGATGGCGGTCTTGCCGGTCTGACGGTCGCCGATGATCAGCTGGCGCTGGCCGCGGCCGATGGGGGTCAGCGAGTCGATCGACTTGATGCCGGTGAGCAGCGGCTCGTGCACGCTCTTGCGCTGCACGACGGTGGGCGCCTGCAGCTCGAGCGCGCGACGTCCCTCCAGGCCGGTGATCTCGCCGAGGCCGTCGATCGGGTTGCCCAGCGGGTCGACGACGCGGCCGAGGTAGCCCTCGCCGACGGGGACCGAGAGGACCTCGCCGGTGCGGCGGACCTTCTGGCCCTCCTCGATGCCGGCGAAGTCGCCGAGGATGACGACGCCGATCTCGCGGACGTCGAGGTTGAGCGCGAGGCCGAGGGTGCCGTCCTCGAACTCGAGCAGCTCGTTGGCCATGGCCGAGGGCAGGCCCTCGACGTGCGCGATGCCGTCACCGGCGTCGGCGACGACGCCGACCTCCTCGGTGCTGGCGGCGCTGGGGGTGTAGTCGGCCACGAACTTCTGCAACGCGTCCCGGATCTCGTCGGGACGAATCGAGAGCTCCGTCATGGTGTGCCTGCCTTACTCGGGGTGGGGATGCTTCTTCAGCCTGCGAGGCGCCGACGGGCGGCCTCGAGGCGACTGGACATGGTGCCGTCGATGACGTCGTCGGCCACGCTGACCGACAGGCCACCGATGACGGACGGATCGACGATGACGTTGAGGTGGACGGGACGTCCGTACTTCGTGCTGAGCGCCGCCGCGAGGCGGACGCTCTCGGCCGCTGGCAGGGGCTTGGCGGTGCGGACCTCGGCGAGCAGGCGGCCACGACGGTCGGCGACGAGGTCGGCGAAGTCGTTCAGGGTCCGCTCGAAGGATTTCGAGCGGGCCCGGGCGGCCTGACGGACGATCGTCTCGGTGACGGGCTGGGCCTTGCCGGACAGCAGCGAGCCGATCAGCTCGGCCTTGGCCGACACCGGGGCCACCGGGTCGGACAGGGCGGAGCGCAGCTCGGCGGCGCCCGCCACCACCTGCGCGACGTCGAAGAGCTCGCTCTCGACGGTGTCGAGCGTGCCCGCAGCCGAGGCGGCCTTGACGAGGGCGACGACGCCGGCGGTCTCCAGGCCGTCGGCCAGGTCGCGACCGCCGCTCCAGCGACCGGCGACGGCCGTCTGGACGACGGCGAGCGTCTCGGCCGAGACGGCCCGGCCGAACACCGAGGCGACGAGGCCCTGCTTGGCCGGGGCCTCGGTGGACGGGTCGGTCAGGACCCGGCGCAGCGCCGGAGCGCCGTCGAGCGCCCCGACGACGCCGAAGAGCTGGCCGCCGAGTTCGTCGGGCACGCCGCCACTCGCCTCGACGGCGGCCAAGACCGCGTCGAGGGAGGTGGCGGACGCGCCGCGCAGATGAGTGGACATCAGTTAGCCGACTCCTGCTCCAGCTCGGCGATGAAACGCTCGACGGTGCGCTGGCTGCGCGCGTCGTCGGCGAGCGACTCGCCCACGATGCGCCCGGCCAACTCGGTCGCGAGCGAGCCGACCTCGCCCTTGAGCTGGGCGACGACCTGCGCACGCTCGGCCTCGACCTGCGCGTGGGCCGCGGCCCGGATGCGCTCGGCGTCCGCCTGGGCCTCGGCACGCAGCTCCGCGCCGATCTGGGCGGCCTGCTCCTTGGCCTCCTCGCGGATGCGAGCGGCCTCGTGCCGGGCCTCCGCGAGCTGCGCCGTGTACTGCTCCAGCGCGGCCTGCGCCTCCTTCTGCGCCGACTCCGCCTTCTCGATGCCGCCCTCGATGGCGGCGGTGCGCTCGGCGTAGGCCTTCTCGAAGCCAGGAACGACGAACTTCTTGATCAGGAAGAGGATCAGCAGGAAGACGACGAGGCTGAGGACGACCTCCGCGGTGTGCGGGATGAGCGGGTTGAGCTCTTCCTCGCTCGCGACGATGCGTGTCGAGATCATGCGTGTGCCTTCTTTGGTCGGAAAGTGAAAGTCAGGGATAGATCATTCACCAGTGAGAACGAACGCGAGCGCGAGCGCGATGATGAAGAACTGCTCGGCGAGGACGAAGCCGAGGATCGCGATCTGACGCAGCTTGCTGTCGGCCTCGGGCTGACGGGCCACACCGGTGACGTACGCGGCGAAGATGAGGCCGACGCCGATGGCGGGGCCGATCGCAGCGAGGCCGAGACCGATCATGTTGAGGGAGCCCACGGCATTTCCTTTCGTTGGCGACACGGAGTCTCCGTGTCGTTGTCTATGAGGGTGATGTGAAGTTGTGTCGACTCAGACAGCGGCGCGAACGAGCGTGATCGGACCGATCAGTGCTCGTCGGCCAGCGCCTCGCCGATGTACATGGCGGCCAGCAGTGTGAACACGTAGGCCTGGAGGAACATCACCAGCAGCTCGAGGCAGCTGATGGCGACGAACAGGATGCCCGAGGCGATGCCCGCCGGGATGGCCAGCGGGTTGTCCGAGTGCAGCAGCAGGTAACCAGCGCCGAGTGAGAACAGGACCAGCAGGAGGTGTCCGGCGAACATCGTGGCGAACAGGCGCAGGGTGAGCGTGATCGGCCGCAGCAGGATGTTGGACAGGAACTCCAACGGCACCAGCAGCAGGAGGATCGGGCCCTTCATGCCGCCCGGCACCGTCTCGTGCTTGAGGTAGCCCACGAAGCCGTGCCGCGCGATGCCCGCGCCGTTGTAGATCACCCAGGTGACCAGGGCGATGGCCAGCGGGAAGCCGATGTGGCTCATCACCGGGAACTGCACGAACGGGACGAGCCCGTAGTAGTTGTTCACGAACACGAAGGCGAAGATCGCGAACAGGAAGGGCACGAAGCGCTGGTAGTCCTTCGAGCCGAGGTTGTCGCGGGCGATGCCGTCGCGGACGAAGCCGTAGACCAGCTCGCCGGCGAACTGCAGACGTCCGGGCACCACTGCGGCCGGACGGGCGGCGGCGGCGAACAGCGCGATCACGATGATCAGCGACAGCACCACGAGCACCATCGGCTTGCTGATGAAGAAGCCGTCTTCCAGGCCGAAGTTCACACCCCAGCTCGTCGACCCGTTCCACGGGAGGATGGACGGCAGATTGAAATCGTGCGGGCCAGGAGCCGGAGGGCCCGAGGCGGCGGCGAGCGTGGAGGCGAGTGTCACTCGCGGTCCCCTTCGTGATCATGGCGCGGTCGCGCGACACAAAGTCGCGATCCGGGCTTTACGGCCAGCGTCATCGCGGCCCGGCGGATGAACCTCCGGGTCGCTGCCGGAAGGCTATCAGGCGTGGTCGACGAGACGAAACCCAGGTCACAGTCACGTTTCGTCGAGGTCGTACAGCAACGTCCGAGAGCGTCGGAACGCCAGCGTGTACAAGGCGACCCACGCCAACGCGACGACCACCATCGCCGCCGCGAGGCCACGCGCCTCGACGTGGGCGCCGAGTCCGTCGGGGTCGAGCAGGAGCAGCAACAGCACGATCGCGATCACCGCCTTGACCGTGAAGAAGACCAGCGCGACCGGCAGCGAGGCCGACGGGTGGGCCTTGGCCACCGGCTCGAGCAGGCCGGGGCTGGAGCCCAAGAAGGCGAGCACGAGCACGCCGCCCACGAGCGCCCCCCAGAACCCCTCGCGCCCTCCGAGGACCGCGGCGAGCACGCAGACGACGACCGCCACCGCAAGGCTCGGCCAGAAGACACGACGCATGATCCGCATCCGTCGATCCTGTCATGGCCGTGCGGCTACGGGCCCAAGCGGGAGCTGACCTTGGGAGCGAGCACGATGGCGACGGCGGTGAGCACGCACAGCGTGACGACCGACACGAGCAGCTCCCAGCCGCTGAGCAGGCTCGAGACGACGCTGCCGAAGGCCACCAGCCCGGCGACGGCGTACATCGACAAGACGGCCTGGGGATGCGAATGCCCCATCTGCAACAGCCGGTGGTGCAGATGGGCTTTGTCGGGGCTGAACGGCGAGCGGCCGTCACGGGTGCGCCGCACGACCGCGAGCAGCATGTCGACGAAGGGGATCGCCAGCACCATGAACGGCAGGATCACCGGCAACAGGGTCGGCAGGAAGCTCGCGTCCGCCTCGCCGATGCCCTGGGCGAGGCTGCTCGGCGGGAACTGGCCGGTGAGGCTGATCGAGCCGCAGGCCATGACGAAGCCGATCAGCATCGAGCCGGAGTCCCCGATGAACATCTTCGCCGGATAGAAATTGTGCGGCAGGATGCCGACGCACACTCCCGCGAGCGAGATCATCAACATCGCGGCGGCCATCGCGCGCGTCTCGCCGTTCTCCACCGCCAGCACGAAGGCGAAGACGAAGAAGGCCACCGCGCCGATGGCCACGATGCCCGCGGCCAGGCCGTCGAGGCCGTCCACGAAGTTGACCGCGTTGGCGGTGCCGACGACGAGGAAGACCGTCAACAGCATCGCCTGGACCTGGTCGAGACCGATGAAGGTGCCCGGCAGCGGCAGATAGATGAACTGCACGCCGAGGGCCACCACCGTGACGGCGGCGAGCACCTGTCCGGCGAACTTCGTCAGCGCGTCGAGCTCGAGGAGGTCGTCGATGACGCCGACGACGCAGATGATCGCACCGCCGAACAGGATCGCGCGGACGTCTCGGAATACCGTGGGGTCGGCGGCGCCGAGGAAGGGCATGCGCTCGGCCACGAGCAGTGCGGCGAAGAGGCCGCCGAGCATGGCCGGCCCGCCGAAGTACGGAATGGGGATGGCATGCACGTCACGGGCGCGCACCCGCGCCTGGGCGCCGAGCCGCACCGCGACAAGGCGGGCGATCGACGCCAAGAGGTACGTGACGCCGATGGCGATGCCGAGGATCGCCGCGTACTCACGCACGGGTCGCGTCCTCGACCGTGTTGTTGAATCGGTGGAGCTCGTCGAGCCTCACCGCTCCGGCGCGCAGGATCCTCGGCGTGGCGGAGGCGAGGTCGAGGATCGTCGAGGGGACGCCGCTCCGCGACGGACCGCCGTCGAGGTAGACCTCGACCGACTCGCCCAACTGCTCGCGGGCCTCGTCCACCGTGGTGGCGGCCGGACCGCCGGTGCGGTTGGCACTGCTGACCGCGAGGGGTCCGGTCTTGCGCAGCACGGCCCGGGCGATGTCGTCGTCGGGCACCCGGACTGCGACGGTCTGGCGGGTCTCCCCCAGGTCCCAGTTCAGCGACGGCTGCTGACGACAGATCACCGTGAGCGGGCCCGGCCACAACTCGGCGGTCATGTCGCGCAGCCAGGCGGGCACCTGCGCCGCCAGCGCGGCGAGCGTCGCGGGCTCGGCGACGAGCACCGGCGGCGGCATGGTCCGGTCGCGGCCCTTGGCGTCGAGCAACCGCTGGACGGCCGCCGGGTTGAAGGCGTCGGCGGCCAGGCCGTAGACGGTGTCGGTCGGCAGGACCGCGAGCGCGCCGCCGCGCAATGCCGCCAGGGCGGCCTCGACTCCCTCGTCGCGTCCCGCCCCGGGCTCGCGACCGTCGTACACGGTGCTCATATCGCCGCCGAGCCTACCGCGTGACTTTTCCGGCGGTGAGCCCGTGACCTTTCAGAACACGTGGTGGAGAAGGAAGGCGATGGCGAGGTACTGGAGCGTGCGGCCGACGAAGACCATGAGGGCGAACAACCACATCGGCTGACGGGAGGCGCCGGCCAGGACCGTGACGACGGCCAGCGGCGGCATCATGAAGGCCGACGAGGCGAACACGGTGGCGCCGCCGAGGTGGCGGTGGTCGAGCAGGCCCAGCAGGACGTCGTTCACCCGTCGCGCCGCCATCACCACACGGCGCGACGACGGCTTGCGCTCCTTCCGGGTGAGCTTCTGCCGCCCCTTGCGGACGAGGTCGAAGACGACCACCTTGCCGAGCATGGTGCCCACGCTCAGCGCCACCACGAGCCAGAATAAGAAGACCTCGCTCGACGTGAGCGTGCCGAGCAGCACGACGTACGCCTCGGCGTTGAGAAGCATCGGCAACAGCGACGAGCCGACCCCGAAGGCGACGGCCGTTGCTACCAGCGCGAGATCTCCCCACATGGTCGGCAGACTAGCTGGCGTCGCCGCGCGTCAGCAGGCCACGTTGATCGGCGATCCCGCCGTGCTCACCTCGTCGAGCAACCAGTCGCCGCTCTCACGCACCATGGCCAGGTCCATCGACGTCAGCACGCACTTCTGCTCGCCGGAGACGCCCTGAAGACCGCTCTGCAGCAGGAAGACCGTCACATCGACCTTCTTGCCGGACGTCGCCTTGGGCGAGGACGCCAGGACATCGCCGCTGGACGACGCGTCGATCGACTCATAGCTCTCTTTGAGCTGGCCCACCGTCCCGGCGTAGTCCTTCTGGAACTTCTCGGTGGCGCCGTCCTCCATCCACTCGTGGTCGGCGTCGATCGACGACGACTTCCAGGTGAGCAGCGCCTCGGCCCGCTCCACGGCGACCTCGCGCGCGTCGTTCTCGGCGTGGTAGCGCACCGCGTCGGATCGCCACTGCCACAGCACGATCAACAGTGCGACGAGCAGCACCGCCACGGCGCCGGCCAGACCGATCGTCAGGGGCGACTGGTCCTGTCGCTTCAGCCGGCCCGCGATGTCGATCGCGGGCCGGTTGAAGGACGGCAGACGGCTCATCGAGCGACCGGGCCGGGCGCGTGCGCCGAACCCCGCTGCTGACGGATGAAGTCCGGCGAGCAGCCGCGCGTCGTGTCGATGAGACGCTCGCCATCGGCCCGCACGTAGGCAGGATCGGGGTTGGTCGGGCCGTACGGCACGTACTGGCAGACCGTCTCCACCTCCGGCGCCAGCGACAGGTCGGTGTACATGACCGTGTACAACGACGCCTGGCCGTCGCCGTCGTCATCGCGCACCGTGGAGGCGAACTTCGCGAATCCGCTCGGCACCTCGGAGAGGAACGACCACAGGTGCGGGCGGTACGGCAGCGTCATATCGGTGAACTCGCCCATCTCGGTCAACACCGACGGCAGGCGCAGTCCGACGACCGCAGTGAAGGAACGCAACTCCTCGATCTGGGCGGGCGTCTGCGCGAGCAGCGTCCGCGCCTTCGGGTCGTAGGCGGCCAGCCACGCGGTCAGGCGTTTGGACGCCGGGGCGAGCGAGCGCAGTTGCGGCTCGATGGCCGCACCCGTCTGCAACACCGTGTTCGAGTTGTTGATGATCCGCTCGGTCTCGGGCCAATAGGTGTCGAGCGTCGTGAGGATCTGCTGGCCCGAGGTGACGATCGTGGCGAGGTCGTCGGGGTTGCTGAAGGCCGCACTCAACTCGTCGAGCGTCACCTTCAGGTCCGCCGGCTCGACCTGCGACATCAGCGTGTCGACCGCGTGGAAGGACTCGGCCACCGTGGTCGGCGTCTCCGCCGCCTCCGTGACGGCGTCGCCGTCCTTGAAGAACGGGCCCTTCGCGCTCTCCGGCTGCAGGTCGATGAACTGCTCGCCCGCCGGGGAGAGGTTGCGCACCACCGCCTTGGACGACTTCGGCACCTCCACGCCCGGATCGAGCGCGAGGGTGGCCTCGACGCCGTCCTCGGTGCTGACGATCTCCTTCACCTGGCCGACGTTGACGCCGCGATAGGTGACCGACGAGCGCTCGAAGAGGCCGCCCGTCTCGTCCATCTTCACGGTGATCTCGGCCGGACGCTGAGCGATGGACCCGCCCAGGAACTCCTGGTAGATGTACACCGCCGTCAGCACGAACACCAGGGCGAGGCCAAGCGCCGCGACGACGAGTTTCAGTGGGAGTCGCTTCACTGGGAACCTCCAAGGACCGTGCCGAACAGGTCGGTGAGACCCGAGGACGAACTCTCCTGTCCAGCGTCGGGGACTGACGGGTCGGCCGACGCGGCTTCGGGCTGCGCGGCAGGCAGCGGGGTCGTGTCTCCTGTGCCGGAAGCCACGCTGGCTGAGTTGAAGATGGCGCTCAGGTCGCCGCCGGCCAACAGGATCGCCTGGAGGATCGGCACGAGCGACTCGGTGATCTCGAGCCCGGCGATGCCGCCGTCGCCCAATGCGCCCTCTTCGGTCAAGGAGCTGACGTCCAGGTGCAGATAGGTGTTCAGGTAGTAGCCCGGCACGCCCGCGTTGTCGAGCTTCTCGACGAAGCCGAGGACCTGCTGCACCCCTGCGTCGAGTCGCGGCGCCGTGGCGGCCACCTCGGCGAAGATCGGGCCCGCCTCGGCCACGATGGCCTGGATGTCGTCGCGCGTGGCGTCGATGGTCGGGATCAGCACGCCGCTGAAGTCCGAGACCGAGGTCAGCAGCGTGACCAGCTCGTCGGTGTTCTCCTGCAGCACCGCCGCCGCCGGCCTGATCTCGGTCAACGCGCGGTTGATCGTGTCCTGACGGCTGTCGATGACCAGCGACGCCTCGTTGATCGCCGTGAGAGCGGCGTCGATGTCGCCGCTCATGGCGTTGACGCTCATCGTCGTGCTGGTCAACCGGTGCAGCAGGTCGCGGATGACGTCCTCGCGACCGCCGACCACGAGGTTCGCCTCGTCGACGATGGTCTGGATCTGCCCCAGGCCGCCGCCGTTGACGAACATCGAAGCCGCCGAGAGGGTGTCTTCGACGGTCGGCGCCGAGTCGGTGAAGTCGTCGGCGACTGCGGCACCGTCCTTCAACTCGCCCGTGGCCGCAGGATCTTCGACGATGTCGACGAAGAGCTCGCCGAGCACCGTGGTGGCGCGCAGGCGGAAGTCGGCGCCCTTGCTGATCTTCTGCTCCTTCGCGATGTCCATCGTGACGACCGCTTGGAAGTCCTTGACCGTGATCTCGCTGACACGCCCGATCGGCAGGCCGTTGACCTTGACCGGGGCGCCGTCGGCGAGGTTGAGCGCATCGTCGAAGGTGGCGGTGACCTCATAGGTCTCGCCCGGCTGCGAGCTTCCGGGAAGGGGCAGGTCCTGCGCCGACGGGCCGCAGGCGCTGACGGTCAGGAGCCCCGCCGTCAACGCTCCGGCCAGGAGCTGTGTGCGCTTCACGAGAGACCTCCGAGAACGTTCAGCAGAGCAAACAAGTCGACGAGCGTGGCGTTGGGGCAGACGAGGTCGGCGCCCGTGTTGAGCGGAGCCGGGGCCTGGGCGAAGAGCGCCCGGCACAACTCCTCGGTGTTCGCGAGGTCCTCGAGCCGCGTGAAGAAGTACATGCGCCCCTCGTTGTCGATGGCGCGGTCCAGGTTCTGCGTGAGCAGCGGTCCGGCCTCCAACAGCTGGGTGATCTGCTCCTCGTGCGCCATCAACTCGTTGGACAGCGCGACGAAGTCCTCCATCTGGCTGCCCAGCTCGACCTTGTGCTGGGCCGACAGGTCGGCGACCGCCTGCAGCATCGCCGCGAGCGCGTCGAAAGTGGACTCGATCTGCGCGGACTGACCGTCGAGCATGACCACAGCGTTGGTGACGTTGGTCGAGAAGTCGCGGATCAACGCGTCGTGGCTGGCCAGCGTCGCGGTGAGCTGGTCGATGTTGGTCAGGTTCGTCTCGACAGCGGGCGTCATGCCGGTCAGCGCGACCAACACGTCGGCGAGATCGGACAGCGTGGAGTTGATCTGGGCGCCGCGGCCCTCGAAGTTCGCGGCCGACGCGGCCAACAGGTCGTGCAGCGGGCCCTTGGTCCCCTCCGGCGCACCTTCCGGCGCGCCGAGGGCGCCCGAGAGGTTCTCGAGCGTCTCGAGCAGTTCCTCGAACTCGACCGGCGTCTTGGTGCGGTCGACGCCGATGGTGGCGCCGTCCTTGATCTCGGGACCGGAGACGTAGGCCGGCGTCATCTCGATGTAGCGGTCGGTCGCCACCGAGCGCGAGACGACGACCGCGCCGACGTCCTGGGGGAGCTTGACGTCGTCGTGGATGACGATCTCGACGTTGACATGGTCACCGGATGGCGTGATCTTGGTGACCTCGCCCACCGGGACGCCGCGGATGCCGACATCGTTGCCGCGGAACAGGCCCGTGGCGTCCTCGAACTGCAGCGTGATCTTCTTGTCGGACTGGGTCAGGCAGCCGCCGAGCAAGGGCAGCAGCAGCGCCAGGGCCAGCAGTCGGGCGATCCGTGAGGTGCTCATTCGCACACCGCCCCCACCGTGCAGGTGTCGGGCAGCAGGCTCGGCACGTTCAGGTCGACCCAGGGGCCGTTGCCTGAGGCGTTGGCCAGATAGACCGTCATATCCGACAGGCTCTCCAAAGTGGTCATGATCGAGTTCCGCACTTCCCAAAGGTGGTCGAGCGAGGCGGTGAGGTTGGTCATCAGCGGTTCGAGGTCGCCGGAGACGTCGCCGATGATGCCGTTGACCTGGGTGGCCAGGGCCTGCGCGTCGACCAGCAGCGAGTCAATGGCCTGCTGACGCGAGACCAAGTGCTCCAACACGGTGGACGACTCCTCCAACAGCACCATGATCTCGTCGGTCTGGCCGTTCAGCTGTCCGGTGAAGGTGCCCGAGGCGTCGAGCAGCGCCTGCATCTGCTCGGTCCGCGCCACGGCCGCCTGGGAGAGCGCCGAGACGCCCTCGATAGCCGCCTGCGCCTCCTCGGGGGTCTGGCCCAGCACCTCGCCGACCACGCCCATCGCGTCAGCGAGTTTCTGCTCGTCGAGTTCGTCGAGCTGGTCGTGGCCGCCCTCGATCACGTCTTGCAGGTTGTAAGGGACCTTGGTCCGCTCGACCGGGATGGTCTTGTCTTTGAGCTCGCCCGGACCCGACGGGGTGATGTCGAGATAGTGGGTTCCGAGCAGCGTGGCGACCTTGACCGCGAGGGAGGTGGTCGAGCCGAGCTTGATGTCCTTGTCCATCGTGAACTCGACCTTGACCGCGTCCTTGGTCAACTCGATGCTGGTCACGTCGCCGACGCCGACGCCCGCGACCTGCACCTCCTCGCCGGTGCGCAGGCCCGCCGTGTGCTCCAGATAGGCGGTGACCTTCTGCTTGCCGAAGCTCACCGTGCTCATCATCAGCACGAGCAGGCCGAGGAGCACGACCCCGACGACGCCCATCAAGCCGACCTTGCGCGGCTCGTTCTTGAGGTAGGTGAAGAGTCTCATGAGCACGTCTCCGAGTGGAAGGCATTCGGGTCCAGCGGGTCGGCCGTCGGCGGCAGCGGGTCGAGAGTGCCGCCCAGGATGCTCGGCAGTCCTTCGAGTCCGAGCACGCAGATGTACATGTTCAGCCAGGTACCGGTGTTGGTGGGTCGGGTGAAGGAGTCGAAGCCGTCGGGCGCGGCTTCGAAGAGCTGGTCGAGCGCCGCCTGATGACCCACCAGCGTCTCGGCTGCGGCGCGCACCGAGGCGACCGTGGACGGGACCGTGGTCCGCAGCTCGGCGGTGAGGCTGGCCGTGGCCTGCGCCAGCGCCGACACGCCGTCGATCGCCCCGGTGATGGTCTCCCGCTCGGCAGCCAAGCCGGCCATGAGCGAACTCAACTGGTCGACCGTGGCGTTGAAGTTGGCCTCCTGCGCCGAGAGGTTCTGCAGCACCGGCGTGAGGTTGGTGAGCACCTCGCCGATCACCTGGTCCTTGTTCGCCAGGTCTTGGGTGAGGATCGCCGTCTGCTCCAGCAGCGACTCGACGGTGCCGCCCTCGCCCTGCAGGACCGAGACGACCGAGGTGGCCAACTCGTTGACCGCCGATGGCTGCAAGGTCTCGAACAGCGGCTCGAAGCCGTTGAGCAGCATCGTCAGGTCGAAGCCCGGGTCGGTCTGATTCTCCTCGGTGCCCGCGATCTTCTGACTGGCGGTGATGAGCTTGTCGGGGTCGAGCTTCTTGCCCTGGGCGTCGGTGTTCTCCGACGGGTCGAGCGAGAGGTACCGCTGGCCGAGCAAGTTCTGGTACTTGACCTTGATGACGGTCGTGTCGGTGATGCTCTGGCCCTCGCCGAGCGTGAACTCGACCTTGGCCCTGTTGCTCTTGGACAGCTCGATGTTCTCGACGCGGCCGACCCGCACGCCGGCGGCCCGCACGTCGTCGCCTTCGCGCAGGCCGGAGACCGAGGTGAACTCGGCCGTGTAGTTCTTCACCTCGCCGCCGACGCTGTTGGCCATCGTGTTGTAGATGATGACCATCAGCATCACCGCGATGACCGCGAAGATGGTGAATTTGATCCGGACGCCGTAGTTCACTGTCCCTCACCTCCGACGAAGCCGCGCGTCATCAGGTCGCCCAAGCCGTTGGGATCGGCCGCCGCGACCGATTCGAGTTGCGCCATGATGCCCTGGATCTCGGCGACCAACGCGGCGTCGTCCGTCGCCGTCGCCTCGGCCGACGCCGCGTCGCCGCAGTTGTCGGCGTAGGCCTGATAGGCCGACGGTCCGTACACCGCGCAGTCGGCCGCTGTGTAGAACGGCGGCTCGGGCACCAGCTCGATGTCGACCTGGGTGTCGAGGTAGCCGCCCTTGCTCCCCCCGTCGTCGGGGTCGACGATGGCCGCCTGCGCGTTCGTCGCCAGCTCGACCAGCGAGTCGAAGGTCGCGCCGAGGCCCGTGCGGGTCTCGTACATGGTGTTGACGATCGGCCGCGACTGGGTGAGCGCCTTGACCAAGGCGTCGTGGTTGTCGGCCACCAGGCGGTTCGCCTCGCCGGTCAGCGCCGCGCCGCCGGTGAGGATGGCGGCCAGGTCGTCCTGACGCTCGACGATGGTCCGTGTCGTCACGAAGGAGTTCTCCAAGGCGTCGAGCAGGTCGGGGGCAACAGCTGCGATGGTGTTCAAGTTCTGGGCGAGCAGCTGCAGATCCTGCTGGACCTTCGGCAGCTGCGGCTCCAACCGGACCAGATAGTCGTTCAGCGTGACGATCGTGTCGCCGATGGACTCGCCGCGACCGTCGAGGGCCTCGGCGAAGGCGCCGAGCGTCGCGGAGAGGCGGGCGGGCTCGACGGCCGTCAGGATCTCGTAGCTGGTGTCGAGGGCGTCTTGGAGCTCGCGGGTCTCGGTCGTGTCGTCCTGCTTGATCGTCTCGCCCGCCTTCAGCTTTCCGTGCGGCTGCTCCGGCGGGACCAGGTCGACGAAGGAGGTCCCGAAGATCGTGGCCGGCAGGATGCGCGCGGTGACGTTCTTCGACAGCTTCTCCGTCTCCTCGGGGTCGAGGGCCAGACCCAGGCGGACGCCGTCGTCGTGGGGCTCGATCGACGAGACCCGGCCGATGATGTTGCCGCGGATCTTGACGTCGTTGCCGACCACCAGCGCGCCGCCGATGTCGTCGACGGTGGCGTTGACCTCGACCTGCTTGCTGAACAGGCCGCCGTTGACCGCCAGCAGCAGGCCGCCGGCCAGCGCCAGGACGATCAGCGTGGCGATGCCGCGGGCGGCGAGCATCCCGCCCTTCTCGCCCAGATCACGAGAGATAAGAGTCGCGCTCATGCTGTCACCCCGAAATCCGGACGCCGGGGTCGCTGCCCCAGAAAACCAAGGTCATGATCATGTTGAGCACGACGACCGTCACGATGCTGGCACGGATCGCCTTGCCCGTCGCCTCGCCGACGCCCTCCGCGCCGCCGGAGGCCATGAAGCCGTACCAGCAGTGGATGATCGCCACGACGACCGAGAAGATCACGATCTTCACCACCGACAGAACCACGTCGGAGACGGCCATGAACGTGCCGAAGTAGTGCTCGTAGGTGCCCGGCGGCTGGCCGAACAGCATCGTGACCGCCGCCTGCGAGGCGAGGTAGGAGCCGGCCAGGCCGATCATGTACAGCGGCAGGATGGCCATCATGGTGGCGATCACCCGGGTGGTGACCAGGTAGGGGATGGCAGGGACCGCCATGACGCTGAGCGCGTCGATCTCCTCGCTGGTGCGCATCGAGCCGAGCTGCGCGGTGTAGCGGCAGCCGACCTGCGCGGCGAGCGCGAGGGCGGCGACCAGCGGGGCCAGCTCACGGGTGTTGACCACCGCCGAGACGAAGCCGGTCAGCGGCGCCAGGCCGATGGTCTCCAGTCCGTTGAAGCCCTCGATGCCGAGCGAGCTGCCGGCCGCGAGGGCCAGCAGCACCATGACGCCGATCGTGCCGCCGCCGACGAGGATCGCGCCGGTGCCCCAACTGATGTCGAGCAGGATGCGGAAGGTCTCGGCGCGATAGTTGCGGATCGTTCCCGGCACCGCCGCGAACGTGCGTAGCACGAACGTGGTGAAGGTGCCGAGCGAGGCGAGCTTGTCGTGGCCGCTGTCGAGCACGGCCTGCGCGCGCCCGCTCATGCGATCCTCGTCGGAACGAGCATGACGTACCCCTGGGTGATGGCGACGTTGACCACCGACAAGACGATGACGGCGATCACGACGCATTGGTTGACCGCGTCGGCCACGCCCTTCGGCCCGCCCTTGGCGTTGAGGCCCTTGTGCGCGGCGACGATGGTGGCGAGGAAGCCGAACAGCACCGCTTTGCCCTCGGCGAGCAGCAGGTCGGTCGGCTGGGCGAAGGAGACGAAGGACTGCAGGTAGGCGCCGGAGCTGACCAGCCCGCCGCCGACGTTGAGGATGTAGCCGGTCATCATCGCGGTGACCGCGACGACGATGTTGAGCACGAAGCCGACGACCATCGCGGCGGCGACGCGCGGGGCGACGATGCGCTGGACCGGGTTGAGGCCCATGACCTTCATCGCGTCGACCTCCTCGCGGACGGTCTGGGCGCCGAGCTGGGCGCAGATGGCCGAGCCGACCGCGCCGGCCATGAGCAGCGAGGTGACCAGCGGGGCCGCCTGGCGCAGGATGCCGATGCCGTTGACCGCGCCGGTGAAGCTCACCGCGCCGATCTGCTGGGCGACCGCGCCGACCTGGACGGCGATGATGATGCCGAACGGGATGGCCACGAGCACCGTGGGCAGGAAGGCCACCCGGGTCATGAACCAGCACTGGTCGAAGAACTCACGCCAGGAGAACTTGCGGCCGATGATGTCGGTCGAGAGGAACCGCAGCGAGCCCACGGCGAGGATCGCCATCGCACCGAAGGTGTCGACCCCATCGAGGAATTTGCCCCGCATCGACGAGCCGAAGCCGCCCATCCGCGAGGCGAGACTCCGTTTCGGAGCCCCCTCTGCTTGCATCGTCATGCGACCTCATTCATCTTCACGCCGAGTTCGGGCAACGTCACCGTAACGTGTTCGGTGACGCAGTTCACAACGAGCCTAGGATGGTTGAGTCACGGCCTCACGTCAAATCGTTCCCGCGGAACCACGCTCAGGGTCGGCGCGCCGTGACGAAACGCGGCCGGCCCGCCAGGTCGGGGTGGTCGCGGACCTCGCTCCACCGGGGCGCGAACACCTGCGGCGCCGACTCCCCCTGGGCGTCGGCGTGCTCGGCGGCCACGACGCCGCCGGGACGCAGCAGACGCCAGGCCGCCTGCTCGACCACGCGCATCGCGTCGAGGCCGTCCTCGCCCGACCACAACGCGAGCGCGGGGTCGTGGTCACGGGCCTCCGGGGCGACGCTCTCCCACGCGCCGAGCGGGATGTAGGGCGGGTTCGCGACCACCGCGTCGACGGTGCCGTCGAGGTCGGCGAAGGCGTCGGCCATGTCGCCCTGGCGCAGGTCGACGCCCGCCTCGTCGAGGTTGCGCAGCGCCCAGGCGTGCGCCTTCTCGTCCAGCTCGACGGCGTGGACGCGGGCGCGCGGGACCTCGTGGACGACGCTGAGGCTGATCGCTCCGGAGCCGGCGCACAGCTCGACCACGACCGGCGCGTCGTCGCCCTTGACCTGGTCGATGACCCAGCCGGTCATCACCTCGGTCTCCGGACGCGGGACGAACACCCCGGGCCCGACCTCGACGTCGACGTGGCGGAAGGAGGCGACGCCGGTGATGTGCTGCAACGGCACCCGGCGGGCGCGGGCGGCGATCATCTCCAGATAGACCGCGCGCTGCGGCTGCTGCACCGGCGCACGGCGCACCAGGGCGCGCGGCGTGCCCGTGACGTGGCTGAGCAACAGCTCGGCGTCGACCTCGGGCGAGGGGACGCCCGCCGCGCTCAGCGTCTCGACGGCCTCGGCGATCAGCCGCTCGGCCTGGGTCCGCACGCCGCTCACCGGCCGCTCACCTGTCCTGCGGCGGCCAGCCGTTCGGCGAGGTCGGCCTCGGTCAGCGAGGCGATCACGTCGTCGAGGGCGCCGTCCATGACCGCGTCGAGGTTGTAGGCCTTGAAGCCGGTGCGGTGGTCGGAGATCCGGTTCTCCGGGAAGTTGTAGGTGCGGACCCGCTCGGACCGGTCCACCGTGCGCACCTGGGAGCGGCGCGCGTCGGACGCCTCGGCGTCGGCCTCGGCCTGGGCGGCCTCCAGCAGCCGGGCGCGCAGGATGCGCAACGCCTGCTCCTTGTTCTGCAGCTGGCTCTTCTCGTTCTGACAGCTGACCACGATGCCCGTCGGCGCATGGGTGATCCGCACCGCCGAGTCGGTCGTGTTGACGCTCTGCCCGCCCGGACCGGAGGAGCGGAAGACGTCGATCCGCAGGTCGCCCTCGTGGATCTGGACGTCGACCTCCTCGGCCTCGGGCAGCACCAGCACCCCCGCGGCCGAGGTGTGCACGCGCCCTTGCGACTCGGTGACCGGGACGCGCTGGACGCGGTGCACGCCTCCCTCGAATTTGAGCGTCGCGTAGGGCGCCTCGTCGGGGTCGGCCGCACGGCCCGCCTTGACCGCGGCGGTGACCGACTTGTAGCCGCCGAGCGCGGTCTCGGCGGCGTCGAGGATCTCGACCTTCCAGCCGCGCCGCTCGGCGAAGCGCAGGTACATGCGCAGCAGGTCGCCGGCGAACAGCGCCGCCTCGTCGCCGCCCTCGCCGCCCTTGACCTCGAGGATGACGTCCTTGCCGTCGGCGGGGTCGCGCGGGGCGAGCAGCCGTTGCAGCCGCTCGGTCAGCTCGGCCAGGCGCGGCTCCAGCTCGGCGGCCTCCTCGGCCAGCTCCAGCTCGCGGGCCGCCTCCAGGTCGTCCGTGGCCTCCCGCCACGCCTGGTGGGCCTTCACGATCCCGGTCAGCTCGGCGTAGCGCTGGCCGACCCGTTTGGCGCGCGACGGGTCGGCGTGGACGGCGGGGTCGGCGAGCTGGCGCTCCAGGTCGGCGTGCTCGGCGAGCAGGGCGGTGACGGCCTCGAACATGGGACTCCTTCGGCGGCGGGCGGAGGCGGAGAGACGACGACGCCGACCCCTCCCCTGGCAGGGAGGCGGCCGGCGTCGTGGGCGTCGCTACTTCCTCTTGCCGTAGCGCTTCTCGAACCGGGCGACACGTCCGCCGGTGTCGAGGATCTTCTGCTTGCCCGTGTAGAAGGGGTGGCAGGCCGAGCACACGTCGGCGCGGATGACGCCGTCCTCGGAAGTGCTGCGCGTCGTGAAGCTGTTGCCGCAGGTGCAGGTGACCTGGGTCTCCACGTAGGTGGGGTGGATGTCGCTCTTCATGGTGTCCTCTCGATGATCTGGGTCGCGTCGCCGGTGCGCCGCGTGAACCAGAACCGGCGCCCTAGTCTGCCAGGCGGCTCCGGCGAACCCACATCGGGTCGGCGATCAGGCGGCGAGTTGCGCCTCGATGTCGGCGGCGATGGCCTCGGGCTCGACGTTGGAGCCGTAGCGCTTGACGACCTGGCCGTCGCGGCCGACGAGGAACTTGGTGAAGTTCCACTTGACCGCGCCGCCGAGCAGGCCCTTCTTCTCGGACTTGAGCCACTGGTACAGCGGGTGCGCGTCAGAGCCGTTGACGTCGACGACGCTGAACATCGGGAAGGTCACGCCGTAGTTGCGCTCGCAGAAGGTCGCGGTCTCCTCGTCGTCGCCCGGGTTCTGGTGCATGAACTGGTCGCAGGGGAAGCCGAGGACGACGAGGCCCTGGTCGACGTAGGTCTTGTACAGCTCCTCCAGACCGGCGAGCTGAGGGGTGAAGCCGCACTTCGTGGCGGTGTTGACGACGAGCAGCACCCGCCCCCGGTAGTCGGCGAGCGCCCGCTCGGCCCCGTCGATGGCCGTGGCGGTGAAGTCGAAGGCAGTGGTCATGGGCTCACCCTACGCGTTTTGACTCGCCCCTTTCCCAGATTTGCGCCAAGTTCAACCGTTTCCCGTGGAGGATTCGGTTGAACGCGGCGCAAATCTGGGAAGGACGGGAGGCTCAGCGGGAGGCGGCGGCCTTCGCGCGGAGGTCCGCGGCCTGCTGCTGCTCCTCGGCCGACAGCAGGAGGTCGTCGCGGCGGGCGGCCGAGGCGAGCACGTCGATCGCCGGGAAGGCGCGCTGGGCGGCGGCCGCGCCGTCGAGCCGGACCTGCGAGGTCGCGACGCCCGTCAGCTCGGCCAGGATCAGGTCGTCGAGCGCCGAGCCGCTCTCGGTCAGCGCCGTGGCGAACACGGTCAGCGAGCCGCCGTCCTCCAGGTCGCGGCCCGCGCCGAGCACGCGCGCGGGCGTGGCCAGCGCCGACACGTCGACGCTGTCGAGCGAGACCCGGCCCTGGTGCGCCGACGCCTGGTGGGCGGCGCGGCCCAGACGGGTGAGCCCGTCGACCAGCACCACGACGTCGTGGCCCAGCTCGACGAGGCGCTTGGCCCGCTCGACGGCCAGCTCGGCCACCGTGCGGTGGTCGCCGACGGGACGGTCGAAGGACGACGCGACGACCTCGCCCTTGACGGTGCGCTGGAACTCGGTGACCTCCTCCGGACGGCTGTCGATCAGCACGATCATGAGGTGGCACTCGGGGGCGCCGGCGGCGATCGCGGCGGCGGTCTCGCGCAGCAGCGTGGTGGCGCCGGAGGCCGGCGGGGCGACGATCAGGCCGCGCTGGCCCTTGCCGACCGGGGCGACGAGGTCGAGCAGGCGCCCGGTCTCGGTCCCGGCGGCGGACAGACGGATCCGCTCGCTCGCGAACACCGGCGTCAGCTCGTCGTAGGCCGGACGCTGCTTGGCCTCCTCCAAGGTCATGCCGTTGACCGAGTCGACCCGGACCATCGGGTTGAACTTCTCCTTGCGCTCGCCCTCGCGCGGCTGGCGCACCTGGCCGACGACGGCGTCGCCGTGGCGCAGCCCCCACTTGCGGACCATCGACAGCGACACGTAGACGTCGTTCTCGCTCGGCAGATAGCCGGTGGTGCGGACGAAGGCGTAGTTGTCGAGGATGTCGACGATGCCGGCGGCGGGCACCAGCACGTCGTCCTCGGCCACCTGCAGGTCGTCGCCGCGCGCACGGCCGCGGCCGCGGCGGTTGCGGCGGCGGCCGTTCGGGTCGTCGTCGCCCTGCCCCTGCCCCTGCTGGTTGTTCTGAGCGTTCTGAGCGTTCTGGTTGTTCTGGCCGCCCTGGTTGTTCTGGCCCTTGTCCTGCTGGCCGCCCTGCTGCTTGCCGGACTGGTTCTGGCCCTGGCCGCCCTGCTGCTGGGGCTTCTTCTCGCCCTGCTGCTCGGCGGGCTTGTCCTTGCCCTCGGACTTCTGGCCGTCGGCCTTGGCGGCCTGGTTCTTCTGGCCGCGCTGACGCTGGCCCTTTGGCTTGCCGCCCTCGGACTTCTGCTGCGGCGCGTCGTTCTTCGGCTCGGTCCGCACCGGCTCGGCCGGCGCCTCGGCGACCGGGAGCGCCTCCTGGCCCTCGACCTGCTCGGCGGGCCGGTCGGCCTTCGTCGCCGCCTTCTTCTTCGGCGCGGCGGCCTTCGGCTCGGCCGGGGCCTCGCCGCGCGCGGCCTTGATGGCGTCGATCAGCGCGCCCTTGCGCATCGAGCTCACGCCCTCGATGCCGAGCTCGTTCGCGATCTCCTGCAGTTCGGCGATCACCTTGCCGCCCAGGCCGCCGCCGCGCTTGCGGGCGGGACGCGCCGGAGCGGACTCAGCGCTCTCGACGGTCGCGGACGTGGACTCGGTCGACTCGGGCTGAGTCGTGGTGCTGTCAGTCACAGATATTCCCTTGCAGGCGGTGGTCTCGCCACATCCGCGCGACGGCGGTCAGAGTGAGCGCTCCCGACGGAGGGCTCGTGGCGGGCCGGGGGGAGTGTCTCGACTCCGGCGTCGGTCAGCCTAACAGAACCGTCGCGCCGCGCTCGGCGACGTCGAGCCGGTGGCGCGCCCAGCCGTCGGGCGTCGCCTCGTCGATCCCCTGCGCGAAGGCCAGCACCGTCGGCCCGGCGCCGGAGATGACGGCGGGGACGCCCTCGACCCGCAGATTGCGGACGAGGCGGTAGGAGTCGGGCATCGCGGCGGCGCGGTACGGCTGGTGCAGCCGGTCCTCGGTCGCCGAGATGAGCCGGTGCGGGGCGTGCAGCAGCGCGGCGACCAGCAGCGCGGCGCGGCCGGTGTTGAACACCGCGTCGCCGTGCGGGACGGTCTCGGGCAGCAGCCCGCGCGCCTGTTCGGTGGAGACCGCCGTCGGCGGCACGAACACCGTCACCGGGACCTGGCAGTCGAGCCGCTGCGTCGCGGCGGCCGCGCCGTCGACCCAGGAGATGGTCAGGCCGCCGAACAGCGCGGGCGCGACGTTGTCGGGGTGGCCCTCGAGGTCGGTGGCGAGCTGGAACAGCGCGAGGTCGTCGAGACGGTCCTCGCCGCCGACGAGCGCGCGCGCCGCGACGATCCCGCCGACGATGGCCGCCGCGCTCGACCCGAGGCCGCGGCCGTGCGGGACGACGTTGCGGCAGGCCAGCCGCAGTCCGGCCGGCCGCTCGCCCAGCAGGTCGAAGGCGGCCAGCATCGAACGGACCACGAGGTGCGTCTCGTCCAGCGGCACCTGGCCCTGCCCCTCGCCCAGCACCTCGATCGACAGGCCCGCGCCGGTCGCCTCCACCGTGATCTCGTCGTGGAAGTCGAGCGCGAGGCCGAGCGCGTCGAAGCCGGGACCGAGGTTCGCGCTCGTCGCCGGGACGCGGACCGTGACCGGGCCGCTGCGGACGGTCATCGCAGGCCCGCCGCGTCGGCGGCCGCGTCGATGTCGTTGTCCACGACGAGCTCGGTCAGCCCGCCGAGATGCGACAACGGCGTGTCGATGTCCTTGAGGCCGTGGCCGGTGACCGTGACCGTGATGGTCAGGCCGGGTTCGACCTCGCCCGCACGCGCCTTCGCCAGCAGGCCGGCGACGCCGGTGGCCGAGCCGGGCTCGACGAAGACGCCCTCGTTCGCGCCGAGGTCGCGCTGGGCGGCCAGGATCTGCTCGTCGGCGACCATGTCGATGAGACCGCCGGACTCGTCGCGGGCGTTCTCGGCGAGCGTCCACGAGGCGGGGTTGCCGATGCGGATCGCAGTCGCGACCGTCTCGGGCTCGGGCACGATATGCCCCCGCACGATGGGCGCGGCTCCCTCGGCCTGGAAGCCCCACATGCGCGGGCGGCTCGCGGCGATCCCGGCGTCGGCGTACTCGACGAAGCCCTTCCAGTACGCGGTGATGTTGCCCGCGTTGCCGACCGGCAGCACGTGGATGTCAGGAGCCTTGCCGAGCACGTCGACGATCTCGAAGGAGGCGGTCTTCTGGCCCTCGATGCGGTGCGGGTTGACCGAGTTGACCAGCGCGACCGGGTAGTTCTTCGCCAGCCCGCGCGACAGGTCGAGGCAGTCGTCGAAATTGCCCTTGACGCCGATGATGTCGGCGCCGTGCATGACGGCCTGGGCCATCTTGCCCGCCGAGATGCGGCCGTGCGGCACCAAGACGATGGGGGTGAGTCCGGCGTGGGCGGCGTAGGCCGTCATCGACGCCGAGGTGTTGCCGGTGGAGGCGCAGACGACCGCCTTGGCGCCCTCGGCGACCGCTCCGGTGATGGCGGCGGTCATGCCGCGGTCCTTGAACGAGCCGGTCGGGTTCTGGCCCTCGACCTTCACATAGACGTCGCCCTTCACCAAGTCCGACAGCCAGCCCGAGCGGATCAGCGGCGTGCCGCCCTCGCCGAGGGTCACCGCCGTCACGTCGGGCGCGAACGGCATGTGCTCGCGGTACTCGGTCACGACTCCGCGCCATGGCGTGGCCATCAGCTGCCTCCCTCGACGCGCAGCACTGAGGTCACGTCGCGCACGACGTCGAGGCCGCGCAGCACCTCGACCGTGGCGGCCAGCGAGGCGTCCTCGGCCTCGTGGGTCACGATGACGAGCCGGGCGTCCGAGCCCCGGCCGTCTTGACGCATGGTCTGGATGGAGACGCCGAAGCGGGCGAACTCCTGGGCGATGGAGGCCAGCACGCCCGCGCGGTCGTCGACGTCGATGTCCATGTGGTAGCGGGTCAGCGCTCGGCCGACGGGCAGCAGCTCGACGTCGGCGTGCGAGGTCTCGCCCGGGCCCCACACCCCGCCGACGCGGTTGCGGGCGGCCGCGACGAGGTCGCCGAGGACCGCGCTCGCGGTCGGCGCCCCCCCGGCGCCCTGGCCGTAGAACATGAGGTCGCCGGCCGCCTCGGACTCCACGAAGACGGCGTTGTAGGCGCCGCGCACGCTGGCGAGCGGATGCGACTGCGGGACGAGCGCCGGATGCACGCGCGCGCTCACCGCGACGCCGTCGTCGGTCTCGGTCTGCTCGCAGATGGCCAACAGCTTGACGACGCTGCCGGTCTCGGTGGCCGAGCGCACGGCCTCGGCGGTGACCTTCGTGATGCCCTCGCAGTAGACGTCGTCGAGGGTGAGGTTCGTGTGGAAGGCCAGGCCTGCGAGCAGCGCGGCCTTCGCGGCGGCGTCATGGCCCTCGACGTCGGCGGTCGGGTCGGCCTCGGCGTACCCGAGCCGCTGGGCCTCGGCCAGCGCCTCGTCGAAGCTCTGTCCGAGCGTCGTCATCTGGTCGAGGATGTAGTTGGTGGTGCCGTTGACGATGCCCAGCACGCGATGCACGCGGTCGCCGGCCAGCGACTCGCGCAGCGGCCGGACGATGGGGATGGCGCCGGCGACGGCGGCCTCGAAGGAGAGGTCGCGCTCGGCCTTCGCGGCGGCCTCGAACAACTCGGCGCCGCGGGCGGCCAGCAGCGCCTTGTTCGCGGTGACCACCGACGCGCCGTTCTCCAAGGCCGCGCGGACGAGGTCGCCCGCGGGGTCGATCCCGCCCATCACCTCCACGACGAGGTCGAGGTCGCCGCGTCGCACGAGGGCGTCGGCGTCGGTGGTGAAGAGGTCGGCGGGCACTCCGGGCAGGTCGCGCTCGGCGCCTGCGCGGCGCACGGCGATGCCGGCGAGCTCCAGCGGAGCCCCGACACGGCGGGCCAGCTCGTCAGCGTCACGGGTGAGCCGTCGGGCCACCTCCGTGCCGACGACGCCGCAGCCGAGCAGGGCCACCCGGAGAGGACGATCGTGGTGGGCGTTCACCCCGACAGCCTATCGACGCCCCTCCGCGCTCCCCGCCCCACCGCGAGATTTGCTGGGTTATCCACCGAATCCGCCTGCGGAAACAGTGGATAAGCCAGCAAATCTGGAAGGAAGGCGACCCTCAGCAGACGTCGAGCGCGAGGAGGTCGTCGGCTCAGGATGGTCCGGGCTGCCCCAACACGGCTCGCAGATCGACGGCGACCACGCCATGCCGGCCGACCTCGACCCGACCTTCAGGCGTCACCTCGTCGAGTCGGGCCACCGGCTTCCACTCGGTCCCTGAACCGGCCAGGACGTCGAGGCAGTACCCCGAAGGGTCGAGGATCCAGTACTGGCCGACGTCGCCAGCCAGGTACTCCGCCGACTTGCGCACCGTGTCCTCGGTCCGGGTGCTCGGGGAGAGGATCTCCACCACCAGCACCGCGGCATAGTCGACATACGGCCCCTCCGGCTCACGGTCGAGCACCATGATGTCGGGGATGCGCTCCCGGTTGCCGGGCAGACGGATTCCGGCGGCCTCGACGACGAAGAGCGACGGCAGGGCGTCCTCCAGGATCCGAGCGATCCGCAGTGACGACCGCTGATGGTGGTAGCTCGGCGGCGGGTTCACGACGACTTCTCCGTCCACCCACTCCGCACGCGTCGACTCGGGCAGGGCGAGGTAGTCGTCGTACGACATCCGTCGGCGTTCCACCGCGCGCATCGTGACTCCTTGGATGAGTGACACATCGACCGTCCTTCCATTGTGGGGCGTGTGGCCATGGCTGACCACCCACCTTCCCCACGGATGGGAAGATCGGCAAACGGCTTTCCACAGGCGAATCGCGCTGAGACGCTCCGTCAGAGGACGTCGAGGCGGAGCAGGTCGTCGGTGGTCTCGCGGCGCAGGATGAGGCGGGCCTCGCCCTCGCGGACCGCGACGACGGCCGCGCGCGGGACGTGGTTGTAGTTGCTGGCCATCGACCGGCCGTAGGCGCCGGTCGCCGGGACCGCGAGCAGGTCGCCCGGGGCGACGTCGGCGGGCAGGAACTCGTCCTTGACCACGATGTCGCCGGACTCGCAGTGCTTGCCGACGACCCGGCTCAGCACCGCCGGCGCGTCGGACGGCCGCGAGGCGAGGGTCGCGGAGTAGTCGGCGCTGTAGAGGGCCGGACGGATGTTGTCACTCATGCCGCCGTCGACCGCGACGTAGCGCCGCGTGCCGCCGCCGTCGAGCGGGACGTCCTTCGTCGTGCCGACCTCGTACAGCGTGAACGTCGAGGGACCGGCGATGGCGCGGCCCGGTTCGATCGACAGCTCCGGCCGCTCGATGCCCAGCGCGGCGACCTCGTCGTCGACGATCTTGACGATCTCGCGGGCCAGGTCCTCCGGCGTGCGGGGGTCGTCCTGGGTCGTGTAGGCGATGCCGAAGCCGCCGCCGAGGTCGAACTCCGGCAGCGTCGTGCCGAGTTCGGCCTCGATCTCGGCGTGCAGCCGCAGCACCCGCCGCGCCGCGACCTCGAAGCCGTCCGTGACGAAGATCTGCGAGCCGATGTGCGAGTGCAGACCGCGCAAGTCCAGCCCCGGCACGGCGAGGATGCGCCGCACCGCCTCCAGCGCGTCGCCGCCGGAGATGGAGAAGCCGAACTTCTGGTCCTCGTGGGCGGTCGAGATGTACTCGTGGGTGTGCGCCTCGACGCCCGCGGTGACCCGCACCATGACCCGCGCCGTCGCTCCCAACTCGGCGGTCAGGCGGGCGAGCCGGTCGATCTCGTCAAAGGAGTCCACGACGATCTTGCCGAGGCCCAGCTCGATCGCCCGGCGCAGCTCGGCCTCGGACTTGTTGTTGCCGTGCATCGTGATCCGCTCGGGCGGGAAGTCGGCCGCGAGCGCGACGGCCAGCTCGCCGCCGGTGCACACGTCGAGGCTCAGCCCCTCCTCGGCGATCCACCGCGCGGTCGCCACGCACAAGAACGCTTTGCCCGCGTAGTTCACCTCGGCGCCGGCGAAGGCGTCGCGGAAGGAGCGGGCGCGGTGGCGGAAGTCGTCCTCGTCGACCACGTACAGCGGCGTGCCGAACTCCTCGGCCAACTCGGTGACCGTCTCGCCCGCGACCGTCAGCACGCCATCGGCCTTCGCGGTGTTGCGCGACCACAGCAGCGGCACGATCGCGTTGACGTCGTCGGGATGGCGCAGCCACGCCGGACCGCGGTCGCCCGCCTGTCCGTGGAGGGCTCCGGCCTCATGGGATCGCATCGGGGGCTCCTTTGCCTGTCACATACGCTCGGGCGCGCTCACGCCGAGCAGCCCGAGTCCGTTGGCGAACACCTGGCGCGTCGCGGCGATCAGCACGAGGCGGGCGCGATGGGTGTCGGTGACGTCCTCGTCGCCCTGCGGCAGCACGCGGCAGACGTCGTAGAACTTGTGGAAGGCGGACGCGGTGTCCTCCAGGTAGCGGGCCACCCGGTGCGGCTCGCGCAGCTCGGCGGCGCGGGCCACGACGCGCGGGAACTCCGCGAGCGCCCGCAGCAAGTCGCCTTCTTGCGGGGTCGCCAGCAGCGCCGGGTCGAAGGAGTCCGTGTCCACCTCGGCCCCCAGGTCGGCGGCGTTGCGCAGGATCGACGACAGCCGCGCGTGCGCGTACTGCACGTAGTAGACCGGGTTGTCGCTGCTGGCCGAGGCCCACAGGTCGAGGTCGAGGTCGATGTTCGAGTCCGTGGAGTACCGGGCGAGCGCGTACCGGGAGGCGTCGACGCCGATCGCGTCGACCAGGTCCTCCAGCGTGACGACCGTGCCCGCCCGCTTGCTCATGCGCAGCGGCTGGCCGTCGCGCAACAGGTTGACCATCTGGCCGATGAGCAACTCCAGGTTGACGCCCGGCTCGTCGCCGAAGGCCGCGCACATCGCCATCATGCGCGACTTGTAGCCGTGGTGGTCGGCGCCGAGCATGATGAGGCAGCGGTCGAAGCCGCGTCCCCGCTTGTCGAGGTAGTAGGCGAGGTCGCCGGAGATGTAGGCCGGATCGCCGTCGGACTTGATGACGACGCGGTCCTTGTCGTCGCCGTAGTCCGAGGTGCGCAGCCAGCGCGCGCCGTCCTTCTCGTACATCTTGCCGAGCTCGTCGAGCTTGGCGATGGCCCGGTCGACCGCGCCGGAGGCGTGCAGGTCGTTCTCGTGGAAGTAGACGTCGAAGTCGACGCCGAAGTCGTGCAGGCTCGACTTGATCTCGGCGAACATCAACTCGACGCCCTCGGCGCGGAACGCCTCGACGGCCTCGTCGTCGCCCAGGCCCGCCGCGTCGGGGCGCTTCGCGACCACTTCGGCGGCGATGTCGTGGATGTACTGGCCGCCGTAGCCGTCCTCGGGGGCCTCCTGCCCGCGCGCGGACGCCAGCAGCGACCGGGCGAAGCGGTCGATCTGCGCGCCGTGGTCGTTGAAGTAGTACTCGCGGGTGACGTCGGCGCCGACGAACTCCAGCAGCCGTCCGAGCGAGTCGCCGACGGCCGCCCAACGGACGCCGCCGATGTGGATCGGGCCGGTCGGGTTGGCGCTGACGAACTCGAGGTTGACCTTCTGCCCGGCGTAGACGTCGCCGCGGCCGTAGTCGGCTCCGGCGGCGAGCACGTCGAGCGCGAGCGCGCCCTGCGCTCCGGCGGCGACCCGCAGGTTGAGGAAGCCCGGACCGGCGACCTCGGCCGCGTCGATGCCCTCGTGCGCGACGAGTTCGGCGGCCAGGTCGGTCGCGAGGTCGCGCGGCGGTCGGCCCGCCTTCTTGGCGAGCTGCAGCGCGATGTTGGTGGCGTAGTCGCCGTGCTCCTTGACCTTCGGACGCTCCACGAGCACCTGCGTCGGCAGGGCCTCGGGCAGGGTCAGGCGCCCGTCGTCGGCCAGGCGGGCGAGGGCGGACACGATCACGTCGCTGAGCTGCTCGGGAGTCACCGGGCGAGTCTATCGGCGGCGCGCCGCGATCAGGTCGCCCACGGTCGCGACGAGGGCGTCGGGGTCGAAGGGTTTGACGACGTACTCGTCGACGCCCGCCTCCAGGCCGCGCCGCACCGAGGTCGGATGGCCCTGAGTGGTCACCATGACGACGGGCAGGTCGGCGAGCGCCGGGTCGGCCCGGATCGCCTCGACCGTCTCCACGCCGTCCATGCGCGGCATGACGACGTCGACGGTGACGAGGTCGGGCAGCGGCGCGCCGGAGCGCAGCGTCTCCAGCGCGGCAACCCCGTCGACGGCCTCTTCGACGGTGAATCCGGCCAGTTCCAGGTTCATCCGCAGCAGGAAGCGGATCGACGCGGTGTCGTCGACGATCAGCACGCGCGCGCCCTCACCGGTGTCCACGTCCCCACCGTAGGCGGGCGTCCGGTAGGCTCGTCCACCGGAACGCCCGGGCCGCCTCGCGCGGCCCTTGTGGCCCCCGTAGCTCAGGGGATAGAGCACCGCCCTCCGGAGGCGGGAGCGGAGGTTCGAATCCTCCCGGGGGCGCCCGTGAATTTGCTACTGCAGGCGCTCTGGCCAATCCAACCAGTCAGAAACCCGCGCGGATTCGGGAGGAGCGAGTTCTGCGAGCGACGGCTCCTCCCGGGGGCGCCAGTTGATCGAATCAGTCAGCGCTCACACGCACCCAGTCTCAACTTGGTCGCGCGGATTCGGGAGGAAGTCGCTCTGCGACTGACGGAGTCCTCCCGGGGGCACCAGTCGGAACATCAGAAAGCCCGAACCCCAGCCATATGGGTTCGGGCTTTGTCGATTCCCAGGGCCCACCCCGCTTGCGTTCTGCGACGCCGCGAGCAATACTTAGCCTCATGGCTAACCATGAGGGGCTGGACGAGGTATTCGTCGCGCTCGCCGATCCGACGAGGCGAGCCGTGATCGGCCGGCTCGGACAGGGGCCGGCGAGTGTCAGCGAGCTCGCCGAACCCTTCCCCATGGCGCTGCCGTCGTTCATGAAACACGTGCGCTCCTTGGAGTCCTGCGGGCTGATCAGCACCCACAAGTCGGGACGCGTCCGCACCTGCGCGCTCAACCGGGAACGCCTCGACGTCGTCGAAGGTTGGCTCGCCGCCCAACGCCGCGTCTGGGAGCAGCGCACCGACCGCCTCGAAGCCCTCGTCACCGATCAGGAGAGACCATGACCACCCTCGACCCCCGCCGCGACCTCACCCTCCAACGCGTGATCCGCGCTCCCCGATCACGGATCTGGCAGGCCTGGACCGAGCCCTCACTCCTCGAGCGCTGGTGGATCCCCGCCCCGTTGATCACCCGCGTCGACCGCCTCGACGTCCGTCCCGGCGGCGCCTTCGTCTCGACCATGAGCGAGGACGGCGAGACCTTCGTCCCCCACACGTCGACGGGATCTTCCTCGCCGTGGAGCCGGAGCGCCGCCTCGCCTTCACCAACGCCGTCGACAGCTCCTGGCGTCCGGCCACGCCCGAGCCGGTCAGCATGAGCGCCGAGATCACCCTCGGGGACCACCCCGACGGCGTCGACTACCGCGTCGTCGTGCGCCACGGCTCCCCGGCCTCCCGCGACCGGCACGAGGAGCTCGGCTTCTTCGAGGGCTGGGGAACCGTGACCGACGCCCTCGCCGAGATCGCCGAGCACGGCTGACCCGCCGCGGATCGATAAGGTCGGACCTGTCAGGCTGAGGCACGATCCGACGGCGGGAGCACCATGGCTGAGAATGTTGGCGGACAGCCCCCTTCACCGGGTCTCGTCCAACCGCCGCCGCCGTCTCCCTCGGACCGCATCGACGATCACACGCCCCGCAAGCCGGTCCGGCGGCTCCAGCCGCCGGTCGCCGCTCCCCCGACGGCTCCGCTTCCGCTGTTGCCGTCGATGCCCTCGCCGACTCCGCCCCGGTCGCCCCTGCCTCCGCAGCCGACGTCTTCGCCCTCCCCGCCGTCAGGACCGTCCGGCAACGGCCCGCTGATCGCGGTCATGGCGGTGCTGGCCCTCATCGTGGCCGTCGGCGTCGGACTGGCGACCTTCCTCCTGCTCGACGACGACCAGCGGCGAGAGGTCGCCGAGGAGGACCGCTCCTCTCAGAGCGACGACTCCGATCACTCGACACCGGAGCGAGACGAGGAGGACGAGGACCAAGCGGACGACGAGGACGACGAGGACGACGAGCCTGTCAACCCCGAGGCCGAGGCGCTCGCCGAGCTCCAGGAGATCGCCGACGACGACGCGGCGCGCGCCGAGGCACTTTCGGAGAACTCCTGGACCGCGCAACTCGCCTCCAGCGCGCCCACGGACTCGCCGGTCGCAGTGCTCGACGGCTATCACCGGCTGGTCGAGGAGTTCCCCGACGCGATCCTCGTGTGGAGCGGCGACTGGCCCGGCAGCTACCCCGTCACCGGAACATCGTGGGTGGTGCTGAGCGGCGACCAGTTCGACACCACCGCGCCGGTGCTCGCATGGTGCGACATGGTGGGACGCGACGACACCCAGTGCTGGGCCAAACGCCTGAGCCTCTATGGCGACGACGCCGACATCAACACCGACCGCTACCCGCCCGACGACCGCAACAACTGAGGCCGGTCGTCGCGGCGCTCGCCGTCTGCTCGGCCCCGGCCTGGGCCGATACAGTGACCGACGTGTCGAATCCCTCTGACGAACGCGTGACCATCCACACCGACGGGGCCTGCCTGGGCAATCCAGGCCCGGGCGGCTGGGGGGCGGTGCTGCGCGCCGGGGAGCACGTCAAGGAGCTGTACGGCGGCGAGCCCGACACCACCAACAACCGCATGGAGCTGCTGGCCGCGATCCGCGCCTTGGAGGCGTTGAAACGCCCCGCCGCGGTCGACCTGCACACCGACAGCAGCTATGTGCGCCAGGGCATCACCTCGTGGATCACGAAGTGGAAGGCCAACGGCTGGCGGACCGCCGCCAAGCAGCCGGTCAAGAACGCCGACCTGTGGCGGCGGCTCGACGAGGCCGCCGTCCGCCACGACGTCAGCTGGCACTGGGTCAAAGGCCACGCCGGCGACCCCGGCAACGAACGTGCCGACGAACTGGCCGGGCGCGGCGCCCGCGAGGCGCGAGACGGCTGAAATCCACCGCCGCGACGGTGGCCGGACCGTTCCTTCTAACAGCTTCCTCTCAGGCCTCGATCCCGTCGTAACCCATCGCCGACGGCGCGTTACGCTGTCCAACGATCCCCCGTATTCACCGCGCTATCGGAAGAGGCGATCTGGGCCGTGGCCGAGTCCCCTACTGCATCGAACTCCCCCTCACAGGCGCCGGACTTCGGCACCAATCAATGGCTCGTGGAGGAGATGTACGACCGCTACACGGCCGACCCCTCCTCGGTCGACGCGACCTGGGCGGACTTCTTCGCCCGACGCGGCGCCCCGCAGGGCGGCGGCAACGGCGTCGCGGCCGCCGCTCCCGCCCCTGAGGCCGCCGCCCCGACCCC
>NZ_JASGEK010000074.1:0-5715 GCF_047606445.1 Aeromicrobium sp. | reverse complement strand
GACCCCGAGTCCGACTGACCTCTCCCACCGCCCCAGGTCACGACTCCCGGAAGCGGTGAGTTGTCCACGTTTCGGGCTCCGTCGGTGACCGGTCCACGGTATGAGCGCTCATAGGGTGGACAGGTCACCGACACCCTGGCAAAGGTGGACAACTCACCGCTTCCGGGAGTCGTGACCTGGGGCGGTGGGAGAGGTCAGTCGGACTCGGGGTCGACGGCGCGGAGGTCGCGGTCGGCGTGGGCGGCGGCGACGTGGGCCGCGCGCACCGCGTCGCCGGACTCGATCGCGTCGAGGATCGCGGCGTGGTCGTCGTGACGGGCCGTCTCGTCGGCGGCGCTGACGATGAGGCCCTGCTGGATGAACGAGCGCACCCCGGCCATCACCCCGCCGTACAGGTCGACCATGAGTTGGTTGCCGCTCATCTCCACGACCAGGCTGTGGAACTGACCCGGCGTCGAGCCGCGCTCGGTGAGCGGCGTGCAGGAGCGCCGCACGTCCTGCTCGTGCGCCGCGCGCAAACGCTCCAACTGCTCCTCGGTGCGCATCAGCGCGGCGGTCCGGCAGGCCTGCACCTCCAGGGCGCGCCGCACGCCGAGCACCTCGGCGGCCTTGTGCTCGGTGATGAAGTCGGCCAGCACGAAGCTCACCGGGCTGCGCGAGCGGACGAAGGTGCCGCGGTGGGGGGCCGGCTCCAGCATGCCCAGGTGGGCCAGCGACCGCACCGCCTCGCGGACGGTGCTGCGCCCGACGCCCAACTCGACCATCAACTCGGCCTCGGTCGGGATCTTGCTGTTGACCGGCCAGCGGCCGGAGGTGATCGCCTCCCGCAGCTGTCGAACAGTCTCGCGCGATCGCTCAGTTCCCAGGCCGCCATTCACGCGGTCGATGCTAGCCGCTGTTGATGACGCGGTGGCAGATCCGTCGAGATCGACCTCACGGGCGCCCCGATTTGTGTTCCGCCCCGGGGTTCTGTCAGACTAGGCAGGTTGCTCCGGCCGGATCGCTGGGGCGCGCCCGCGTCCGGCGGTCTCCGCCGGTTCCTGTGAGCGCGTCCGGTCCGACCTGGCTCGCCGCTCACGGCGGGCCCAACCACCCAACTTGAGATCTGTGCTTGTCCACGCCTCTGGCTGCGAATGCGACACGCCCGACCTCGGGGGACGTGGGACCGGTAGCGGCTGAACCGCTCCGAGGTGGAGCGGGGATCGCAAACGGTAAGACGACGTAAAGGACAGACACGAGCATGGCGGGACAGAAGATCCGTATCCGGCTCAAGGCCTACGACCACGAGGTCATTGACTCCTCGGCGCGCAAGATCGTGGACACGGTCATCAGCACGGGCGCGAAGGTCGCCGGGCCGGTGCCGCTCCCCACGGAGAAGAACGTGTTCTGTGTGATCCGTTCGCCGCACAAGTACAAGGACAGCCGGGAGCACTTCGAGATGCGCACGCACAAGCGCCTCATCGACATCCTGGACCCGACGCCGAAGACGGTCGACTCGCTCATGCGCCTCGACCTTCCCGCCGGCGTCGACATCGAGATCAAGCTCTGAGGGGAAAGCGAGTCATGAGCAACTCCACCGCCACCACGCGCGGCCTCCTCGGCCGCAAGCTGGGCATGACGCAGGTGTGGGACGAGGAGGGCCGGGTCGTCCCGGTCACCGTCCTCGCCGCCGACACCAACGTCGTCACCCAGATCCGCACCCGCGAGACCGACGGCTACAGCGCCGTCCAGATCGGCTTCGGCGAGATCGACGGCCGCAAGGTGAACAAGCCCGAGGCCGGCCACTTCGCCAAGGCCGGCGTCACGCCGCGCCGCCACTTGGTCGAGATCCGCACCGAGGCCGTCGCCGAGTACACCCTCGGCCAGGAGATCTCCCCGGAGATCTTCGCCGCGGGCGACAAGGTCGACGTCACCGGCACGTCCAAGGGCAAGGGCTTCGCCGGCGTCATGAAGCGTCACGGCTTCGCCGGCGTCTCGGCCTCGCACGGCGCGCACCGCAACCACCGCAAGCCGGGCTCGATCGGCGGCTGCGCCACGCCCGGCCGCGTGTTCAAGGGCCTGCGCATGGCCGGCCACATGGGCACCGACACGGTGACCACGCAGAACCTGACCGTCCACGCGGTCGACGTCGAGAAGGGGGTCGTCCTGGTCAAGGGCGCCGTCCCCGGTCCCAAGGGCCAGCTCGTCGTCATCCGCTCGGCTGCCAAGGGAGCCTGATTATGACGAACACGATCGACGTCGACCTGCCCGTCGACCTCTTCGGCGCGCAGACCAACGTCCCGCTGATCCACCAGGTCGTCGTGGCGCAGCTCGCCGCGGCGCGCCAGGGAACGCACTCGACGCTGACCCGCGGCGAGGTCGCCGGCGGCGGCAAGAAGCCGTACCGCCAGAAGGGCACCGGCCGCGCCCGCCAGGGCTCGATCCGCGCCCCGCACTACACCGGCGGCGGCATCGTCCACGGCCCGCAGCCGCGCGACTACAGCCAGCGCACCAACAAGAAGATGAAGGCCGCCGCGCTGCGCGGAGCCCTCTCGGACCGCGCGCGTTCGGGCCGTCTGCACGTGGTGGAGTCCCTGGTCTCCGGCGACAAGCCGTCGACCAAGAACGCCGTCGCCGCGCTCGCCGACGTCACCGCGCGCCGCCGCGTGCTCGTCGTCATCGACCGCGAGGACACGCTCACCGAGCTGAGCCTGCGCAACGCCGCCGACGTCCACCTGCTGACCTTCGACCAGCTGAACACCTACGACGTCGTCAAGAGCGACGACGTGGTCTTCACCAAGGCCGCCTTCGACGCCTTCGTCGCCGCGCGGTCGGACGAGGGCGCCGAGACGGTCAAGCTGAGCGCCGCCGCCACCGGGGCCGACGCCCCGAAGGCCGTGCCCGCGAAGAAGAAGGCTCCGAAGGAGGAGGCCGTCGAGGCCCCCGCCCCGGCCGCCTTCGCCGCCGCGCCGGCCGAGGACGAGACAGCGACGCAGCCCTACGGCCCCGGCTCGAAGGCCCCGCTGGAGAACGGCGAGGCGCCCGAGGGCTACGACATCAAGGGCAACGCCGACTCGATGAAGTACCACCTGCCCGACGGCCAGTGGTACGGCGCGACCATCGCGGAGGTCTGGTTCAACTCCGAGGAGGCCGCCCAGGCCGCCGGCTTCACGAAGGCAGGTAAGTGAGAATGAGCAATCTGGGCAAGAACGCGCGCGACGTGTTGCTCGCGCCGGTCGTCAGCGAGAAGAGCTACGGGCTCATCGACGACAACAAGTACACCTTCGTGGTGCACCCGGACGCCAACAAGACCGAGATCAAGATCGCGGTCGAGGAGATCTTCGGCGTCAAGGTGACCGCGGTCAACACGCTCAACCGCAAGGGCAAGACGCGCCGCACCCGCAACGGGCTCGGCAAGCGCAAGGACACCAAGCGCGCGATCGTCAGCGTGGCCGCCGGTCAGAGCATCGACATCTTCTCGAGCCCGAGCTGAGGACTGAGCAGACATGGCAATCCGTAAGTACAAGCCGACCACCCCGGGCCGTCGCGGCTCCTCGGTGGCGGACTTCGCCGAGATCACCCGCACCACGCCGGAGAAGTCGCTGGTCGAGCCGCTGCCCAAGAAGGGCGGCCGCAACAACCAGGGTCGTATCACCGCGCGTCACCACGGCGGCGGTCACAAGCGCGCCTACCGCGTCATCGACTTCAAGCGCTACGACAAGGACGGCGTGCCGGCCAAGGTCGCTCACATCGAGTACGACCCCAACCGCACCGCCCGCATCGCGCTGCTGCACTACGCCGACGGCGAGAAGCGCTACATCATCGCCCCCGAGGGCCTGAAGCAGGGCATGGCCGTCGAGGCCGGGGTCGGCGCCGACATCAAGCCCGGCAACAACCTGCCGTTGCGCAACATCCCCGTCGGCACCGTGGTGCACGCCGTGGAGCTGCGTCCCGGCGGCGGCGCGAAGATGGGCCGCTCGGCCGGCGTCCGCGTGCAGCTCGTCGCCAAGGAGGGCTCGCGCGCCCAGCTGCGCCTGCCCTCGGGCGAGATGCGCTACGTCGACGTCCGCTGCCGCGCCTCCATCGGCGAGGTCGGCAACGCCGAGCAGTCCAACATCAACTGGGGCAAGGCGGGCCGCAACCGCTGGAAGGGCAAGCGCCCGACCGTCCGCGGCGTCGCCATGAACCCGATCGACCACCCGCACGGCGGCGGCGAGGGCAAGACCTCCGGCGGCCGCCACCCGGTCAGCCCGTGGGGCAAGCCCGAGGGCCGCACGCGCAAGCGCAAGGCCAGCGACAAGATGATCGTCCGACGCCGCAAGTCCGGCCGCTGATAAGGAAGGGAGAGCACTATGCCCCGTAGTTTGAAGAAGGGTCCCTTCGTCGACGCCCACCTCGAGAAGAAGGTGGACGCTCAGAACGAGGCCGGAACCCACACCGTCATCAAGACGTGGTCGCGTCGCTCGATGATCCTGCCGTCCTTCATCGGACACACGATCGCCGTGCACGACGGACGCAAGCACGTCCCCGTGTTCATCACCGACTCGATGGTCGGCCACAAGCTCGGTGAGTTCGCGCCCACCCGCACCTTCCGTGGCCACGAGAAGGACGACCGAAAGGCGAAGCGTCGATGAGTGCTGCTGCCCGTGAGAACACCAGCGCGCGCCGCGAGCGCCTGCTGGGCGACGAGCCCGGCGCGTTCGCCGTGGCCCGCTTCGTCCGCGTCACCCCGCAGAAGGCCCGCCGCGTGGCGGACCTGATCCGCGGCGCGGCGGTCGACGAGGCCGTCGCCACCCTCCAGTTCGCCCCGCAGGGCGCGGCGGAGAACTTCCTCAAGCTGGTCCAGTCCGCCGTCGCGAACGCGGAGACCACCGAGGATCTCGACGCCGCCGACCTGGTCGTCAGCCAGGTCATGGTCGACGAGGGCCCCACCATGAAGCGTTGGCGCCCCCGCGCCAAGGGAGCGGCCAACCGCATCCTCAAGCGCACGAGCCACCTGACCGTCGTCGTGACGCCGGCCAACACGAAGGGAGCGTGACCCGTGGGACAGAAGATCAACCCGCACGGGTTCCGACTCGGCATCTCGACCGACCACAAGAGCCGCTGGTACGCCGACAAGCTGTACAGCGCCTACGTCGGCGAGGACGTCAAGATCCGCAAGATGCTCACCAAGGGCATGGACCGCGCCGGCATCAGCAAGGTGGAGATCGAGCGCACGCGCGACCGCGTCCGCGTCGACATCCACACCGCTCGTCCGGGCATCGTCATCGGCCGCCGCGGCGCCGAGGCCGATCGCATCCGCGGCGACCTGGAGAAGCTGACCGGCAAGCAGGTCCAGCTGAACATCCTCGAGGTCAAGCAGCCGGAGATGGACGCCCAGCTCGTCGCGCAGGGCGTGGCCGAGCAGCTGAGCGGCCGTGTCCAGTTCCGCCGCGCCATGCGCAAGGCGATGCAGACCACGATGCGTTCGGGCGCCAAGGGCATCCGGATCCAGTGCTCGGGCCGTCTCGGCGGCGCCGAGATGAGCCGCTCGGAGTTCTACCGCGAGGGCCGCGTGCCCCTGCACACGCTCCGCGCCGACGTCGACTACGGCTTCTACGAGGCCAAGACCACCTTCGGTCGCATCGGCGTCAAGGTCTGGATCTACAAGGGCGAGGTCGCCGGCACCCGCGCCGAGCGCGAGGCCGAGGCCGCCAAGCGCGCCGCCGCCCCCGGCGGCAACCGTCGCGCCGGTCG
>NZ_JASGEK010000073.1:0-2799 GCF_047606445.1 Aeromicrobium sp. | reverse complement strand
GGGGGGGCGCCCCCGCCCCCTTTTTTTGGGCGCCCCCCCACCACCGCATTACGTGGCTAGCGATTCGAGGAGGAGCGAGGAACGAGCGACGGAGTCCCGTCCCCTCTGCCCCCCGGAGCATCGCTCCGCTCCCGATCTTTTTGAAGGCGTGAACGTGTCCGACACCCCCATCTCCCTCTACCGCCTCGCCCGCGGTCCCGCGCTGACCGTCACGGGCGGCTGCATCGTGGTGGCCGGGATCTTGGCGTTCGCGGGTTTCCTGCTCGTCGGCGACGGCACGATCCGGCGGGTCGCGGCGTTCATCGTGGGCGCGCTGGCGGTGGCCTCGCTGCTGGTGGCGGCGCGCTTCGCGTGGCGTTCACCGGTGGTGGTGCGGTTGGACGGGACCGGCATGGTGGTGACCCGCCCGCGGTCGCGGACGCCGTGGTCACAGGTGGAGGACGTGGTGATCGAGGACGGCCATCTGGTGTTGAGCGGTGGGGGGCGGGCGTGGGTCGACGTGCGTCTGGTCGAGCCGTCCGAGCAGGCGGACCTCCTCCGGGACGTGTACGACCGGCTGAACGCGGCGCACGGCTACCGCCGCTTCGGCTGAGCCCGGTGGCCTGCCGACTGGGCCGGGCCGGTATCGTGTGGGAGTTGCCACCGGCAGGTGACGACGAGGAGATGTCGCATAGTGGCCTAGTGCGCCCGCCTGCTAAGCGGGTTGAGGTTTATCCCTCTCGCGGGTTCAAATCCCGCCATCTCCGCCAAATGAGTCACGTTGGAACCCTCGGCAGGCTTTTGCCTGTCGGGGGTTCTTTCTTGTTGGGTCCTCGGTGTCGTTGCTGGTCCGGGGACGGTCATGGGTGCCGGACGTCCAGATCGACCAAGAGCAGGCGGCGCGGCGGCGTCTTTGGGGTCGTCGGTTCCGACCCGGATCCGCGAGCAGCGGCGACATGATCGGCGTGTGAGACGACGAAGATGCTCGTCTGGCTTGGAGAATCACGATGGTCGAGGCCGTTGACCACCCTTGTAGGAGGAGCAGCCTGTCGGCGAGGAGAGTGCGTCGCGGCAAGACTGTCCGTAAGCACGGCCGTCAGCGAGTTACCGGGTGTGTCCGGGCCTGTCGAAGGTGGTGGGCCGGTCGGCGGAGAGCTGGCGGGCGATGCAAGACGCCCACGACCTCTGGGCGGCACGGCAGGTTTTCGACGACAGCAGGTTCGAGCCAGTCGACTTCGTTGCGAGCTGAGGCGGAGCAGATCACTGCTTGCTAGCGTCGTCTCATCGCCCGCCCTTACAGGGGGTGGGAGGGGTGGAGGCCGGAATCCCCGCCATGAGCGGGAGCCGGCCTCAGCGCTGTCCGGGGCACTCGTCCGCAGAGGCCGTGTCATGGCCCGCGTAGGCTCGGACCCGTCGCGCGTCCGCGCGGAACTTGAGTCGAGGAGTGGCATGAGGTCGTTCGGTTCTGTCGTCACGGGCCTGGTCGCGGTGCTGGCGTTCGCGGTGTTCGCCCCGATGTTGTGGTTGACGACGAACGTCGCCGACGAGGACGGCTACGTCGAGTTGAGTGGAGTCGCCCTCTCGGACCCGGAGCGTCGTGCGGAGGTCGCCGACGCCGTCGAGGTCGAGCTGACGGAACGCACCACCGGGCATCTGCAGGACCTCGGCGTCCCGCAGGTCGTCATCGACGGGACGACCGGCCAGATCGACAGCCTCACCGAGGAGGGGCTGGCCGAGGAGTCGGTCGCGCAGGCGTGGGCCGACGCCCAGCGCCAGGCCCATCAGGAGATGTTCGCCGGGAAGGGCAGCACCGGCAGCGGCTTCGTCATCGAACTCGCGCCGTTGATGACCGCTGCGGCCAGCGCCGTCGGCGTCGACGGGAACCTGTTCGGCGCCAGCGTCCGGGTCGAGAGCGAGAACGAGGTCTCGAAGCGCTTCGTCTGGGTCACCACCCACAGCCTCGCGATCACCCTCATCAGCGGCGCCGTCCTGCTGGCGGCGGCGGGCTCGTCGTTCGTGCTCGCGCGCCGCAAGCACCTCGCCCTGCTCGGCCTCGGCGTCGCCGGGCTCGGCGTGATCGGAGTGGAGTACCTGCTCGCCCGCTTCGCCCCCGACCTCGTCGGCCTGCCCGACGACGCCGGGATCAGCGAGCGGCTGGGCCACGTCGTGCTCGAGATCGCCGCGGATTCCTTCCAGGTGTCAGCTATCCCCGTCGCCATCGGCGCCGCCGCCGTGTTCGGAGCCGGCGTCCTGTTGTCCGCCCTGCGCGGCCTGTTCAGCCGGTAGGGGTCAGCGCTCGCCCTTGAGGGCGGCGGGGATCTGGGAGACCGTCTCGATGGTGGCCTCGGGAGCCTTGATCTTCTTCAAGCGGCCGACGCCGATGACGACCAGCAGGATCGTCAGCAGCAGGTAGACGCCCGAGACGATGAGGAAGCACCACGCCGGGTGCAGGCCGGTCATCGTCAGGAAGTACGCGAAGGCGATCGACAGCAGGATCGTGATGAGCACGGCCAGGAAGCCGGCCACGATGAACAGCACCGAGCCGAGCACGCCCGCCTTGACGCTGAAGCGCATCTCGGCCTTCGCCAAGGCGATCTCGTGTTGCACGAGCGAGGACAGATCGCGGCTGGCGTCGGCGACCAGCTTGCCGATGGTCGGTTCCTCGGTCGTGACCGGCGTGAGCTTCTCAGAGGTGGCCATGCGCCGAGCCTACTCGCCATCCCGCCCGTTCCGCGACGCCCTGAGGCGGTGAGTTGTCCACCTTTGCCGCCGGAGCGGTGTCTGGTCCACGTTATGAGCGCTCATAACGTGGACCAGACG
>NZ_JASGEK010000072.1:0-30464 GCF_047606445.1 Aeromicrobium sp. | reverse complement strand
TTCGCCTCTTCCGTAGACAACACACGCGACATGACTCAAACCCTCCAATAGAAGAAATGTGAAACCCCACACACCCCCGAGACGAACCACAACCTAGTCGACCCCCCAACCACACCGCAACCACCCCACCGAGCTCTCCTCCAACACCCAAACGAGAACCACCAAGTCAGTTTCCTCGTCTCAGCAGGCTTTCTGCGGCTGTCAGTCAGTAGTCTTCGGTCGATGAGGTGAGGTCTGCCGAAGGTGCTGGCCTTGGGAGGGATGGGCATGTCGCGGGTGGAGCCGGGTGCGCCGTTGGGCGCGTCGTATCGGTTGGTGGAGTGGCTGGGCGCTGGCGCGGCTGGTGATGTGTGGCGGGTGGAGTCGACGGCCGAAGACACGTCGTTCGCGGCGAAGATCCTGAAGGCCGAGCACGCGAACGATCCTGCGATCGTCGAGCAGTTCATCCGGGAACGGTCGGTGCTGTTGGGGTTGCGGCATCCGGGGATTGTGGCGGTCCGCGACCTCGTGGTCGAGGGGTCGGTCCTCGCGATCGTCATGGACTACGTGGCGGGTGGTTCCCTGCGTGATCTTCTGGAACAACGGTCGACGCTGGCACCCGCTGAGGCGTTGTCGCTGCTGTCGCAGGTGTTCGCTGGTCTGGCTGAGGCGCACGCCCGACAGGTCACACATCGGGACGTCAAACCGGACAACGTGTTGCTAGCGTCGGCGCCGGAGCCGGGCGGCCAGACGGTGGTGCGGGTCGTCGACTTCGGCATCGCGTCGGTGATGAGCGAGCGGAAGCGGCACACCACGGGCATTCTGGGCACGCCGCACTACATGGCTCCCGAACTCATCAGCCACGGCCAGGCGGGTCCGGCCGTCGACGTGTACGCGGCGGGCGTGACGCTGTATGAGTTGCTCGCCGGGCGGACGCCGTTCGCTGACGGGGGCGGCACGGATTTCACGGTCGCGTATCGACATGTCACGACGAAACCGCCTCGGCTGGATCTGCCCGAGCCGCTCGCGGACTGGGTCGAGACGTTGCTCGCGAAAGATCCGCGTGAGCGGCCGTCGGCGGGTGAGGCGGCCGTGCAGGCACGACGTCTGGCATCGGAGTACGGGGCTCTTCCCGCGTTGTCTCCTTCACCGGCTGTCACGGAGTTCGAGGAGATGGACCGTCCGGCGACGATGCTGCGAGGTGAGACGCCTTCCACGGACGACACCTCGTCGGGGTATGTCTCGCCTCTGGCCGAGACAGTGCCGGAGTTGGGCGAGTCGCATCAGGCGACGATGCTGCGTCCGGCGCCGAAACCGTCGAGGCCGTCGACGCCACGCCCGGCCGAGGTCGACGAGCCCGAAGAGGGCGAGCAGGGCTTCTTTCGACGGTTCAACCGCACCTCGCTGCTGTTGGCGGGCGCCGGTGTTTTGTTGGTGGTGGCTCTGGGCGTCGGTCTCGTGTGGCTGTTCGGTGGCGGCTCAGACCAGGACAAGGAGGCCGCGACGAACCGGTTGGAAGCCTCGCAGCAGGATCAGCCGCTCCCCACCGGGCTGTCGGTGTCCCGCTCGGCCAGCTACGACCCGGCCGCCGAGACTGTGACGGTGGAGTTCACCTATACGGCGCAGAAGGCCCCGCTGTCTGGACCGTTCCTCGAGGTGGTCCCCGCGTTCGGCGAGGGGTCGGGGTGCCCGGCGGTCGCGTGGGACCGGGTCGACGCAGGCAAACACCAGGCGTCGAGCGGAGTGAAGGCGACCTGCGGGTGGAAGCTCGACAACATTGAGATCCCCGCGAACGGGAAGGTCACGTTCACCGGCACGACGTCGGCGGTCGTCGCGGACATCACCGAGTTGGACGCCTGGATCACCGAGGCCGCAACTCTCACCCAGGAAGCCCTCACCGACGGTGGGGCGACGTCGACGGAGTACCCGGCGCAACGAATCCAGGGAGTCGATCTGGTGGTTCCGCCGCGGACGGTCAGCCAGACAGCGTTGCCGATCACGGTGGTGCCGGTCTGGCCGAGCGGACCGGATGAGTTGAATCCTCTCTACCAGAGCCCGTCGACGGGAGCCCCGACGCAGATGCTGCGACAGATCGCGGGAGAAGAGGGCGGTGTCCGTTTCTCGGACAGTTGTTCAGGCGCGGTGGCGGTGTCCTCGGACGGTCTGACCGTCACGACCCTCTCGCCGACGTCGGCATGTCAAATCCATGCGTCGATCGGCAACTTCACCGACGTTCAAAGCTCGCCGTTCAGCATCACGACGCGCGAATAGACGCCCGGTCGTTCTCGGCTAGACTGCTCCGCGGCACCGGGGGGTGCGTCTCCCCGATGCGGGACTGCGTGATGCCTGACAGAGCGAGCGATTCTGAGGGGACACGTCATGCGGTCACGGGTGGTTCTTCGCAAGCGGGCCGAGCGGGCGGCGGTCGTCACGACCGCTTTGGCGCTGCTCGTCATGGCCGGCTGCTCGATCTTCGCCCCGACGCCGCCGAGCCCGTCGCGTGTTCTCCAATCGGTCGACGTGGTGCTCGACAGCGACGGAGCGATCTCAACGATCGAGGGATCGGCGGTCTACGTCGACGAGATGTCCGGGGAGACACGCAGCGAGCTCACCGACTATGACGCGGCCGAGGTGGTCGACGACCTGCCAGTGCGGGTCACCACGGAGTACCGCAGCGACGAAGGCGCCGGCTCGGACTTGGAAGACCTCGCCGGCTACACCGGCCGTGTCACCATCGAGATCCAACTCGAGAACCTCACCGTCGCTCCCGCCGAGGTCACCTACGACGCGGCCGGGCAAGCGCACAAGACGCCAGCGTTGATCGGCACCCCGCTCAGCATCGCCGCGTCCACGACGTTGAAGGGGCTGCGCCCGTCCGACCTCGTCTTGTCCGACGGCGAGCAGGGCACCACGGGAGTGGTCAGCGCCACGCCCGACGGAGGCTCGGCGGTGCAGTGGGCCGCGCTCTTGGCCCCGCCGCAGACTGAGGCGACCGCGAGGTTCACGCTCGTCGCCGACGTCGACGATTTCGAGGTGCCGGACTTCGACATCGCGGTGCAGGCCGGACTCCACACAGATCTGTCCTTCGACGGCGTCGTCTCCTCGGCGTTCGGGACTCCCGCGACGTCAGAACTGGTGTTGCAGCAGCGGGCGATCGGACTGGTCGCCGACGTGAACGACGTCCTCTACCGGGCTGGCACCACGATCAACGAGGTGCGGACCAACCTCGACGACACGTCGAAGACGCTCGGCCAGCGGGCCGCGCAACGCCTGCAGGACAGCACCCAGTCATTGACCAGCGAGATGCAGGCGCTCGGAATGCAACTGACCGCCCTCGACTCCCACCTCGCCGGCACCGTGTCGACCACCCAATCGCAGATGACCTCACAACTCACACAGATCGTGACGTCGATGCACGCCATGCTCGGCGACACCACCGGCACAGTTCCCGATCTCGGCGGTGACGGTTGCGCCGCGCAGGTGTCCAGCAGCGGCGAGGTCAGCACCGTCTACCAGATGTTCCTTCAACTCGCCGGTCAGCTCAACGGATACGCCGACGCGAGCGAGGCGTGCAAGGTGAACATCCTGGCCGAGATCACCAACACGCTCGGTCCGGCGTCGCCCGACCAGAACGTGTGCGCCGGCGACGCGGAGGACTCCGCGACCTGCGCGCTGTTCCGAGCGAAGCAGACCGTGCTCTCCTCGACCGTCGACCTCGTCGCGATGGGCGAGAACCTCGTCACCGCTCTCGGCGGCGACAAAGTGCGCGACGCGCGAGCGACGCAGAGCGCCCTCCACACCGAGATCGGGCTTCTGGAGAGCACCCTCGGCGCGTTGAACCCGAACGGCTCCGCGACGACCGTGCAAGCCGAGCTCACCGCGCTGCTGGACTACCTGGACACCGCGGCCGACTCGGTCAGCGCGATCTCCGACATCCGCGACGAGGCGTTGACCGCCCGCGACGCCCTCGAACCGGACGAGCCAGTCGCGCCGTCACACGCCGCGCTCGCCGACGACATCTGTGATTTCGTGGGCGACGAGCTCACCCAAGACGAGGCCGACCCCGTCCTCGACCAGATCGTCTCCGCGTCGTGGTGCGACGACCGTTCCGACCCCGCCACCGCCGAGGTCGCGTCCGGCTCGCTCGAGGCGAACCGTCGCGCCCAGATCGCCCACTGGGACAGCATCGCCACACTCGTCGACCCAGCCGAGCCAGGCTCGGCCGTGCAGCAGTTGGACGAGGTCCTGTCGGAGATCGAGGACCGGGTGAACGCCGCGCTGACCCAGGCGAACACGAGCGGAACCCCCTCGGGCCCCTTGGCCATCGACATCGCCGGCCTCCTCGCCCTCGTCACCAACGCGAAGACGCTGAGCGAGGACCTCGACACGAAACTCGGCGAGGCGGAGACCCAGCAGGACGCGCTCGACCAGGCCGTCCGAGACGGGTTCAACAACGCCGCCGACGAACTGGGCGACGAGGCGGGCTCCGACCTCGACGAGGAGATCCTCCGAGTCACCAACCGCGCCGACCTCGGCAAGACCCACATCGCCGCCTCCTTCACGAACACCGTCAACCAGCTGCGAGGAAGCTCGACGACACTGGTCGACGAGGCCAAAGCGGGCATCGAGTCGCAGAAGAGCGACCTCGAGACGACACGGACCTCCGCGGTCAACACGCTCGACGAGCGCACCACCTCCGCGTTGAGCAACATCAACCAGGCCACCGCAGGCGCGACCACCGACGTCGAGGCCGCTTCGGCGCTGCTCTCCGACAGTCTGAGCCGTGTCCTCCTCGACTTGGGCGACCCCAAGGTGCAGGGATCGGGCATCCTCGGCTCGATGACGGCCAGCGCCGCCAAGTCCGGCACCGCCGACTACCAGCTCGCCCTCGCCTCACAACACGCCGCCGGTTTCGCCAACGTCAGGTCCGAGGACATCGCGGGCATCCTGCTGCGACAGGCCCAGTTCAGGGCCGCGCTCGACTCGGCGAACTACTTCCCGCCGTTCCACCTGGAGATCCCCGAAGGCGCGACCTCGCAGACGATCTACGCGTTCCGGCTCAGCGGCGGTGACGCATGAGCGGCGCCGAGACGACTGACACCGACGCCGTCGAGACCCAGACGACCGACGACGAGTCCGGCGCCTCTCTGTGGACCCGCAAGAGAACGCTGCTGTTGAGCGCTCTCGTCGTGCTCCTGGTCGTGATCGTCATCGCAGTCTGGACGATCCGCGTGATCTCCCAACCTGATCCCGACCCGGTCGCGGTGACGGTGTCCATCCCGATCGAGGGCGTCAAGGTCCCCGACGAGACGAAGATCGGCGTCGTCGTGTCGCATGGCTCCGGCGCCACCGAGGGGAGCCAGTGGAGCGGCGCGGCCGAGGGAGTCGTCGTGGCACAGGAACGCCTACGGCTCGGCGGAACCGACGTCGAGGTGATCGTCGAAGACGACCACGGCACCGCGGCCGGCGCCGAGCAGTCCGTCCAGGCGCTCATCGACGAGGGAGTCTCCGGCATCGTCTACGCGAGCTCCGGCGAGCACATGGACGATAGCCTCGCCGCGGCCTCTGACGCCGACGTCCCCGTGGTGCTGCCGTACGCGCCGGTCCCCGACAAGGCCACGGGAGCGTGGACGCTCGCGCCGTCCGGCGAGGCGATCACGACAGCGATCGACGACGAGCTCCAAGAGTTCGAACGCCCCCTCCACATCGACGCCGGCGAGGACCTCCCTGCCGGGGCGGACGTCGAGGACCGGGTCGCGTTCACCTCCGGAGGGGACACCGCGGCCTTCACCGAACAGGTCGCGCTGCTCACCGGGACCGACCCGCTGGAAGGCGGCGCCTACGCGCCCGGAGCCACCGACGAAGACGAGTTCGAACCCATCGACGACCCCGCTGACGTGCTGGTCATCACCGGCCACCCGGTCGAGCAGGCGAACGTGGTCTACGCCTTGCAGACCAGGAACATCTCGACACCGATCCTGCTGACCCCGTCGGCGACGAGTCCGGTGTTCGCCGCGATGCTCTCCGCGCAGGGAGGAACCGCGTCGGCGAAACTCCGCACCGTCGGGATCGACACGGGCGACGCGGTGGCCTTCGACCAGTCTCCCCAAGGACGGGCCATGTCGGCCTACCTCGCCGCGCTACGCCAGTTCTCACAAGACGACAAGCTGACCAACCTGGCCGACGACACCGCGTTCGTCCAGGTCGCAGGCGACGCCGACATCCGTGCGCACGACGCCCTGCTCGCCCTCGTAAGGGCGGTCTCGGACGCGGGCGACACCGACCCTGTCGAAGTCGGCGGCGCGCTCGAAGAGCTGCGGCTCGTGTCCGGGGACGGCATCGCGGGACCAGAACTCGACTTCTCCCAGCCGTCCGCGGCAGGCGACGACGTCCACGTCCTGTACGCCACGGCGCAGGACCTCGGACTCCGGCCGACCGAGCCGGCCTCGACGGGCGGCCAGCAACTCTCGCTGGTCTGGTTCGCCGAACCAGCACAGTGACAGCGGAAACGACGACGCGAGCGACGAGGCAGCGATGCGGATTCTGATCGACCTTGACGGCAGACGCGAGACAGTCGACGTGCAGGCGTGGCAGCCTGACGCGACCCTCGCGACCCTCCTGGACTATGTCGGCGTCCAGGTCGACGCCGACGCCAGTCTCATCCTCGACGGCGCCACCGTCGAGGCGAGCAGCCTGTTGGAGGAGTTGACGCTCCTCGAAGGATCGATCCTGACCCGCACCGTGACGCACCCGGTCCGCACACTGCCGACCTGGAACGTCTCGGTCGGCGGGGGACTCCAGACACGGCCAGCCGTCGCGATCCCCACCCACCGCCAACTGGTGATCGGCCGTGCCCCGCAAGCCGACGTCGTGCTCCCCAGCGAGTCGGCCTCCTGGCACCACTGCACCATCGAGATCGAAGACGACGGGGTGCGGCTGCGAGACTCCAACTCCACCAACGGCACCATCGTCGACGGCGAGCCCATCGACGAGGAAGGCGTCCTCATCACCACGCCCCGCACCGTGCTCGTGGGCGGTTCGGTGTTGAACATCCGTCCGAGCCTCGAAGAGCCCGTCGCGCCCGCGCCAGGATCCCTACGGAACCTCACCCTCGCCGCGACAGCGCCGTTCAACCGGCCTCCCCGTCCCGGTCGTCCACCCGCACCGGAGTCGATCGATCCTCCAGCGCCCAAAGAGGTGCCGCCACCGGGCAAGTTCAGCCTCATCACGATCGCGGCCCCTCTGGCGATGGCCGTCGTTCTGGTGGTCGTGCTCGGCGACCTGCGTTTCGCCCTGTTCGCCATGATGAGCCCGATCATGGCCATCGGCATGTACTTCGACCAGAAACGCCGCCACAAGAAGGGCCTGAAAGAGGAGGAGGAACGCTACACCGAGGCGCTGGAGACGTTCCGCGGCGAGATCGTCGAGGCGGCGGCCGTGGAGACGGTGCGCCGACAGGACACCATCCCCGACCCCGCCGTGGTGATGCGGCGTCCGGCGCTTCCCTCCACGCTGATGTGGCAGCGCCGCGCCGACGCCCACGACTTCCTGAGACTGCACGTCGGCGTCGGCGACGAGCCCTGGAAGCCCGAACTCGACCTCCGCGGTTCGAGCAAACTGCCCGAACGCACCAAAGAGGTGTTCGAGACCAGCAGCCTCACCGCCGCGCCGGTCCTGGCGGACCTGAACGACGCCGGCGTCATCGGCATCGTCGGCGACCGTGACGGAGCGCTCGCCCTGGCGCGCAGCCTGATCGTGCAGGCCGCCGTGCACTGCGGACCGGCCGACCTCACGATCAGCGCGTTCTGCGACAACGGACGCGAGAACGACTGGGACTGGACGGCCTGGCTACCGCACACCCGCCAAGCAGGCGGTGAGGCCGGCGCCCGATGGCTCTCCAACCATCGCGACGCCAGCAGCACGATGCTGCGTAACCTCCTCGACAACATCGCCAACTTCCCCACCCCGGCGATGCTCACCGTGCTCGACTCCGAAGTGCTCACCGAAGGCCGTGACGCGCCCGCCCGCGACCTCCTCGGCACCGGCCGACCCATCTCCGGGGCGTCCCAACAGCGAGAAGAGCGCAAAGTCAGCGGCATCGTGATCGCGACGTCGCAAGACAAGCTCCCCGCCTCCTGCACCATCGTCGTGGACGTCGGAGCCGACGCGGCCGCGACCGTGCACCACCCTGAGAACCTGACCCGTGTCGACGACGTCGTCATCGCCGGCGTGAGCCTCGCCGACGCCGAGGACTGCGCCCGCACCATCGCGCACTTCGAAGACCCCGAACTCGTCATCCCCGGCGCGTCCCTGCCCTCGCTGGTACGGCTGCCCGAACTCCTCGGCGCCGACACGATGAACGCCGACACAATCCGCGACTGGTGGACCTCCTCAGACGGCATCGCCACCCCCGTCGGCCTCGGCGAGAACGGGTCGCTCAGCCTCGACATCGTCAAAGACGGACCCCACGGCCTCGTCGGCGGCACCACTGGCTCGGGCAAGTCGGAGTTCCTACGCTCCTTCGTCGCCGGACTGGCCGCCCGCAACGACCCCACGAAACTCAACTTCATCCTCATCGACTTCAAAGGCGGGGCCGCGTTCAAAGCTTGCGAACGGCTGCCGCACACCATCGGCACCATCAGCAACCTCGACGAACAACTCGCCGACCGCGCCCTCCGCGCCCTCGAAGCCGAGATGGAACGTCGCCAACGGTTGTTCGCCGAGGCTGGGGAGGACGTCGACAACCTCCCCGCCTACCTCGCGACAAACCCCGCCGAACCACTGCCGCGACTGCTGTTGGTGATTGACGAGTTCGCGATGCTCGCCAAAGACTTCCCCGACGTCCTCGCCTCGCTCGTCAGCGTCGGCGCGGTCGGCCGGACCTTGGGCGTCCACATGATCCTCGCCACCCAACGTCCCGCCGGCGTCGTCAACGACGACATCCTCGCCAACACCAACCTGCGCGTCGCGTTGCGCGTGCAGAGCCGAGAGGACTCCTCGAACGTCATCGGCGTCCCTGACGCCCCGAGCATCAGCCGCTTGCAACAAGGCCGCGCCTACATCAAACTCGGCCAGAACGACATCACCCCGGTCCAAACCGCCCTCGTCACCGGCCGTGCCCAGGAGAAGACCGTCGAGAAGGTGCAAGTCCGCGAGGTCGGCCTGTTCGGCGTGCCCGCGCCCGGTCCCGCTCCGGCGAAGACCCGCGCGAGCGACGCCAACGACCTCGACCTCCTCATCGACGCCGTGGTCGAGGCCAACACACAGATGGGCATCGCTCCGCCCCGCCAGGTGTGGCCCGAGGCCCTCGGCGAGTGCGTCTCGCTCGACGGTTACGCGGTCGACACGACCCAGATCGACGACGACGCGAGACCAGTCCCCACGGTCGGCGGCGTCGAGGACGAGGTCGTACAGGTCGCGCTCGCCGACGAGCCGGACTTGCAGCGTCAGAGCCCCGCCGGCTGGAAACTCGACCAAGGCAACCTGTTCCTCATGGGTGTGCCCGGCAGCGGCACGAGCACCACGCTGGCGAGCATCGCGCTCGCCCTCGCCGACGCGCGTTCTCCCGAGGACCTCGACATCCTCTGCCTCGACATGGGCTCGCGTGGCCTGTCCGCGCTGGAGAACCTTCCGCACACCGTCGCCTACGTCGGTTCCGGCTCGGGCGCGAGAGAACAGCAAGTCCGGTTCCTGCGACACCTGCGCACCGAGTTCCAACGCCGCCGCGCCGCCACCACGCCCTCACGTCCGGCCATCATCCTGGTCGACGGTCTCGCCGCGCTACGCGACGAGTTCCAGGACCACGAAGGACAAAGCCTGCTCGACATGTTCTACCGGGTCTACGCCGACGGGCCGAGCGTCGGCATGCACTTCGCCGTGTCCACGACCCGCTCGAAGTCCGTGCCGTCGGCGATGGACGAGGTCACCTTGCAACGCTGGGTGTACCGACTCGCCGACACCTACGATTACTCCACCCTCGGCGTCCGCGGCAAGACCATCCCCGCACCCGTCCCGGGCCGCTGCGTCGACACCACCACGTTGCTCCAGATGCACATCGCGACCCCCGGCAAAGGACTGGAGTCCGCTGTCGCCGAAGCCGCAGCGCGCTGGGCGCACATCCCCGCGAAACCAGACGCCATCGGCGTCCTGCCCGACGACGTCCCCGCCAGCCAACTCGCCTCCTTGACACGCCTCGACGGCGAACCAGCGCACCTCCCGATCGGTGTCCGTGAGGACACGCTCGCCCCCGCGCTGTTGGAGCTGTACGAGGGCGAGCACGTGCTCATCGCCGGCCCGCCACGCTCCGGCAAGTCCACCCTCCTCCTCGCCATCGCCGAACTCGTCAGGCAAGCACCCGACGACCAGCGTCCCCAACTGTGGGGGCTCTGCGACCGCCGCTCCCCGCTACGCCACGCCGACTTCGACCGCGTCGCGGGCAGCAGCGACGAGATCCCCGCGCTCCTGGCGTCCCTCCGCCTGGAGAACAAACCGGTGTTCTTGTTCGTCGACGACGCCGAACGAGTCGAGGACACCGACCAGTCCCTCAACAACCTCCTGGCCGCGTCCCCGGTGAACCTCACCGTGGTCGCGGCGGGACGCGGGTCCGACCTGCGCGGCCTCTACAGCCACTGGACCAAAACGCTACGCAAAGCCCGCTGCGGCGTACTGCTACAACCCGACGTGGACTACGACGGCGAACTCCTCGGCGTGAAGATCCCCCGCACCGCCCCGGTCGCGCTCACACCAGGCCGCGGATACGCCTGCGTGAGCGGCGGAGTCGCCCTCGTCCAGACCATCAGTCCCAGCGACTCTGACTGAGAGCCCCGGTACACCTCGGGGAAGAAAAGGTGGCCTTCGACGCCCCTTCGACCATGACGCCGCGCTCAGTGAGAACTGTCGGAGGGGGCCACTAGGCTGGGGCGACGATGACTCTGCCTTTCCCTGTGCCCGAGCCGCGTCCGTCTGCCTCGTCGTCGGCTCCCGACGTCCGGCCCCGTGCCGCGCGTCCGGCGGACTTGCTCGACGGACTGAACGACCCGCAGCGGGCCGCCGTCGGCCACGCGCCGGGCCAACTGCTCGTCGTGGCCGGGGCCGGATCGGGCAAGACCCGGGTGCTCACCCGGCGCATCGCCTGGCTGCTCGGCCACGAGAAGGCCGCGCCCGGCTCGATCCTCGCGATCACCTTCACCAACAAGGCCGCCGCCGAGATGAAGGAGCGCGTCGAGGAGCTGGTGGGCGCGCGGTCGCGGGCCATGTGGGTGGCGACCTTCCACTCCGCCTGCGTGCGCGTGCTGCGCCGCGAGGCCACGCAGCTCGGCTTCACGTCGTCGTTCACCGTCTACGACGCGACCGACGCCAAGCGCCTCGTCACGCTCGTGTGCCGCGACTTGTCGCTCAACCCCAAACAGGTCAACCCGCGCGCGGTGCTCAACTGGATCTCGAACTGCAAGAACGAGCTGGTCGACCACGAGACCGCGCGCTCGCAGGCCGCCACGCCGAGCGAGGAGACGTTCGCGGAGGTCTACGGCGAGTACCAGCGGCGGCTCGCGGCGGCCAACGCGATGGACTTCGACGACCTCATCATGCACACGGTCCACCTGTTCCAGGCGTTCCCGGCCGTCGCCGAGAACTACCGCCGCCGCTTCCGGCACATCCTCGTCGACGAGTACCAGGACACCAACCACGCGCAATACCAGTTGATCCGTGAACTGTCGGACGAGTCGACCGACCTGCTGGTGGTGGGCGACTCCGACCAGTCGATCTACGCCTTCCGCGGCGCCACCATCCGCAACATCTTGGAGTTCGAGAAGGACTTCGCGCAGGCCGAGACCATCGTCTTGGAGCAGAACTACCGCTCCACCCAGACGATCCTGTCGGCGGCCAACGCGGTCATCAGCCGCAACGAGAACCGTCCGGCCAAGAACCTCTGGTCGGCGGCGGGCGACGGCGAGAAGATCGTCGGCTACGTCGCCGACGACGAGCGCGACGAGGCGCAGTTCGTCGCCGACGAGATCGACCGGCTCACCGACGAGGGACAGGCGAAGGCCTCCGACGTGGCGGTCTTCTACCGCACCAACGCGCAGAGCCGTGTCTTCGAGGAGGTGTTCATCCGCGTCGGCCTGCCGTACAAGGTCATCGGCGGCGTGCGCTTCTACGAGCGCAAGGAGATCCGCGACGCGCTCGCCTACGCCCGGGCCATCGCCAACGAGCGCGACACGGTGTCGCTGCGGCGCATCGTCAACGAGCCCAAACGCGGCATCGGCGCCCGGGCCGAGGCGGCGCTGGAGCACTTCGCCGCGCGCGAACAGGTCAGCCTGGCCGAGGCGATGCGGCGCACCGACGAGATCACCGACCTCGCCACCCGCTCGGCCAAATCGATCACCGAGTTCGCCGGCGTCATGGACGAGCTGCGCGAGCTGGCCGTCAGCGGCGCCCCGGCCGACCAGGTGCTGGAGGCGGCGCTGACCCGCAGCGGCTACCTCGCCGCGCTGGAGTCCAGCGACGACCCGCAGGACGAGACCCGCGTCGAGAACCTGGCCGAGCTGGTCGCGGTGGCGCGCGAGTTCGTCACGGCCGCCGCGACAGTCGCCGACGACCGCGAGCCCGAGGACGACCACTTCGCGCCCGGCTCGCTCGACGCCTTCCTGGAGCGGGTATCGCTGGTCGCCGACGCCGACTCGCTGCCCGGCGACGGCGACGGCGTCATCACGCTGATGACGCTGCACACGGCGAAGGGCCTTGAGTTCCCGGTCGTCTTCCTCACCGGCCTGGAGGACGGGATCTTCCCGCACCAGCGCTCCCTGCCCGACGCCGAGGCGCTGGCCGAGGAGCGGCGGCTGGCGTACGTCGGTCTCACCCGGGCCCGCGAGCGGCTCTATCTGACCCGCGCGACGAGCCGTTCGGCGTGGGGCGCGCCCGCCTACAACCCGGCCTCGCGTTTCCTCGACGAGGTCCCGGAGGCGCTGGTCGACTGGCGGCGCGAGGAGCCGGTCGCGACGTCGTGGCTGCCGTCGACCACGCGTTCGGCCTCGTCGTCCGCGCCGCGCCGCGAGGCGTTCGGCTCCCGTGCGGCCTCCCGCGCCGCCGACCTGACCGGCGTCCCCTCGCTGTCCCCCGGCGACCGGGTCACCCACGACAGCTTCGGCCTCGGCACGGTGCTGGCGGTCGAGGGGAGCGGCCAGAACACCCAGGCGCGCGTCGACTTCGGCTCGGCCGGAGTCAAACGCCTCATCCTGCGCTACGCGCGCCTGGAGAAGCTGTAGACGCAGGATGAGGGATTGGGGTAGCTTACCGCGACCTCAACCCATCATCCTGCGTCCTGAGGAGCGGGTGAGATCACGGGTTGGCGTTGTGCTCGCGGAGGGCGACCTCGGGGTCGACGGGGTCGCCACCGCCGGGGCGGACCTCCAAGTGCAGGTGGGGGCCGGTGGTGTTGCCGGTCGATCCGGTGTAGCCGATGACCTCGCCGGGGATGACCCGCTGGCCGGCCTCGACGACGATGCGGCTCTGGTGGCAGTACCAGATCTCGGTGCCGTCGTCGAGACGGATGACGGTGCGGTTGCCGTAGGCGCCCTCGTAGCCGACCGAGACGACCTCGCCGGCCGAGACCGAGACGATGGTCGAGCCGGAGGGGCCGGAGAAGTCGAGGCCGGTGTGCCGACCGCTGCTCCACAGGCTGCTGCTCTGCCCGAAGGTGGCCGAGATGCGGTACCCGGCCACGGGGAGCACCCATTGGTTCGACTGCAGGTCGTCGGCGCGGTCCTGCGTCAACTGCTGCAGCTCCTGCTGAGCTTGCAGCATCTGGTCGGCCTGGTTCTGCGTCTGCTCCTCCAGGAGCTCGCGGTCGAAGTCGCGGCTGACCTGGAAGCCGCCGTTGGACGTCTCCGCCGACAACGCCTGGAAGTCTCCGTCGAGCGTGCCGGTGTCGGCGCGCCCGCTGAGCACCGCTGATCCGAGGCCCGCCACGACCAGTGCCACCGCGCCGACGGTCGCCATGGAGGGACGGAAGGACCGCTTCGAGCGACGCTTGGCGGCCCGACGCCCCCCGGCCGACGTGCTCGCCGCGCGGACGCTGGACTGGTGGCGGACGTCGAGTCGGCGCTTCGGCGCAGAAGAACTCACGCGCGACCTCCGACAGTCGATGAGACGATAACCTCCACAAATATAGACGACGCTCGGCCTGAGTGGGGAGGCTATGGGGAGAAGGCGGGGGTGATTGCGCGGGTGAGCCGAAGGTGAAAAGCCGGGATGCCGGGGACCGGCCCCAGTCGACGCGGTGACCGATCGCACATTCTGCGGCCAGGGGGCTGGGGTGACCGGCCGGTAACCGACCCGCGGCCATGAGCAGAACTTCGCACGGTTAGAGTCGCCACGGCTCTCGGTGCGGCCTCTGTCCCCACCCCGCGCCTGTTCTCTTTGCAACCCGTAACAACCACAGGACGGTCATCACCGTGGATCTGATGGAATACCAGGCGAAGGAACTCTTCGCCAAACACGGCGTCGCCACGACGCTCGGCAAGGTCGTCACGACCGCTGAGGAGGCCAAGGCCGCAGCCGAGGAGCTCGGCGGCGTCACGGTCGTCAAGGCCCAGGTCAAGGCCGGCGGCCGCGGCAAGGCCGGCGGCGTCAAGCTCGCCAAGACCGCCGACGAGGCTCATCTGCACGCCTCGAACATCTTGGGCATGGAGATCAAGGGCCTCACGGTCAACCGTGTGCTCGTGACCCCCGCGACCCCGCCGGTCGAGGAGTATTACTTCTCCTTCCTGCTCGACCGCTCCAACCGCAGCTACCTCTGCATCGCGAGCGTCGAGGGCGGCGTCGAGATCGAGGAGGTCGCCAAGACCAACCCCGAGGCGGTCCGGCAGATCCCCGTCGACGCCGGCACGGGCGTCGACGAGGCCAAGGCCCGCGCGATCGTCGAGGAGGCCAAGTTCCCGGCCGAGCTCGCCGAGCAGGCCGTGACCATGATCCAGGCGCTCTGGAAGGTCTTCACCGAGGAGGACGCCACCCTCGTCGAGGTCAACCCGCTGGCGCGCCTCGAGGGCGACAAGCTGGAGGCCCTCGACGGCAAGGTGTCGCTCGACGACAACGCCTCCGAGGTCCGCCACCCCGACCACGAGGGCTTCGTCATCTCCGAGGAGGCCGACCCGCTGGAGGCCAAGGCCAAGGAGAAGGGCCTCAACTACGTCAAGCTCGACGGCGAGGTCGGCATCATCGGCAACGGCGCGGGTCTCGTCATGAGCACCCTCGACGTCGTCGCCTACGCCGGCGAGAACCACGGCGACGTCAAGCCCGCGAACTTCCTCGACATCGGCGGCGGCGCCTCGGCGCAGGTCATGGCCGACGGCCTCGACGTCATCCTCGGCGACCCGCAGGTCAAGAGCGTGTTCGTCAACGTCTTCGGCGGCATCACCTCCTGCGACGCGGTCGCCAACGGCATCAAGGGCGCCCTCGAGCTGCTCGGCGACGACGCGACCAAGCCGCTCGTCGTGCGCCTCGACGGCAACAACGTCGACGAGGGCCGGGCCATCTTGAACGAGCTGAACCACCCGCTCGTCACGCTGGTCGACACCATGGACGGCGCGGCCGACAAGGCCGCCGAGCTGGCGAACGCCTGAGGGACGGAGAAGCAATATGTCGATTTTCCTGAACAAGGATTCCAAGGTCATCGTCCAGGGCATCACCGGCGGCGAGGGCTCCAAGCACACCGCGCGCATGCTCGCGGCGGGCACGAACATCGTCGGCGGCGTCAACGCGCGCAAGGCCGGCACGACCGTGACCCACACCGACGCCTCGGGCGCCGAGGTCGGGCTGCCGGTCTTCGGCACTGTGGCCGAGGCCATCGAGAAGACCGGCGCCGACGTGTCGGTCGCCTTCGTGCCGCCGGCCTTCACCAAGGCCGCCGTCATCGAGGCCATCGACGCTGAGATCGGCCTGCTGGTCATCATCACCGAGGGCGTGCCGGTGCAGGACTCCGCCGAGTTCTGGGCCTACGCGCAGGGCAAGAAGACCCGCATCATCGGCCCGAACTGCCCCGGCATCATCACCCCGGAGGAGGCCCTCGCGGGCATCACTCCGGCGAACATCGCCGGCAAGGGCCCGATCGGCCTGGTGTCGAAGTCGGGCACGCTGACCTACCAGATGATGTTCGAGCTGCGCGACTTCGGCTTCTCGACCGCCATCGGCATCGGCGGCGACCCGATCATCGGCACGACGCACATCGACGCGCTCGAGGCCTTCGAGAACGACCCGGAGACCAAGGCCATCGTCATGATCGGCGAGATCGGCGGCGACGCCGAGGAGAAGGCCGCGGCCTACATCCAGGCCAACGTCACCAAGCCGGTCGTCGGCTACGTCGCGGGCTTCACCGCCCCGGAGGGCAAGACGATGGGCCACGCCGGCGCCATCGTGTCCGACGGCGCGGGCACCGCCCAGGGCAAGAAGGAGGCCCTCGAGGCCGCCGGGGTCAAGGTCGGCAAGACGCCGAGCGAGACCGCCGCGCTGATGCGCGCCATCTTGCAGGGCGAGTGAGTCCGCCGTCGCTCTGACGCGCATGACCGCCTGAGAGGGGCGGCGTGCCGGGTTCCGACTCGGCCGCCGCCCCTCTCGCGTTTGTTGCGGGCGGGAGTGTGGTCAGTCCGCGTAGACCAGGCGCTGGGCGGCGCGTTGGACCACGGCGGAGAAGGTCTCGACGGTCATCAGGTCGACGCTCGGTCCGGGCGTGAACAGGATGCGCGCCACCGAGGCGCCCCGCTGCACGATCGCGGACCGGACCGGCACCTGGGTCCGACCTTCCAACTGCAGGTTCAGGGTCCACATGGAGCCGCGGAAATCGGGGCTTTCGCCGAAGGAGTCGGTCTCGGCGATCTCGGCGGCGAGGTTCTCCGCCGGACAGTTCTCGACGGACGCGCGGACCTGGTCGACGAAGGCGGTGGCGGCGTCGGCGTCGGGGAAGACGCCGACGGTCTCCACCATGCCGAACGACGGGGGCAGCGTGGAGCTGGCCTCCGGCATCAAGAAGATGCGCGACGAGACGCCCGTCGCGCCGACCTCCTGGAACGACGACCGATCACAGGTCGTCCCCGTCGGGTTGGGCTTGTCGCCCTCGACCTCGGCGCTCGACCAGGCGGCGTCGACGCCCGGCAGCGCGGGAAGGTCGATGGCGCCGAGGAACGCCGGGGCCTCGTTCAGCGGGGGCGGGTCGGCCGGCGCCACGATCACGTCGCCGTCGCAGGAGGCGCCTTCGTGGGCGCCGCAGAGCTTCCTGAGCGAGCTGTCGACGGTCGTGGCGAAGTCGTCGATCTCCGGCGCGTCGGCGACGTCGCTCTCATGGACGACCGTCGTGGTCACCGTGCCCGACCAGTTCAAGCCGACCGTGAGCGCCTGCGGCGTGTCGCCGGGCAGGAGCAGGCGCACGATGACGAGGTCGCCATAGGGGCGGTTGGCCCGCCAGGAGCCCACGAGCTGCACCTGCGGAAGGTCGCAGTCGCCGAACCAGGAGACTGATCGGTTGAAGGCCTTCTCGGCGGCGTCGACCTGTCGGGCCACCTCGATCACCTGGACGAGCCGCTGCTCGCCGTCGCCGACGAAGCTCCGGGCGAAGGCCTTCAGGGGGTCCTCGGTGGCGAAACGGCGTGTGGGGCAGGCCGTCAACGGCTCGGTGGCGCGGGTGTCGGAGGAGGTGTCGCCCTCGGTCCAGTCGGCCTGCGGCGTCAGCTCGGCCACCTGCGAGCGGGTCAGCAGGTCGGCCTCGCCGACCTTCTGCGAGTCGAGGACGAGGTCGTGGCTCTCCGCGCCGATCCGCTCGCGGTAGGCCGCGCTGGAGATCTCGGTCGTCGGTCGGCCGTCGGTGAGCACGAACATGCCCGCCAGCACGGCGGCGACCGCCGAGCCGACGACGGCGAGCGTGTTGAGGCGGTGCCCACGGGTGCCCTGGCTGCGGATTTTCGCGGCGGGGGGCATCTCCAGCTGACGGGTCACCGTGCCGAGCGCGTTCATCCGGCGTTCGAGCCGTTCCAGCGGCTGTCCGAGGACCTGTTCGAGGGAGGTGATCGCGGTGGTGACACGCTCGATGGCCTCCTCGTCGCTGACGCCGATCTCCTGCGCGGCGTCGTCGAGGTCGGAGGCGCCGAGCGTCATCAAGACGACGAGGCGGCGGTCGTCGGGAGTCAGACCGGCGAGGGCGTCGAGCAGCTCGGTGTCGGTGTTCTGCTCGTGTCGACGGCGCAACGGGTGGGTGCCGCGGCTGATGGAGGTGGCTTTCCAGGCCTCGATCCGCACATAGCGGTGGGGACTGTTCCCACGGATCTTCGGCCAGTCGCGCCAGGAGTGGCGGTAGGCGTCGATCGTCGCGTCGCGCGCGACGGCGCGGTCGCCGGTGATGGCGTACAGGACGCGGAGGACGTTCTCGGACGTCGACTTGTAGAAGGCGTCGAACTCGTCGACTCGCGACATTCGAATCCTCCTCGCGAGTCGGCGTGGCTCCGTGACGACGCCGCAACCTTACAGGGGAGGATAGAGGGCGTGTCCGCTCCCGCCCCCTCCTTCGTGCTCGACGGTCTGCGCCCGGCGCTGTGGCCCGGTCTCCTCGCCGTCGGCTGGGCGCTCCTGTACGGACTGGGGGCGGTGGCGCTCGCGGTCGCGCTGGCCGGCGCGTGGGGCGGGACGCCCGTCGACGCGGGCGCGCTGGTCGTCCGGAGCTGGCTGGTCGGCCAGGGGAGCGGCCTGTCGTCGGAGGGCGCGCGGATCTCGCTGTTCCCGTGGGGAGGGTTCCTGGCGGCCCTCGGCGTGATGACGCTCGCGGCCTGTCAGCAGCTGAGCCACCGCGAGGACGTCGACCCGCTGGCCTTCGTCGGCGTCGTCGGGGTGGCCTACCCGGTGGCGACGTCGATGCTGGCGGTCGTCGCCGACGACGCCGCGACGTCGATCCCGGCGACCAGGCTCGCCGTGGTGGCGCTGCTCGTCGGGGCCGGCGGCGCGCTCGCCGGGTATGCGAGCACCCGCGGTTTTCCTGAGGGATGGTGGCGCGAGGAGTGGGCCGAGGCGCGCGCGGTGATCGTGGGGGCGTCGACGAGCGTCGCGTGGGTGCTCGGCGCGGGCCTGGTGATCGTGCTCGCCCTGGTGGCGACGAACGTGCGGCAGGCCGGACGGCTCTGGGCGCTGCTCGACCCCGGCGTCGTCGGCGGGATCGCGCTGGCGGCGGTGTGCGTGCTGTGCGTTCCGACGTTGACGCTCTGGGCGGTGTCGGCGCTGCTCGGCCCCGGTTTCCAGGTCGGCTCGGGCGCCACGGTCGACCTCACGGGCTCGCACCTCGGGCAGCTGCCCGCGCTGCCGGTGCTGGCCGCGCTGCCCGCGCCCGGCGACTTCCCGGGCTGGATGTTCCTCCTGGGGCTGATCCCGGCGCTCGCGGCGGGCGTCGCGGGGTGGCGGCTCGTGAGCGGGGGGCGCCTCGACCTCGGCGACGACCTCTGGCGCGGCGCGGCGGTCGCGGCGGGGGCCGGAGCCCTCGGGGCGGTCGTCCTGGCCGGTCTGACCGCGACCTCGGGCGGCGCGGTCGGTCCCGGACGTATGGCCGACGTCGGCCCGGAGTCCTTCTGGCCGCTGCTCGGCGTGACGCCGTTCATGGCCGTGGCCGCCGCGATGGGGGCGGTCGCGGCCCACTATCGTGAGAGCCGTGGCCCCGCAGATGACTGACGCGACCCCGATCGTCGTCCTCGTCTCCGGCAGCGGCACCAACCTGCAGGCGCTCATCGACGCCAGCGCCGACCCCGCCTTCGGCGTGCGGATCGTCGCGGTCGGCGCCGACCGGGGCGGCATCGAGGGCTTGGCGCGGGCCCGCCGCGCCGGGATCGACACCTTCGAGCTGCACCTGCGCGACTTCGCCAGCCGCGAGGACTGGGACGCCGCCCTCGCCGAGCGGGTCGGATCCTACGCCCCGGAGCTGGTGGTGTTGGCCGGGTTCATGAAGCTCGCCGGACCCTGTTTCCTCGCCCGTTTCGGCGGCCGCACGCTCAACACGCATCCGGCGCTGTCGCCGTCGTTCCCGGGCATGCACGGCCCGCGCGACGCGCTCGACTACGGAGTCAAGATCACCGGCGCCACGCTGTTCGTCGTCGACGAGGGCGTCGACACCGGCCCGATCGTCGCGCAGACGGCGGTGCCGGTCCACGACGGCGACACCGTCGACACCCTGCACGAACGCATCAAATCCAGCGAGCGCGGCATGCTCGTCGACTGGGTGGGACGTCTCGCCCGCGACGGGTTCTCCATCGACGGCCGCCGCGTCGTGACCCCACGGAAGGATCCGGCATGACCCAGCGTCCGATCAAGCGAGCCCTCGTCTCGGTCTACGACAAGACCGGGTTGGCCGAGCTGGCCCGCGACCTGCACGCCGCGGGCGTCGCGATCGTGTCGACCGGGTCGACGGCCAAGACGATCGAGGCGGCGGGCGTGCCCGTCACCCCGGTCGAGGAGCTGACCGGCTTCCCCGAGTGCCTCGACGGGCGGGTCAAGACGCTGCACCCGCGCGTCCACGCGGGCATCCTGGCCGACTCGCGGCTGGAGGCCCATGTGAGCCAGCTGGCCGAGCTGGGCGTGGAGCCCTTCGACCTCGTCGTCGTCAACCTGTACCCGTTCCGCGAGACGGTTGCCTCCGGCGCGACGCCCGACGAGTGCGTCGAGCAGATCGACATCGGCGGCCCGTCGATGGTGCGCGCGGCGGCCAAGAACCACCCGACCGTCGGCATCGTCACCTCGCCGGACTTCTACGGCGACGTCCGGGAGGCGCTGGCCGCGGGCGGCTTCACCTTCGAGCAGCGCCGACACCTGGCCGCGCAGGCCTTCGCGCACACCGCCGCCTACGACGCGGCGGTCGCGTCGTGGTTCGCCTCGGCCTACGACGGCGCCGAGGACGGCTGGCCGGAGTTCGTCGGCGAGGCGTGGGACAAGGCCGCGGTGCTGCGCTACGGCGAGAACCCGCACCAGCAGGCCGCGCTCTACGCCGACGCGAGCGGCGGCGGCCTGGCCGGCGCGGAGCAGCTGCACGGCAAGGAGATGAGCTACAACAACTACGTCGACACCGACGCGGCGATCCGCGCCGCCTACGACCACGCGGGTCCGGCGGTGGCGATCATCAAGCACGCCAACCCGTGCGGCATCGCCGTCGGCGGCGACATCGCCCAGGCGCACGCCCGCGCGCACGCCTGCGATCCGGTGTCGGCCTTCGGCGGGGTCATCGCGGCCAACCGTCCGGTGTCGGTGGCGATGGCCGAGCAGGTCGCCGAGGTGTTCACCGAGGTCATCGTCGCGCCGGACTACGAGCCGGGCGCGGTCGAGGTGCTGCAGGGCAAGAAGAACATCCGTATCCTCAAGGCCGACCTCGGCTCCGCTCCTCCGGCGGAGTTCCGCCAGGTCTCCGGCGGCATCCTCGTGCAGATGCGCGACCAGGTCGACGCCGTGGTCGACGGGGGCGGCGACGACCCGTCGGACTGGACCCTCGCGACCGGCGAGCCCGCCGACGAGGCCACTCTCGCCGACCTCGCCTTCGCGTGGAAGGCGGTGCGCGCGGTCAAGTCGAACGCGATCCTGCTCGCCTCGGGCGGCGCGTCGGTCGGCATCGGCATGGGCCAGGTCAACCGGGTCGACTCCTGCCGCCTCGCCGTCGAGCGAGCGGGGGACCGGGTCTCCGGTTCGGTCGCGGCCTCCGACGCCTTCTTCCCCTTCGCCGACGGTCCGGGCATCCTCATCGAGGCGGGCGTCAAAGCCATCGTCCAGCCGGGCGGCTCAGTGCGCGACGCCGAGACCGTCGAGGCTGCGAAGGCCGCCGGCGTCACGATGTACCTCACCGGCACGCGCCACTTCTTCCACTGACCGCCTTCGGTACCGACCCCCTGGGGCGGTGAGTTGTCCACCTTTGCCCGGGTGTCGGTGTCTCATCCACGCTATGAGCGCTCATAGCGTGGATGAGACACCGATCAGAATCGAAAGGTGGACAACTCACCGCCTTGGTGGGGACGTCAGGCGCGGGTGAGGGCGGCGGTGATCTGGTCCTCGCCGAGGAGGTGGGCGGCGAGGAGATGGCGCAGCGACAGGGCCAGGACGCGGGCGGCCTCGGCGTCGGACTCGACACCGGACTGGCGGCGCAGCGCGACGCCCGCGATCAGCGAGAAGACGCTCGCGGCCAGGTCGTCGGCGGTCTCCACCCCGAGTCGGGTGAGCACCGAGACGATCAGTCCGTCGAGGGCGCGCAGCGCGTCCCCGGCCAGTTCGCGCAACTCGGGGTCGCGGGCGGCGGCCAGATAGATCGCGATCTGCGTCCCCGCGACCTCGGGGGCACGCACCGTGAAGATCATCTCGATGAACGCCGCCGCCTCGTCGAGGTCGGCCGAGGTGTCGAACTCGACGTCGGTCAGCGACCGCAGCGTCTCGATCCAGGTCGTCAAGTGCCGCGACAGCGCCTCGCGCACGATGTGCTCGATGGAGGAGAAGTAGTAGGTGGTGGTCGCCGACGGCAGGCCCGCCCGGGTGGCGACCGCCCGGTGGGTGACCGCGCGGGATCCGCCCTCGACGAACAGCTCCAGGGCCGCTTCCAGGAGGGCCTCGCGACGCTCACGACTGCGCTCCTGCGTCAACTGCGCACGTGCCATGCCACTCCTCCGACGGCTGATGTTCCGGGGCGAGTCTATGCCGCCTCGACCGGCGGCGCTCCGAATCGTCCAGACCTGGCATGACAGACTCGGTGCGTGACTGCGCAGATCCTCGACGGGAAGGCGGCCGCCGCCGCGATCAAGTCCGAGCTCGCCACCCGGGTGGCCGCGCTCGCCGAGCGGGGCGTCGTGCCCGGCCTCGGCACGATCCTGGTCGGCGACGACCCCGGCAGCCAGTGGTACGTCGGCGCCAAGCACCGCGACTGCGCCGAGATCGGCATCCGCTCGATCCGCATCGACCTGCCCGCCACCGCCACGCAAGACGAGGTCGAGGCCGCGGTCGACCAGCTCAACGCGGACCCCGAGTGCACGCTCTACATCGTCCAGCTGCCGCTGCCGAAGGGCCTCGACGAGAACGCCGTCATCGGTCGCGTCGACCCCGCCAAGGACGCCGACGGCCTGCACCCGACCAACCTCGGCTGGCTCGTCCTCGGCGAGCCCGCCCCGCTGCCGTGCACGCCGCGCGGCATCATCGAGCTGCTGCGCCGCCACGAGGTGCCGATCGAGGGTGCCCAGGTGGCCGTCGTCGGACGCGGCATCACCGTCGGCCGCCCGATGGGCCTGATGATGACCCGCCGCAGCGAGAACGCCACCGTCACGCTCTGTCACACCGGCACCCGCGACCTCGCCGAACAGGTGCGCCGCGCCGACATCGTCATCGCCGCCGCGGGCGTGCCCGGCGTCATCACCCCCGACATGGTCAAGCCGGGCGCGGCGCTGCTCGACGTGGGCGTCAGCCGCGACGCCGACAACGCCATCGTCGGCGACCTCCACCCCGACGTGATGGAGGTGGCCGGCTGGGTGGCCCCCAATCCGGGCGGCGTCGGCCCGATGACCCGCGCGATGCTGCTGGCGAACGTGGTCGACGCGACCGAGGAACGGAACCGGCCGTGAGCACGCCACTGCGGGCGCCGCGCACCCTCGGGACCCGCGCTTACGTGGTGCTTCTCGCGCTGGTCGTCGTCGGCCTCGCGCTGGTCGGGTTCGGCTACTGGCGCAAGGGCATCGCCCTCGTCGGCGGCGTCTTCGGCCTGGCGGCGGGCGTGCGCCTCGCGCTGCCCGACGAGCAGGCGGGCCTGTTGGCGGTCCGTGGTCGTCCGTTCGACGTCGCGTGGACGGCGTCGCTCAGCGCGGCGCTGACGGTCTTGGCCCTGTCGGTGCCCGGCGGCGACTAGGTTCCGCCGCACGATGCCCGTGCCGGCCGCCGTCGCGGTGTCGGGGATGTCGGTGACATCGGGTTGGGGCGGATCGATCGAGGTTTCCGGCCGGCTGATCTGCCATGATGACGATGGAACCACGTCACCCTGCCCCGGACGGAGACCCGCGCATGCGCGACAAGCTCACGGATTCGGTGATCGTCGTCCGTTCCTTCCGCGAGGATTCCGCCGCCGACGCCGATCATGAGCATCTCGACGCCGACCATGAGGATGGCGGCGACGAGGTCGATCGCCCGCGGCGGCGACGCCGGCTCTGGCTGATCGTCGTCGGCCTCCTTGTGCTCGCGGTCGTCGCGGTCGGCGGTGTCGCCGTGTTGCTGGGCCTGCGCGCTCATCCTGTGACCTCCGACTCGATGGAGCCGAAGGTCGGAGCCGGCTCCCTCGCGATCACTCGTTCGACCCCGGCTGCGGACGTCGCGCAGGGCGACGTCGTGACGATCCCGCGCACCTCCGACGGCGGCGTCGTGGTCTACCGCGTGGTCGAGGTCGAGCCGACGTCGTCCGGCGCGTCGCTCACGGTGCGCACCGAGGCTCAGGAGGACGCGCAGGGCAGCGCCTACGACGTCGAACGTGTAGGCGACCTCGTGGTCGCCGTGCCCTATGTCGGCTACGCGGTGATCGTGATGTCGTCGTGGTTCGGCCTCTTCCTCCTCGCTCTGGTGGTGCTGGCGTATCTGATGATCTTCGGTTTCCAGGCGCCCTGGACGAAGCGGAAGCGCCAGGAGGACGAGCCGGAAGAGGACGAGCCGGAAGAGGACGAGCTCGACGACGAGCCGGTGATCCCGCCGCCACCGCCCTCTCCTCCACCGTCGATCGAGGCGCCCGTGGTTCCTGGCGGCGCGCATCGGGCTGCGGAGCCGCGTCCAGGACAGCTCGACGCGGCCGCCTCGACCATGGCGCAGAACGACCGCCGGCTCGCGGAACTCCTCGGTCTTCCCCATGTCGACGCCGGCTTCGCCTCGGTCGCTGAGGCGCGCCGGGCGGTGGCGTGCGTCGTGACGGGCCCGGACGCGTCGCTGATCGACGTGGTGGGGCTGGGCCTCGACGGGGACGCGGCGCGCGCGTGGACCACCGATCTGCCCGAGGCGCCGATCGACGTCGTCCGGGACCGTCTGAGCTGGGAGCGGCCCGGCCTGATCGCCGTGCCCGGACAGATGGGCGGCGAGCTGACCGACGTCGCGGCCTGGCGGGACCTGGCCGACAGCTGCGGCGCCGGGCTCTGGGTGGACTTGAACGGGATGTTCGGGCCGCTCGACCGGCTCGACGCCGACCTCGTGACGCTCGCGACCGACCCGCTCGGCGTGCCCGGAGGCGTCGTGCTCGCCCGGGACGCGCGATGGGCTTCACGTGTCGCAGGCGCCCGAGGCGGCGGGCGGGCGTCGGCCGAGGCGAGCGCTGAATTGGCCCGACGTCTGGAAGGACTCGACCAGGACGATCTTCTCGCTCTGCACATGAGCGCGGTCGAGGCGGGTCATCGGCTCGCCGCCAGTGTGCGCTGTCAGGGGATCGCTCCGGCGAGGGTCCACGTGGCGGCCCACGTCCCGCTCCTCACGCTCACCTTCCCCGATCATGAGCGCGCTCGAGCCGCTCGGCAGCGGCTTGCCGATGCGGGAGTGGCCGTCGAGCCAGGGGCGGACGAGGGCCGCTCCCGGACGGTGCGCCTGTGGGCGAGCGTCATGGGTCTGGACGCGCGGCGGCCCGACGAGATCGACGAGTGGGCCGAGCTCATCGCCTCCCGGCTTTAGATCAGACCGAGTTCGGCCACGGCGGCACGCTCGGCCTCGAGCTCGGCCACCGATACGTCGATCCGCTGGCGGCTGAAGTCGCAGATCTCGAGGTCCTGGACGATCGTCCAGTCGCCGCCCGCGCAGGTGACGGGGAAGGACGACACGAGGCCGTCGGGCACCCCGTGGGAGCCGTCGGAGGCCACCGCCATCGAGACCCAGTCGTCGGCGGGCGAGCCGCGCAGCCAGTCGCGGGCGGCGTCGATGGTGGCCGACGCGGCCGAGGCCGCCGAGGAGGCTCCGCGCGCTTCGATGATGGCGGTGCCGCGCCGGGCGACGGTCGGGATGAAGTCGTGCTCGACCCAGTCCATGTCGTCGACGACCTCGAGCGCGGGGCGTCCGTCGATGGTCGCGTGGAAGAGGTCGGGGTACTGAGTGGCCGAGTGGTTGCCCCAGATCGCGACGTGGCGGATGTCGGCGACGGGCACGCCGGTCTTGGCGCGCAGTTGGCTCAGCGCCCGGTTGTGGTCGAGGCGGGTGAGCGCGCTGAACCGCTCGCGCGGGATGTCGGGCGCGTTGCTGAGGGCGATGAGCGTGTTGGTGTTGGCCGGGTTGCCGGTGACGCCGATCCGCACGTCGTCGGCTGCGACCTCGTTCAACGCCCGGCCCTGTTCGGTGAAGATCGCGCCGTTGGCCTCCAACAGGTCGCCGCGCTCCATGCCCGCCGCGCGGGGCCGTGCGCCGACGAGCAGCGCCAGGTTGACGCCGTCGAACATCGCGCGGGGATCGGAGCCGATGTCGACCGACTCCAGCAGCGGGTAGGCGCAGTCGTCGAGCTCCATGACGACGCCCTCCAGGGCGCCGAGCGCGGGCTCGACCTCCAGCAGCCGCAGCCGCACCGGCTGGTCCTTGCCGAACAGCGCGCCCCCGGCGATCCGGAACAACATGCTGTACCCGATCTGCCCCGCGGCTCCCGTGACGGCGATGGTGACCGGACTGCTGCTCATACGCGCTCCTGACATGGGTGGTGGCCTCTGTTCAACGTAGTTCGCTGGAGAGGGGAGAACCATGTGTTCTTGATCGCCCTCCTGTCCACCATCGCCGACCTGTCTGTCGAGGTGCGTGCTGACGTCGCGGCGGTCGCCGACGACGGGCGGGTGGAGATATCGCGTTTCGACGCCGACCTGTCGCACGCGCTGCCGGGCGCCCAGATCGCGCCCTTATCGGCAGTGCTTCTCCGCGTCGAGTCGGCCTCTTCCTCGCAGATCGAGAACATCACCGCCGGGGCTAAGACGCTCGCGCTCGCCGACGTCGGTGTCGCGAGGGCAAGATCACGCCTCGCCAGGACGACTGCGCGACGGTCAGGTGTGGATCGGCGGATCGAGCGTGTCGCCGCACGGCGCCGCCTTCGTCCCGCCACGCGCGGAACGGGTCCCGGCGGCGCTGGAGGACCTGTGCCAGTTCGTCCGACGGACCGACGTCCCGCTGCTGGCCCAGGTCGCCGTCGCCCACGCGCAGTTCGAGACGATCCATCCGTTCAACGACGGCAACGGGCGGACTGGCCGCGCCCTCGTCCACGCGATGCTCGCCCACGGCGGGGCCACGACCCGCGCGACGATCCCGGTGTCGGCGGGACTCCTGGCCGACACGCGGTCGTACTTCGACGCGCTGACGTCCTATCGGGCGGGCGACCTGAATCCGATCGTCGAGCGGTTCGCCGAGGCGTCCTTCGTGGGCATCGCCAACGGCCGCCGTCTGCTCGACGACCTGACCGGGGTGTACGAGGGGTGGACGTCGTCGGTGTCCGCGCGGCGTGGGGCCGCCGTGTGGACGGTGCTGCCGACCTTGCTCGGCCAGCCGGCGGTCACCTCCGCCACCGTCCAGCAGATCACTGGTCTGTCCCAGCCCGCCGCCGACCAGGTGATCGGGCGCTTGCGCGACGCGGGCGTGCTGACGCGGGCGGTGGGGCGGCAGCGTTATGTGGTGTGGCTCGCGACGGAGGTCACGAACGCCCTGGACGACTTCGCGGCGCGGGCGCGTCGGGACCGCGTCGAGTAGGGCTCACTCGCCGATACGGCGCAGCTCGCCGTCGGGGACGCCGTCGTCGTTCATGTCGGGGGAGCGGGCGAGGCGGGCGTCGCGGCGTAGGGCGACGGTCCCGGCGGTGGCGGCGACCAGGGAGGCGAACAGGACGGCGGCTTTCGCGGCGTCACGGTCTGGCCCTTCCCCGAAGGACAGTTCGGCGACGAGCAGCGAGACGGTGAAGCCGATGCCGGTGAGCAGGCCGACGCCCACGAGGTCGCGCACGCCGATGCCCTGGGGCAGCCGCAACGGGGTGAGCCGGGTGACGAGCGCGGTGGTCCCGAGCACGCCGACGACCTTGCCGACGACCAATCCGGTCGCGACGCCCGCCGCGACCGGGCTGGTCAGCACGTCGAGCAGTTCGTCGGCGGGCACGACGACCCCCGCCGCACAGAAGGCGAACACCGGCAGCGCGAGGCCCGCCGACCACGGCTGGACGCGTTCGGCCCACCGCTCCGCGCGACCGTCGTGCGCTGGGACGGACAGGCCGAGCAGCACTCCGGCGACCGTCGCGTGGACGCCGGAGTGGTGCATGAGCCACCAGGCGGCGAGGGCGAGCGGGACGATGAGCCACAGACGCGGCGTGCTCGTGTGGGCGAGCAGTCCGCAGAGCCCGATCAACGCCAGCGCTCCGGCGAGTGAGACGAGGTCGACGGTCTCGGTGTAGAAGATCGCGATGACGACGATGGCCAGCAGGTCGTCGACCACCGCCAGGGTCAACAGGAAGGTGCGCAGCGCCAGCGGCAGGCCGCGCCCGGCCACCATGAGCACCGCGACGGCGAAAGCGATGTCGGTGGCGGTCGGGATCGCCCAGCCATGTGGACGGTCCGAGATCAGCAGATAGAGCGCGGCGGGCGCGACCATGCCGCCGACCGCCGCCAGCATCGGCACGGCGGCCTCGCGCGGCTTCGACAGGCTGCCGACCACCAGTTCGTGTTTGAGCTCCAGGCCGACGACGAGGAAGAAGACCGCCAGCAGCCCGTCGGCCGCCCACGTCGCGACGCTGAGGTCGAGGTGGAGCGACGCGGTGCCGACGACCGCCTGGGTCACCGCGCGATAGCCGTCGCCGACGGGCGAGTTCGCCCAGACGAGGGCCAGAAGCGCCGCGCCGAGCAGCACCGCGCTCGCGGTCGTCTCGTTCGTGGTGATCTGGCGCAGGCGATGGATCACAGGTCTCCTCGGGAAGGGTCGCATTAATGACGCCGACCAGACTTCCCGGCACACCGAACGCCAGCTTAGCGGGCCGGTGTTCGCTGATGGTGAACGGTCGAGTGTGCACGATTCTGGAAAGTGTCAGTAGCTTGATCTAGATTAGAACTAGAAATCTAATCATGAAGGATCTGGTTCCGATGGTCGTGCAACAGCTTGAGTCCCACCCGTTGGTGGCGGCTGTCGCGAGCCTGGAAGCCGACCTCGACCGCATGAACGGAACCAGTTGGGAGCACTTGGACGCGCCCGTAGTGCGCGACCTCGTGACTCGTATCGCCCGTGTGCAAGCCAGGTTGGACTCCCAGAAACTCCACGCCGCACGACGCCTTGAGGCCACCGGCGCGGCCCGGCAGGCCGGAGCCACCTCCACCGGCGTGTTGATCGCGAACGACTTCGGCGGGGACACGCGTGAAGCCCATAGCCTCGTGAAACTCGCCAAGAGCGTGAAGCCCTCGTCACCGACGCAGGCCGCGTTGGACGCCGGTGAGATCACTCCGAAGAAGTCAGAGGTCATCGCCAGGACCGTCGCCGCTGTCCCGAAAGACAAGCAAGACCTCGCCGAATGGGGACTGGTACGGGACGCGAAGAACCTCACCCTCCCCGAGCTGCGGAAGCGAGCGGACCGGGTCTCCGACCTGTGGGCCGAACCAGCCGACGTCGACAAAACCGAGAACACCACCATTGAGGAACGTGAACGGAAAGCACGGGCTCGGTCGTCGTTCCGTATGTGGTCGAATCACGACGGGACGTGGTCCGGTGATTTCAGGGTTCCTGAGGCGCAGGCCGCCATGTTGAAGACCGCTGTCGAAGCGTTGGCAGCGCCACGTCGGGACCACCTACGTGACGAGGCCGACCAGGCCCCGCGTGATCATTCGCAGAGGATGGGGATCGGCTTCGCCGACCTGTGCGACCACCTTCCGACCGATGGGCTGCCCGACGCCGGTGGTTTGGGGGCCACCGTGACCGTCAACCTCGACTACAAGGCCCTCCTCGAAGACGTGAAAGCAGCTTCCCTGTCCACCGGGACCAAGATGAGCGCCGGACAAGCCCGCCAACTCGCCTGCCGCGCCGGAATCATCCCGCAAGTCCTCGACGGCGAATCCCTCCCCTTGGATCTAGGGAAAGAGCAGAGACTCTTCACCCGTCCGCAACGCAGAGCCTTCGCCCACCGAGATCGAGGATGCTCCTTCCCCGGATGCGACCGACCACCCCAATGGACTGAGGCCCACCACATCACCCCGTTCTCTCAGGGCGGCACCACCGACCGCACCGACGGAACCCTCGTCTGCTCCTACCACCATCACGTGATTCACGAGCAGAACTGGGAACTGAGACGAAGCCCAGTCGACGGGATCGTGGAGTACAAACTGCCGCATCACGCGCAATGGCGACGCAACGAGCGATACCGAGGGTGACGTCTGTGCTAGTGGTCCGGCGCAGTTTTAGTTGACTATTTCGTTGAGTGTGGTCCGGGCGCGGGCGACTTTGGCGAGGATGTCCTCGGCGGTGGCTGTCCAGGTGTAGGGCTTGGGGTTGTCGTTGTTGGCTTC
>NZ_JASGEK010000071.1:0-17750 GCF_047606445.1 Aeromicrobium sp. | reverse complement strand
GGTCGACGGCGGCACGTGGTCGGTGACGGGCGGCAAGCTGGTGTTCACGCCGAACGGCGACATCGGGGATGTGACGCCGCCGCCGGTGGACTATGTGGTCAACGACGGGGACGGGACGCCGGTGTCGGGAACGGTCACCACGACGGTCGCCGGGTCCGGCGAGGACGACGCTGTCGTCGTCGTCCCGGGCCAGCCGGTCACCGTCGACGTGCTCGACAACGACGACCTGGACGGCGCCGACCCGGACTCCTTGCGTCTGGTCGATCCGGCGACGGGCGGTTTCGTGACGACGCTGACGGTCGACGGCGGCACGTGGTCGGTGACGGGCGGCAAGCTGGTGTTCACGCCGAACGGCGACATCGGGAACGTCACGCCGCCGCCGGTGCGGTACGTCGTCAACGACGGCGACGGCAACCCGTTCTTCGCGACGGTCACGACGAAGGTGGCGACGTCGGGCGTCGGGGACACGGCCACCGGTCAGCCGGGCGGTCCGTTGAGGGTCGACCCGTTGGCCAACGACGGCAACCCGAACCTCGATCCGGACACGCTGCGGTTGGTCGACCCGGTGACGGGACAGCCGGTGACGCGGGTGGAGTTCCCCGAGGGCGTCTGGGAGGTCGACTCGGAGACCGGCGAACTCGTGTTCACCCCGGCTCCGGGCTTCGTCGGACAGGCTCCGCCGGTCGCCTACATCGTGCAGGACCCGGTCACGGGCGAGTGGCTGACGGCGGAGGTCACCGGTGTGGTCGAGGCGGCCCCGGTCGTCTCGACTCCGGAACCGACTCCGACCCCGACCCCGGCTCCTTCGGAGCAGACGAAGGACTCGCTGCCGGGCACGGGCTCGCGGATCGCCCCGGCAGTTCTGCTCGTGACGCTGGTGATGCTGGCCCTCGGCGTGGGTGTGCTGCGGCACGGACGCCGGATCAGCTGACGTCGTCGGAACGCCAGAGGCCGCCTCCCCCACGGGGGAGGCGGCCTCTGGCGCGTCGGGCTCAGCCCTGCGCGACCTGCCCGAAGCCGACCGGGCGGCCGGAGTCGGCGGTGAAGTACAGGTAGGCGACCTTCTCGGCCGGCACGGCGACCGTGCTGCCCTTCTCGTCGGTGAGGCTGAACACCGACTTCCTCGTCAATGCCTCGTCGAGGGCGGCCAGCACCTGCTCGGGCGCGTCGCCCGTCTCGACCGACAGCTCGCGTCCGGCGTTCTGCACGCCGATCTTGACCTCCATGGGGTTCCTTCCGGTTCGGGGGTGGTGCTCAGGTGGTGGTGGGGTCGTCCTTGGGGAAGCCGCCGATGCCGCGCCAGGCGAGCGTCGCCAGCAGGCGGGCGGCGTCCTCCTTCGAGACGACGGAGTCCGAGTCGAGCCAGTGCCGCGCGCTCACCTGGCCCATGCTCACCAGCGCGACGGCCAGCAGATGCGCGGCGTGGGCGTCGAGCCCCGTGTCCTCGCCGATGACCTCCGCGATGGCCGAGGCCGACTCGGTCGTGACCCGGTCGAGCGCGTCGCGCACCTCCGGGTCGCTGGTCAGGTCGGACTCGAAGACCAGGCGGATCGGCGCGTCGTGGCGGGCGACGTAGTCGAACCACAGCTCCATCGTCGCATGCACGCGCCGACGGTTGTCCTGGGTGGAGGCGAGCGCCTGCCTGACGCCGTCGATCACGGTGTCGCAGGCCGACTGGATCAGAGCCAGGTAGAGGTCGAGCTTGCCGGGGAAGTGCTGGTAGAGCACCGGCTTCGACACGCCCGCGCGCTCGGCGATCTCGTCCATCGACGCCGCGTGGTAGCCCTGCTCCACGAACACCCGCAACGCCACCTCGAGCAGTTGGGCCTTGCGGGCCTTGCGCGGCAGCCGGGTGGGGCGAGGTCGCACGGTCGGGGCGTCGGTCACGCCTGCGATGCTACTGGTCGGCTCCTATCTCAGCGGACGGACGTGGCTCCCCGGCGCTCGGGCGGGGCGGTGAGAATAGGGGCCGGGCGGCGCCGGAACAGATCCGTGTCACACGGCGTTGACCCCCGAGACATTCCAGAGCAAGAGGAGTTGCCGTGGTCGCGCCCCTGGTGGAACCCGCCGACGAGCTGACGATCGACGAGGTCCGTCGCTACAGCCGTCATCTCATCATCCCCGACGTCGGCATGGACGGGCAGAAGCGCCTGAAGAACGCGAAGGTGCTCGTCATCGGCGCGGGCGGCCTCGGCAGCCCGGCGCTGCTATACCTGGCCGCCGCGGGCGTCGGCACGATCGGCGTCATCGACGACGACGTCGTGGACGAGTCGAACCTGCAACGCCAGGTCATCCACGGCCAGTCCGACATCGACCGTCCGAAGGTGCAGAGCGCCGCGGAGTCGGTCGCCGAGATCAACCCGTACGTCAATGTCATCACGCACGACGTGCGCCTCGACACCGACAACGTGCTGGAGATCTTCGCCGACTACGACCTGATCCTCGACGGCACCGACAACTTCGCGACTCGCTACCTCGTCAACGACGCGGCCGTCATCTTGAACAAGCCGTACGTGTGGGGCTCGATCTACCGCTTCGAGGGCCAGGTGTCGGTGTTCTGGGCGCAGGAGGGTCCGCAGTACCGCGACCTCTACCCCGAGCCGCCGCCGCCGGGCATGGTCCCCTCGTGCGCCGAGGGCGGCGTGCTGGGCGTGCTGTGCGCGTCCATCGGCTCGATCATGGTCACCGAGGCGATCAAGCTCATCACCGGCATCGGCGACCCGCTGATCGGCCGTCTGATGACCTACGACGCGCTGGAGATGCGTTATACAACGCTCAAAATTCGGCGTGATCCTTCCCAGAGTCTTCCCACGGAACTCCTGGGGGATTATGAAGCGTTCTGCGGCGCGATCAGCGACGAGGCCGCTGAGGCCGCCGCCGACTCGACCATCAGCGTCACCACGCTCGACGGCTGGCTGAAGGAGCGCGCCGACGGCGCCCGCGACTTCACGCTGGTCGACGTGCGCGAGCCGGTCGAGGCCGACATCAACCACATCCCCGGCGCGGTGCTGATCCCGAAGGGCGAGTTCCTCAACGGCAAGGCCTTCGAGCAGTTGCCCCAGGACAAGCAGGTCGTGCTGCACTGCAAGTCGGGCGTCCGCTCGGCCGAGGCGCTGGCGGTGCTCAAGGGCGCCGGCTACGCCGACGCGGTGCATGTCGGCGGCGGCGTCGTCGCCTGGGTCAACCAGATCGACCCCAGCCAGCCGTCCTACTGAGTCGCGTTCTCCCCAGATTTGCGCCGAGTTCAACCGAATCCCTTCGGGGAAACGGTTGAACTCGGCGCAAATCTCGTCAGGGGGTGGGGTAGAACGGGACGGTGGACGAGGAGAGCGGCGAGGAGATCGACTTCACCGAGGCGGTGCTGCGGGTGGTCGAGACGATTCCGGCGGGACGGGTGACGACCTACGGGCTCATCGCCGAACAGATCGGGCGGGGTGGGCCGCGCCAGGTCGGCGGGGTCATGGCGCGCGACGGTCACGCGGTCTGCTGGTGGCGGGTCGTGCGGGCCGACGGCTCCCTCCCAGCCCACCTCATGCCCGACGCGCAGGCTGAATGGCAGCGCGAGGGCACGCCGGTCAAGCGCGGCCGGGTCGATATCGCGAAAGCTGTCAGTGGCGTGTGATGGCATGTCCCCGTGAGTGACCTGACCTACCGGCTGATCCGGCCGAGCGCCGCCGGGCGGCCCGCGCCGGTGCTCGACGCCTTCCAACAGGCGGTCGTCGACCATCGAGGCGGCCCGTTGCTCGTGCTCGCCGGGCCGGGCACGGGCAAGACCACCACGCTGGTCGAACTCGTCGCGCGACGCGTCGCGGCGGGCGAGCTGACCGCCGACCAGGTGCTCATGCTCACCTTCAGCCGCAAGGCCGCCCAGGAGCTGCGCCAGCGGGTCACCGCGCGGCTCGGCGGCGGCGCGCCGGTGCCCGCCGCCACCTTCCACGCCTGGTGTTACGCGCTCACCCGCGCCTTCGCCGACCCCGAGGTGTTCGCCGAGCCGCCCGTGCTGATGACCGCCCCGGAGTCCGACGCGGTCCTGGCCGAGCTGCTCGGCGGGCACGAGGCCGAGACGTGGCCCGCCGAACTGCGTCCCGCGCTGCGCACGCGCGGCTTCGCCACCGAGGTCGGGGCCTTCCTCGGCGAGCTCGCCACCGGCACGCTCACCACCGACGACCTGCGCGCCCGCGCCGCCCGACTCGGCCGTCCGCTGTGGCTACGGGTGGCCGACCTGCTCGACGAGTACGGCGACGTCACCGACGCCCAGAACCTCACCGACTACGCCGAGCTCGTCGTGCGCGCCTCGGCCTTGCTCGACGACCCGGCGTCGGTGCGGAAGATCCGGGAGAACCTGCGCCTCGTCGTGGTCGACGAGTACCAGGACACTGACCCCGCCCAGATCGAGGTGCTGCGCAAACTCGTCGGACCGGAGCAGCAGTTGGTCGTCGTCGGCGACCACGACCAGGCGATCTACGGCTTCCGCGGCGCCGACCCCGAGGGCGTGGGGCTGTTCCCGGCGCATTTCCCCGACGCCCAGGTGCGGGTCTTGGGAGCCACCCGCCGCTTCGGTCGGACCATTCGCGACGCCGCCGTGGCGGTGCTGCCGCCGATCCAGGCCGGACGTATCCCCCTCGACGCCGTGCGCCGTCACCGCGACCTCGACTGCGTCAGCGAGAGCGACGGCGAGGCCCGTGTGCTCACCTTCACCAGTGAGACGGCCGAGGCCGAGCACATCGCCGAGACGCTGCGCCGTCAGCACCTGGAGTCCGAGCGCTCGTGGGACGAGATGGCGGTGCTGGTGCGTACCTCGGCGCAGTTGGGGCGTTTCCAGCGGGCGCTCGTGGAGGCCGACATCCCCTGCGAGGTGTCCGGCGACGAGGTGCCGCTCATCGCCGAGCCCGCCGTGCGAGTGCTGCTCGGCGCGCTGGAGGCCGCTGACACGCTCGCGCGGGGCGAGGAGATCGACCCGGAGGTGGCCGACACGCTGCTGACCGGACCGCTCGCCGGCGTCGACGCGCCGCATCTGCGCGCGCTGGCCCGACGCTTGCGCGCCGACGACCGCGACACCTCCTCGCGGGTGCTCATCGCCCGCGCGCTCGCGGGTCTGGGCGCCGACGGCGACGGCCTCGACCCCACGATGGTGCGGCTCAGCCGTCTGCTCGCCCGGGCCGCCGAGGCGATCACCGCCGGGGAGTCGCCCGAACAGGTGTTGTGGACGCTGTGGGAGGGCACCGACTGGCCGCAGCGGCTCGATCAGGCCTGGCTGGCCGGGGGCGCCGAGCGGGTCGCCGCCGACCGCGACCTCGACGCCGTCGTCGCCCTGTTCCACCACGCCGCCCGCTCCGAGGTGCGTCACCAGCGGCGCTCGGTCGCCGGCTTCGTCGCCGACCTGCGCGCCCAGCAGTTGCCCGCCGACCGGCTGGCCGACAGCTCCGCGCGTCCGGCGGCGGTCCGGCTGATGACCGCCCACCGGTCGAAGGGCCTGGAGTGGCCGGTGGTCGTCGTGGCGGGCGTGCAGGAGGAGGTCTGGCCGAATCTCACCCAGCGTCACGCGCTGCTGCGCCCCGACCTGCTCGGCGGCGAGCCGCCGTCCACCCGCGAGCGGCTGCACGAGGAGCGCCGGGTCATGTACGTGGCGCTCACCCGCGCCCGCGAGCATCTGCTCGTCACAGCGGTCGACGCCGGAGGCGACGAGGCCGACGGGCCGTCGCGCTTCATCGCCGAGTTGCGCGCGGCGGGCTTCGGCGACGGCGAGCGCGTGGGGCGTCCGCCGAGGCCGCTGTCGCTGCGCGGACTCGTCACGGAGCTCCGCAAAGCCGCCGACGACCCCGACCCCGAGGTGCGCGCCTCGGCGGCCGGGCTGCTCGCGAAGATCGCCCGCAGCGGCGCCGGTCGTGCCCGCGCGGCCCACCCCGACACCTGGTGGGGGCTGGCCGACCTCACCGAGTCCGACGTCCCGCTGCGCGATCCCGGTCGGCCGCTCGTGCTGTCCGGGTCGAGCCTGACCGCCGTCACGGGCTGCTCGCTCAAGTGGTTCCTGTCGAGCGAGGCGCAGGCGTCGCGCGGCTCCACCACGGCGCAGGGCTTCGGGCTCGTCGTGCACGCGGTCGCCGCCGACGTGGTGCGGCGGGGCTTGGAGAACCCGAGCGTCGCGGAGCTGCACGCCCACCTCGACTCCGTCTGGCACCGTCTCGGCCACGAGACCGCGTGGATCAGCGAGCGGGAGAAGGCCGAGGCCTATCAGGCGCTCACCCGCTTCGCCACCTGGCACGTCGAGAACCCGCGCACGCCGCTGGCCGCCGAGCACGACTTCGTCGCCGAGCTGACGGTCGACGGCGAGACGGTCGTGCTGCGCGGCTCGATGGACCGGGTGGAGGTCGACGCCGACGGGCTCGTCCACGTGGTCGACTTCAAGAACAGCAAGAACGCTCCGCGCGCCGACGAGGTGCGCGAGCACGCGCAGTTGGGCGTCTACCAGCTGGCGGTGCGCGAGGCCGGGGTCGAGGGCCACCGCGAGGTCGGCGGCAGCGAGCTGGTGCAGCTGCGGATTCCCGAGGGCGCGAAGGCCCCCGACGCGCCCAAGGTCCAGCGGCAGCCCGCGCCCGCCGAGGGGGAGTTCTTCGTCCACGACCTCATCCGCCGCGCCGTCCACACGATGCGCTCCGAGGAGTTGGCCGCCACCCCCGCCACCTGCACGTTCTGCGAGTTCGACACCCTCTGCCCCGCCCAGACCTCCTTCACCATCGGAGCCCCCCGATGACGCGCCCCATCCGCGACGTCGACCATCTCTGCGCGGTCCTCGGCATCCCGTTCAGCGCCGAGCAGAAGGCGGCGATCACCGCGCCGCGCGAGGGCACGTACTCGATCATCGCCGGGGCCGGGTCGGGCAAGACCGCCGTCATGGCGGCGCGGGTCGTGTGGCTGGTCGGCCACGAGGGCGTCGACCCCGAGCGCGTCCTCGGCCTCACCTTCACCGCGAAGGCCGCCGGCGAGTTGGCCGGACGTGTGCGCGCCTCCCTCGGCGCCGCGCTCGACCTGACCGACGCCGGGGAGCCGACCGTCTCCACCTATCACGCCTTCGCGGGACGCCTCATCGCCGAACACGGCCTGCGGCTCGGCCTGGAGCCCGATCTCCAAGTGCTCACCGACGCCCGCCGCCACCAATTGGTCGCCCGCATGCTGCGCGAGGTCGACGAGCCGTTGAGCCTGGTCAGCGTCAGCCTGCCCCACCTCGTCGGCGACGTGCTCTCCCTCGACGGGCAACTGTCGGAGCACCTGGTCGAGCCCGAACAGCTCCGCGACTACGACCGCGACGTGATCCTCGAGATGCGGAGCCAGCCCAAGCAGCTCAAACTCCACGAGGGCGTCGTCGACACCGCCCGCAAACGCACCGAGCTGAGCCGCCTGGTCGACCGCTACCGCGCGGCGAAGGCCGAGGCCGGGGTCATGGACTTCTCCGACCAGATGGCCTGGGGCACCCAGCTCGCCCGGCTGCCGGAGGTCGCCGAGGATCTGGGAGGACGGTTCGACGTCGTGCTGCTCGACGAGTACCAGGACACCTCCGTCGCCCAGCGCGATCTGCTCGCCGCGCTGTTCCGCGACGGCGGCCGGGTGACGGCCGTCGGCGACCCCGCGCAGGGCATCTACGGCTGGCGCGGCGCGGCCACCGGCAACCTGGAAGGCTTCATCGAGCAGTTCACGCCGGAGGGTCGCGAGCCCGCCGCGCCGTTCAGCCTGGCGGTGAGCCGTCGCTGTGGTCGCCGCATCATCGACCTCGCCGGATATGTCGCGCGCGAGTTCTACGCCGAGTCCGACGTCGTGCGCCCTCTGGAGGCCGCCCCGGAGAATCCCGACGGCGAGGTCACGGTCGCGCTGCACGCCACCGTCGCCGACGAGGTCGAGGCGGTCGCCGACGCCATCGTCGTCGCCGGGCAACGCCTGGACCCGCCCCAGTGGAGCGAGATCGGCGTGCTGGTGCGCACCAAGGCCGAGAACGTCGAGATCGTGCAGGCGTTGCGGGCGCGGGAGGTTCCGGTGGAGATCGTCGGGCTCACCGGACTGCTGGTCCAGCCGGAGGTGCTCGACGTGCTGGCGGTCCTCGACCTGCTCGACGACATGACCGCCAACCCGTCGCTGCTGCGGTTGCTGGCCGGTCCCCGCTGGCGGGTCGGCGACCGCGATCTGGCGCTGCTGGGCCGTCGCGCCCGGACGATCGCCGAGGCCTGGCGCACGGGCGATGGTCCCGACGCCGCCGACCTCGACGCGGTCCTCGCCGCCGAGTTGGAGCGCGCCACCGAGGCCGTCGACAGCACCGAGGTCGTCTCGCTGGCAGAGGCCCTCGACGACCCGGGCGACGGCGGCTACTCGGCCGAGGCGCGGGCGCGGTTCGCCGACCTCGCCGCGCTGCTGTCGCGGCTGCGCCGTCACGCGCATGAGCCGCTGACCGACCTCGTCCACCGGGTCGTGCGCGAGTTGCAACTCGACATCGAACTCGACGTCGCCGGCCTCGGCGCCGACAACCTCGCCCTGTTGCACGAGGCGGTCGCCGGGTACGCGACGGGCGCGCCGAACGCCTCGCTCGGCGGACTCATGTCCTATCTGGCCGCCGAGCGCGACTACGCCGACGGGCTCGACGTCAGCGCTCCGTCGGAGGCCAACTCGGTCAAGGTGCTCACCGTGCACAAGTCGAAGGGGCTGGAGTACGAGGAGGTGTTCGTGCCGTTCCTCGCCGACGGGGTCTTCCCCTCGCGCAAGGCCCGCGCCCGCTGGACCACGAACGCCGCCGCCCTCCCCGTCGGCCTGCGCGGCGACGCCGACTCGCTGGCCGACTTCACCGACCCGACGACGGCGGGCGACAAGGAGTACAAGGCGGCGTCGGCGCGCGAGTCGTACATGGAGGAGGTGCGGCTGGCGTATGTCGCGCTGACCAGGGCGAAGGCGCGGCTCCATTTGAGCGGCCACCGGTGGGGGCGCACCCAGCTGCGGCCGCGCAAGGTGTCGCCCTTCCTGGCTGACGCGCGCGCCTGGCTGGTCGAGCGCGGCCAGGAGCCGGCGGCGTGGGCCGCCGAGCCCGCCGACGACGAGGAGAACCCGCTCACCGACGACCTCGTCTACCCGTGGCCGCAGCCGGTGGTCGGCATGGAGTCGCGTCGCGCTTTCGCCGAGGAGGTCCGCGCCGCGCTCGCCGCCGAGTCGGCGGCTCCTGTGCATCCGTCGCACGCGGAGCTGGCCGAGGAGTTGGATCTGGTGTTGGCGCAGGCCGAGCGGCTGGAGTCGTCGGTGGTCGAGGTGCGGCTGCCGGACACGCTCTCGGCGACGCAGACGATGGAGCTGCTGTCCGACGAGGCCGAGTTCGTGCGCGCGCTGGTGCGCCCCACCCCGCGGCCCCCGTCGGCCTCGGCGCGTTTCGGCACGACCTTCCACGCCTGGGTGGAGACGCAGTTCGCCGAGGACGTCCAGCTGGCGCTCTTCGATCCCGACGACCTGCCGGGCCACGCCGACGAGGAGATCGTCGACGAGTCCGACCTGGCCGCACTGCAGTCGGCGTTCGCGAAGAGCCCGTACGCCGCGCGCCGTCCGGTGGCAGTGGAGGAGGAGTTCGCGCTACAACTGGGCGGGCAGCGTCTGATCGGCCGGATCGACGCGGTCTTCCCGACTCGCCTGCCCGACGGCACCGACGGTTTCGAGGTGGTCGACTGGAAGACCCACCACCGCGTGTCCGCCGACGCCTTGCAGTTGGCGATCTATCGCCTCGCCTGGGCCGAGAAGCACGGCGTCGACCCCGACCGCGTGACGGCGTCGTTCTACTACGTCCGCCTCGACCGCACCGTCACCTTCGACACCCTCCCCGACCGCCCCGAGCTGGAACGGCTACTCGGGGGTTAGCCGCGCGGCGGTCGTTCTCGTCGATCCAACGGCCGAGGCGTCGCAGCGTGTGCGGCAGCGCCGATCCGGTGATCATCATGTGGTCCGCGCCGGCGATCTCGACGTAGGTGGCGCGGGCGCCGTAGCGGCGGGCGATGGAGCGGACCATGGTCGGCGTGCAGCAGCGATCCTTGCCGCCGGCGATCACCAGCACTGGCGAGGTGATCGCGTCGAAGTCGACCTTGGCGTGGCGGCCGGGGTCGAGGAACCACATGCCGAGCTGCCAGTAGACCGTGCCGGACTCGGGGCACAGGTCGCGGTGCAGCGCGTCGGAGATCTCTCGTGGGGTGGTGTTGCAGACGTAGCGGTTCCAGACTTCGCGTGAGACCGGGTACATCGGGCGGCGGGCGATCCAGTCGAAGGAGTACCGCAGCCACAGCGCGCTCGTGGTCGGGTAGTGGGCGAACACGCCTGCCGGCGGGGCGGGGCCGATTAGCACGACACCGGCGGTCTCGACCTGGGCGGCGAGCAGTTGGGCGTAGAGGCCGCCGAGCGAGTGGCCGATGACGATGGGTGTGGTGTCCATGGCGTCGACGAGACCGCGGAGGAAGTCGACGTTCTCCGACAGGCCTAGCTTGGCGACCTCACGCGCCTCGGCTTCGACGTCGATCTCGCTGGCCCGTCCGTGGTGCGGCAGCGTCGGCGCGTGCACCGTGTAGCCCTGCGCGGTGAGCTGATGCGCGACCTCGTCCCACCCCGATCCGTTGCCCCACGTGCCGTGGATGAGAAGAACGTCCTGCCCGCCCATGCTTGCCTCCGTCTGTCAGCGGTCCGGCCGAGTATGGCAGCCGCCGGACCACTGGCGCGTGTGGGAGCTGTGCCCGTGACGTGGACTAGACAGGCGGTGTCCAGCGCAGGCGGTGGACATGTCCGGCGACCCGGCGAGCGAAGAGAGGACAACCAGCCTTCCGCAGGCTTCCTGCCAGGTCGGCCTCGTCGTCTCGCTGGAACCAGCAGTCGAGTTGCTGGACGGTCACCTGTCGGACTGAAGCAGGGTCGGTGTCGTCGATGAGGACGAAGAACGCGTCGGGCGTGCGGACCTCGTACGGCAGCGAGTCGAGGGTGTGGTGGGGCAGTCGGGTGAACCCGGTGTCGGCAGTGAGGAGGATCGACGCTTCTGAGGCCACCGCTGCCGCGTGGACATGCGCGTCGTCCGGGTCTGGACTCGGATGAGTGGTGTCGATGGTGAAGTCACTGACACGCAGGTCGAGCTGCTCGGTGATCAGATCGTGGACATGGGAGATGACGCGACCCGGAGCGGTGGGATGTCTGCGTCGTAGGCGATAGACCGTCTCGGCGACGATGTCTTCGGTGGCGTAGACGGTGAACAGGTCGCCACCGGCCTGATTGCGAAGAAGGAAGAGCCAGTCTCGCAATGTTCGCGAGAACAGCACGTTCGCGTCGACGAGCACCCCGGCCACCATGCGATCCACGGTACCGAGCCGATCTGTCAGAACATGTCGAGTTCGTCCTCCAACGCGCGAAGATCCTCGAAAGCCTGCCGCTGACGTTCAAGGCGCTTTCTCTTGAACGCGAGAACGTCCGGGGTGCGGAGACGATGGTGGGTGCCCACTTTGTGGGCGGTGATCTCGCCGTCGCGGATCATCCGCATCAGCGTCGGACGGGAGACCCCCAGTTGTTCGGCTGCAGCCGTCGTCGTCAACTCGTCAGGCAAGGAACCGATCACCACCGTGCCGCCCTGAGCCATGACCTCGAGCACTCGGCTGATGACGTCAGTGAGTTCACGGGGCACCGGAGCGGTGAGGCTCTCGACTTCCACGGACAACGTCTCCACCCGACCGCCGACCTGTTCGAGCAGGTCGTGCGCTTGGCGTCGCGCTCGTGCGTGCGTGAGTACAGCAGTACGTGGTTCATGTGCGTGCGTCGTCATGCTGTCGCCTCCTGCCTGCACATACAAGTGTGCATGTCTGACACATATATGTGCAAGCTGTGTTAGGTCTCGCTGTTCACCTGGAGGCTGTAGTGGAGGGGTCCTGAGAGGCGGTGACACCGGAACGCTCCAGCGCGTGTGCCACGTCGTCGGGTAGACAGCGCGAAACCCGGGCCCTGTCATCCAACAGGAACTCCCGGGTTCACTTCCTGCCCGCTACGCGTAGGGGAGGCTCGCTGCCAGTATGCGCTGGGTTGTGCCCAGAAGTGAAGAGCGACGGGCTGTGGATAGTTGACTTCCCAGCGGCGGGGCTCGCTGACAGCATGGGCGAGTGGAGCAGCCGTTGTTCGCTTTCGTCGATGAGTCTCAGTCTGATCGGGTTGTCGATCCTGGGACGTACATCTTGGCGGCGGCCGTCTGCGATGAGGAGACGAGCGAGGAAGTCCAGCGAGTGATGCGGGGGCTTTTGTTGAGAGGGCAACGCAAGCTTCACTGGCGCGATGAGTCGGAGCAGCGACGTCATGTGGTGATGCGGTCGTGCGCGAAGTTAGCGGCGCGCCATGTGATCGTTGTCCGTTCAGGCCATGGCGATGAACGTTCCGAGTGGCAGCGCCGCAAGTGCCTAGAGTCTCTGCTGGTCGAGTTGGACCAGATCGGCGTCAGACGAGTGGTTTTTGAATCACGCGGACGAAGAGACGATCAGCGCGATCGGGACATGTTGACGTTTCTGAGGTCTCAACGGCGTGTCTCGGCAGACGTACGGGTCGACCATGAGGTGGGACGACGTCAACCGATGCTGTGGTTGCCGGACACGGTATGTGGAGCCGTGGTCGCGCAGCGGGTGGGACAGCCAGTCTTTCTTGCTCAACTACGCCAAGGGGCTTCGGTGACAATGATCGAGTTAGACGGCTAGACAGCGCGAAACCCGGGCCCTGTCGTCCGGCAGGAAATCCCGGGTTCACTTCCTACCCGCTACGCGTAGGGGAGGCTCGTTCCTCACTATGGCACGCGGCCTCGCCACGGGCAAGCAGTCTGACGCGCTCGCGGACTACGGTGGGCTCGTGAGCCGTTTCGCCTTCGAGGTCGCGCGTCATGATCGAGCCGCCCACCTGCGCGACGGGCCGCTGCCGGACGACACGCGCGTGATGGTCCTCGGCGGGGAGCACCTCGCCACGACCGACGGTCCGGCCATCGCGTGGATGAGCCTCGCCGGGGCGCCCGAGGGGGAGCAGGTGTGGCTGGGCGAGCAGAACGGTCGCGGTCACGCCGCCGTCGTGGTCGACGGACGGGTGCCTGCGGAATTGAGCCCGACGAGCGTCCGCGTGCTCGCGCCGCTGCTCGACCCCGACGAGCTCTCCCTCGCCGTCCATGCCGTCGCCATCGCCCGCTGGCTCGGCGCGACCCCCTTCTGTCCGCGCTGCGGCGCCCGCACGGAGGTCCGCAAGCTCGGCCACTCGCGCCACTGTCCGGCGTGCGCGGTCGAGCATTTCCCGCGCACCGATCCGGCTGTCATCATGCTGGTCACCGACGACCAGGACCGGGCGCTGCTCGGCCGCCATCCCTCCTGGCCGGAGGGCCGTTTCTCCACGCTCGCGGGCTTCGTCGAACCGGGGGAGTCGCTGGAGGACGCGGTGCGCCGCGAGGTCGCCGAGGAGGTCGGCGTCACCGTCGGCGAGGTCGGCTACGCGGGCAGCCAGCCCTGGCCCTTCCCCGCGAGCCTCATGGTCGGCTTCTTCGCCCAGGCGACCTCGACCGACATCACTGTGCAGGCCGACGAGATCGCCGAGGCCGTCTGGGTCACCCGCGACGAGTTGCGCGCCCACGGGGAGGCCGGCACGCTGCTCCTCCCGCCCACCGGCGTCTCCATCTCCTCGTGGCTGATCGAGTCGTGGCTCGGCGGGCAGATCACCGCCGCCTGGTTCTGACGGGGACGAGCCGCAACGGGAGGAGGCGCGGGTAGCGTCAGCCACTGATCGGGCCGTACTCGGCGATGTGGTCGCGCAGCGATCCGGCGCAGCCGGGCGCGTGCACCTCGACCAGGCGCGCGAGGTAGAGCGCGTAGTGGCGCGGGCAGAAGGTCAGCACGTCGTCAAAGGTGTCGCCATGCCCGGCCAGAACCCGGTATTCCGGGGAAGAAGTGCAGACCGACTCGTCCCAGCGGCAGCCGCGCGGACGGTCGCCCTCGTCGTCGAAGACGTCGGTCAGGAGGTCGTCGTCACGGGTGGTGGTCGCCATGTCAGTGCTCCTCGCTCTCCGCGGCCAGCGCCGCGGTCAGGGCGGCCTCGGCCACGGCGACGCCGATCTCTTCGTCGGTCAGTACCGCCTCGTCGTCGAGCCAGGAGCCCCAGCGACGTTCGAACCGGTCGCGCCGCCGGTTGTCCTCGGTCCGACGCTCGGTGGGAAGGATCGAGAGGGTGACATGCGCGCCGTCCCCGTCGGTGTACAGGTAGACGTTGGCGTACTGACGCGGGAACACAAGGGTGTAGTCGGTTCCTTCGACGGTCAGCGCCCACCAGTCGGCCTGCGAGCCGTCGGTGTGGTCGAGGGTGGCGTGCTCGGCGAGCTCCGACCACGGCAGCGCCGCCATCGTCTCGCTGTGCAGTAGTTCGGCGCCGGAGTAGTTCAGCGTGATCCACGGACGCGGTTGGTAGCGGTCCGGCGGCGGGGTCAGCCAATCGGCCGGGTCGTGGTCGGTGGACATCACGTAAGCGGCCCACCGGACCGGCGCCTCCGACCCCCAGGTGCGGAGGAACTGCTCGGTGCGGGGCTTGCCGTCGGAGCCGACCGGGAAGCGCGTGACCGCCGCCACCGTGGCTCGAACTTGTGTCGCCGTGAGGTGGTCGCCGAGCCAGACGCGGAACTCCTCCAGGCTCGCGAAGTTGCGGCAGGCCGTTTCCTCCTCGGCGTAGGCGACGATGCCGAACTCGGCGCGGCGCAGGGCTCGCTCGATCTCGTCGCTGTCGTACCAGGCGTCGGCACGCCGCGAGAGGTGTCCGGCGGCGTCCTGCCGGGCGATCCAGTCGAACCACTCCGCCGGGTGGGCGACATCGCCGACGACGACCTTGGAATGGGGGTCGGTGTAGGTTTGCCGCACGCCGTCGACCTGGCACAGCGCTGACGGCTGCTCGCCGCCCAGGGCGACAAGCTCGTACTCGACGGTCTCGCCCTGGGCGTTCAGCGCGGTGACGGTCGAGACGAACGCGCTGCGCGCGATGAGGCTCTCGGGCGTGAGCGAGGCGCCGTAGACGGGCAGGTAGTCGTCCGGCAGGTACGCCGCGAGCGGGAGCGGCGGAGTGATCGGGGAATCTGAGTCGGGATGGTGGGACAAATGCGTGATGCCTCCTCGATGAAGCGTCGGATTGCGCGTTCACCGAGGAGCGTAGGCGGAGGGTCTGACAATTTCGGCCTCCACCGAGCGCTGCCGGCTCAACGAGACACTGACTCCCGTGCGTCTCGGGGACGCCACGCGCGCCGGGCGGCGCGGGCGTTGGGGTCGCCGTGGGAGCCGGTGCGCAGCACGACGTCGCTGGTCTCGACGTTCCGCGACAGCCAGCGCAGGAAGATCCGGCCGAGCAGCGGGAAGAAGGCCGCCAGGTAGTAGAAGCGCGGGAAGACGATCTGCTTGCGCTCGCGTTCCAGCGCGTCGGCGATCCGGTTGGCGCAAGCCTCCGCCGAGCCCATCGGGAAGCGGTCGAGCACGGCGGCGCTGCCGGGGATGAGTCTGACCTCGGCCTGCACGGGGGTGTCGACCGGGCCGGGCACGACCTCCAACACGAGCGTTCCCGGCGACTCCATGCGCAGCACCTCGGTCGCCGCGGAGAGCCCCGCCTTGGCCGCCGCGTAACTCCCGGACAGCGGCCACGGGGTGACCGGGGCCAGCGAGGTCACGTTCACGACCGCCGGCGGACGCAGCGCGCTGATGAGCGCCAGCGGGCTCCAGTAGTTCAACTCGTGGGAGGCGCGCGCGTCCTCGTCGTCGCCGAGCACCGCGACGGGCGCGGCGAGTCCGGCGCCGGCGTTGTTGACCAGCACGTCGACCGGTCCCACCTCGGCGGCGAGCCGCGCCGCCACGCCACGAATCGACAAATCGACTTGATGCACGCTCGCTCCGGTGAGCGCCGCGACCTCCTCCAACGCGTCGACGCTGCGCGCCGCGATGGCGAGCCGGGCGCCGCGTCGGGCCAGCTCGAAGGCGAGCGCGCGACCGATGCCGCTCGACGCGCCAGTGATCAGAACACGACGACCGCTGATGTCCATAGACGCACCGTAGGCCGCCCGCCGAGGCGACGCCATGGCTTCGGCCACGTCAGACCCATGACCTTTGACACAGCGCGAAATCGCTCTCGTTCCAGGCGCATAAGCCGATCCGATCCGAGTGTCAGGTCTGCACGAAAACTCAGTCGAGCCGTCGTACCCGCTGGCGGTACGAGCCGGAGTTGTCCCCTTGGATCGCGGAGCGGGTGGTGCCCCGGACCTCCTCGATCTTCACGTCGTTCCCGCTGATCGGCTGCGCCTCGACGCGCGTCTCCCTCTCGAAGGCGTGCGTCTTGTCGGTGTTGCGGTAGAAGCGGAACAGCATCCAGTAGACGCCCCCGGCGCCCGCCGGGCCGAGCAGCAGCAGAATCCACGGTGTCTCGCCGTCCTGGGAGGAGTCGACGTATCCGTTCTGCGCCAGCAGCGCGACCGTCTCGACGAGCGCGCTCATAGGACGCCCATGATCGCGACGGCGATGCCTTCCAGCACCGTTCCGGTGGTCAGCGCGGCGAGGATGAGACGCGGGTGCGAGACCGCGATGCTGCCCATCGTCTCGCCGGTGCGCCCGTTGACGGCGATGTAGTGGACCATCGGCTTGCCCCGCCCCTCGTGGTAGTAGGAGTACAGCCAGACCGGCAGGTACATCGACACCCACTGCGAGCCGTGCAGCGTGAGCCGTTCGGCCTCCCACCGCACGCCGCGGTCGTAGCTCCGGATGGAGCCGTGCACCTGGGAGCGGGCGATCGACAGGAGCTGGTCGCCGAGCACCGGCATCATGGCCGAGACGTCCTGGTCGCGACGCTCCGAGGTGTAGCCGACGAGGTAGTGGGCGTTCCACTGCACCGCGTTCTCGGTGTCGAACGGCAGGATCGTGTTGATCACGTTGTTGGTGTTGACGAACGTGTTCATATTCGCCCGGTCGGCCGACGACTCCAGGGTGAGGTCGTCGACGGTGAAGTCGACGTGCCGGTCGACCCGGTAGACGTCGGCGTCGTAGACCGTCTCCTGCTTGTCGCCGCTGCCACGCGTGTACCGACGCGTCAACACCTCGCCGCGGCCATGGACGTCGGCGCTGGCGTTGGCGTCGACCACCATGTAGGGCAGATAGACCCCGGAGACGTCCTCGGGCGCGAAGGCGTCGCGGAACTTGCGGTGGGCGAGCAGTTTGCGCTTGCCGGCGAACTCCTTGATCTTCTCGATCGCCTGCTCGCGGGTGACCGAGAAGGGCAGCACCGCGTCGGGCACGGCGCCGTTGGGCACCTGCTCGTTGACGGTGAGCACGTGGCGGCACCAGTGGCACTGCGACGACATCGCCTCGGCGGTGTTCACCACCACCTCCGAGCCGCAGCCGGAGCACTTCATCGTGACCAGATCGGCGTCGCTCGAGATGTCGGACGCGCCGGAGGCGAGGGTGACGCCCCGCAGGTCGCCGATGCTCGTCGGGGCGGCGAGGACCGTGTCGACCTTCGCCTCGGACCACTCGTAGCGGCAGAACAAGCACACCAGCATGCCGGTGGACGGACGGAGTTGGATCTCCGTCGACCCGCACTTGAGACAGCGGTTGACGCCGTCGTCGAGTCGTTCGTTCGCGGTGTCGACCACCTGGGCGCCGCCGCCCGGCGGGGCGTCCTCCGGCGGCGGGGCGGGAGCCGGGGGAGGCGGCGCGGGCGCTCCGGGAGGCGGGGCGGGT
>NZ_JASGEK010000070.1:0-39273 GCF_047606445.1 Aeromicrobium sp. | reverse complement strand
ATCCACCCTATGAGCGCTCATAGGGTGGATGAGACACCGACGATTGGGCAAAGGTGGACAACTCACCGCCTTGGCGGGGTCAGAACAGGCGGAGGCTGGGGTCGTCGAGGCCTCGGAGGTCGTCGTAGTCGACGACGACGCACTCGATGCCGCGGTCGGTGGCGAGGGTGCGGGCCTGGGGTTTGATCTCCTGGGCGGCGAAGATGCCGCGCACCGGACGCAGCTGCGGGTCGCGGTTCATCAGCTCCAGATAGCGGGTCAACTGCTCGACGCCGTCGATCTCGCCGCGCCGCTTGATCTCGACCGCCACCGACGCGCCGCCCGCGTCGCGGCACAGCAGGTCGACCGGGCCGATGGCCGTCATGTACTCGCGGCGCACCAAGCTCATGCCGTCGCCCAGCGTCGCCGTGTGCTCGGCCAGCAACTCCTGCAGGTGCTTCTCCACGCCGTCCTTGCGCAGACCCGGGTCGACGCCGAGGTCGTGGCTGCTGTCGTGGACGATCTCCTCGATGCGGATGCGCAGCGTGTCGTCGGACTTCGTCGCCGAGACGGTCCACTCGATCACGCCGTCCTCGGCGACGCCCTCGCGCAGCAGGCACGGCGGGCTCATCCAGTTCAACGGCTTGTAGGAGCCGCCGTCGGAGTGGATCAGCACCGATCCGTCGGCCTTGACCATGATGACGCGCTGGGCGAGCGGCAGGTGGGCGGTCAGCCGCCCGGCGTAGTCGACCTGGCAGCGCGCGACGACCAGCCTCATCGACGCGTCAGCGTGCCGAGGTCGAAGACCAGGCCGTCCCCGGTCACCGTGCCGGTGGTGCTGTCGCCCTCCAAGCCGGTGAGCGTCACCGCGCCGTCGGTGAACGTGTACGTGCCGCTGCGGAAGTCCTCGTTGCCCTGGAAGTCCTCGACGAACGTGCCGTCGGCGTGGAAGTGGACGGTCCACTGCGCGGCGTCGTCGCTCCAGTCGCCCACCAGGTCGGCGGCGGTCTCGGGGCCCGCCGCCTGCTGCGGCTCGACGGTGGCCGCCGTCAGGCTCGGCGAGGGCGAGGGCTCGGCGTCCTTCGTCTCGTCGCTGCCGCAGGCCGTCAACAGGGGGCTGGCCGCCAACAACAGGGCGGCGGTCCAGCGGCGGGTACGTCCTCGCATCAAGCTCTCCGTCGGGTCGGATCGGGTACGGGGTTGGATGGAATGGAGCAAGGGTTAGTGTGTCACGACCCCGTTCTTACCCAGGAGTAGACATGCAGGAGATCGTGGACGGCCTGACGTCGTCCGAGCGCGGCGGCGAGATCGCCCGTCAGCTCGTCTTCCCGTACCTCAACCACGCCGCCACCATGCTGGAGAGCGGCTACGCCACGCGCGCCGACATCGACGCCGGCATGCGCTTCGGCTGCGGCTACCCGATCGGCCCGATCGCGCTGATCGACGCCCTCGGCGCGCAGACCGTGATCGACGGCCTGAACGCGCTGCACGCGCAGACCGGCGACCCGCTGCACGTGCCCGCGCCGATCCTGTCGAATCTCGACAGCGCCGCCGGCGCCGAGGAGGCCGCCCCCGAGCTGCGTCACGACATCGCCAGCGTCGGCGTCGTCGGCACCGGCACCATGGCCTCGGGCATCGTCCAGGTCTTCGCGCAGGCCGGCTACGACGTGACCTTCGTCGGCCGTTCCGCCGAGAAGCTCGACGGCGTCATCGCCTACATCACCAAGAACCTCGACCGCGCCGTGGCGAAGGGCAAGCTCGACGAGGACGGCAAGTCCTCGGTGCTCGAGCGGCTCACCGGCGCCGTCGAGCGCGAGGCTCTGGCGGGCGTCGACCTCGTCGTCGAGGCCATCGCCGAGGACCTGGAGATCAAGCGCGAGCTGTACCGCGACCTCGACCGCATCGCCAAGCCCGGCGCGATCCTGGCCACGACCACCTCGTCGCTGTCCATCGCCGACCTCGCCGCGCAGACCAGCCGTCCGGGCGACGTCGTGGGCATCCACTTCTTCAACCCGGCCCCGATCATGAAGCTCGTCGAGGTCGTCTCGGCCGAGACCACGAGCCCGGAGGTCGCCGAGACGGCCAAGGCGATCAGCCTGCAGGTCGGCAAGCACCCGGTCTCCTGCGGCGACCGCGCCGGCTTCATCGTCAACGCGCTGCTGTTCCCGTACCTCAACGACGCGATCAAGCTGCACGAGGCCGGCGGCGGCTCGCTGACCGAGATCGACGACGCGATCAAGGCGCACGCCAAGCTCCCGATGGGTCCGTTCGAGCTGCTCGACGTCGTGGGCAACGACGTCTCGCTGGCCATCGAGCAGACGCTCGTCGGCGCCTTCGGCCACGAGGGCTGGACGCCGGCGCCGCTGCTGGAGCAGCTGGTCGCCGAGGGCAAACTCGGCCGCAAGACCAAGGCGGGCTTCCACACCTACTGAGCGCGCCTGAGGAGGGGCCGACGACCGAGACGGTCGTCGGCCCCTTCGTCGTCCTCGCCTACGATCATCGCTATGCCCCGTCGCCGTCGTCCCCGCCCGTCGCAGGGCCGGCCCTTGCAGTTCAATCAGACCTCCGAGACGCGTGGCGGACGTCAGTGGCATGTGCGGCGGCTGACCGGCGCGACCTCGCACAAGGCGTACGTGTGCCCCGGCTGCCATCGGGAGATTCCCGCAGGAATGGCGCACGTCGTGGTCTGGCCCGACGAGGCGACGTCGTTCGTCCACGCCTCCGGGGTGGACGAGCGCCGCCACTGGCACACCGCCTGCTGGGAGCGCGGCTAAACGAGAAATGCGCCGTACTCAACCGAATCGCCGGAGCGAAGCGGTTGAATACGGCGCACACGCCAGAGGGTGAGTCTCAGGCCTGGCCGGGGGTGTCGGCGGGCGGGTCCTCGGCCTGCCTCTTGGCCGCGGGCTTCTTGCTGTCGCCGCCGGGGGCGAAGGTGGAGACGATGTCGCGCAGCTGGCCCATCTGCGAGACGATGCCGTCGCGCTTGCGCTCCAGGTCCTGCACCTCCAGGCGCAGGGCACGGGTCTGACGTTCGATCTCGGTGAGCTGGGTGGTGCGGATGTTCTCGGCCTCGGCCTGCGCCTGCGAACGGATCGTGTTGGCCTCGGCCTTGGCGTTCTCGATCATCTGCGCCGACTCGCGGTTGGCGTCGTCGCGGGTCTTGGTGGCGTTGGTCATGACCTCGCGGGCGCGGTCGTCGGCTGCCTGGGCTCGGGCCTCGGCGTCGGCGACCAGCTTGGACGTCTTGGCGACGGCGGCCTCGTGGTTCTCGGTGGCCTCGCGGGCGAGGCGCTCCTTCTCCACCGCCAGCACGCGGCGGGCCTCGGTGACTTCGCGGTCGGCGCCGGCGCGCAGCTGCTCGGCCTCGCGGGTGGCCGACAGGCGCAGCGACTGCGCGTCCTGCTCGGCGGCGACCTTGACGCGCTCGGCCTCGCGCTCGGACTGCTCGCGCATCGTCTGCGCGTAGGTCTGCGCCTCGGCCCGCATGGTCTCGGTCTCGTCGAGCAGAGCCTTGCGCTTGACCTCGACCTCGGCGGTGGTGCGGGCGCGCAGCTCCTCGGTCTCCTGCTTGGCTGCCGCGACCATGAGGGTCGCGTCCTCCTGGGCCTTGGTGAGGATCTCGTCGGCCTCGCGGCGCGCCTTGGCGCGGACGTCCTCGGCCTCCTGCTCGGCCAGACCGAGCAGCTGGGCGGCGTGGTTGCCCAGACCGGTGTAGCTGGGGTGCTCGACCGCCTCGACCCGCTCCTTGAGCTGCCCGACCTGCTTGGTCAGCTCGGCGTTCCTGCGGTTGGCCTCCTGGACGGCCTTGGCGGCCTTGGAGAGCTCGGCCTCCCGCGAGCGGACCCAGGCGTCGACGGCGTCAGGGTCGTAGCCGCCGCGCCGGGCTGGCGGGAAGGGCGCGCGCGCAGGCGCGTTGGCGTCGGAGATCGTCTGGTCTGACATGTTTTCCTCGGTTGAGATCAGGAGATGGAGCGCGTCGAGCCCACTGTACCCGCGAGGGGGGCGTGGCCGCTGTGGCCACGCCCCCCTCGCAGGCGGGGTGTGGTCCCTTCGAGGTTCGGGCGCGGGGCGCCCTCACACCTCAGGGACCGAAAAGATCAGATGCCTCGGAAGAGGTTGATCTTGTCGAGGTGCTTCGCGCGCTTCTCCTCGTCGCGCACGCCCAGGCCCTCCTCGGGCGCGAGCGACAGGATGCCGACCTTGCCCTGGTGCAAGTTCCGGTGCACGTCGAGCGCGGCCTGGCCGACGTCGGCGAGCTTGTAGGTGCGCGAGAGGGTCGGGTGGATCTTGCCCTGGTCGATCAGGCGGTTGGCCTCGAACGCCTCGCGGTAGTTCGCGAAGTGGCTCGACACGATGCGCTTGAGGTTCATCCACAGGTAGCGGTTGTCGTACTCGTGCATGTAGCCCGTGGTCGACGCGCAGGTGGTGATCGTGCCGCCCTTGCGGGTGACGAACACCGACGCGCCGAAGGTCTCCCGGCCCGGGTGCTCGAAGACGATGTCGATGTCCTCGCCGCCGGTCAGCTCGCGGATCTTCGCGCCGAGGCGCTTCCACTCCTTCGGGTTCTGCTTCGTGCCGTCCTCGTTCCAGAACTTCCAGTTCTCCTCGGAACGGTTGATGACCAGCTCGGCGCCCATGTTGCGGACGATCTGGGCCTTCTCCTCGTTGGAGACCACGCAGATCGGGGTGGCGCCGCCGTTGAGCGCGTACTGGGTGGCGAAGCCGCCGAGGCCGCCCGAGGCGCCCCAGATCAGGACGTTGTCGCCCTGCTTCATGTTGCCGCCGTTCTTGGAGACCAGCTGGCGGTAGGCGGTGGCGTTGACCAGGCCGGGGCTGGCGGCCTCCTCCCACGTCAGGTGCGCGGGCTTGGGCAGCAGCTGGTTGGCCTTGACGAGCGCGACGTGCGCGAGGCCGCCGAAGTTCGTCTCGAAGCCCCAGATGCGCTGCTCGGGGTCCATCATCGTGTCGTTGTGGCCGTCGGGCGACTCCAGCTCGACCGACAGGCAGTGCGCGACGACCTCCTGGCCGGGCTGCCACTTGGTCACGCCGGGGCCGGTGCGCAGCACGACGCCGGACAGGTCGGAGCCGACGATGTGGTAGGGCAGGTCGTGGCGCTTTGTCAGCGCCGAGAGGCGGCCGTAGCGCTCCAGGAAGCCGAAGGTCGGGACCGGCTCGAAGATCGACGTCCAGACGGTGTTGTAGTTGATCGCGCTGGCCATGACGGCGACGAGCGCCTCGCCCGGGCCCAGCTCGGGCAGGGCGACGTCCTCGACGTGAAGCGACTTGCGGGGGTCTTTGTCGCGGCTCGCGACGCCCTCGAACATGTCGGCCTCGTCCTTGTGGACGGTCGCGGCGGTGTAGTGGTCGGGGATCTCCAGGTTGGCGAAGTCCTCGCTGGCGGTGTCGCCGGCGAGGATCGCGTCGAGGATGTGCTGCACGGAACCTCCAAGGTCAGTGGGTCGCGGGAATGTTACCCGTTGATAACTATGTGTGCGAATCCGGCGGGCGGACGAGTCAGTGGGCGTTCGGATTCGGCTCGACGAGCTCGACGAGCACGCCTCCGGCGTCCTTCGGGTGGACGAAGTTCACACGGCTGCCGCCGGTGCCGTTCTTGGGCGCGTCGTAGAGCAGGCGGACGCCGCGGTCGCGCAGTGTGGCGCAGACGACGTCGATGTCGGCGACGCGGTAGGCGAGCTGCTGCATGCCCTGGCCGTTCTTGGCGAGGAACCTGCCGATGGTGGTGTCGGGCGACAGCGGCGCGAGCAGTTGGATGAACGAGCCGGACTCGCCGACGGCGAGCATCGCCTCGCGCACCCCCTGCTCCTCGTTGACCTCCTCGTGGACCGACCGGAGGTTGAAGGTCGAGGAGTAGAAGGCGATCGCCTCGTCGAGGTCGGGTACGGCGATGCCGACGTGGTCGATGGCGATGAGCAGGTGCTCGGGGACGAGAGGGGCGTCAGTCGTGGACATGGCGCCCAGGGTAGGCCATCGAGGCGTTCGGGCGTCGGTACAGTGAGGCCCATCTCGCGAGACTGACTCTTAAGGAGAGAACCCCATGACCACATCCGTGATCGTCGCCGGAGCGCGCACGCCCATCGGCCGCCTCCTCGGCGGGCTGAAGTCGTTCTCGGCCGCCGACCTCGGCGCCGTCGCGATCAAGGGCGCGCTGGAGAAGTCCGGCGTCGCCCCCGAGCAGGTCGAGTACGTCGTCATGGGCCAGGTCATCCAGGCCGGCGCCGGACAGAACCCGGCCCGCATGGCCAGCACCGGCGCGGGCATCCCGATGTCGGTCCCGACCATCACCATCAACAAGGTGTGCCTGTCGGGCCTCAACGCCATCGCCACCGCCGACCAGCTCATCCGCGCCGGCGAGTTCGAGGTCGTCGTGGCCGGCGGCATGGAGTCGATGACCAACGCCCCGCACCTGCTGCCGAAGTCGCGCGACGGCTTCAAGTACGGCGACACCACGCTCGTCGACTCGATGGCCTACGACGCGCTGTACGACCAGTTCACCAAGCAGGCGATGATCAACCTGACCGACGGCTGCAACGCCGCCGCGCAGCAGTACACGCGCGAGGAGCAGGACGCCGTGGCCGCCGAGTCGCACGTCCGCGCCGCCGCCGCGCAGAAGAACGGCCTGTTCGACGACGAGATCGTGCCGGTCGAGATCCCGCAGCGCAAGGGCGACCCCATCGTCGTCTCGGCCGACGAGGGCGTCCGCGCCGACACCACCGTCGAGTCGCTGGGCCGTCTGCGCCCGGTCGCCAAGGAGGGCACCATCACCGCCGGCTCGGCCTCGCAGATCTCCGACGGCGCCGCCGCCGTGGTCGTCATGAGCAAGGCCAAGGCCGAGGAGCTCGGCCTGACCTGGCTCGCCGAGATCGGCGCGCACGGCCAGACCGCCGGCCCCGACTCCACCCTGCAGCTCCAGCCGGCCGCCTCCACGGCCCGCGCGCTGGAGAAGGAGGGCATCACCGCCGCCGACCTCGACCTCGTCGAGTTCAACGAGGCCTTCGCCGCGGTCGGCATGGCCTCGGCCGCCGAGCTGGGCATCGACCTGGAGAAGGTCAACGTCAACGGCGGCGCCATCGCGCTCGGCCACCCGGTCGGCATGTCCGGCGCGCGCGTCGTGCTGCACCTGGCGCTGGAGCTCCAGCGGCGCGGCGGCGGCGTCGGCGCGGCGGCCCTGTGCGGCGGCGGCGGCCAGGGCGACGCCCTGATCGTCCGCGTGCCGAAGCAGGCCTGAGCGCGGGAGTCCGCTGAACGATGCGCCGTCGTGATGACGTCTCCGAGCTCGTCGAGACGGCGTGCGGGGACGGCCCGGGCCTGAGGAAGGCCCGGGCCGTCGCCCGTCTCATCTCCCTCGTCGAGGCCGACTCGCCCGCGCTGCGCGAGGTCGCCCAGGCGCTCGCCGGCCGGACCGGCCGCGCGCACGTCGTGGGCCTGACCGGCTCGCCGGGCGTCGGCAAGTCCACCTCGACGTCGGCGCTGGTGACCGCGCTGCGCGCGCGGGGCCGCACCGTCGGCGTGCTGGCCGTCGACCCGTCGTCGCCGTTCAGCGGGGGAGCGCTGCTGGGCGACCGGGTGCGCATGGGCGAGCACGCTACCGACCCCGGCGTGATGATCCGCTCGATGGCGAGCCGGGGTCACCTCGGCGGTCTCGCGGCGGCCGCGCCGCAGGCGCTACGCGTGCTCGACGCGGCCGGCTGCGACGTCATCGTCGTCGAGACGGTCGGCGTGGGGCAGTCCGAGGTCGAGATCGCCGGACTCGCCGACACCAGCCTCGTGCTGCTCGCGCCGGGCATGGGCGACGGCATCCAAGCGGCCAAGGCCGGCATCTTGGAGATCGGCGACCTCTTCTGCGTCAACAAGGCCGACCGCGACGGAGCGACCACCACCCGGCGCGAGCTGCGCGCCATGCTGTCGCTGAGCCCGCGTCCCGAGGGGGCGTGGAAGCCGCCGATCGTGCTCACCGTCGCGACCTCGGGGACGGGCGTCGACGAGCTCGTGGAGCGGATCGACGAGCATCGGGCGCACTTGGAGTCGTCCGGGCAGGGCCGACAGCGCCGTCTGGCGCGGGCGCGGCGCGAGATCGAGGCCATCGCGTTGGGCGAGGTCAGCCGCCGGTTCGGCCATCTCAGCGGCGACTCACGCCTCGAGGGGCTGGCCGCCGACGTGCTCGGCGGGCGGACCGATCCGTATCGTGCGGCTGATATCGTGCTGGATCAGATATGACGACTGCCTCCTCGACTCCGGCGCGCCCGCGCGGGTCCGGTCGGGAGGCCCCGACAGAATGGACGCCGTGGCGAAGAAAGTGATCGCGGGGCTCGTCGTGGCCTTCGCGCTGTTCTTCCTGCTGACCGATCCGGCGGGAGCGGCCGACCTGGTCAAGACCGGTTTCGTCGCTGTGATCGACGTGTTCTCGGCCGTGGGCATCTTCTTGCAGGAGCTGTTCCGTTAGGAGGGCGTCATGTTCTTCCGGTCGTGGTTCGAGCGCATCCCCGAGCAGAAGGTGGGCAATCATCTGCTCGACGACGAGGGCGAGTACGTGGTCGACCTGGTGCGACATCACTGGGTGGTCTACACCGTGCCCATCCTCTACCTCGTCGGCGCGTTCGGCCTCGTGGTGGTGGCGTTGTTCGGTCCCATCGAGCTGGGCTGGTTCTTCCTGCTGTCGGCGCTCGCCCTCGCGCTCTACGGGATCTACCGCATGGCCTTGGAGCGGCGGGACGTCTTCGTCATCACCAATATGCGGGTGTTCCGCGTGTCCGGCGTGTTCAACATCAAGATCGCGACGATCCCGATCACCCGACTGCTCGACATCACCGTCGACCGGCCGTTGGTCGGACGGATCTGTGGATTCGGCCATCTGGTCTTCGAGTCCGCCGCCTCGACGCAGGGGTTGCGCGACATCCGTTATGTGGGCCAGCCGAGCGAGCGCGACATGACGATCCAGCGGGTCGTCCAGCGCGCCGGCCTGCGCGGCCCCCGCGGCGGCTCCCCGATCTGAGGCGGATCCGCGGGTAGCGCCGGGCGATACGCCCGCTCCGGCGGCCTGGATCCGTTGCGCGGCGCGGCACGGGAGCTCGACCAGGAGATCCGGACGTCGTCGGCTGGTCCTTCGCCGGAGCGACGGGATATTCAGCGGTTGCGTCTGATTTAGAGCGCGCCGCTAAAAGACTGTACGTTTTTCGGTGTGACTCCGGTCAAGGAGGAACATGATGGATGTGCGGGTTGAGACGGTCGCGGGGGTGGCCGTGGAGCAGGGGCAGGACGTGGCGTCGGCGGGCGGGGCCGTTGGCGGAGCGGCTCGTCGCGGGGGCGCGTGAGCGTGGGGTCGCGGTCGATGGTGAGGGCGGGCTGACCGACCGTCTCGGCTGTGACGAGCACGTCGAGGGCGGCTCTGCTGACGGGAACGCCCGGAATGGGAAGCGGTCGAAGACCCAGTTACACCGTTAAACTGACAGACCAGCACCCGTCTGTTGACTGGGAGCGCGGCTACCGCGTACACCATGATGCGGGACTCAACTGCAGTCGCAAGATGTTGCGCTGCGGGGGATCGCCCAGCTGTGGGTTCTCGAGATCCACTGACGTTGCTGGCTCAGGCGGTTGGACGCTGCGCGCATGATCGTCATGCTATAAAGCGCCGCTGCGGCTCCAAGGCTGTTCGTCAACAGGCTGTTGGTCAATTGCATCGTATGACCTGCCTCGGCGAATACTCGCATGGAGGTGAAGTCGGTGACGGACGAGGGACTGATCGGTGCGGAGATCGGCTACGGTGCCCTCATGGACGGCTACGGCGAGGAGGCTGCGGAGCGCTTCGTGGCCGAGCCGCCGAAGCGGGCGGGGCGGACGCCGTTCGAGCGGGACCGCGGGCGCATCGTGCACTCGGCGGCGCTGCGGCGGCTGTCGGCCAAGACGCAGGTGCTCGGTCCGGGTGCCGACGACTTCGTCCGCAACCGCCTCACCCACTCCCAAGAGGTCGCCCAGGTGGCGCGCGAGCTGGGCAAGTCGCTCGGCTGCGACCCCGACATCGTCGACTCCGCCGCGCTCGCCCACGACCTCGGCCATCCGCCGTTCGGGCACAACGGCGAGGTCGCGCTCGACGCCGTGGCCCGGCCCTGCGGCGGCTTCGAGGGCAATGCCCAGACGCTGCGCCTGTTGACCCGGCTGGAGGCCAAGACCTTCGACGCCGAGGAGCGCAGCGTCGGACTCAACCTCACGCGCGGGACGCTCGCGGCCTGCGTGAAGTACCCGTGGGGCCGGGGCGAGGGGCCGAAGCCCGGACCGAAGTTCGGCGTCTACGCCGACGACCGCCCCGTCTTCGACTGGCTCCGCGACGGCGCCGAGCCCTTCGTCCGTCCCATCGAGGCCGAGGTCATGGACCTCGCCGACGACATCGCCTACTCGGTCCACGACGTCGAGGACGCTGTGGTCGGCGGCTGGTTCGACCTCACCGGCGACCTGGAGCTCGACCGGGTCTGCGCGGTCGCCCGCGACTGGTACGGCCCCGACGCCTCCGACGACCGCCTGTTGGCCGCGCTCGACCGTCTCCGCGCGATGCCGGAGTGGCCACGGAGCCGCTTCGACGGGAGCCGTCAGTCGCTCGCCGCGCTCAAGAGCCTCACCAGCGCGCTCATCGGACGCTTCGCGGTGTCGGCCCAGCACGCCACCCGCGAGGTGGGGGGCGACGGGCCGCTCGTGCGCTACGCCGCGGACCTCGTCGTGCCGGACGACACCCTCGCCGAGATCACGATCCTCAAAGCCGTCGCCGCCCATCACGTGATGCTCGCCGACGACCGGGTGGAGCAGTTGGCCGAGCAGCGCGCTCTCATCGTCGCTCTCGTCGAGACCTTGCTGGACCGGGAGGGACGCGACTTCGACCGCGACCTGGCCGCCGACTTCTCAGCCGCCGCCACCGACGAGGAGCGTCTGCGCGTCGCCGTCGACCAGGTCGCCTGCCTCACCGACCTCTCCGCGCGTCAGCGGGCTGAGAGCTTGGGTCTGTGACCCGACCTAGGATGAGCCCATGGCGCGGATCAAGGACGAGGACATCCAGCTCGTCCGGGAGCGTGTCCGCATCGACGAGGTGATCGAGCAGTACGTCGCGCTGCGCAACGCCGGAGGCGGCGCGCGCAAGGGTCTGTGCCCCTTCCACGACGAGAAGACGCCGTCGTTCAACGTGCGGCCGGCCCAGGGTTTCTACCACTGCTTCGGCTGCGGCGCGGGCGGCGACGCCTTCAAATTCCTCATGGAGATCGAGGGCCTGCCCTTCGCCGAGGCGGTCGAGCGGCTGGCCGGCAAGTACGGCGTCCAACTGCGCTACGACGAGACGGCCGGGCCGACCGGCCCCCGTCGCGACCCTCGGCAGCGGCAGCGGCTGCTGGAGGCGCACACGGCCGCCGGCGAGTTCTACGCGAACGCGCTCGCCTCCTCGCCCGAGGCCATGACGGCTCGTCAGTTCGTCACCGGACGCGGCTTCGACCAGAACGTCGCCGAGCACTTCGGCCTCGGCTACGCGCCGAAGTCGGGCAAGGCGCTCGCCGACCATCTGCGCGGCAAGGGCTTCACCGAGGAGGAGCTGGTCGTCGGCGGCCTCGCCCGACGCTCCTCGCGCGGCACCTTCGACGCCTTCCAGGGCCGTCTGCTCTGGCCGATCAAGGAGATGACCGGCGAGATTATCGGCTTCGGCGCGCGGCGGCTCTACGACGACGACTTCATGGCCGGCAAGTACGTCAACACCTCCGAGACGCCGCTCTACAAGAAGACCAAGGTGCTCTACGGCATCGACCTCGCCCGGCGGCAGATCTCCGGGTCGAGCCAGGCGGTCGTGGTCGAGGGCTACACCGACGTCATGGCCTGCCACCAGGCCGGGGTGAACACCGCCGTGGCCACCTGCGGCACCGCCTTCGGCGAGGGGCACGCGCGCATCCTGCGACGGCTCATGCTCGACCACGACGCCTTCCGCGGCGAGGTGATCTTCACCTTCGACGGCGACGAGGCGGGCCAGCGCGCGGCCATCAAGTCCTTCGAGGGCGACGAGGAGTTCGTCGGGCAGACCTATGTGGCCGTCGAGCCGCGCGGCATGGACCCCTGCGACCTGCGCCTGGCCGACGGCGACGCGGCCGTGCGCGAGCTGATCGCCTCGCGGATCCCGCTGTACCGCTTCGTCCTCGACCACACGATCGGCCAGTACGACCTCGACCGCGCCGACCAGCGGGTCGACGCCGTGCGCGAGGCGGTCACGCTGGCCACGGCCATCCGCGACGCCTCCAAGATCGACGGCTTCCTGCGCGAGGTCGCGGGACGGATCGGCGTCGAGGTGGAACAGGTGAGGTCGGAGTACCGCCGTTCGCGCGGCGGCGGACGGCGTGAGACGGCGCCTGGCGGGGGAACGGCCGGCCCGACGGGCGGTCCGTCCTTCGGCGCGCCCCAGTTCGCCGACGAGCGGGAGGCGATCAAGGCGCTCGCCCAGTACCCGCACGTGGCCGCCCGGCACGTCTCCGACCTCGACGAGGGCGACTTCACCCATCCCTTCGGGCAGCGGCTCTGGACGGCGATGGACGCGCAGGGCTGGCCCGAACAGCCCGATCCGACCTGGGTGTCACGGCTGTCGGAGTCGTTGCCGGACGAGTTGCGGCCCATCCTCGCCCGCGCGGCCGTCGAGCCGCTGACGGCGCAGGAGAAGACCGTCGAGCGGGTCGTGGTGTCGAGTCTGGTCCGCCTGCAGGTGCTCACGCTGGGCCGCGACATCGCCGACCTCAAATCGCGGCTGCAGCGGACGAACCCCATCGCCGAGGCCGACGCCTACAACCGCATGTTCGGCGAGCTGATCGCCCTGGAGCAGCAGCACCGCGACCTCCGCGAGCAAGCGGTCGGCTGAGTTATCCACAAAGGGATGGGACGTGGTCGTCACACTGTCCACAGGTCGTCTGGCAGCCCCTTGGCGAGGCGTCTCGCGTCCGGGAGTCTGGGCTCATGACGACGACATGGGTACGACAGGTGCGGGGCGAGGTCGAGTTGAGCGGCGAGCGGGAGCGACATTTGGCCCGCCTCGCGCGTGAGGGCGACCGGGAGGCGCGGGCGGAGCTGATCCGCTCGGGACTGCCGTATGTGGCGCAGCGGGCGCGACTGCTCGGCTTCCGCGGCGACGCCTTCGACGACGCGGTGCAGCAGGGGTGCCTCGGGCTCATCGAGGCCGTCGACCGCTTCGACCCCGACCGGGGCGCGCGGCTCAAGACCTTCGCCTGGTGGCGCATCGGCGCGGCGATGCGGGCTGCGGTCCCCGTCGTCGCCGACGAGCTGCCCGGCGACCTCGCGGACGTCGCGGCGGCCGAGTCGGACGCGGGCGGGGTCGCCGAGCTGGTCGAGGAGGTTCCGGAGGTGCTGCGCCGCCGCTACCGCATCGGCGAGGAGGACGGCCTCCCCCGGTCGCGCGAGGAGGTCGGACGCCTGATGAACCTGTCGCCGAGCCAGGTACGCCGCCTCGAGGACCAGGCCCTGCGCGAGCTCCGCAACCGGCTTGCTACAGTTACCCACCGTGCTTCGGAAACGAAGCCGATCCCCCATAGCTCAATTGGCAGAGCATTCGACTGTTAATCGAAGGGTTTCTGGTTCGAGTCCAGATGGGGGAGCAAGAACCCCCGGAGTCCTGCGACTTTCGGGGGTTTTTCGCTCCCGGAGACGCAGGATGATGGTTTTGGGTCGTGCTGGCGGCCCCAACCCATCATCCTGCGTCCCACCCGGGAGGAACAATGATGGAAAGCGGTCGTCGTGGCTACCGCAATCCATCATCGTGCGTCCCCGTCAGCGCGCGGGACGGGCGGGGCGTTAAGGTGCTCGCCGAGGGGCGGTAGCTCAGCCGGTCAGAGCAAGCGACTCATAATCGCCGTGTCGTGGGTTCGAGCCCCACCCGCCCTACTGCTATCGGACGCGCCCGAACACGGCGTGGTTGTTTCTTGGCACGCCGATCGTGCGCCAGACTGTCGACTATGAGCCGCGACGCCGTGATCTTCGATCTCGACGGCACCTTGTGCGACACCTCCGGGGTCGAGCACCTGGTGCACGGCGACGGCCGGGATTTCGCGGCGTTCCAGCGGGCCGCGGTCGGGTGTCCGCCGAACGAGGAGGTGGTCGAGGCGGCGCGGGAGCAGGCCCGGCGGGGACGGGCGGTGCTGATCGTCTCCTCGCGTGAGTTCGTCTGGCTCGACCACACGCTCGACTGGCTGGTCGAGCACGAGATCCCGTACGAGGCCGTCTATCTGCGGGTCGTCGGCGATTACCGCCGCGATGTGGAGGTCAAGCGCGAGTTGCTGGCCGATGTCGTCGAGGACGGCTTTCAGGTCGTGGAAGCCTGGGACGACAAGGAACGAGTGGTGCGCATGTGGCGTGAGGAGGGGATCGAGGCGCATGAGGTGGGCTGCTGAGACGAACCCCGTGCGTGAGGAGCCATTACGAGTCGGGCACAATGACGGGCACAACGTCATGACGGAGAGCGACGGATCGAGAGCGCAGGGGAAGGCGATCACTCGAGACGGGGAGTTCCGATGAGCATGACTGAACATTCTTCACGGCGTTCAGCGCGGGGCGTGGTCTTCATCCACTCCGCGCCGTCGGCGTTGTGCCCGCACGTCGAATGGGCGCTGTCGAATGTGCTGGGCGAGATCCCCTCGCTGATCTGGCAGGCGCAGCCCGCCGTGCCGGGCACCCATCGCTCCGAGCTGGCCTGGCAGGGCGACCCTGGGTCGGGCTCGGCCATCGCCAGCGAGTTGCGCGGCTGGGACATGCTGCGTTTCGAGGTCACCGAGGAGCCCACGCCGCGCTCCGAGGGCGCGCGTTACTCCTACGTCCCGGAGTTGGGCATGCACCACGCGGTGATCGGCGTGCATGGCGACGTGGTGATCCCGGAGAGCCGCATCAAGTCGGTGCGGGAGAAGGCCGCCCGCGGCGACGTCGGCATCGAGCAAGCGCTCGACGACCTGCTCGGGCTCGACTGGGACGCCGAGTTGGAGCCCTTCCGCTACGCCGGCGACGGCGCGCCCGTGCGCTGGCTGCGCGACGAGGTCGTCTGAGATTCAGTTCAGCCGATCGTCACGGTGACCGGAGGGGTGGCGACCTCGTCGTCGCCCTCGGTCTCCAGCGCGGTCACGCGCCACTCGCGCGCGCCGGTGCGCGAGGTGTAGACCTGCGTGTGGAAGGCGCCGCCCTCGTCGGCGGCGAAGTCGACGGGGAAGTCCTCCCAGGCGTCGCTCTCGGTCTCCCTGACCTGGACGCGCAGCGGCGCGCCCGCGTCGAGCTGCGGCAGGACGCCTTCCAGGGTGAAGCGTTCGCCCGGCGGGACGGTGGACGCCGATGTGGTGAGGGTGGGCTCCGGCTCCGCAGTCTCCTCCGCGGTCGGCTCCGGCGAGGGAGTCTCGGTCGGCTCGTCGGTGGGCTCGGTCGTCGGCGTCGTGGTCAGCGGGGGGAGGTCGGCCTTGCCGAGTCCCGCGGAGTCGAGCGCGCCCGAGGCGCCGAAGCCCAGACCCACGCCGACGAGGATCCCGACGACCGCCATGATCGCGATGTTGAGCGTTCCGCCGACTTTGAGCTTTCCCCGGTCGAGCGGCTCGTCATAGACGGTGAGCGCCTCTTGGCGCAACACCTCGGGGTCGAAGCCCGCCGTGCCGGTGGTGTCGACGATGCGCGATCCGGCGACCGGGGGGCCGACCGTCGCCTCTTCGACCGACCAAGCCGGAGGAGCGGCCAGCTTCGCGACCCAGGCGGGGGCGACCGCGCCGTCGTGGCGGACGACCGCGCGGACGACGTCGTCGACGGTGCGCATCGCGTCGACGGCCTCGTCCGACAGGTACAGGTCGTACCGGCGGCCCAGCTCGTCGGCCAGCTCGATCGTCAACAGCGAGTCGACGCCGAGCTCCTTGAGCGCGGAGGACGCTTCGACGTCGCCGCTCGGGACATGCGTCAACTGCATGATGAGGTCGGCGACCGTGGCTCTGACCTCGCCTTCTGACCGCATGGACGCCAGTCTAATGCCTGCTGCCGTTACGTCCGTGCAACGAGGCCGCTCTACGATGTCGCAGGTGACCAGCCATGAGTTGCAGTACGTCGTCGTCCACGGGTATCGCCGCGCTTATCGCAGGTTGGGATCGGGTCCCGCCCTGTTGCTGATCCACGGGCTCGCCTGCGATTCGAGCACGTGGGACGACGTGGTCGAGCCGCTGGCCGAGCACTTCACCGTCATCGCGCCCGACCTGCTCGGCCACGGCGACTCCGACAAGCCGCAGGGCGACTACTCGGTCGGCGGCTACGCGAACGGCATGCGCGACCTGCTCACCGTGCTCGGCGTCGACAGGGTCACCATCGTCGGGCACAGCTTCGGCGGCGGCGTGGCGATGCAGTTCGCCTACCAGTTCCCGGAGCGGACCGAGCGGGTCGTGCTCGTGTCCAGCGGCGGCCTCGGGCCCGAGGTGACGCCCGTGATCCGCATGCTGACCCTGCCCGGCGCGGGCGCGGCGCTCGCGGTGGCCACGGCGCGCCCGTGGCGTCCGCTGGTGGCCGCGAGCATGCGGGCGATCGCCTCGCCTCGTCTCAAAGCGACCCGCGACCTCGGCGAGGTCTCGCGCATCTACGAGTCCTTCGCCGAGCCGCGCACCCGCGCGGCGGTGCGGCGGCTGACCACCCATGTCATCGACTGGCGCGGCCAGTACGTGACGATGACCGACCGCACCTATCTGGCAGAGCTGATGCCGGTCATGGTCGTGTGGGGCCGCGACGACATGGTGATTCCGGTCGAGCACGCGCTCAACGCGCGCGACGCCTCCCTGTCGGACGTGCGCGTCTTCGAGGATTCCGGGCACTTCCCGCACAAGGACCATCCCGCGCTGTTCGCCCGCCAGATCATCGACTTCGTCCGCGCGAACCCCCCGGCCTCGTATCACCGGGGGCGGTGGCGGGCCATGCTGCGCCGTGGCGATCAGGCGGCCTTGACGGCGGTTCCGGACTCCTCGTCGTCGGCCTCCGCAGTCGTCTGACCGGCCGGGGGCTCGGCGGCGTCGGGGTCGTCGCTCGGCGGGCTGTCGTCGCCGCCTGAGGATGCGGCGGATCGCCGGGCTCTCTGGCGTTCGGTGTTGCCGGTGGCCCAGGCGCCGAGCGACACCGAGACCACGCCGATGAGCAGCCCGGCGAGGTCGTCGGAGAAGTAGTGCCAGCCGAAGTAGAGCGTGGCGACCATCGTGCCGACGAAGTAGACCCAGGCGACGCCGCGCAACACCGGATGGAGCCGCGTGCGCTCGAAGAACAGGCAGGCTGTGAAGACGACCGACACGTGCAGCGAGGCGAATCCGGCGAGGCCGTAGATCGTGTCGTTGTCGGGGTTCTCGATGTAGTCTCGGGCGTTGCGGAACAGCGACCGCTGCAGTTCCGAGGCGGGAGTGTCGTCGAGGATCTCGAAGCGTTGGTTCGCGCCGGTGTTGAAGGCGGGCCCGACCGTCGGCAGGATGTAGTAGCTGACGGTGCCGAGCACCCAGTTCAGGCCGAGCGCCGTGGCATACCAGGCACCGATGGAGACGTCCTTGTTGAGCACGAGGTAGGCGCCCAGGGTGATCGGGATCAGCATCAGGTAGCTGACGTAGATCACCGCGATGACCTGCGCGACGAGACCGGTGCCGAGCAGTTCGTGCAGCAGGTCGGAGGGGTAGTTGCCGAAGAACAGCCAGTGGTCGAACCGGTCGAGGCGGCTGTCCCACGTCGGCGGGCGCAGCGACGGCAGGTAGCTCTTGAGGTTCCGGTAGCTGACGTAGCAGGTGTAGAACGACAGCAGGCCGAAGGCGATGGAGCTGAACCGCGTCCAGGTCCAGTCGGTGCGGACCACCTCGCGCACGCCCCAGAAGACGCGCCGCCAGCCGTGGCGGTGGATCGCCTGCGGCACGAGGCCGACGGCGAAGAACGTCAGGGCCATCAGCGGGAGGCGGACGTAGGCCGGGCCGAGGAAGCCTTCGGGGTCTTTGATCGGCTCGTCCTCGTGGATCGAGAAGAAGAGCGCGGCCGCCGCGATGCCCACGGACACGATGCCGATGAAGACGTAGGGGTGGCGGCGCAGCATGGCGGTCATCCTACTGCCGGGTCCGTCATGGCGGCGAATCGAGCGTCGGGGAGCGGCTCAGGAGTCGCCGCCCTCCTGCGTCACATCCGCCACCGCCGTGGGGTCGTCGATCCGCAGCCGCGCGGCGGCCTCGCGGACGGCCGACGGCTCGATCCGTCCCTCGCGGGCCAGGCCCGCCAGCGTCGCCGCGACGATCGACTCGGCGTCGATCTGGAAGTGCCTGCGGGCGGCCGCGCGAGTGTCGGCGAAGCCGAAGCCGTCGGCGCCCAGGGCCACCCAGGTGCCGGGCGTCCACGGGGCGATCTGGTCCGGGACCGCTCGCATGTAGTCGCTGACCGCGACCGTCACCCGCTCCTCGGCGAACGCCTGGGAGACGTAGGGGACGCGGGGCGTCTCGTCGGCGTGGTTGAGGTTCCAGCTCTCGGCCGTGGCGGCGTCGCGGGCCAGCTCGTTCCACGACGTGACCGACCAGACGTCGGCGGCCACCCCGTAGTCGGCGGCGAGCGTCTCCTGGGCTTTCAACGCCCACGGGACGGCGACGCCGGAGGCGAGGATCCTCGCGGGCAGTCCGTCGCCGTCGGCGCTCCGATAGCGGTAGGCGCCGCGCAGCAGCGCGTCGACGTCGAGGCCCTCGGGCTCGACCGGCTGGCTGACCGGCTCGTTGTAGACGGTGACGTAGTAGACGACGTCCTCGCCGTGCGGGTGCTCCTGCGTCGAGCCGTACATGCGCTCCAGGCCCGACTTGACGATGTGCGCCACCTCGTAGCCCCACGCCGGGTCGTAGTGGACGACCGCCGGGTTGGTCCGCGCGATGAGCGGGGAGTGGCCGTCGGCGTGCTGCAGGCCCTCGCCGGTCAGCGTCGTGCGGCCCGCCGTCGCGCCGATGAGGAAGCCGCGCGCCAGCTGGTCGGCCATCGCCCAGATCGAGTCGGCCGTGCGCTGGAAGCCGAACATCGAGTAGAAGAGGTACACCGGGATCATCGGCTGGCCGTGCGTGGCGTGGGCGCTGCCCGCCGCGATGGCCGAGGCGACCGCGCCCGCCTCGCTGATGCCCTCGTGCAGCAGCTGGCCCTGCGGGGACTCCTTGTAGGCCAGCAGCAGCTTGCGGTCGACCGACTCGTAGGTCTGCCCGGCCGGGTTGTAGATCTTCGCCGACGGGAACATCGAGTCCATGCCGAAGGTGCGGTACTCGTCGGGCGCGATCGGCACGATCCGCGGGCCGATCTCCGGGTCGCGCATGAGGTCGCGCAGCAGCCGGACGAAGGCCATCGTCGTGGCGACCTGCTGCTTGCCCGAGCCCTTCTTCAACTCGCTGTAGACCGGGTCGCCGGGCAGCTTGACCGGAACCGGCGCGACCTTGCGCCGGGGCAGCGATCCGCCGAGCGCCTCACGGCGGGCCAGCATGTACTCGATCTCCTCGGAGTCCTTCCCCGGGTGGTAGAAGGGCGCGAGGTCGCCTGAGTCGATCTGCTCGTCGCTGATCGGGATGCGCAGCCGGTCGCGGAAGCCCTTGAGGTCGTCCTTGGTGAGCTTCTTCATCTGGTGGGTGGCGTTGCGGCCCTTGAAGGAGTCGAGCAGCCAGCCCTTGATGGTGTGGGCGAGGATCACCGTCGGCTGGCCGGTGTGCTTGGTCGCCGAGTGGAAGGCCGCGTAGACCTTGCGGTAGTCGTGGCCGCCGCGCGGGAGCCGTTCGATCTGCTCGTCGCTCAGGTGCTCGACCATGCGCCGCAGGCGCGGGTCGGGGCCGAAGAAGTTCTCCCGGTTGTAGGCGCCAGTCTCGACCGAGAGGGTCTGGAACTGGCCGTCGGGGGTGCGGTTCATCTGGTTGACGAGCACGCCGTCGACGTCACGGGCGAGCAGGTCGTCCCACTCGCGGCCCCACACGACCTTGATGACGTTCCAGCCCGCGCCGCCGAAGAACGACTCCAACTCCTGGATGATCTTGCCGTTGCCGCGCACCGGGCCGTCGAGCTGCTGCAGGTTGCAGTTGATGACGAAGGTGAGGTTGTCGAGCTCCTCGCGGGCGGCCAGTCCGATGGCGCCCAGCGACTCCGGCTCGCCCATCTCGCCGTCGCCGAGGAAGGCCCACACGTGCTGGTCGCTGGTGTCTTTGACGCCTCGGTGGTGCAGGTAGCGGTTGAAGCGCGCCTGGTAGATGGCGTTCAGCGCCCCCAGGCCCATCGAGACGGTCGGGAACTCCCAGTAGTCGGGCATGAGACGTGGGTGCGGATAGGACGACAGGCCTTGGCCGACGCCGTGGGAACGCTCCTGGCGGAAGCGGTCGAGCTGCGTCTCGTTCAGGCGTCCTTCGAGGAAGGAGCGCGCGTAGATGCCGGGCGCGGCGTGGCCCTGGATGTAGATGTGGTCACCGCCGCCGGGGTGCTCCTTGCCCCGGAAGAAGTGGTTGAAGCCGACCTCGTAGAGGCTCGCGGCGCTCTGGTAGGTGGCGATGTGGCCGCCGACGCCGAGGCCGGGGCGGTTGGCGCGGCTGACCATGACGGCGGCGTTCCAGCGGATGAAGGCGCGGATACGGCGCTCGACGGCCTCGTTGCCGGGGAACCAGGGCTCGCGTTCGGGCGGGATCGTGTTGATGAAGTCGGTGCTGCGCAGGGCCGGGACGCCCACGGCGCGCTCACGCGCGCGTTCCAGCAGACGCAGCATGACGTAGCGGGCGCGGTCGCGTCCGCGCGAGTCGATCATCGCGTCGAGGGAGGCGAGCCAGTCGGTCGTCTCGTCGGGATCGATGTCGGGAAGTTGGGTGGGCAGGCCCTCGTGGATGACGGGGCGACGGTCGTTCGATCCGGATTGGGGCATGATGACTCCCTGGAATGTCTCGTGGACAGTGCCATCTTGTCACGTGACGGTTCGCTACAGTGAGTCTCGCCACACGAGAAATCTCCTACTTCTTCGTAGGGATCTGTGGTCCACTGAGACAGATGAGAAACACCGACGAGGGGAGCAGCGTGGACGCGGCGAAGTTGGGGTTCGAGCCCGACACCGTCATCCAGGAGCTGGGATGGGATGACGACGTCGACGACGCGCTGCGGGTGGCGGTCGAGGACGTCACCGGCAATGAGTTGGTCGACGGCGACGTCGGCCTGGTGGTCGACGGCGTGATCTTGTGGTGGCGTGACGGCGACGGCGATCTGGGCGACGCCCTGCTGGACGCGTTGCAGGACTTGGCCGAGGGCGGTTCGATCTGGCTGCTGACGCCCAAGGTGGGACGTCCGGGCTATGTGTCCGGCGCCGACATCGGCGAGGCCGCGCCGGTCGCGGGCCTGTCGACCACGACCACGTCGGCGGCGACCGCCGAGTGGGCGGCCACCAAGCTGTCGACCCACAAGCGCTGAATCCCCGAAGGCGGACATATGACGATCGAGATCGGCCAGCAGGCCCCCGAGTTCACTCTGAAGAACCAGCACGGCGAGGAGATCTCGCTGGCGTCCTTCCGTGGACGTCCCGTGGTGGTCGTGTTCTACCCGTTCGCCTTCACCGGCGTCTGCACCGGCGAGCTGTGCGAGATCCGCGACAACCTGGAGGAGTTGAACACCGCTGGCGCGGAGATCGTCGCGGTGTCGTGCGACTCCCACTTCACGCTGCGGGTGTTCGCCGAGCGCGAGGGGTACGAGTTCAATCTGCTCAGCGACCACTGGCCGCACGGCGCGACGGCCTCGGCGTACGGCGTGTTCAACGACCAGGTCGGCGCGGCCATCCGCGGCACCTTCGTGATCGACGCCGAGGGCGTGGTCCGTTGGAAGATCGAGAACGGCCTGCCCGACGCTCGCTCGATGGACGACTACCGCGCCGCGCTGGCGGCTCTCTGATCCTGCCTGGCCGGACTCTGAGAGTCCGGCCGGTCCAGGGCGAATAGCTCAGTTGGTTAGAGCACTCGGTTTACACCCGAGTTGTCGGGGGTTCGAGTCCCTCTTCGCCCACTGCGCGCCTTACCGAAATACGTGGCATACGTAGATGTTGGATGTTCCTTTTGGTTTCCTCGCTTCCGGACGCCTCGTGGATGATGGCCGCGAATGTTCAGCTAGGCGCAGGCGAAGCGCTCGTCGTCGGTGATCTGCGGCCGGGCGTAGAACGTTTGGTACGCGAGCCTGCGGTCGGCGTCGCCGGATTGAGCGTAGGTGTGATGGGCGTCGATGAGTAGCCGCAGGGAGTCGTGGAGGAACGCGCCTCCGTCGGTGTGGCGTTCGTTGTGTGCCGCGAGACGCCGGTTTGCGGCGGCCAGGACCGCTTGGATGCGGTCTTGGTGCCGTTTCAGGGAGGTAGGTTGATCGCATCCGCGAGGTGCGCGGTCAGTGGGTTGCCACTCTTTGACTCCAGTCGACGGCCTTGATCGAGTCTTGGAATCAGACGTCAAGTGGAGCGCCCTCGGGTACTGGCTGGCAGCCTCCGAAGTTGAGTCCCGCATAGTGGTGTAGCGCGGGCTCAGAACTTCTGGATCGGCATCGAGCCGAGGTCTCCTCCTCTAGCGACGCCGGACGTGCCGCGTGTCATGAGATGTTGTCGAGCATCCCCCGGATTTCGACGCCTGAGAGTGGAGAAGTCGGCGGTCAGCCGGTCGCGCCGAACGCTTCCTTCACCCTGACATTCGCCTCTCAGCGCCCAGCGTGGAGACCACGACCCCGCTGTGGATCCCGTAGACCGACGCGGGGATCGTCAGGAATCCCGCGTCGTACAGCTCGTGCCAGTCGGCGTCGGGGAGGTGGAAGAGATAGGACGGATTGACGGGGTCCAGCGGTGGCAGCGGCCAGGGGGACTCGGCTGCCGCCCCCTCATACGCCGAGCGGAGGCGGTCGGCCAGCTCGTCTTTGACGTGCGGGATCTGGTTCAACACGACATACGCCTGCTCCACCAGCGGCCACCGCTCGCGGCTTGTGAAGAGCTCGCGGAGGTCGTCGTGGTGGGTGTGGACGAAACCGGCGCGTAGAGGAGCGGCGAAGGGTTTCGACAGGCTGTGCGTGACGACGATCTGTTCGTTCGTGCGCACGCGGGACAGCCACGGGTCGTCGAAGGAGACGGCGTAGGCCGCGTCGACCACCAGGTGACGGCTCAGGTCGGCCGATAACCAACGGTCGAGCGACTGCTCCATCGACGCGGGCATCGGGACGCCGAACGGTTTCAACGGATAGCACAGCAGCACCACCTCGGCCCGCTCGTCCAGCGACCACGAGGACGCGTGCGGGTTCGTGGTCCATGGCGTCCAATCGCCCAACCGCTCCTCGGCCGCGCGCGCGTACCAGGGGTACTGGTCGGCCGGGATCGCCCAGCGCCGTGTGCGCCAATAGTCCATCAGCACCCCGAGCGCGTCACGCACCCCCTCGGCCACCGCCAGCCGCCTCGGGTCGGTGGCGAGGCCGAACACCCGCGTGTAGTCCTCGGCCAGATGGCACCGATGCACGTTCATGCCCCGATGCCCGCTCGTCCGGGCGGGGACGTGCAGGTCGAACCATCCGTAGAGGTCGAGGTTCCCGAAGTCCCGGACACCCGACGTCAACCACTCCGGTCGCGCCGCCTGGTACTCGCGGTAGGTCACGTTCACAGCGTCACCTCCGACGCGGGATCCTCCAACGAGGCGTAACAGCGCAGGTCGCTCATCAGATTCCACGAGCGGACCACTCCGTGACTGCGCTCCCACCCGACGCTCGGCTCGGTGTAGGCCGCGACCTGGACGTCGCCGAGCTGGAAGATCGGCGCGCCCCACGGCAGCGCCGCGACCTGCGGAGCCGCGCGTTCCTCGGCGTAGGAGAGCACCGCGCCGAGCGGCACCTGGTGGCTCTTCGAGTAGGCGTTCTCGGCGCTCTTCGCGTACAGCGACTCCGCCGTCGCCGCCACGTACAACTCCTTGAAGCACACCTGCGTGACGCCGTAGGCCGCGGCATGGGCCAGGAAGGCGGCGATGCCGTGATGGCTGTCGACGCCGCCGCGCTGCAGCACGCACACCAGCCGCAACTGCGGCCGCTCCTCCTCGGCGAGCGACGCCCAGGCGGTCAAGACCGCGTCATGGTCGATCGCCAGGCCCATGACACGGGCGTTGACGGTCGGATCGTGATGGTGGTGCGACAGGGACAGCACCGAGAGCCCGGCTGTCCGCAGGTCGCGCAGCCGTGCGGCGATCTGCCCGGGGTCGCGGGCCAGCGACGCGCCGTTCGTGATGAGCACCGTCTTGTCGAAATGGGCTCGGCCGATGGAGATCAGCTCGCAGATCTCGTCGAAGGGCCGCAACGTCGGCTCGCCGCCGCCGGTGAGCACGAACCGCTCCGCCCCGGCGGCCTTCGCGCGTTCGCACCAGGCGGTGACGGCGCCGCGGTCCTTCGCCCGCGACCGCTTCTCGACCGAGATCGACGATTCGCTGAAGCAGAACAGGCAGGACGCCTCGCAGGCGTGCGCCACCGGGAGGAACGACAGCGTCAGCGGCCGGGCGTCGGCCCAATCGACCAAGCCCGTGCCGCGCAGGCCGAACGCGGCGGCGGTCGTCTCCTCCACGCTCGTCGGCGTCCAGGCCTCGGCGGCGTCGTCCCAGAGGGCGACCGACGCGACGGGGATCGCGTTCACCGGAGCCACATAGCCGCGGCCGTTGCGGGTGTTGGGCGAGATCAGACGCTCCTCGAGGTCGGCGTCGACGCGGATGATCCGGTCGCCCTCGACCCCGACCTTCGCCCGCAGCGCCCGCGCCTTCTCCAGGCCGATCGTGTAGTCGTCGCGAAGCAGATAGAACTCGCTCGGATAGGTCGACGCCGGGAGGCCCGCCTTGGAGTAGACGCGACGGTAACGGTCGTAGCCCGCGAGCCAGTTCGACAAGACGGTGACGTAGGCGTAGGGGCTCATCCCTCGATCTTGTCAGCGAGGCCTGACAGAAGTCGAGACCGCCCGCGAGGACGATCCGTGCGACCTCCTTCGGCGACTCTGCGCACTGGGTGGCACTGGCGCGTGACCTTCTGACCGGCCAGGATCGAACGGCGACTGTTGATCGGTCGAGCTGTCGGTCGTTCACGGCCCGAGCAGGGCCAGCGGCACGACGCCGACTCCGTCAGGTCGCCGGTACGCGTAGGGGCCGGTCGAGATCACCAGGCGTTCGCGCACCCGCTCGCCCAGCTTGTCATGGAGCCAGTTCAGGTGGCGCACGTCGCGGTCGGTGACCACTGGGTTGAGTTTGACCTCGACGGCGATCAGGCTGTCGTCCGGCGCTTGAAGGATCAGGTCGATCTGGTGTTCACCTCCGTAGGTGCGCAGATGTGTGACGTCGAGATCGAGCGGCGTGGCGTAGGCCCGCAGGCTGAGCGCGACCAGCGAGGCGAAGGGACCGAATGGCCCTGCCGTTCGTGTCAGTGCCGCGTGGAAAGATCACCGGGCATGAGCGAGAGTGAGGAGCGAGCGCGGGGGGGTCTACGGTCCCTTCGCCTATCTCAGCGCGCAGAACGCCCCGCTCTACCGTCGGGTCATGCGGGCGCTGATGGCCGAGAAGGAGCGCTTCGCGGTGCACGTCCGGCCCGAGCAGGTCCGTGCCGCGCTCGACCTCGACGGCGGCGGGCCAGTCGCCGCCGAGGCGGTGGTCGCGGCGTTGGAGAAGCTCGCCGATCCGGCCTGGGGCAATGTGCTGGCCTTCCCCGACTCCAGCCGGGTCACCGCGCTGGAGGACTTCTACCGCCGCCGTATGCTCTACCAGCTCTCCCGGGAAGGGGAGGCCGCCGAACGGGCGCTCGCCCAGTACGACAGCGCGCTCGGCACCCGCGGCGCTCTCCAATCGGTCGCCTTGGAGGACATCGTCGCGGCGTTGCGCGAGCTGTGGAACCTGATCGACGCCGACACCGACCTCGACGAGGCCCGGGTCCACACCTCCCTGCTCGGCCTGCGTGAGCGTTTCGGCGAGCTCGCCGAGAACGCTGTCGCCTTCATGGGGTCGGTGCAGCGCACGATCGATCTGCACGACGCCGACGTCGAGGCGTTCTTGGCCTATAAAGAACAACTCATCGACTATCTGGAGCGCTTCATCGGCGACCTCATGACCCGTGGCGCGGAGATCGCCCGCCTGCTCGGCGAGTTCACCGACGACGACGTCGCGCTGCTCGCCGACACCGCGGCCGCCCGCGAGTCGCGCGACGCCGCGCCGGGCGAGGTGGACGACGCCATGGTCGCCGCCCGCGCGAGGTGGACGGCGCAGTGGTCCGGGCTGGCCGACTGGTTCGTCAGCACGCCTGACCGTGAGAGCGAGGCGCGTCTGCTACGCGCCCGCGCCCGTGCGGCGATCCCCGGTCTGCTGGCCGTCGTGCGCACCCTCCGCCAACAGCTCGGCGGCCAGGTCGACCGCGCCCAGGACTTCCTGACCCTCGCCCGCTGGTTCGCCGCGCTGCCGACCGACGGTGACCGGCACCGACTCTGGCGGTCGGCGTTCGGACTCACCTCGGCCCGCCACCTCACCGTCACCGCCGCGACCGAGGAGGCGTGGGCGGCCGCCGACCTCGGCAACACCACCGCCTGGGCGGACGCACCGCCGGTCGAGATCAGCCCGCAACTGCGCAAGAGCGGATCCTACGAGCGGCGCGGCCGGGCTACCCGCGTCCACGACCGCTCGGCCGCCAAGGCGATGCTCGCCGAGCGGGCGCGTGCCGAGGCCGAGCAGACCGCCGCCGCCCGCCGCCGTGTGCTCACCGACGGGCCGCAGCGGCTCTCGGCTTTCGACGAGCTCGACCCGGAGGCCTTCCGGCTCTTCCTCGGGCTGCTCGGCGACGCGCTCGGCGCGATGGCCCCGCACGCGACCACCGCGCAGGTGCACACTTCCGACGGCGAGCTCACCGTCACCCTCACACGCGTGCCCGACGACGTCATCGCGGTGATCCGTACGCCGGAGGGGGAGCTGCGGGGGCCCGACCACCTGGTCGACATCGCGTCGGCCACCGACGGACGAGGCGACCTCTGATGTCCGGCCGCTTCGACCTCGCCCCGCAGATCGCCCGCGCGCTGACCGGCCGCGACGCCGACGAGCGCGTCCGCGTGCTGCGGGCGCTGCTGCGTCGCCCTGTCCTGCACGCCGACGACGACCCCGAGCTGTTCCGGATCGCCCGACGTCACGCCGACGCGCTGCGCGACTGGCTGGTCCGTGAGACCGGGTGGCGGCTGACCGTCGAACCGCGCACCATCCGGCTCGCGACGTCCTCGACGCCGCACGGGCCGACCGCCGTGGCCGTCGCCGAGCGGCACGGGGCGCGGGCGCGACGCGGCGACCCGCCGTTCACCCGACGCCGGTACATCCTGCTCTGCCTCGCCCTCGCCGTCCTACAACGCTCCGAACAGCAGATCTCCCTCGACCGGCTCGCCCAAGAGATGGTCCGCGAGGCGCGTCACCCCGGTCTGGAGGACGTCGAGTTCGCCTTGGAGGGCCGTGAGCAGCGCTCCGACCTCGTCGCGGCGATCCGCGTCCTGCTCGACTACGGAGTCCTCGCCAAGGTCGCTGGCGACGAGGACTCGTTCGTCTCCGCCGACGGCGACGCGCTCTACGACGTCGACCGTCGCGTGGTGGCCACCCTGCTCGTCGCCGAGCACAGCCCCGCGCTCGTCGAGGCCCGTCTCGGTCCGCGACCGGGCGTCGGGCAGATCGAGGCGGCGCTGCACGAGGGGCCGCCGGTCTACACCGACGAGGAGCAGAATCGGCGGCTGCGCCAGTCCGTCTCGCGGCGGCTGCTGGCCGATCCAGTCGTCTACTACGACGAGTTGCCTGAGGATGAACGCGCCTACCTCGTCAGCGGACAGCGGGTGGCCCTGACGCGTCGGCTCTGCGAGGCCACCGGGCTCGTCGCCGAACTGCGCGCCGAGGGCATCGCGCTCGTCGACCCCGACGACCAGCTGACCGACGTCCGCATGCCCGAGCAGGGCACCGACGGACACGCCACCTTGCTGGTCGCCGAACACCTGGCCGGACAGGGCGACACCGAGGTCCAGGCGCTGCGGACCCTGGTGCGCCGGCTGGCCCGCGAGCACGCGGCCTACTGGCGCAAGAGCACCCGCGAGCCCGGAGCCGAGAACACGATCGTGGCCGACGCGCTTGACCGGCTCGCCGGACTCGGGCTCGTCCGGATCGTCGGCGACGGTCCGACCGCCGTCGTCACGCCGCTGCCCGCGCTGCGCCGGTTCGCGGTGGCCGCGCCCGCCCTTCGAGACAGGACGACGCGATGACCGACGCTCTGCCGCAGCCGACCACGACGCGCTGGCAGCCTCTCCGGCTCGGCCTCGTCGACCTCTTCTACTACGACGACGAGCAATTCTGGTTCCACGACGGCCGACTGCTGCTGCGCGGCAACAACGGCACGGGCAAGTCGAAGGTGCTCGCGCTGACGTTGCCCTTCCTGCTCGACGGCTCGCAGCATCCACGCCGGGTCGAGCCGGACGCCGACCCGAAGAAGCGGATGGACTGGAACCTCCTGATGAACGGCGCGCACCCCGGTCGGGAGCGCACTGGCTACTCGTGGGTCGAGTTCGGGCGGATCGACGAGTCTGGCGAGCCGAGTTTCACCACCCTCGCCATCGGTCTCAAGGCGGCGGCCGGGCGCGGCGTCGTCAAAACGTGGTACGCGGTCGCCTCCCGACGGATCGGCGACCTGCGGCTCGTCGACGACGCACGGGTCGCGCTCACCCAGGAGCGACTGCGTGACGAGTTGCACGAGAGCGCGTCGGGACGAGTGTTCACCACGCAGCGGGACTACCGTCGCGCCGTCGACGAGGCGCTTTTCGGGCTCGGCGAGGAACGGTACGGGGCTCTCGTCGACTTGCTGATCCAGTTGCGTCAGCCGCAACTGTCGAAGGACCCCGACGAGAAAGCGCTCTCGGCGGCGCTCACCGAGGCGCTGACGCCGCTCGACCAGGCGGTGGTCGCCGACGTCGCGGAGTCGTTCCGGTCGTTGGAGGAGGAGCGCGACGGCATCGCCGCGACGCGCGAGACGCTGAGCGTGGCCGAGGACTTCTTGACGCACTACCGCGCCTACGCCCAGGTCGCGGCCCGACGGCACACCTCGGCGATGCGCGAGGCGAACTCGGTCTACGAGAAGGCCGGACGGGAGGTGCGTGAAGCCGAGTCGGAGGCGGCCGAGGTCGATGAGGAGCTGGCTGGTCTGCGGCGTGCCGAGGAGGAGGCGTCCGCGCGTCGCGTCGCTTTGGAGGGCCGTGAGGAGGTGCTGCGGACGAGCCCGGAGATGAAGGACGCCGAACACCTCGATCGTTCACGCCGGGACGCGGTCGCCGCCGAGTCGGTCGCCGCCGAGGCCGAGGCCGAACGCGACCAGGCCCGGCAGGCCGCCGAACGGGAAGAGCGGGCCGAGCAGGCCGCCCTCGCCGATCTCGAGCAGGCCGAGGAGCGGGCGCGCCGCCGTCGGGAGGCGGCTGGACGGGACGCGGTCGCCGCAGGTCTGGCCGACGAGCACGCGGACCTGCTCGACGACGAGCAGGCCGCCGCGCGGGCGGTACGGCGGCGACGCGACCAGGTCGCGCATGTGCGCGACCTCGTCGAGACGCGACGACGGGCCGATGAGGACCGTGACCGGTGTCGCGCCGAGGTCGACCGGGCCGAGAGCGAGCGGGCGCGGCGGATCGAGGACGAACGGGCCGCCGAGGTCGCGGTGGAGGCGGCGGTCGCCGCGCACGGCGAGGCGGTCGGCTCCTACGCGCGGACGGTGCGGGTGCTGCGTTTGACCGCCGATGTCGAGGAGCTGGTGGCGGCCGCGCAGGAGTGGGCGCGCGGCCAACAGGGCGACTCCCCGGCCGACCTCGCGATGAAGGGGGCCGCCGCCGAGGCGCAGGCCGAGATCGCCGCCGAGCGCGCCGACGCCCGACAGGCCCTCGACCGCGTCGAGGTCGAGCTCGCCGGGGTCACCGCGGAGATCACGGCGTTGGAGGCCGGACACGATCCGGAGCCGGCCCCGGCGCCCGGGCGTGACCCAGCCGCCCGGGCCGACGCGGTCGGCGCCCCGCTGTGGCGGCTGACCGACTTCGCCGCCGACCTCGGCGACGCCGAACGCGCCGGGTTGGAGGCGGCTTTGCAGTCGGCGGGTTTGCTCGACGCGTGGATCTTCCCCGACGGTTCGCTGCGGGCCGACGGCGATGTGGTGCTGAGCGGTCATGGTCCGGAGGTCTCAGCGTCGTTGGCGGGGCGTCTCGTCGCGGCGGTCGGTCCTGATGGCGAGGTTCCCGCCGAGGTGGTCGACGGCGTGCTGCGCCGGATCGGCTACGGCGAGCGGTCGGGCGCCGCGATCTGGGCGGACGACGGCGGGGCATGGGGTGCTGGCCCGGTCCGCGGGTCGTGGCACAAGGGCGCCGCGGAGCACATCGGCGCGGGCGCCCGGGAGGCGAGCCGTCGCGAGCGGATCGCGACGCTGCGCGATCGGGCCGACGACTTGCGTTCGCGCGGTGAGACAGAGCGGAGCCGAGTGGAGGTCGCCGACGAGCGCGCCCGTCTGGTGCGCGACGAGGTCGCCGCCTACCCGCGTGAGAGCGAGCACACGGTGTTGCTCGCGCACGAGCGAGCCACGGTGGCGCGGCAGGAGCGCGAGCGGTCGGAGGCGGTCGTCGTCGGGGCGACGACGCGGTGGGAGCGGGCTCGGCGACACGCCGAGGAGGCGGCCGCCGAGGCGTCCGAGCAGGCCGAGCAGCTGCGGCTGCCGACCGACCTGGCCGCGTTGTGTCAGGTCGAGCAGGCGGTGTCGGACTACAGTCATCGGCTCGCCGAGGTCCGACACACGACCAGCCTGTCGCGTCAGGCTCAACAGGTGAGCGACCAGGCGCGCGAACGCGCCGAGCGGTCGACTGACGAGGCCGGGCGACGCGACCGGCGGGCCCAGGAGGCGCGCGAGGCCGCGACTGGCGCACGGTCGCGCTTCGAGGAGTTGCAGGCGACGGTCGGCGCCTCGGTGGCCGAGTTGGAGGAGCAGCTGAGCCAGGTCGCCGTCGAGCTCGCGCAGGTGAGACAGGCCGCGCAGGAGATCGCCCGCCGTCAGCTGGACGCCGTCGGCCGGCAGGGGGCTCTGGAGCAGAAAGTCGTCGACCTGCGTGAACGGCGCGAGGCGCAGGCCGCCGGACGCGAGCGCGCTGCCGAGGTGCTGCGCTCCTTCGCCGACACCGGCCTGCTGCGGGTGGCGCTGCCGGACCAGGAGACGCCCCCGGTGCGCAGCGCCGAGGACTGGACGGTCACCGCCGCGCTCGCCGTCGCCCGCGAGGCGGAGGTCATGCTCGGCGAGGTCGACGCCTCCGACCAGCGGTGGTCGCGCTCGCAGCAGCAGGTTTCGACTGCCGCGACGGAGCTGACCTCGCAGATGAGTCGCCATGGTCATACGGCGACCCAGGAGATGCGCGGCGACGTGATCGTGGTGCGGGTCCGGTATCAGGGTGAGCCGGTCGACGTCGACCGCCTGGCCGCACGACTGGCCGAGGACGTCGCCGAGCGCGAGCGGCTGCTCAACGCGCGCGAGCGGGAAGTGTTGGAGAACCATCTGGTCAACGAGGTGGCCGGCCATCTGCACGAGCTGGTCTCCGGCGCCGAGGCGCAGATCGACCGGATGAATCGGGAGCTCGCCGACCGCAAGACCTCGACCGGTATGCGGCTGCGCATGCGCTGGAAGGGGCGTGCCGACGGCCCGGTCGGCTTGGAACAGGCACGACGGCTGCTCGTGCGCGCCGACGCCACCTGGACTCCTGAGGACCGGACCGCGCTCGGCGATTTCCTCCAGGCGCAGATCGACGAGGTCCGGCAGAGCGATCCGACGGGCGGTTGGCAGGAGCATCTGACGCAGGCGCTCGACTATCGACGGTGGCACTCCTTCGTCGTGGAGATCCAACAGAACGGCCAGTGGCGTCCGGCGTCGGGTCCGGCCTCTGGCGGAGAGAAGGTGTTGGCGGTCTCCATCCCGCTGTTCGCGGCGGCGTCGGCGCACTACAACTCCGCCAGTTCGTCGGCGCCTCGGCTGATCCTGCTCGATGAGGCCTTCGCGGGCGTCGACGACGACTCGCGGGCCAAATCGCTGGGGCTGCTCGCCACCTTCGACATGGACGTGGTGATGACCAGCGAACGCGAGTGGGGCTGTTATCCCGACGTGCCGGGCCTGGCCATCGCCCAGCTGTCGCGGGCCGAGGGCTATGACGCGGTCGGGGTGACGCGCTGGCGCTGGGACGGTCGCCGTCGCGTGCGGCTCGGTGAGATGGACGAGGCGGCCCGTGCCGTCGGCGGTTCTGGTCCCGATCCGGGGGAGACCCTGTTCGCATGAGCAGCCCGGTCCTCGAACGACTGCTGGGCGGCTCGGACCTGGCGTGGCTGCGTGACCGCGTGCGCGCCCGAATCGCCGATTCCGATGCGTGTGACGGACGACCGCTGTCGGGCGTGGTGGTGCTGCGTGATCCCAGCGAGGCGCAGCGGACGTCCGTGGCGCGCCTGCTCGGCCGACGGTCCGCGGGCGCGAGGCTGCGGGTCGATCTCGCCGAGGTGGAGGAGTTGTTGCGGCGTGGACCGTGGCCGTCCGGGCTGGCGGACGCGGTGGTGACGCTGACGGGGCCGGTGGTCGATCATCGCGCTGTTCGTGCCCGCGAGCAGGCTGAGTGGACCGCTGCCGAATCGCTCATGGAGTCATGGGACGAGGCGCCGGACGTTTTCCGTCGCTGGTGGCGGTCGTGGTGCGCCGACGGGCAGTTGAAACGGGTGGCGCGGGCCGAGGCGCGGCGGTGTGAGGAGGAGGCGGGCCCGGCAGTGGCGGCCCGGCTGGTGCGGCAGTTGGCCGAGGTGCTGGCCGTCCTGCCCGCTTCGGACGTGCCGCTCGCGGTGTTCGCCCGGCAGGTGGTCGGTGACGCGCACGGTTTGGACGAGTCGCGCCCGCTGGGCCGGATGGCGGCGACAGCGGCGGGGGTCGCCTTCGGCGTCGCAGGTGCGTCTCGACGTGACGCCTGGGCCGCCGCCGGGGTGGTGCTCTCGAACGTCTCCTCGACGGTGTTGGTGTTGGGACTTCCCGGGAACACGCGGGCTGACGGGCCGGTCGGACAGGCGACGGCCACGGCGTTGGAGGCGATGCGACAGGCCCGGTCGCCGTCGCTGCTCACCTTGGACCAGGTGCGCTCCGGCGGTGTGGCGGCGCTGCCGGCGGACGCGGTCGTGCATGTGTGCGAGAACCCCACGGTGGTGGAGGTGGCGGCGGCGCGTTGGTCGGTCGCCGAGGGCGGTGCGCCGCTGCTCGTCTGCACATCGGGTCAGCCCAGCACGGCGGTGGTCGAGCTGCTGGCGGCGGCGACGAGCCGTGGAGCGGAGTGTTGGTATCACGGCGACTTCGACTGGGCGGGATTGCGGATCGCGCGGACCCTGCACGAGCGGATCCCGTGGTCGCCGTGGCGGTACGGCGCCGATGGCTATCGTGCCGCGCTCGCCGACCAGGCCTCGGCGGTGCCGCTGGTCGGTCCGCCCGTCGACACCCCGTGGGATGACGGCCTGCGCGTGGCGATGGAAGCGTCGGGCATGGCCGTCGAGGAGGAGTCCGTCGCGGATCTGCTCGCCGACGATCTGGTCGCGGTCGAAGGTTGATCGCGCAGTCGTCGGCGGTGAGGCGCGGCGAGGGTTCCGTCGTCCATGTCGGTCAGAGTGCTCTTGCCTGCGTCTCCAGGCTCCGCCAGCACGTGGAGGACGGGTTCCCGACACGCCGCGCTCGAACGGATGGCCGGGACGGCCTTCGTCGTGGGCCTCCGCCTCTTGGGCGCCCCACGTCAACGAACGACTGGACTCCGACGACTGTCGAAGGGGCGGACGGAATTCAGTTGTCGGCAGCAGCGGCGCGAGCTGCCTCCTCGCGCTCCTCCCGACGGTCCTTGCGCACGATGTGGATGATCACGCCTGTCACGATGAACGCGGGGACGAAGGCCGGAATCGCGAGGACCAACGACCCGTCGGTGGCGCGGACGACCTCGTCGAGCGCGACGGCTGAGGAGAGCATGCCCCGATCATGACACAGTCGATGTCACATGGCCATGCGGGGAGGAGCGCCATGACGGTCAACTGGTGATGTGGGCTTGCTCTCATCGCCGCGCCCGAGCCGGACGGAACTGAAACATGCCCGTAACACTCCGCGTGCCACACTGACGCCATGGGGAAGCAAGAGGCCTTCGTGCTGCGAGCTCTGGAAGAGCGCGACGTCCGGTTCGTCCGGCTGTGGTTCACCGACGTGCTCGGCTCGCTGAAGTCGGTCTCGATCGCCCCCGCCGAGCTGGAGGGCGCCTTCGAGGAGGGCATCGGCTTCGACGGCTCCGCCATCGAGGGCTTCGCCCGCGTGCACGAGGCCGACATGCTCGCCAAGCCCGACGCCTCGACCTTCCAGATCCTGCCCTGGCGCGGCGAGACGCCCGCCACCGCGCGCATGTTCTGCGACATCCACCTGCCCGACGGCACGCCCTCGTACGCCGATCCCCGCTACGTGCTCAAGCGGGCGATGGGCAAGGCCGCCGAGGCGGGGTTCAGCTACTACACGCACCCCGAGGTCGAGTTCTACGTCTTCAAGGGCAAGCCCGAGAAGGGCGGCCGCCCGGTCCCCGTCGACGACAGCGGCTACTTCGACCACACCGCGCAGGGCGGCAGCCAGGACTTCCGCCGCGAGGTCATCACGATGCTCGAGGGCATGGGCATCAGCGTCGAGTTCAGCCACCACGAGGGCGGCCCCGGCCAGCAGGAGATCGACCTGCGCTACGCCGACGCGCTCAGCACCGCCGACAACATCATGACCTTCCGCACCGTCGTCCGCGAGGTCGCGCTGAGCCAGGGCAAGTGGGCCTCCTTCATGCCCAAGCCCTACACCGACCAGCCGGGCTCGGGCATGCACACGCACGTCTCGCTGTTCGAGGGCGACGAGAACGCCTTCTACGAGGCGGGCGCCCAGTACCAGCTGTCCGGCACCGGCCGGGCGTTCATCGCCGGCGTCCTGCAGCACAGCGCCGAGATCGCCGCGGTCACCAACCAGTGGGTCAACTCCTACAAGCGTCTCGCCGCCGGAGACGAGGCCCCCAACCACATCTGCTGGGGCCGCAACAACCGCTCGGCGCTGCTGCGCGTGCCGATGTACAAGCCGAACAAGAGCGGATCGGCGCGGGTCGAGCACCGCGGCCTCGACTCCGGCGGCAACCCCTACCTCGCCTTCGCGCTGATCCTCGCGGCCGGCCTGAAGGGCGTCGAGGAGGGCTACGAGCTCCCGCCGGAGACCGAGGACGACGTCTGGTCGCTGTCGGAGCGCGAGCGCAAGGCGCTGGGCATCCCGTCGCTGCCGCGCAACCTCGACGAGGCGATCCGCACGATGGAGAACAGCGACCTGGCCGCCGAGACACTCGGCGAGCACGTCTTCGACTTCTTCTTGCGGAACAAGCGCCGCGAGTGGCAGGACTACCGCACGCAGGTGACGCAGTTCGAGATCGACCGCCTGATGTCGATTCTCTGACGGGCGTAGTCTGAGCGCATGCCGAGGCCGCAGTCCGACCTGTCCCTGCGACGAGGGTTCCGCGACGCGGACGCAGCCGCGGCCCATCTGGCCGATCTCGGCGAGGTCGACCCGGATCTCGTCAAACAGATCGCCGACACGCCGTCGCCCGACACCGCGCTGACGTCGCTGGCCGCCGTCGCCCGGGCGATGGGCGCCGACGCCCTGCGGGAGGCGCTGTGCGACCCGGTCCTCTGCGACCGGCTGCTGACCGTGCTCGGCACGAGCGAGGCGATGGGCGGCTTCCTCGCCCGCCATCCCGAGTTCGTCGCCGACCTCGGCGAGGACCGGCTCGGCCGTCGCACCCACGACGTCGACGCGATGCGCGCCGAGCTGGGAGCGGCCGCCTCGCCGGTCGAGCTGCGGGTGCTCTACTACCGCCAACTGCTGAGCATCGCCGCCCGCGACCTCAACGGCTACGCCGCCTTCTCGGAGGTCTCCTCGGAGCTGTCCGACCTCGCCGTGGCGACCCTCGACGCCGCACTCGGCCTCGCGCGGGCCGCCGAGCCCGACGCCGACCTGGCCCGGCTCGCGGTGATCGCGATGGGCAAGACCGGTGGCCACGAGCTGAACTACATCAGCGACGTCGACGTGATCTTCGTCCACGAGCCCGCCGAGGGGGCCGACCCGCAGAAGGCGCTGCGCGTGGCGACCCGGCTGGCGTCGGCGATGATCCGCGTCTGCGGCGAGCACACCGCCGAGGGCGTCATCTGGGAGGTCGACGCGAACCTGCGTCCCGAGGGCGCGCAGGGGCCGCTCACCCGCACCCTCGCCAGCCACGTCGCCTATTACGAGCGATGGGCGACGACGTGGGAGTTCCAGGCGCTGCTCAAGGCGCGGTTCGCGGCGGGCGACGCCGCGCTCGGGCAGGCCTATCTCGACGCGCTGCAGCCGATGGTGTGGGAGGCGAGCACCCGCGACGGATTCGTCGCCGACACGCGGGCGATGCGCCGCCGGGTGCTCGACAACATCCCGAAGGCGCACCGCGACCGGCAGCTCAAGCTCGGCAGCGGGGGCCTGCGCGACGTCGAGTTCGCGGTGCAGCTGCTGCAGCTGGTGCACGGTCGTGGCGACGTCGAGTTGCGCAGCCCCACGACGCTCGCGGCGCTCGACGCGCTGACCCGGCGCGGCTATGTCGGGCGGGCCGACGGCAAGGCCCTGCACGAGGCGTACGAGTTCTTGCGGACGCTGGAGCACCGCATCCAGTTGTTCCGACTGCGGCGCAGCCACATCGTGCCCGACGAAGCCGAGGACATGGACCGGCTCGGCCGGAGCATGGGCCACAAGGCGCGTCCGGGCGAGGCGTTGGAGCGGCAGTGGCAGGCGCACCGGCGGCTGGTCCGGCGGCTGCACGAGAAGCTTTTCTACCAGCCGCTGCTGGAGGCCGTGGCGGCGTTGCCGACCGACGACTTGCGGCTGTCGCCCGAGGCGGCGGGGCAGCGTCTGGTCGCGCTCGGCTTCGTCGACCCGCGCGGCGCGCTGGCGCACCTGGAGGCGTTGACGGCGGGCGTCTCGCGGCGCGCGGCGATCCAGCGGTCGCTGCTCCCGGCGATGCTCGCGTGGTTCAGCGAGGCCCCCGACCCCGACGCGGGCCTGCTGGCCTTCCGGTCCATCTCGGAATCCCTCGGCGACTCGCACTGGTATCTGCGCAAGCTCCGCGACGAGGGGGAGGGCGCCGAGCAGTTGGCGATCCTGCTGTCGTCGAGCCGTTATGTGAGCGACCTGATGGTGAGCAATCCCGACGCGGTGGCGCTGCTCGGCGACGAGGACGAGCTGGCGCCGCGCGACCACGACCGCATCCACACCGAGATGATCCGGGCGACGAGGCGGCACGCCGACGACGCGGTGGCCGCGGTGCGGGCGATCCGCCGGATCCGGCGGCGCGAGCTGTCGCGCATCGCCATCGCCGACGTGCTGGGGCGGCTCGACATCCTCGAGGTCGGCCACGCGCTGTCGGACCTGAACCGGGCGACGGTGTCGGCGGCGCTGCTCGCGGCGACTCAGGCGGTCGAGGCCGAGACGGGGGAGCCGCTGCCGACGCGGATCGCGGTGATCCTGATGGGGCGGCTCGGCGGCCGGGAGTCCGGGTACAGCTCCGACGCCGACGTGATGTTCGTGCACGAGCCGGTCGAGGGGGCGCAGGAGCGGGCTGCGACGAAGGCGGCGCTGGCGGTCGCGGCGCGGCTGCGCCAGGTGCTGGCCGCGCCGGGCGACGACCCGCCGTTGGAGATCGACGCCGACCTGCGCCCCGAGGGCAAGAACGGTCCGTTGGTGCGGACGTTCGCCTCCTATGCCGCGTATTACGCGAAGTGGTCCGAGACCTGGGAGGCGCAGGCGCTGTTGCGCGCCGCGCCGGTCGTCGGCGACGCCGATCTGTGCGAGCGGTTCGAGGCGTTGATCGACCCGATCCGATATCCCGTCGGCGGTCTCAGCGACACGCAGGTCCGGGAGATCCGGCGGATCAAGGCGCGCGTGGAGTCCGAGCGGCTGCCGCGCGGCGCGAACAACAAGACGCATCTGAAGCTGGGACGCGGTGGGCTGGCCGACGTCGAGTGGACGGTGCAGTTGTTGCAGTTGCGGCACGGCCACGAGGTCGAGGGTCTGCGGACCACCGAGACCCTGGCCGCGCTGACGGCCGCCGAGGAGGCGGGCTTGGTGACCGCCGAGGACGCGTCGACGCTGACCGAGGCCTGGCGGCTGGTGAGTCGGATCCGCAACGGCGTCGTGCTGATGCGCGGCAAACCGGCGGAGTCGATGGTCGAGCAGGCGTCCGAGCGCGCTGGCCTGGCCCATCTGCTCGGCTACCCCCAGGACGAGACCGAGCGCATGGTCGACACGTACCTCCGCACCACCCGCCAAGCCCGCGCCGTCATCGAACGCGTCTTCTGGGACGAAGTCTGACCTCGTGTCCGGACCCTTCGAGGCTCGGGCGCGGGGTACCCTCGCACCTCAGGGAGTGAAACCGTCGGTCCCTGAGGTGTGAGCGAGGAACGAGTCCCCGAAGAACTCCGCTGCGCTCCGTTCAGGGAGGTGCCCCCAGCCTCGAAGGACAAAGGGGTCGTCCTCGGTAGCGCTGGTGTCAGTGAGTGGGGGTATGTTTCAATGTAGATGGGTACCGGAGTCCTCTGGAACCTGCCACGGATCGCCTGCGGTGCTGCCACCGCCCTCCTTCAGTGGATCGGCCCGTGGAGGTTCCAGAGGACTCCGTTGTTACTTCCGCGCGCAGGATGCGCACGGAAACCAAGGCTCAGAAGTCAGAACCGAGTCGGCTGGCATACTCATTATGCCGAGTGGAATCGCGCAGTCCTCAGAGTTTCGGATCTTTGGCCACACTGTCATCAGATAACTCGGCTCAACGTAACCGAACTGTCCCGAGGGCCAGACAGCCGACTTCAGGAAGCCTCCGAACAGGTCAGCTGCTTGGCTCTCTTGGTGCTGTCCGGCCGACACCCAGCGCATCGAGGTCACGAGGTGGCTAGGAATCTTGGGATCGGCCGCGGTCTGATGCTGGATGTACGCTTTGCACGCGTTGTGATCGTGGTGTTTCACATGGCCAAAGCGAATGAGAATTTCGTCGGCCACCATGAGGCTTATTCAGGCTGTTGCCCAGAAGTGTAGTCCGATAACCGCTGTAATGGTTTGGCTGAATGTGGTGTAGGGGCGTCGGTAGTCGGTGTGGGCGATGCGCCAGGTTTTGAGGTTGGCGATGGT
>NZ_JASGEK010000069.1:0-26617 GCF_047606445.1 Aeromicrobium sp. | reverse complement strand
GCGGCGGCCTGGGCGCTGCTCCGAGGCAGGCCGGGCCGCCGGGCCGCCGGGGCGCTGGCGGCGGTGGCGATGGTCGTCGCGGGGGTCGTCACGGCGTCGGCGGACGCGCCGCTGCTGACGCCGCTCGCGGCTCAGTGGTGCGCGCTGGCGGCGTTGGCCGTGGTGGCGGCCTCGGCGCTGGTCCGGCCTCGGCCGAGCCGCAGCGACGGCCGTTCGACGCAGCGGTAGAGGACTTCGCCGACCAGTTGGCCGACGACGGCGGTTCCGAGGAACAGCAGCGGCCAGGAGATCGCGAACTGGGTCAGCCCGCCCTGCTCGACGATGAGCGCCAGCACGGTCAGATGGCAGCAGAACAGCGCGTAGGACGTGCGTCCGAGATGGCGCAGGAGCGGGTGGGCGAGCGGCGAGGTCGCCCGCGGGGCCAGCACGCTCGGCGCGACGACGAGCAGCGCGATCAGCCCGTAGCCGATCTGCCGGGCGAGCGCGCCGCCGACGCCGGGCTGGAACAGGCCGACCGGCCCGCCGACCGGGGTGGCGAGCACGACGAACAGCGCCGCCGCGGCCGCCCGGCAGGCGAGCCGCTCCCGCGCGACGACCACCGCCGTCTGGGTGAGCGGCCGGGGACGCTCGGCGTCGGCGTCGGCGGCGAGCACCGCCAGGAACAGCCCGGCGGCGAACCAGGGCAGGTAGGCCGGGAGCTGATGGCGCAGCGTCTCGGCCCACCCGGCGTCGACCGACCACACGAGCGCCGAGTAGGCCACGCCGCCGACGGCGAGAAGCCCCACCCAGGCGAGCAGTCCCCCTGCCCAGCCGCCGCCGGCGCGTGCCAGCAGCCAGCCCAGCAGCGGCAGGACGAGGTAGAAGCAGACTTCGACCGACAGGCTCCACATCTGGGTCAGCCCCTCCGGCAGCCGCCGTCCGGTGAGATGGTCGACCAGCGACAGCTCCCACAGCCACGTCCACAGGCCGGCGCCCCGGTTCTGCGGGAGGATCAGCAGCGCCGCGACCACGGTGACGGCGTAGACCGGCCAGACGCGGAAGAAGCGTTTGCGGTAGTACCGCCGGGCCGGCTCGACGGGCGCGCCCGTCAGCGCGCGGGCCACGTGCGGCCGGCCGAGGAGGAAGGCCGAGAGCACGAAGAACACCGCGACGCCGGCCTCGAGCCGGTGCGCGGCGGCGCCGAGCAGACCGTGTCCGTAGACGCCGGCCCAGAAACCCGTGTGCGTGCCGACCACGGCGAGCGCCGCCAGCGCGCGGAGCCCGTCGAGCTCGGGGTACGCGCGGGGCGGGGCGGTCGGAGTCACCGGCCGATCCTCACACGCGGGTGGTTCGCCGACACGAGTCGATCGCCCTAGACTCGCCCGCATGGACGCCGTGGAGCAGTTGATCGAGTTCGTCGACGCCTCGCCGTCGCCGTTCCACGCGTGCGCGACGGCGGCGGGGCTGCTGGCCGGGGCGGGGTGGGCCGAGGTCGACGAGCGCGACCCGTGGCCGAGCGAGCCGGGCCGCTACCTCGTGCGCCGGGGCGGGTCGCTGGCCGCCTGGTCGACGGTCGCCTCCACCGATCCGGCCGACGCCTTCCGCGTCGTCGGCGCGCACACCGACAGCCCGAACCTGCGGCTCAAACAGCGCCACGACCGCCGGTTCGCGAACCTCTCGACGGTCGCGCTGGAGCCCTACGGCGGGCCGCTGCTGACCACCTGGCTCGACCGCGACCTCACCGTCGCCGGACGGATCGGCCTGCGCGACGGCTCCGAACGCCTCGTCCACGTGGCCGAGCCGATCCTGCGGGTGCCGAACCTCGCCGTCCACCTCGACCGCGACGCCCAGGGGTCGCCCGACCGCCAGCGCCACCTCGACGCGATCTGGGCCGGCCACGCCGACGACGAGCCGTTCCTGGCCTGGCTCGGCCGCCGGGAGGGCTTCGACGCCGCCGACGTGCTCGGCTTCGAGCTGATGACCGCCGACACCCAGCCGAGCGCCGTCGTCGGCGACTTCCTCGCCGCGCCGCGCCTCGACAACCAGGCGACCTGCTGGGCGGGCGTCCGGGCGATGGTCGACGCGCCCCAGGTCGAGGGCGTGCGCCCGGTGCTGGTCCTGTTCGACCACGAGGAGGTGGGCAGCGCCTCCGAGCGGGGCGCCCAGTCCGACCTGCTCGCGACCGTGATCGAGCGGACGGTGCTGGCCGCGGGGGGGAGCCGCGACGACGTGCACCGCGCGGTGGCCGCGTCGGTCTGCGCCTCCGGCGACATGGCCCACGCGACCCATCCCAACCACGCCGAGCGGCACGAGCCGCTGCACCGGATCGCCGCCGGCGGCGGCCCGGTGCTCAAGGTCAACCAGAACCTCCGCTACGCCACCGACACGCGCGGAGCCGTCGCCTTCGCCCGGGCCTGCGAGGCCGCCGACGTGCCCTTGCAGCGCTACGTCCACCGCGCCGACCTGCCGTGCGGCTCGACCATCGGCCCGATGAGCGCCGCCCGGACCGGGATCACGACGGTCGACGTCGGCGCCCCGCAGCTGGCCATGCACTCCGCGCGCGAGCAGATGGCGACCGCCGACGTCGAGCCCTACACCCGCGCGCTCACCGCCTTCCTGTCGCCGTAGACCTGGGGAAACGCTGATCTGGATGCGACTCCAGGCGACCTGGGCGCGGGGTGGCGGGGTTCGAGCCCTGGTTCCCGCCTGTTCGGCCTCTCTCCCGGTTCGGGGAGGACGCCTGGACCACGGTCAAGTACCCCGATGCCGAACGGTACGAGCAACTCGGCAGCGGGTCAGCGAGGCCGCGGTCGCCGAGCCGGACAGACCGGCAGCCCTGTCACGCCCACACAGCGGCAGCGGACACATCGGTATCCGAAATCACCCCGAAAGCACAACCGGAAACCGAGTCGGTGGATCAGGGCTGAGGAGACTGGACCGAACCTGTCAGTATCGGGGCATGGAGACGGTGGAACTCGCGGTGCTCGGCGTCGTGATCGTGGTGGTCGTCAGCGTCGTCTCGCCGCGGCTCGGCATCGCGGCGCCGCTGTCGCTGGTGGCGGTCGGCGTCGGGCTGTCCTTCGTGTCCGGGGTGCCGCAGGGTCAGATCGACCCGGAGATCATCCTCGCCGGAGTCCTGCCGCCGCTGCTGTACGCGGCGGCCGTGACGATGCCGGTCACCGACTTCCGGCGCGACCTGAAATCGATCAGCGGGCTGTCGGTGCTGCTCGTCGTGGCGACGTCGGCGGGACTCGGCGTGCTGCTGCCGACGGTCGTGCCGGGCGTCGGCTTCGCGGAGGCCTTCGCGCTGGGCGCCATCGTCAGCCCGACCGACGCCGTCGCGACGTCGATCGCCCGGCGCACCGGGGCGCCGCAACGGCTGCTGACCGTGCTCGACGGCGAGAGCATGTTCAACGACGCCACCGCGCTCGTGTTGTTGCGCAGCGCCATCGTGGCGACGGGCGCGGCCGTCTCGGTGCTCGACGTCGGGCTGCATCTGCTGCGCGCCGTGGCGGTGGCGGTGCTCGTCGGGCTCGTGGTGGCCGCGCTGAGCCTGCTGGCGAGGTCGCTGGTCCGCGACGCGACGGTGGCGACCGCGATCAGCTTCATCGTGCCGTTCGTCGCCTACGCGCCGTCGGAGCACCTGGGCGGCTCGGGGCTCGTCGCGGTGGTCGTGGCGGGCCTGGGCATCGGCTCGCGCGGCTACGTCGAGCTGCGGCCGGAGGACCGGGTCGCCGAGCGGGTCAACTGGCGGACCATCGCCTTCCTGTTGGAGGGCGCGGTCTTCCTCGCGATGGGCTTGCAGTTGCGTCCGTTGTGGAACGACTTCGACCGGAGCGGACAGTCGGTCGGGCTGCTCGTGGGAGCCAGCGCGCTCGCCTTGGGCGTCGTCTGCGGCGCGCGGGTCGTGTTCACCGGAGGGCTGCTGCTGGTCTTGCACAAGGACCGCAAACGACACGAGACGCTGCGTCCCCGGATCGCGGCGTTCCGCGACTTCCTCGCCTCGCCGCAGGCGCAACGGCACTCCGAGACGCGGCGTCGTCGGGCGTTGCAGGCCATCGAGCGGCGCGAGGCCGACATGGCCTTCTACGAGGAGCACCACCTCGGGTCGCGCGAGGGCGTGGTGCTGGTCTGGGCGGGCATGCGCGGCTGCATCACCGTCGCGGCGGCCCAGACGCTGCCGCACGACCTCGCCCAGCGCGATCTGCTGGTCTTGGTGGCGTTCGTGGTCGCGGGGGCGTCGCTGCTGCTGCAGGGCGGCACGCTGGCGTTCGTCGTGCGGGCGCTGGGGGTGGTCGACGACCGCACCGCCGCCCGCAAACGGCAGGCGAAGGCGCTGGCCGAGGCTCTGGCCGACGTCGCGACGGCCCGCTGCGACGAGGTCCGGCTCGAAGGCTTCGACGGGCGCGCGATCGACCCGACGGTGGTCGAGGAGGTGCGCCATCGCGGCACCCCCGCGGCGGTCCGGGCGTGGGCGGGCGACGAGTCCGCGCCGGACTGGAAGCAGCGCATGCGCGACTACCGCGAACTGCGTAGCGCCGTGATCGAGGACCAGCGGGAGGCGCTGCTCGACCTGCGGGCCGCCGGCCGCCACGACTCGGCCGTCATCGCCGAACTCCTCGACCGCCTCGACGCCGTCCAGCTGGCGAGCGAGTGAGTCGAGGCGCGCGAATTATGTCGGCGCCGTGCGGGACAGTGGTCTCATGAGCAGAGAAGTGCAGATCACCTTCGACGCGGCGCGGCCGGGCGCGCTGTCGGAGTTCTGGGCCGAGGCCCTGGGCTATGTCGTGCAGCCGCCGCCGGAGCCGTTCGGCAGTTGGGCCGAGGCGTTGACGGCGTGGGGCGTGCCGCCGGAGCATCACGACTCCCGGTCGGCGGCGGTCGACCCCGACGGCGCGGGACCGCGGATCTTCTTCCAGCGGGTGCCGGAGGAGAAGGCGGGCAAGAACCGCGTCCACCTCGACCTCCGGGTCGCGCCGGGCGCGGTCGGCGACGAGCGCATGGCCGCCTTGGAGGCCGAGAGCGAGCGTCTCGTCGCGTTGGGCGCGCATCGTCTGTACCGCGTCGAGCCCGACGGCCGCATGGAGCAGGGCTTCATCACGATGGCCGACCCCGAGGGCAACGAATTCTGCCTCGACTGACCAGTTCTGTCGTGGGGAGGTGGCAGGATGGAGCGGTGAGCCTGTACCGCGACGCGGCGGTCGTGCTGCGCACCCACAAGCTGGGGGAGGCCGACCGCATCATCACCCTGTTGACCCGTGAGCACGGGCAGGTGCGCGCGGTCGCCAAAGGGGTGCGCAAGACGACGAGCCGGCTCGGCGGACGGTTGGAGCCGTTCATGCACGTCGACCTCCAGTTCGCCGAGGGCCGCCAGCTCGACATCGTCACGCAGGCGGAGTCCATCGACCCGTTCGCGCTGCGCATCTGCGTCGACTACAGCGCCTACACGGCGGGCACCGTCATGTTGGAGACCGCCGAGCGGGTCGTGCCGCAGGACTCCGAGGCCTCGACGCCGCAGTACCAGCTGCTCGTCGGCGCGCTGCGGGCGCTGAGCTGTCGCCGTCAGAGCGCGGGGCTGCTGCTCGACTCCTACCAGCTGCGGGCGCTCGCCATCGCCGGCTACGCCCCGAGTTTCGGCGCGTGCGCGCGGTGCGGCGCCGACGGTCCGCACCGCTTCTTCCACGCCGGGTCCGGCGGCATCCTGTGCGACGCCTGCCGGGCGCCCGGGTCGGCCGCGCCGAGCCCGCCGACGGTCGCGCTGCTCGCCGCGCTGCTGACCGGCGACTGGGCGGCCGCCGAGGCCTCGCAGGAACGCGCGCGCCGCGAGGCGGCCGGAATCGTCGCGGCCTATGTGTCCTGGCACCTGGAACGCTCGTTGCGCTCCCTGCCCCACGTCGATCGAGGAGAGGCGTTCTCGCATGAGGCCCGTCCCGCCCCCGCCGTCCCCGTCGGCTAGCCCCCGCCCGCCGACGCCCCACCCCTCGGGCGTCCGGGCTCCCGACCTGCCGGCCGAGCTGATCCCGCGCCATGTCGGCATTGTCATGGACGGCAACGGACGCTGGGCCAAGGAGCGCGGACTGCCGCGCACGGCAGGGCACGAGATGGGCGAGGCGGCGCTCTTCGACGTGGTCGAGGGGGCCATCGAGTTGGGCGTCGAGGCGGTCTCGGCCTACGCCTTCTCCACGGAGAACTGGAAGCGCTCGCCGGAGGAGGTGCGCTTCCTCATGGGCTTCAACCGCGACGTCATCCGGCGTCGTCGCGACGAGATGCACGAGCTGGGCGTGCGGGTGCGCTGGGCCGGACGGCGGCCGCGTCTGTGGCGCAGCGTCATCAAGGAGTTGGAGGCGGCCGAGGAGCTGACCTATGACAACAAAGTGTTGACGCTCACGATGTGCGTCAACTACGGCGGCCGGGCCGAGGTCGCCGACGCCGCCGCCGCGCTCGCCCGCGACGTCGCGGCGGGCCGGGTCAACCCCGACAAGATCGACGAGAAGGTCTTCGCGCGCTATCTCGACGAGCCGTGGATGCCCGACGTCGACCTGTTCTGGCGCACCTCGGGCGAGCAGCGCACCAGCAATTTCCTGCTGTGGCAGTCGGCCTACGCCGAGATGGTCTTCAGCGACATCGCCTGGCCCGACGTCGACCGCCGCGCCCTGTTCGCCGCCGTCGAGGAGTACGCCCGCCGCAACCGCCGCTACGGCAGCGCCTGAGATCTACTCGAACAGCGCCTGGGCGAGGTACTCGCCGTCGCGGACGCCGGGGGGGATGGCGAAGACGGCGGAGCCGATGTGGCGGATGTACTCGTTGAGGCCGTCGGTCTTGAGCGAGTTCTGCACGGTCACGAACTGCTCCGGGTCGCGCTGGAAGCTGAGGAAGAACAGGCCGGCGTTGATCTGGCCGAGGTCGTTGTTGCCGTCGACGTAGTTGTAGCCGCGCCGCAGCAGTCGGACGCCGCCGTTCACGTCCGGGTGGGCCAGGCGGACGTGCGCGGTCTCGGCGATGGCGAGGTCGCCGCCGGTCTTCGCCGAGAAGTCCGGCTCGGCGAACTCGGTCCCGCCGCTCAGCGGGCCGCCCTCGCCCTTGGTCCGTCCGATGACCTCCTCCTGCCCCTCCAGGCGGGTGCGGTCCCAGATCTCGATGGTCATCTGGATCGTGCGGGCCACGAGGTAGGAGCCGCCCGCCATCCAGCCGTCGCTCGCCCACACCCATTTCTCGAGCGCCTCGGCGTCGTCGGCGAGGATGTTCGCGGTCCCGTCCTTGAAGCCGAACAGGTTGCGCGGGGTCTGCTGCTCGGTGCTGGTGCGCGAGGTGCGGCCGTAGCCGAGCTGCGTCCAGCGCACATGCGCACGGCCCGCCGCGATCCGGCTGAGATTGCGGATCGCGTGGACGACCACCTGCGGGTCGTCGGCGCACGCCTGCACGCACAGGTCGCCGCCGCTGATCGGGTCCTCCAACAGGTCGAAGGCGAACAGCGGCAGCGTGCGGAGCTCCGGCGGCTGGCGGTCGGCGATGCCGAACGGGTCGCCGTCGCGTTCGAACAGCGACGGGCCGAGCCCGAAGGTGAGCGTCAGCCCGTGCGCGCCCAGTCCCATCGCCTCGCCGGTGTCGTCCGGCGGGGCCAACGGTGAGCCGCCGATGGCGCCCGTCTGGCCGACTTCGCCGCCACGGGCCATGCGCTCGGCGGCGTCGGTCCACTCCTGGAAGAGAGTGATGAGATCGTCACGGCCAGTGTCGTCCATCATGTCGAAACTGGCGAAGTACAGGTGTTTCTGCACCGGGGTGGTGATGCCGGCCTGGTGCTCCCCGCAGAAGGGGTAGACCGTCTGTCCCTCGTCGACGGGTTCGTCGCCGCCACTCTGACGACCGCCGACGTAGCCGACGGCCCCAGCCGCCGCAGCGGCCGCGGCGAGGCCGAGGGCCCCCCGACGGCTGACGCCGGACGGGGAGCCCTCGGTGGTGTCGCTTGTCGTCACTTCGGCAAGACTACGCTGGTCAGACGTGACAGCGGCTCGCTGAGGGCCGTCAATTGAGCAGCGAGCTCGTTGCGCTGTTCATCGGTGACGCTGTCGTAGGAGACGAATGGGTCGGCGTCCTCGTAGCTGCCATAGGTATTCAGCAACTCCTTCATGGTGGCGAACTGCTCGTCGAGCTCAGCCACGAGTGCTTCACCCTCCTCGCCCTTGGCTTCAGCGAGATCGCGGACGGTGCCGTAAGCGACCTCTGCGCCCTCGACGTTCGCGTAGAAGTCGTACAGATCGGTGTGGCTGAACTCGTCCTCTTCACCAGGCAATTTGCTGGTGGCGACCTCGTCGAGAAGTCCGCTCGCGCCGTTGGTGATGCCGTCGATGGTCAGCTCGAAGTTGTCGGAGTGGACCTCGTCGTAGAGCGCCTGGACGTCGGCGACCAGCTGGTCGGCCACCTCGGCGCGGCCGTCGGCGTCAAGCGCCGTGATGTTCTCACCGGGGTAGTTGGCCTTCGCCTCGTCGAGCCACAGGTCCATCTCGATGCGGTGGAAGCCGGTGAAGTCCATGTTCTCGGCCTCGGCCATGGGCTTGCGGTAGTCGATCTTCGGATCGAGGGGACCGAAGCTCTCAGCGGTCGGCTCGATACGCTCGTAGTTGATGCGGGTCAACGGGAAGAGCCGCTTCGCCTCCTCGTCGTCGCCGTCCTTGTACGCGGTGGCGAACGCCTCGACGTTCGTCACGAGCTCGGCCACCTGGGTCTTGGTGTAGGCGGTGTAGCTGGCGACCGCGGCGTCGATGGCCTCCTGGTCGCTCTCGGAGACCTCCACTGCCTCGCCGGTGACCGTGAAGGCCTTCTGGTCGACGCCCTCGCCGACCATGCCGGGCTTGCAGGTGGTGAAGTAGTCGCCCGGCTGGAGCTGGACGGTGAGGTCGCGGCTGGCGCCGGGGGCGATGTTCTCGACCTCGCTGACGATGCGCAGGCCGTCGTCGGCGAGCACGTAGAACTCGGTGACCTCGTCGCCGGTGTTCTCGACGTCGAAGGTGACCGTGCCGGACTCGACGGAGTCGGAGGCGACCTCGCAGGCGTCCGCGCTGCTGGTGACCTCGATGGCGTCGCCGTCGCTGTTCTTGACGCAGCCGGTCAGGGCCACGGTCCCGGCGACCGCCAGGACGGCGGTCCGGGCCAGGGAGGGGCGGATGGATCTCATGATGCTCCTTTTCGGGGGGCTGACGTCGCGCGGGTGCGGCGCCAGAAGAGGGTCATGACCACGGCGAGGTAGAGCGCCCAGGCGATCACCTCGAGCTTGGTCATCTCGGGGGAGAAGCCGACGGTCCCCTTGAGCAGGGCCGCCGGGAAGCCGGACGGGTCGATGAGGTCGGGGACGCGGAACAGCCACGCGCCCTCGCCGTACCAGGGGGCCGCGCCGGACTCGAAGGGGCCGGGCAGGAAACGGGCCTCCTGGAGGTCGTGGACGGCGTAGGCGAGCACGCCGGCGGCCACGACCACGAGGAAGGCGCCGGTCCACTGGAAGAACTTCGCCAGGTTGATCCGCAGCGCGCCGCGATGGATGGCCGCGCCGAGCGCGAAGGCGCATCCGAAGCCGAGCACCGCGCCGAGCCAGGTGGGAGCGCCGCCGCCGGAGCTGCGCACCGCGCTCCACAGGAACAGCGCCGACTCGACGCCCTCGCGGGCCACGGCGAAGAAGCCGATGGCGATCAGGCTCCAGTCCGAGCCGGTGAGCGCCCGGTCGATCCCGGACTCCAGCTCGCCTTTGAGGTTCCGGGCCGCCCGGGCCATCCACAGCACCATGTAGGTGACGAAGCCGACGGCCACCAGCGACAGCGTGCCGCCGATGAACTCCTGGGCCTCGAAGGTGAGCCCGTACGCGCCGAAGGTGAGCAGCGCGCCGACGCCGAGCGACAGCGCGACCGCGCAGCCGACCCCGGCCCAGATGCGGCCCTTGACGTCGTCGCGGCCGATCTTGGTCACATAGGCCAGCAGGATGCCGACGACGAGGGCGGCTTCCAGGCCTTCGCGCAGGCCGATGATGAAGGTGGCGACCATGGGTGTCTTTCGCTAGAACCACATCGGTTTAGGTGAGGCTTGCTTTTCTTCGCGGAGCGTAGCACCGGGTTTGACCGCGCGGTACCACCGCTCTGTCGGACACGGCGCCCGGTAGGCTCGCCCCGTGCGTGTCGCGAGATTTGCCGGTGAGGACGACCCCAGGTTCGGCGTCGTGGGGGAGGAGGACGGCGCCCCGATGATCGCGGTGCTCAAAGGCGACCCGCTGTACGCGGGCTTCGAGCTGACCGGCGAGAAGGTCCCGCTGGCCGACGTGCGGCTGCTGGCCCCGGTCATCCCGCGCAGCAAGGTCGCGTGCGTCGGCAAGAACTACGCCGCGCACGCCGCCGAGATGGGCGGCGATGTCCCAGCCGAGCCGCTGGTCTTCCTCAAGCCGAACACCTCGGTCATCGGTCCGGGCGAGCCGATCGTCTATCCGCGGCAGAGCAGAGACGTGCATTTCGAGGGCGAGCTGGCGGTCGTCATCGGGCGCATCTGCCGCGACGTCGCCCCGGAGGACGCCCACAAGGTGATCTTCGGCTACACCGTCGCCAACGACGTCACCGCGCGCGACCTCCAGGCCGCCGACGGCCAATGGGCGCGGGCCAAGGGCTTCGACAGCTTCTGCCCGCTCGGCCCCTGGATCGAGACCAACCTCGACACGGCCGACCTGCGGGTGCGCACCACGCTCAACGGCGAGACGAGGCAGGACGCGACGACGGCCGACATGGTCTTCGACGTGCCCGCCGTCGTCGCCCACATCTCCAGCTTCATGACGCTGCTGCCCGGCGACGTGCTGCTGACCGGCACCCCCGAGGGGGTCGGCCCGATGGAGGTCGGCGACTCGGTCGGCGTCACCATCTCCGGCATCGGCTCGCTCATCAACCAGGTGGTCTCCCATGACTGACACGACCCTGACCGGCGGCAAGCCGGTCGTCGCCCGCTTCTGCCCGTCGCCGACCGGCAACCCGCACGTTGGCATGGCGCGCACCGCCCTGTTCAGCTGGGCCTTCGCGCGCCACCACGGCGGCCGCTTCGTCTTCCGCGTCGAGGACACCGACGCCAGCCGCGACAGCGAGGAGTCCTACCAGCTGCTCGTCGACGTGATGCGCTGGCTCGGCCTCGACTGGGACGAGGGCGTCGAGGTCGGCGGCCCCAATGGCCCCTACCGCCAGAGCGAGCGCATGGACGTCTACGCCGACGTCGCCCGGAAGCTGCTCGACGCGGGTCTCGCCTACAAGGCCTACGACACCGCCGAGGAGTTGGAGGAGCGCCGCGAGAAGGCGCGCGCCGAGGGCCGCCCGAGCGGCTACGACGGCCTGCACCGCGACCTCACGCCCGAGCAGCGGGCGGCCTACGAGGCCGAGGGCCGCCAGCCGGTCATCCGCTTCAAGATGCCGGAGAAGGACTGGACCTTCGACGACCTCGTGCGCGGCCCGATCACCTTCGGGGCTGAGAACGTGCAGGACTTCGTCATCGTGCGCGCCAACGGCCACCCGCTCTACACGCTGACCAACCCGGTCGACGACGCGCTCATGGGCATCACCCACGTGCTGCGCGGCGAGGACCTGCTCAGCTCGACGCCGCGCCAGATCGCGCTGTACGAGGCGTTCGCCGAGATCGGCGTCGGCGACGGCTCGACGCCGCGCTTCGCGCACCTGCCGTACGTGCTCGGCTCGGGCAACCGCAAGCTGTCCAAGCGCGACCCGGAGTCGAATCTGCTCGGCTACCGCGACGAGGGCTTCCTGCCCGAGGGCCTGCTCAACTACCTGGCGCTGCTGGGCTGGTCGATCGACGCCGAGCGGGACGTGTTCACCGTCGCCGAGATGGTCGAGGCCTTCGACATCACCCGCGTCAACCCGAACCCGGCCCGCTTCGACCTCGCCAAGTGCGAGGCGATCAACGGCGACCACGTGCGGCTGCTGCCGACCGAGGAGGTCGAGCGCCGTCTGGTCCCGTACTTCCAGGCGGCGGGCCTGTTCGGCGACGAGGTGAGCGGCGAGCAGGCCGCCCTGCTCGCCGCCGCCACGCCGCTCGTCCACGAGCGCATGGGCAAGCTCACCGAGGCCGTCGAGATGCTGCGCTTCCTGTTCGTCGACGAGGCGGATTTCACCGTCGACGAGACCGACGCCGCCAAGCAGCTCGACGAGAAGGGGCGCGCGGTGGTCAAGGCCGCGCACGAGGCGCTCGGCGCGCTGGACGACTGGACCACCGAGGCGATCGAGGCGGCCTTGCGTGCCTCGCTCGTCGACGGGCTCGGTCTCAAGCCGCGTCTGGCCTTCGGCCCGGTGCGGGTCGCCGTCACCGGCCGCCGGGTGTCCCCGCCGTTGTTCGAATCACTGGAACTGCTGGGCCGCGAGCGCTCGCTCAGTCGTTTGTCGGCGGTGCTCTGAGGTGGCTCGACCCCGCGTCGTGGATGCTCGCGCCATGGGATAGAGTTGTCTCTCGGTTTCGGGTTCGCCCTGGAATCATTGGGGTATGGTGTAATTGGCAACACGGCTGATTCTGGTTCAGTTGTTCTAGGTTCGAGTCCTGGTACCCCAGCGAAAGAGTCGGAAGCCACTGACTCGTTCCTTGCCCCGTTGGTCTAGCGGTTATGACGCCGCCCTCTCAAGGCGGAGATCGCCGGTTCGAATCCGGTACGGGGTACCAAGCTCTCCTGGCGGGAGCTTGTGTGCTTGCCCCGTTGGTCTAGCGGTTATGACGCCGCCCTCTCAAGGCGGAGATCGCCGGTTCGAATCCGGTACGGGGTACAGGGAGCCATCTCTTCGGAGGTGGCTTTTCTCATGGTCGTCGGGCGTGACGACGCGCTGGGTGAACGTCCGGGTGGGGGCGTGGCTCTCCTTCAGAGCGTGGCGACGCCGTGGAAGCAGACCGTGGCCGCGCCGCCGATCCAGACGGTGTCGCCCTCGACGGTGACGACGACCTCGCCGGTGCGGCCCAGGCGGGTCCCCTGCGAGACCGTGTAGTGCTCGGGCGCCTCGCCCGCGCCGGTGAGCCACTGGGCGACCGAGGCGTTGAGGCTGCCGGTGACCGGGTCCTCCGGCACGCCGACTCCCGGCGCGAAGGCGCGGATCTCGAAGGCGTGCCGCGACCCCTGGGGGTAGGCCCCGATCACGCCGACCTTCGCGTCGGGCATGAGGGAGAAGTCGGGGTCGAGCGCCAGCACCTCCTCGGCGGTCGCCAGCCGGACGGCCGCCCAGCCGGGGCCGTTGTCGACCCACCGGTGGTCGACGATCTGCTCACGAGCCAGGCCCAGGCCGGCGAGCAGCGGGGCGAGGTCGGCGTCGTCGAGCGGCCCGGAGCGCAGCACGGGAGGGGCGGCGAAGGAGAGCGTGTCGCCGTCGACGCGGATCGGGACCAGGCCCGCCCCGCACTCCTGGACGACCGCACGGGGGTCGCGCGGGACGCCGCCGTGGGCCAGCCAGGCGCGCGCCGACCCGAGCGTCGGATGGCCGGCGAAGAGCAGCTCGCCGGTCGGCGTGAAGATCCGCAGCCGGTAGTCGGCCCGCTCGTCGACGGGCGGCAGGACGAAGGTCGTCTCGGACAGGTTCGTCCACGACGCCGCCTGGCGCATCGCGTCGTCGTCGAGCCCGGCGCCGTCCAGGACCACCGCCACCGGATTGCCGCGATAGGGGGTCGGCGAGAACACGTCGACCTGGGCGAAGGCACGGGCACGGGACACAGGTCTTCCTCTCCTCGACTCCTCCCAGTCCTAGCACGCGGCAGGTGACGGCGACCGTCTCGAAGCGTGCCAGGATGACGAGGTGAGCACGCTGTCGCTGAGTCCGATGACCCTGGGTTGCCTCTCCTTCGGCTCCCGTCTCGACGAGGACGCCGCCCGAGCCGTCGTCGACGCGGCGCTCGACGCGGGCGTCACCAGCTTCGACACCGCCGACGCATACGGGGTCGGGGCCAGCGAGGAGATCCTGGGCCGCGTCCTCGCCGGGCGGCGCGACGAGGTGGTGATCGCCACCAAGTTCGGGATGACGATGGAGGGCCAGAACGGCGACGAGACCGCGCGCTCCTCCCCGGCCTACATCCGACGGGCCGTCGAGGCCAGCCTGCGGCGGCTCGGCGTCGACCGCATCGACCTCTACCAGTGGCACACGCCCGACCGGGTGACGCCGTTCGCCGACACCATCGGCGCGCTCACCCAACTGGTCGACGCGGGGCTCGTCGGCGCCATCGGCGTCTCCAACCTCACCGGCGCGGAGCTGAGCGAGGCGCTGGCCGCCGCCGACGCCTACGGCTTCGAGCGGTTCGTGACCACGCAGAACGACTACTCGCTCTACCACCGCGGCGCCGAGGACGACCTCGCCGAGGTGTGCTTGCGCGAGGGCGTCGGGCTGATGCCCTACTTCCCGCTCGCCCAAGGCCTGCTGGGCGGCGCGTACCAGCGGGGCAAGATGCCGCCGCCGGGATCGCGGCTGAGCCGTCACCCCGAACGTCTCGTCGGCGCCGACTGGGACCTGATCGAGACGCTGGAGGCGCACGCGGCGGATCTGGGCATGACGCTTCCGGAGATGGCGCTCGGATATCTCGCCGCGCGCCACGAGGTCGAGTCGGTCGTGGTGGGCGCGACGACTCCCGAGCAGGTCGCCGCCGACGCCGAGGCCGTCGACACGCCCCTGCCCGACGAGGCGGCCGCGACGCTCGCAGCGCTGCCGCGCGGCGACCGCAGGTGACCTAGGCTGGCCGCATGGCTGCCCCCGACCTCCGCATGGCCGTCCTCATCGACGCCGACAACGCCCAAGCCGCGAAGGTCGAGGCGATCTTGCGCCGGGTGGCCGAGTACGGCAAGGCCAACGTCCGCAAGGCCTATGGCAACTGGCGCAAGGACGAGCTCAAGGGCTGGTCGGAGAAACTGCACGAGTTCGCCATCGCGCCGGTGCAGCAGTTCGACCTGACCAAGGGCAAGAACGCCTCCGACATCGCCATGGTCATCGACGCGATGGACCTGCTGCACGCCGGCGACGTCGACGGCTTCGCGATCGTGTCCAGCGACGCCGATTTCACCCCGCTCGTCATGCGGCTGCGGCAGTCCGGCGCGGAGGTCATCGGCTTCGGCCAGGCCAAGGCGCCCGAGCCCTTCCGCAACGCCTGCTCGCGCTTCTTCGAGGTCGAGGCGCTCGGCGCCGACGGCGACGACGAGGACCAGAGCGGGGAGTCGGAGCGTCCGCAGCGTCGCACCGGCGCCCAGTTGAAGCAGAACAGCCGTCTGATGAGCCTCATGCGCTCGGCCATCGACGACGCCGCCGACGACGACGGCTGGGCGACGCTCTCGCAGGTCAGCAACCTGATCCGCAACCAGTCGTCCTTCGAGCCGCGCAACTTCGGCTACGCCAAGTTCAGCGACCTGGTCAAGGCCATCGACCTGTTCGAGGTCGCCGGCGACAACAAACGCGTCCGCCGCAAGCCCAAGCGGACGAGGGGCTGACATGGCCACGCGCTATATGGACTCGCCCGTCGGCGGGCTTCGGCTGCACAGCTCGGCGGGGCTGCTGACCGCTGTCGACTTCGGGGCCGAGCCGCGCGGCCGGAACGTCGCCGACCCGGTGCTCGACGCCGCCCAAGCCCAGCTGGAGGAGTGCTTCGCCGGGACGCGCACCGAGTTCGACCTGCCGCTGGCCGCCGACGGCACCGAGTTCCAGCGCAAGGTGTGGGGCGAGCTGCGCCGCATCCCCTACGGCGAGACGGCCACCTACGGCGACATCGCGCGCCGTCTCGGCTACGAGCCGGTCATCTCGCGGGCTGTCGGCGCGGCCAACGGAGCCAATCCGATCCCCATCGTCGTGCCCTGCCATCGGGTGGTCGGCTCGGACGGGAACCTCACCGGATACGCCGGCGGCGTCGAGCGCAAGCGTGTCCTACTCGACATGGAGCGCCCCGGCCTGTTCTGATGGGGCCATGGGCAAAAAGAAGACCAGTAAGACCGACAAGGCCGTCGCCGACCTGAAGGCGCTCGTCAAGAAGTACGAGAAGCGCATCGACAAGCTGGAGGAACAGCTCGCCGAGCGCGCCGACGTGGTCGGCGCCTACAAGAAGCTCGCCGAGAAGTACAAGGCGAAGGCCGACGAGTACAAGGCCGAGGCGAAGGGCTACCAGGCGCGCGCCAAGAAGCTCGCGAAGAAGGCCGCCAAGGACGCTCAGGCGTTCGCCGCGCGGGTGGCCGACAACGCCGAGGACGTGGCCGACCAGGTCGAGGACGCGGTGGAGGAGGCCGTCGAGAAGACCGCCCGGAAGGCGGGCGAGGCCAAGGACGCGGTGGTCGAGAAGGCCGCCGCCGTCAAGGAGTCGACCACCTCCGACGCCCCCGCCCCGGACTCCTCGTGGACCGTCGCGCAGCTGCGGGCCGAGGCCAAGGCGCGCGGCGTCGTCGGCTACTCCCGCAAGACCAAGGCGCAGCTCCTCGACGAACTGGCCTGACGCCGGTCACATCCCGCGGCGGAGGCTCTGCGAGAGGCGTTCGCCGGCGGCGACGACGGCCGGGGCGTGCATGCGTCCCGGCTGTCGCGTCAAGCGTTCCAGCGGTCCGGAGACCGACACGGCCGCGACGACCTTGCCGGAGGGGGAGCGCACCGGCGCGGAGACCGAGCCGACGCCGCTCTCGCGCTCGCCGACGCTCTGCGACCAGCCGCGCCGACGCACGGCGGCCAGCTCGGCGGCCGAGAAGTTCGCCTTGAGCAGGCCCTTGTTCATGCGCTCGGGGTCCTCCCAGGCGAGCAGGATCTGCGCGGCCGAGCCGCCGGCCATCGTCAACTGGCTGCCCACGGGGATCGAGTCGCGCAGGCCGGTGGGCCGGTCGGCGGCGGCCACGCACACGCGGTGCTCGCCCTGACGGCGGAACAGCTGCGCCGACTCGCCGGTGATGTCGCGCAGCCGGGCCAGCACGGGCCCGGCCGCGGCCAGCAGCCGGTCCTCGCCGGCGGCCGAGGCGAGCTCGCCGAGGCGGGGGCCGAGGATGAAGCGCCCCTGCATGTCGCGGGCCACGAGGCGGTGGTGCTCCAGCGCGACGGCGAGGCGGTGGGCGGTCGGCCGGGCCAGCCCGGTGGCGGCCACGAGGCCGGCCAGCGTGGCGGGTCCGGGCTCCAGAGCCGCCAGTACCAGTGCGGCTTTGTCGAGGACACCCACTCCGCTAGAATTGTCCATGTCTTGATACTGCCGTATCGAATCGTGAGACGCAAGCCCAATAACGACGAGGAAGTGGCACTCATGGGCAGAACACTGGCTGAGAAGATCTGGGACGACCACGTCGTCCGAAGCGCGGACGGCGAACCCGATCTGCTCTACATCGACCTCCACCTCATCCACGAGGTCACCAGCCCCCAGGCCTTCGACGGACTCCGCCTGTCGGGTCGGCAGGTGCGCCGTCCCGACCTGACGCTGGCCACCGAGGACCACAACATCCCGACGACCGACCTCGACAAGCCCATCGCCGACCCGGTCTCGCGCACCCAGGTCGAGACGCTGCGCAGGAACGCCGAGGAGTTCGGCGTGCGCCTGCACCCGATGGGCGACATCGACCAGGGCATCGTCCACGTCGTCGGCCCGCAGCTGGGCCTGACCCAGCCGGGCATGACCATCGTCTGCGGCGACTCGCACACCTCCACGCACGGCGCGTTCGGCTCCATCGCCTTCGGCATCGGCACCTCCGAGGTCGAGCACGTGCTCGCCACGCAGTCGCTGTCGCAGGCCAAGCCGAAGATGATGGCCGTCGAGGTCGAGGGCGACCTGCCCGAGGGCTCGACCGCCAAGGACCTCATCCTCGCGCTCATCACGCAGGAGACCACCGGCGGCGGCCAGGGCTACATCGTGGAGTACCGCGGCGAGGCCATCCGCAAGCTGTCGATGGAAGCCCGCATGACCATCTGCAACATGAGCATCGAGTGGGGCGCCAAGGCCGGCCTGATCGCCCCCGACGAGACGACGTTCGAGTACATCAGGGGACGCGCCCACGCGCCCGAGGGCGAGGCGTGGGACGAGGCCGTCGCCTACTGGACGAGCCTGGCCACCGACGACGACGCCGTCTTCGACAAGGTCGTCACGATCGACGCCACGCAGATCACGCCGTTCGTCACCTGGGGCACCAACCCCGGCCAGGGCGTGCCGCTGTCGGCGAACGTCCCCTCGCCCGACGACTTCGACGACCCGAACGAGAAGGTCGCCGCCGAGCGGGCGCTGGAGTACATGGGCCTGACCGCCGGCACCCCGATGCGCGACATCCAGGTCGACACCGTCTTCATCGGCTCGTGCACCAACGGCCGCATGGAGGACCTGCGCACCGCCGCCGAGCTGATCCGCGGCCGCAAGGTCGCCGAGAACACCCGCGTCCTCGTCGTCCCCGGCTCGGTGCGCGTGCGCCTGCAGGCCGAGGAGGAGGGCCTCGACGTCGTCTTCAAGGAGGCCGGCGCCGAGTGGCGCGGAGCGGGCTGCTCGATGTGCCTGGGCATGAACCCCGACACCCTGCAGCCGGGCGAGCGCAGCGCGTCGACGTCCAACCGCAACTTCGAGGGCCGCCAGGGCAAGGGCGGACGCACCCACCTGGTCTCGCCCGAGGTCGCCGTCGCCACGGGCGTGCTCGGCCACCTGGCGAGCCCCGCCGATCTGCAGAAGGCAGGAGCCTGAGTCATGGAGAAGTTCACCACGCACACCGGCGTCGCGGCCCCGTTGCGCCGCAGCAACGTCGACACCGACCAGATCATCCCGGCGGTCTACCTCAAGCGGGTCACCCGCTCGGGCTTCGAGGACGGCCTCTTCGCCGCCTGGCGCGGCGACCCGGAGTTCGTCCTCAACCAGCCCGCCTATGAGAAGTCGACGGTGCTCGTCGCCGGTCCCGACTTCGGCACCGGCTCCTCGCGCGAGCACGCGGTGTGGGCGCTGCAGAACTACGGCTTCAAGGTGGTCGTCAGCTCCCGCTTCGGCGACATCTTCCGGGGCAACTCCGGCAAGGCGGGCCTGCTCGCCGCGCAGGTCGACGAGGACGTCGTGAACGCGCTCTGGGAGCACGTCGAGGCCAACCCGGGCGCCGAGGTGACCGTCGACCTGGAGAGCCGCACGGTCAGCGCGGGCGAGATCACCGCCCCCTTCGCCATCGACGACTACACCCGTTGGCGCCTGCTGGAGGGCCTCGACGACATCGCGATCACCCTCTCCCACGAGGACGACATCGCCGCCTACGAGGCCCGGCGCCTGCCGTTCAAGCCCGCCACCCTGTAGCGGTGCGACCGGACTCATGGGGGTGACCCCGCCCGTACTAGGGTCGCCCCCATGGGTCGATGGTCGGGCATGCCGCGGACGTCGCGCTGGGTCGTGCGCGTCCTGCGGCCGTGGCTCATGCTGCTCACGAAACGCGACTGGCAGGGCGCGGAGAAGCTGCCGTCGGGCGGCTACGTGCTCGCCCCCAACCACCTCTCCCACCTCGACCCGCTGCTGCTCTCGCACTTCATGGCCGACCACGGGATCGCCCCGCGCTTCCTCGCCAAGAGCACGCTCTTCGACATGCCGGTCGTCGGCCGCATCCTCGCCGGCGCCGAGCAGATCCCCGTCTGCCGCGGCACCGGCGCGGCCGCCGAGTCGCTGCGCGCCGCCGTGGCCGCCGTCGGGGCGGGCCAGGTCGTCTCGATCTACCCCGAGGGCACCCTCACCCGCGATCCCGACTGCTGGCCGATGACCGGTCGCACCGGCGCGGTGCGCGTGGCGCTGTCCAGCGGACGCCCGCTGATCCCATTGGCCCAGTGGGGCGCGCAGGAGATCCTGTGGCCCTACGGCAGACGGCTGCGCGTCCTCCCGCGCAAGACGGTCCACGTGCGCGTCGGCGACCCCGTCGACCTGACCGACTTCGAGGGCCGCGAGCTCACCGAGGAACTCCTCCACGAGGCCACCGAGCGCCTCATGGACGCCCTCACGGCGTTGGTCTCCGACATCCGCGGCGAGCTGCCGAGCGGTCCGCGCGTCGAGGTGCGCGACGTGCAGCGAAAACTCGAAGACAACCACCCCGCGAAGGAGCAGTGATGGCACGGATCGCAGTCATGGGAGCAGGCTCGTGGGGCACCGCCTACGGCGTCGTCCTCGCCGACGCCGGCAACGAGGTGCGCATGTGGGGCCGCCGCGCGGAACTGTGCGAGGCCATCGCGACCACGCACGAGAACCCCGACTACCTGCCGGGCGTCCCGCTGCCGGAGAACCTGACCGCCTTGGCCGACCCCGCCGAGGCACTCGACGGCGCCGAGGTGGTCGTGCTGGCGGTGCCGTCGCAGCAGCTGCGCGCGAACCTCGCCGACTGGGGCGCGCACATCGGCTCCGAGGCGGTCATGGTGAGCCTGATGAAGGGCGTCGAGCTGGGCACCCACCTGCGCATGAGCGAGGTCATCGCCGAGCTGACGGGCGCCGGGCCGGAGCGGATCGCGGTGCTCAGCGGCCCCAACCTCGCCAAGGAGATCGCCCGCCGCGAGCCCGCCGCCAGCGTGATCGCGTGCGCTGACGAGGCGGTCGCCGAGCGGCTGCAGGCGCTCTCGCACTCGCCCTCCTTCCGCCCCTACACCAACACCGACGTGGTGGGCTGCGAGCTGGCCGGCACCACCAAGAACGTCATCGGCCTGGCCGTCGGCGTCGCGGTCGGCCTCGGTTTCGGCGACAACGCCAAGGCCGCCATCATCACCCGCGGCCTGGCCGAGGCGGCGCGGCTCGGCGGAGCGCTCGGCGCCGACCCGATGACCTTCGCGGGTCTGGCCGGCATGGGCGACCTCGTCGCGACCTGCTCCTCGCCGTTGTCGCGCAACCGCACCTTCGGCGAGAAGCTCGGCCAGGGGCTCAGCGTCGACGAGGCGGCCGCGCAGATGCGCCAGGTCGCCGAGGGCGTCAAATCCTGCACGTCGGTCAAGGAGCTGGCCGCCAAGCACGGCGTCGAGATGCCCATCGTCGACGCGGTCGACGCGCTCGTGCAGGGGTCGATCACCCCGCAGGAGCTGGTGGTCGCGCTGCTGTCGCGTCAGGCTCAGCCCGAGGTGCGCTGACCCAGCTCGGCGCGACGGCCGACGTCGAGGCAGCGGGCGACGTCCTCCCAGACGTCCTCGACGTTCTCGATGCCGACCGACAGCCGGATCAGCGACTCCGAGACCTGGTCGCGCTCGCCCTCGTGACGCCGACGGCGCTCCCACGTCGTCTCCACCCCGCCGAGGCTGGTGGTGTAGACGACGATCTCGCTGGACTCGGTGACCTGCTGCGCCGCTCCGGCCCCGGCGACGACCTCGAAGGAGATCATCTGGCCGAAGCCCGGATAGCGGACGTTCGCGACGTCCTTGCGCTGGCGCAGCCGTTCGGCGATCTCGCGGGCGTTCTGCTCGGCCCGGTCGAGCCGGACGTGCAGGGTGCGCAGACCGCGCAGGGTCAGGTAGGTCTCCAGTGCGCCGGGCACCGAGCCGGTCATGGTGCGGCGGGTGTGCAGCGCCCGGGCGCCTCGGTCGTCGTGGGTGAGGACCGCGCCGAGCAGCACGTCGGAGTGGCCGGAGATCAGCTTGGACGCCGAGTGGACGACGAAGTCGGCCCCGAGGTCGAGCGGACGCTGGCGCAGCGGGGTGGCGAGGGTGTTGTCGACGACCACGGCGACGCCGATCGTCTTCAGCGCCGCGCAGACCGCGCGGATGTCGGTGACCTCCAGCTCGGGGTTGGTGGGCGACTCCAGCCACAGCATCGCCGCGTCGGTGGCGGCGGCGATGACGTCGGCGGTGTCGGCGACGTCGATGAACTCGACCTCGACGATGCCGCGCTTGGCCCGCCGCCGCAGTTCCTCGCCGGTGCCGAAGTAGGCGCCGGCCGCCGCCACGACCTTCGCGCCGACCGGCAGCAGCTCCAGCACTGCGGTGGTCGCCGCCATGCCGGAGGCGAAGGAGATGCAGTAGCCGCCCTCCAGCGCGCCGAGCGCCTCCTCCAGGCCGGTCCAGGCCGGGCTGGCGTGCCGGGCGTAGTCGGAGGCGCCGCCGGGGATCAGGGCGCTCGCCGGGGTGATCGGCGAGTTGAGCGGGGCGTCCGGGAGTCGTTCGGGGCGTCCTGCGGCGACGGCGAGGGTTTCCAGCGACGTGGGACGGACCGACATGCGGCCTATTGTGCCCGTTGCCCCGGGCGATGTCACCGACGAGGTGGGCGGCGGGCGGTAGGGTGGCCCGGTGACCGACTCGACCACCGATTCCAGGATCCGCGTCTGCCTCGTCTACGGCGGCCGTTCCAGCGAGCACGGCGTGTCGTGCCTGACCGCGCGCGAGGTGCTGTCGGTCGTCGACACGACCCGCTACGCGGTGAGCGCCATCGGTATCACGCCGACCGGCCGCTGGGTGGCGGCCGAGCCGCGCTGGCCCGACCTGGAGCCCGGTCGTCTGCCGCAGGTGCCCGAGGACGCGCCCGCCGTCGCGTGGGAGAGCGTGCGCGAGGCCGACGTGGTCTTCCCGCTGCTGCACGGCCCCTGGGGCGAGGACGGCACGCTGCAAGGACTGTTGGAGATGGCCGACGTGCGCTACGTCGGGGCCGGCGTGCTGGCGAGCGCGGTCGGCATGGACAAGGTCTTCGCCAAGACGGTCTTCGCCGCGGCCGGCCTGCCCCAGGTGCCCTATGTGCCGGTCGAGCCCGCGGAGTGGTCGGCCGACCGCGACCGCGTCGAGGCGAGGGTGCGCGCGCTCGGCCTGCCGGTCTTCGTCAAGCCCGCGCGCGCCGGGTCGAGCTCGGGCGTGGTCAAGGTCGACCGGTGGGACGACCTCGCCCCGGCGATCGAGCAGGCCCGCTCCTTCGACCCGAAGGTGCTCGTCGAGGCGGGCAAGGTCGGCGCCCGCGAGGTCGAGTGCGGCGTCGTCGGCACGCCGGGCGGCGAGCCGGCGGCGAGCGTCGTCGGCGAGGTGAGCGTGCGCGAGGGGGCCCACGACTTCTACGACTTCGAGGCCAAGTACCTCGACGGCTCCAGCGCGAACGTCGTCCCGGCCGACCTCTCGCCGACCGAGTCCGAGCGCATCCGCGGCTACGCCGTGCAGGCCTTCGAGGCGATCGGCGGCGAAGGGCTGGCCCGCGTCGACTTCTTCCTCGACGGCGACGATCTGGTCGTCAACGAGGTCAACACGATGCCGGGCTTCACGACCTCCTCGATGTTCCCGCTGCTGTGGGAGGCCTCGGGTCTGCCCTACGCCGATCTGGTCGACCGACTGCTCCAGCTGGCCCTGGAACGCCCGCTGGGTCTGCGCTGAGCCACAATGAACTCCATGCGGGCAAGCGAGAGCGGCGCGGGCGACCTCACGGTCGAGACGGTCGCGGAGTTGGGCGAGTTCGGGCTGGTCGAACGGATCACCGACGCGCTGGCGACGACGCCGGCGGTGATCGTCGGCGCGGGCGACGACGCGGCCGAGGTGAAGGCCGTCGGCAGCGTGGTCGTGTCCACGGACCTGCTGGTCGACCAGGGCCACTTCCGGCGGGACTGGTCGACGGCGCACGAGGTCGGGCGCAAGGCCGCCGCCTCGAATCTGTCCGACCTCAACGCGATGGGCGCTCGGCCCACGGCGTTGACGCTCTGCTTGGCGCTGCCCGGCGACCTGCCGGTGTCGTGGGTCGACGAGATGGTGCGCGGCTTCGTCGAGGAGTGCCGGTCGGTCGGCGCGGCGGTGGTCGGCGGCGACGTCGCGGCCTCGGACGTGCTGACCATCGCGGTCACCGCGCTCGGCCATGCCGACCAGACGATCTGCCGCGACGGCGCGGAGTCCGGCCAACAGGTCGCCGTGGCCGGCGCGCTCGGCTTGTCCGGGGCGGGCTTCGCCGCGTTGAGCCGGGGCTTCCGGTCGCCGCGCGCGGCGGTGCAGGCCCACCGGGTGCCGGAGCCGCCCTACGGCGCGGGCATGGCCGCCGCCCGGGCCGGCGCGACCGCCATGATCGACGTCAGCGACGGCCTGATGGGCGACCTGGGGCATATCGCCCGGGCCAGCGAGGTGCAGATCGACTTGAACACGGGGCTGATCCCGCTGGAGCCGGCGGTCGTCACGGTCGCGGAGGCCCTCGGCCGCCATCCGCTGAGCTTCGTGCTGTCCGGCGGCGAGGACTACGCCATCGTCGCGACCTTCCCCGCCCACGCCGAGCTGCCGGAGGGCTTCACCCGCATCGGCACCGTCGTCGCAGTCCCGGCCGGCGACCGCCCCCGCGTGATGGTCGACGGCGAGCCATGGGACGAGACCCCCGGCTACGAGCACTTCCGCTGAGCAACTCACTGCCTTTCGACTCCCGGAGGCGGTGAGTTGTCCACCTTTGGCTAGCCGTCGGTGGCTGATCCACCTTATGAGGCCTCATAGGGTGGAGGACTCACCGACGAACGGTGAAAGGTGGACAACTCACCGCCCCAGGGGGACGTCAGTCCTGGATGCGGGCGAAGCCGATCGACTGCTCCAGCTCGAAGGCCAGCTCCAGGAGGGTCCGCTCGTCGCCGTGGGTGGCGGAGAAGTGGACGCCGACGGGGCGGCCGTCGTCGGTCTGAGCCAGGGGCAGGCTGATCGCCGGTCCGCCGGAGGCGTTGTTGGCGGGGGTGAAGGCGGCGTAGTTCAGCAGCCGCGGCATGAGCGTCTCGAAGCCGTTCGCCGGGGACAGGTGTCCGAGCTTCGGCGTCACGTAGCCGAGTGTGGGGGAGAGGATCACGTCGACCTGTTCGGCGACGAAGGTGTTGCGGTAGACGTGCTCGCTGGCTTTGAGCGCCTTGATCGCGGCCGGCGTGCGCCACGGACGGCGGCGCAGCTCGCGGGCCAGGCCGAGCGTGAGCGGGTCGTTCTTGCGCCCGTCGTACTTCGTGTGCAGCAGCCGCGAGCCGAACTGGTGCATCGAGAACGCCAAGAGCGCCCAGTAGTGCAGGAAGTGGTCGGCGAAGGAGTCGTCGACCGGCAGGCCGATCTCGACGACCGTATGGCCGTCTTTCTCCAACTGGCGGGCGACGTCGAGCACCGCCGCGCGCGTCGTGTCGTCGGTGGGCTCGGTCAGCGAGTCGAGGATCAGACCGACGCGCAGACGCCGCTCCGAGGGGCCCTCGACCCGTCCGACACGCGGCAGTCGGGCGTTCGGGCGGTGCCGGTCGACGCTCGCCAGATAGGCGGCCTGGTCGCGGACCGACCGGGTGACGACGCCGTTGGACAGGATGTTGACCGGCATGCTCCTGCCCGCCGCGCTCACGACCTCGCGGCCCCGGGTGAACTTCAACCCGACGAGGCCGCAGGCCGCCGCCGGGATGCGGATCGAGCCGCCGCCGTCGTTGGCGTGCGCGAAGGGGACCGCGCCCGCCGCGACCAGCGCGGCCGAACCGCCTGAGGACGCGCCGCAGGAGTAGTCGGTGTGCCACGGGTTGCGGGTCGGCTCGGCCTCGGCGAACTCGGTCGAGGCGTTGAAGCCGAACTCCGGCAGCGAGCTCTTGCCGAGCGCGATGGCGCCGCTGGCCAGGAGCTGCCGGACCACCGGCTCGCTGGTCTTGGCCGGTCGCGGGTCGAGGACGGCCGCCGAGCCGTGACGGGTCGGCAGGCCCGCCAGGTCGACGTTGTCCTTGACGAGCGTCGGCACGCCGTCGAAGGCCGCGAGCGACGGGTCGACCGCGCGGGGGCCGGCCGCCCGTTCGCGCGCCTGCTCGAAGCCCGCCGTGACGAGCGCGTTCAATCGTTGGTTGACCGCCTCGATCCGGCTGATCGCCGTGTCGACCGCTTCGGCGGGACTCAGATCACCGGCTGAAATAGCGTCGGCGACCCCGACAGCGTCGAGGTCGCCGAGTGCGTCGTCAGCGAAGGCGTGGACTCGTGTGGTGCTGGTCACGCCAGAACTGTAGCGTCAGGCGCTCAGCGGCTGACCTTGCCCGCCTTGAGGCAGGAGGTGCACACGTTGAGGCGCTTCGGGGTGCCGTCGACCACGGCGCGCACTCGCTGGATGTTCGGGTTGAAACGACGCTTGGTGCGTCGGTGCGAGTGGGACACGTTGTGACCGAAGCCGGGTCCCTTGCTGCACACGTCACAGACCGCTGCCACGGTGATCACTCCTGGAAGATCGAGAGATAAGTCGAACGAGGTTGCCAAGGCAACCGCTCAAGAATAGCCGACCGGCGAGGCCTGAGGCGAATCGGCTCCGGGAACGATAATCTCTGGCCCATGAGTCTGCGTCTCGACGCGGCGCCGTTCGCGCGCTGGACCCGGCTGTGCGCCGACGCCTTGGCCGCCGCCCGGGCCGAGATCGACGCGCTCAACGTCTTCCCGGTGCCCGACAGCGACACCGGCACCAACGCCTTCGTCACCTTCGCCGCCGGGGCCGAGGCGGTCGCCGAGCTGGGCGGCGAGGCGACGCTGGTCGAGCAGGTCAAGGCCTACCGCGACGGGCTTCTGACGCACGCGCGCGGCAACTCCGGCGTGATCATGTCGCAGTTGGTGCGCGGCAGCCTGTCCGGTCTGCCGACGGACGGCGAGGTCGTCGGCGAGCACGTCGCGGCGGCCTTCGAGCGCGCCACGACGGCGGCCTACGAGGCCGTCGGCGATCCGCAGGAGGGCACGATCCTCTCGGTCGCCGCCGCCGCGAGCCGGGGCGCGCGCGAGGCCGCCGACCGGGGCGCGTCGACGCGCGAGGTGTTCGC
>NZ_JASGEK010000068.1:0-3037 GCF_047606445.1 Aeromicrobium sp. | reverse complement strand
TTTGAATAGCCCGAGGATCGTCGGCCATTTCCATTCTGCGGGGTCGGTCTGCCGGTGGATCATCGCGCAGAGCTCTTCGATCTCGTCGCGGTACAGTCCGGTGGTATGATTCATGTCGACGGTTCGTTTCTCGTGAGTTTGAGTGTGGTAACCCAATTCTCTCAAGAAACGGACCGTCTTTTATTGTGAAACGCCGTGAGGTTTTGTTTCAGTTCCCTGAATAAGCCTCAGTGTGGCCAACCAACACTTCGAGTCGTTCACCCAACAAGGCCTGCCCGCCTACAACTTCGAAGCCATCCAAAGCACGATCATGGCCGGTCGGATTTCCGGACAGAATCGCTCTTCATCTATCCGACCTACTTCGGCGTCAAAGGAATCGTCGTCAACCAAAGGCTCGTCGAACTGACGCCCCGCATACTGGCGACATTGCAAGATCTCGCCGCGGAAGGCGAGCTCGACTCAACCTGAACTACGGTAAGTCCGGCAGAGCGCGCACCGTGCGACGGAGCTCGGCCTCGGGGTCGAGTCCGGCGGCGCGGGCCTCGGCGACGAGGGCCAGGAGGCGGGAGCCGAGGTCGTCGCCTTCGACCTTCGGGTCGCCGAGGCGTTTGAGCACCTTGTCGGCGTACATCAGCGCGGGAAGGGCGAGCGGGATGCCGTCGTGCACCGATGCCCGAGTCGCCTCCTGGGCCTTGACCGCCTGCCAGGCCGCGTCGATCTCCTCGGGCGTGCGGGCCTCGCCACCGGCGAACACGTGCGGGTTGCGCCGGCGCAGCTTCGCCGCGATCCCGGCCGCGACGTCGTCGAGGTCGAAACCGCCGTCGGCGGCGGGACGCTCCGAGGCGACCTGCGCGTGGAAGACGACCTGGAACAGCAGGTCGCCCAACTCGTCGCGGACCTCGTTCGGATCACCGCCGTCGAAGGCCGCCAGCACCTCGTGCGCCTCCTCCAAGAGGTAGCGCGTCAGCGACTCGTGCGTCTGCGCGGCCGTCCACGCGCACTCACGGCGCAGCCGCGCCATGACCTCCGCGAGGTCGGCCACACCGCCTGACGCCGCGCTCATGGCACGAGGCGATAGGCGCCGTCGGAAGCCGAGGTGGCCATCGAGGCGTAGGCGCGCAGCGCGGCCGAGACCGGACGGTCGCGGTCGCGCGGCGTGTACGGCTTCTCGCGGGCCTCCTGCGCCTCGCGACGACGCTCCAACTCGGCCTCGTCGACGACCAGCTCGATCGACCGGTTCGGGATGTCGATGGCGATCTCGTCGCCGTCCTCGACCAGCGCGATCAGGCCGCCCGAGGCCGCCTCCGGGGAGACGTGGCCGATGGACAGGCCCGAGGTGCCGCCGGAGAACCGGCCGTCGGTGATGAGCGCGCAGGCCTGGCCGAGGCCACGCCCCTTCAGGAACGACGTCGGGTACAGCATCTCCTGCATACCCGGACCGCCCTTGGGCCCCTCGTAACGGATCACCACGACGTCGCCCGCCTCGACCTTCTTGCCGAGGATCGCCGACACCGCGTCGTCCTGCGACTCGTAGACCTTCGCGGTGCCGGTGAACGCCCAGATCTCCTCGGGCACGCCCGCGGTCTTGACCACGCAGCCGGCCGGGGCGAGGTTGCCCGACAGGATCGCCAGGCCGCCGTCGGCGGTGTACGCGTGCTCGACGTCGCGGATGCAGCCCTCGACGGCGTCGGTGTCGAGGCTCGCCCAGCGGTTCTCGGTCGAGAACGGCTCGGTGGTGCGCACCCCGCCCGGCGCGGCGTGGAACAACTCCAACGCCTGCTGCGTCGGGCTGCCGCCGCGGATGTCCCAGGCGCCGAGCCAGCTGTCGAGGTTCTCGGCGTGCACCGAGTGGACGTCCCGGTTGAGCACGCCCGCGCGGTCGAGCTCGCCGAGGATCGCCGGGATGCCGCCGGCGCGGTGCACGTCCTCCATGTAGTACTTCGGGCTGTTCGGCGCGACCTTCGACAGGCAGGGCACCCGGCGGCTGATCGCGTCGATGTCGTCGACGTTGAAGTCGAGCTCGGCCTCGCGCGCGGCGGCCAGCAGGTGCAGGATCGTGTTGGTCGAGCCGCCCATCGCGACGTCGAGCGCGACCGCGTTCTCGAAGGCTGCCCGGGTCGCGATGTTGCGCGGCAGAACCGACTCGTCGTCCTTGCCGTAGTAACGATCGGCCAGGTCGACGGCGATGCGGCCCGCCTCCAGGAAGAGGTCCTTGCGCGCCGCGTGCGTGGCCAGGGTGGAGCCGTTGCCGGGCAGCGACAGGCCGATGGCCTCGGTGAGGCAGTTCATCGAGTTCGCGGTGAACATGCCCGAGCAGGAGCCGCAGGTGGGGCAGGCGGACCGCTCGATCTCGTCGAGGCGTTCGTCGGAGATGCTGTCGTTCGAGGCGGCGACCATCGCGTCGACGAGATCGAGTTTGTCGCGCACGACGCCGTCGATGGAGACGGTCTTGCCGGCCTCCATCGGGCCGCCAGAGACGAAGACGGTCGGGATGTTGAGGCGCAGCGCGGCCAGCAGCATGCCGGGGGTGATCTTGTCGCAGTTGGAGATGCACACGAGGACGTCGGCGCAGTGCGCGTTGACCATGTACTCCACCGCGTCGGCGATCAGCTCACGGCTGGGCAGCGAGTAGAGCATGCCCGCGTGGCCCATAGCGATGCCGTCGTCGACCGCGATGGTGTTGAACTCGCGGCCCACGCCGCCAGCCTCGGCGACCGACTCGGCGACGAGCTGGCCCATGTCCTTGAGGTGGACGTGGCCGGGTACGAACTGGGTGAAGCTGTTCGCGATGGCGACGATCGGCTTGCCGAAGTCGTCGTCGGTCATGCCGGTGGCCCGCCAGAGGGCGCGGGCGCCGGCCATCATTCGTCCGTGGGTGGACGTCCGGGAGCGCAGATCAGCCATAGGCCCATTGTCCACCCGCCGCCTCCACCCCCTCCCCGAAGGGCGACCTACTCCCTGAGGCGGTGAGTTATCCACCTTTCGCGCCCCGGCGGTGGCTCATCCACCCTATGGGCGCTCATAGGGTGGATGAGCC
>NZ_JASGEK010000067.1:0-39898 GCF_047606445.1 Aeromicrobium sp. | reverse complement strand
CCAACCTCAAAACCTGGCGCATCGCCCACACCGACTACCGACGCCCCTACACCACATTCAGCCAAACCATTACAGCGGTTATCGGACTACACTTCTGGGACACCTCGTGAATAAGCCTCAAGACACCATCCGCTGCCTCAAACGCTACATCTGCCGAGAGATCTACCAAGCCCTCAAAACCGACCTCAACTGGACTTGACATCCATAGGACCCTCTCGGGCGCAGGGCGCCCTCGCATCTCAGGACCCGGAACGACCGACGGAGTCCTCTACCTGCCGAGCCGTCAAGGCTCGCCCAAGCCGCCCTCGGGAGACCCGAATCACCCCTCCACCCCCCGGAACGTTGCTTTCCGCAACGGCCAGACTCGCCTGAATTCGCAGTGAATCATCGGTCGTTCCTCCTGATAGGGTCGCTGTGGGAGGGGTTGAGAAGCGGAGAAAATGAGCAACGCGCACTTCTTGCCGGTCAGCCGTCATTCGGTTGTCCCCAGGTCGCGGATCGTCGCGCGCGCGTTGGACGGCGACCCGGCGCTCATCGCGCTGGTCGGCCGTCCCGGGTCGGGCAAGACGGTCACCGCCGTGCAGCTCGCGACCGAGTTCGCCGACCGTGGCGAGCAGGTGGTCTGGATTCGCCTGACCGCCGACGACAGCGAGCACCGCTCGTTCTGGCAGCGGTGCTTCGGCGTGTTGGCTCAGGCCGGCGTCGCCCCCGAGGGCAGCCAGGCGCTCCGACTGTTCAGCGAAGGGCCGCGGATCAGCGAGCCTGAGAGCGTCGCGGAGGCGTTGGAGGAGTGCTCCCAGCCGCTCGCCGTGGTGGTCGACGACGCGCATCACCTCGACGCCGGGCATGCTGACGAGGTCGCCACGAGTGTGCTGCACGCCCTGGAACGGGTGCCCGGACTCCGGGTGATCGTGACGAGTCGGCGGCCTTTCGTCCAGCTCACCGGCGTCGACGCCCGGGTCCGGGTGCCGGTGGTGGAACTGCTGGAGGAGGACCTCGCGTTCAGCGAGCCGGAGGTGGAGCAACTGCTCGCCGCGCGTCTGCCGCATCTCGGACAGGCCCGTCGGAAGGCGTTGGCCGACAGTGTGATGGGGGAGAGCGCCGGGTGGCCCATCGCCGCGCACGCGGCGATCACCGAGCGCGACCTCGACCGCCCTGGACGGCCGACGGCGGCCCGCGGCAGCTACATCCGCGGTTATGTCGACCGGATGCTCGACGGCTGCACGGAACAGGAGCGCGAGGCGTTGATGGTCTCCGGCGTGGTCCCGGAGGTGTCGGCGCGGGTGCTCGCGGCGATGCTCGGACTGTCGGTCGAACGTGCCGAGAGCCTGCTCGACGGCTCGCCCAGCGTCGACCTCGCCTCCTGGGAGGAAGAGGGCGAGCGCTGGTACCGCCACCACGACCTCGTGCGCGAGGAGTTGGCCGCGCGGTCTGAACGCGAGGTGGCCGCGGACCGTCTCCAGGCCTGCCATCGGGGCGCTGCGGCGGCGTTGGCCGAGACGCGCCCCTTCGAGGCGGTGCGTTCGGCGATGCGCGCGCGGGCGTGGGAATGGCTCGCCGAGATGCTGCTCGACTCCTACATGCTCATGATCGAGCCGCGGCCCCGTGTCCGGCTGTCGCCGTGGCTCCGCGACATCCCCGAGGACGTCCGACAGCAGTATCCGGTCTTGGCCGCCTTCGCGCTGATCGACGAGCACGCCGCGCCCGCCGGTCGGCAGGAGAAGGTGCGGCGCGACCTGGAGGAGTTGGCCGAGCAGACCTTGGCCGAGGCGTCCGCCGGGCCGGGGCTGCCCGGCGCGACCGCGACGGTGCTGCGCATGGTCGCGGCGAGGCTGAGCGGCAACGAGGCGCTCGCGCTCGCCATGGCCGAGCAGGCGCAGGAGGTGTTCGACCAGCTCGACGAGGCGGCCGCCCGGCGCTATCGTGGCGCGGTGGCGCTCGCCGCCACCCAACGGCCGCTCACCTTCTTGCACGCCGACCGCTTCGAGGAGGCCGAGCGTGCGCTGCGCCTGGTCGAGGCGACGTCCGACGAGTCCGACGGCCACAGCCGTGCCGCGACGACGGCCCTCGCGGCCTTCGGCTCGGCGTTGCGCGGCGACATCCCACAGGCGCGCGACCTCGTCGCGCGATGCGGGAAGATCGACACGCGCGTCGGATGGCACGACGGGACCTCCGGCACGGTCTACCGCATCGCGGCCGCCATCGTGGCGTTGGACGACGGCGACGCCGAGACCGCCGAGGCGCAGATCGCCGCCCTCGACGACGGCCGCGACCTCACCGACCACTGGCCGTATGTGGTCGTGGTGGGGACGTTGGCGCGCGACTTCCGCGCAGGACCGGAGGAGGCGCTGGCCCACCTCGACCGGCAGACGGCGCGGTGGCAGGGCCAGGCGGTGCTGCCGACCGCGCAGGACCGGTTCGCGAGGATTCGCGCGCGGCTGGGCTGGCACGCCGGCCACGTCGTGCCCCGGGTGCGTGGCGGTCTTCCGGAGAGCGTGGAGAGCGTGTACCACGCGTTCGGCTGGCATGATCCGACGACGGCGCGGGCGATCGTCGGTCGGCTGCTGCAAGGCCCCCATATCGCAGAGAACCCGCGCGACCGCGCGGAGTTGCTCCTGCTCAAGGCGGAGGCGGCGCTCCAGGGCGACGACGAGCAGACCGCCGCTGCCGCAGCGCGTCAGGCGGCCGAGGTGCTGGACGCCCATCAGCTCGGACTGCCGTTGCGGGCGTTGCCGCGGGCCTCGCTGGAGCAGCTGCGGAAGTTCGCCCCGTCGTTGCGCGCCGAACTGGGAGCCACCCGGGTCGGCGTGACGTTCTCGCCGCTCTCGCTCGGCGAGCAGCGCACGATCACCGCCATCGCGCTGTACGGCAATGTCGCCGACGCGGCCAAGGCGCTCTTCCGCAGCCCCAACACGGTCAAGACCCAGTTGCGCGCCGCCTACCGCAAACTCGGCACCAACCAGCGCGAGGAGGCGCTGCGCATCGCCGGCGACGCCGGCCTCATCGACGAGACCCTCCTCCACGGCGACGCGCAGGACGACTGACGTTCCCACGGAGGAGAGCTGTCCGAGGTCGAGCGCACGGAAGGCGTGCGCCGTCGCCTCGTAGGCTGTCGGAATGGCTTCTCCCTACGATGTGATGTTCCGCCAGGTGTTAGCGCGGATGGACCCGGAGGTGGCCCACGAGCAGGCGCACCGCGCGATCCGGCTCGGCGGGCGGGCCGTGGGCGCGGCGCTGCCGGTCCCGGCGGCGCCGCGCACGGTCATGGGGGTGCGCTTCCCGCACGCCTTCGGGCTGGCGGCGGGCTTCGACAAGAACGCGACCGCCGTCCCGGGCCTGCTGGCGCTCGGCTTCGGCCACGTCGAGATCGGCACGGTCACGGCCAAGCCGCAGCCGGGCAACCCGCGTCCGCGCCTCTTCCGCCTCGTCGACGACCGCGCGGTCGTCAACCGCATGGGCTTCAACAACGACGGCGCCGCGGTGGTGGCCGCGCGGCTGCACCGACTGCGTCAGCGCGAGGTGGGGCGTGACGCGGTGATCGGCGTCAACATCGGCAAGACCAAGGTGGTCGAGCCCGAGCACGCCGTCGCCGACTACGTCGAGAGCGCGCGGCTGCTGGCCCCCTTCGCGGACTATCTCGTCGTCAACGTCTCCAGCCCCAACACCCCGGGTCTGCGCGACCTGCAGGCGGTCGAGCAGTTGGAGCCGATCCTGGCCGCCGTCCGCCAGGTGACCGAGGCGAACCACGGTGGACGGGTGCCGCTGGTGGTCAAGATCGCCCCGGACCTGGCCGACGACGACGTCGACGCGGTCGCCGACCTCGCGCTGTCGCTGGGCCTCGACGGGATCAGCGCGACCAACACGACCATCGCCCGGCCGGAGTCGCTGCGGACCGACCGCGCGGTGGTCGAGGCGGCGGGCGTGGGCGGCCTGTCCGGCCCGATCCTGGCCGAGCGGGCCACCGAGGTGCTGACCCGGCTGCGGGCGCGGGCAGGCGACCGTCTGGCGCTCATCGGCGTCGGCGGGGTCGCGACCCCCGACGACGTGCGCGCGCGCCTGGCGGCCGGGGCCGACCTCGTCCAGGGCTACACGAGCTTCATCTACGAGGGCCCCCTCTGGCCCCGTCGCATGGCCCTCGCCGCCCGGTGAGGATCGTCCGTCGCCGTCCTTGACCAGACTAAGTCGGACTAACTAGCCTGGACGTATGAGTGCCACGACGACCGCGATGGTGAACATCCACGAGGCCAAGACCCACCTGTCCCGTCTGCTGGAGCGGGTGCAGGCCGGCGAGCGCATCGTCATCGCCAAGGCGGGCAACCCGATCGCCGAGTTACGCGCGTTCGAGCACGTCCCGCTTCGCTTCGGGACGATGAAGGGCATGTTCGGCGACGACCCCGATGGGGCGTTCACCGCCGAGGCCGAGGCCGAGGTGCGGGCGATGTTCGACGAAGGGTTGGCTCTCGATGGTCCTGCTTGACACCAACGCGTTGCTGTGGCTCGTGGAGGACAGGCCCCAATTGGGCGTGGCCTCGCGCGAGATGCTCGCCTCCCGTCATCCGGTGTACTACTCGGCGGTGAGCGTCCAGGAGTTGGTGATCAAGCAGATGAAAGGGCGGCTGGTCGTGCCTGACGACCTGTGCGCCCGTCTCGACGCGGGCGGCTTGCGTCAGTTGCCGCTCGCCGGAGAGCACGCGGAGGCCCTTCGGGAGTTTCCGAGTTTGGCGGGGCATGACCCATTCGATCGGGCTCTGCTGGCTCAAGCGCAGGTGGAGGGGCTGGTCTTTCTGACCTCCGATCGAGTTCTGCTCTCCTTGGAAATCCCGTGGATTCGGGACGCTCGGGCGTGAGGCGGCGACCCCGATTTCGCAAACCGGGGGACGTCCTGTAGTGTCGTTCCTCGGCTTGCCCCTTTAGCTCAGTCGGCAGAGCGTTTCCATGGTAAGGAAAAGGTCTACGGTTCGATTCCGTAAAGGGGCTCTGGACTCCCGGTCGCCGGGAGTCCCGTTCGCGAGGAGACTCGCGCACTCCGGCGGGGTAGCTCAGTCGGTCAGAGCGCACGACTCATAATCGTGAGGTCGCGGGTTCGAACCCCGCCTCCGCTACAGCACAGTCCAGCACGTTCCGATTTCTCAGGAGAGGCACCCCGTGGCCAGCAAGAGCTCCGACGTCCGCCCCAAGATCACCTTGGCCTGCACCGAGTGCAAAGAGCGGAACTACATCACCAAGAAGAACCGTCGCAACGATCCCGATCGTCTCGACGTCAAGAAGTTCTGCCCGCGCTGCAACGCCCACCAGGTACACCGCGAGACGCGCTGATCCAGCTTCCTGACGACGCCCCGATCCCCTCAGGGATCGGGGCGTCGTCGCGTTGTCCGCAGGGTGGGTGGCGCGATGAGTCACACTGTCCACAGGTCGGAGATCAGCCCTGGCCTCCCTGCCGAGTGAACGGTTCGCTGGCGTTTGTCAGTTCACTTGTTCCAGAATGGGGAGATGATTCCGATGGACGCGATCGACACGCAGACGTGGATCGTGCTGGCCAGCCTGGCGACCGCCGTGTTGGCCATGATGGCCGTATTGGCGGGGGCCACGGCGTATATGCATCGCATGGTCCACCAGACGGTCACGACGACCGTCGTCGCGGCGGTCGGCGAGGCGCAGCGTGAGAACCGTGAGAGGTTCGACAAACTTGAGGCCACGGTCGAGAAGAACCGCGCCGAGGCCCGTGAGGACACTCAGCAGGTGCGGGACGAGGTCCATCAGGTGCGGGATCAGGTCGCCCGACTACGGAGTGACGTGACGCGTGGCGACGCCGATCTCGGGCGCCGCATCGACCGGCTGTACCTGGGCGGCGGGCCGGAGATCCGCGAGGCCTGAATCGGCCTGCTGTCCTCCTTGCTAGCGTCGCGCCCATGCGCTTATCGGAGGTGACCACGTTCAGGCTCGGCGGTCCGGCGGGGGAGGTGGTCGCGGCGACCACCGCCGAGGAGCTGGTCGAGGCGGTCCGTGGCGCCGACGAGGCCGACACGCCGGTGCTGCTCGTCGCCGGCGGCAGCAATCTGGTGGTCGCGGACGAGGGCTTCGACGGGCGGGTCGTGCTCGTCCGCACGCGTGGGATCGAGGTCGACCAGGACGCGTGCAGCGGCGCCACGGTCACCGTCGCGGCCGGAGAGAACTGGGACGACTTCGTCGCGCTGGCCGTCGAGCGCGAGTGGATCGGCGTCGAGGCGCTGTCGGGCATTCCCGGCTCGGTCGGCGCCACACCGGTGCAGAACGTCGGCGCCTACGGCCAGGAGGTCGCGCAGACGATCGTCCGGGTGCGGGTCTGGGACCGTCAGGAGGCCCGCGTGCGCACGCTCGCGGCCGTCGACTGCGGCTTCGGCTACCGGACGAGTCGTTTCAAGCGGGAACCAGACCGCTACGTCGTCCTGGAGGTGACGTTCCAGTTCCGTCTCGGCTCGCTGGGCGCCCCGGTGGCTTATGCGGAACTGGCCCGGACGCTCGGCGTCGAGACGGGTGAGCGCGCGCCGTCGGCGCAGGTGCGCGAGACGGTGCTGGGTCTGCGGCGCGGCAAGGGCATGGTGCTCGACGAGGCCGACCACGACACGTGGAGCGCGGGCTCGTTCTTCACCAACCCGATCCTGAGCGCCGAGGAGGCGGCGGCGCTGCCCGAGGTGGCTCCGCGCTTCCCCCAGGGGGACGGGAGCGTCAAGACGAGCGCGGCCTGGCTGATCAGCCAGGCCGGGTTCGAGCGAGGCCATGGCAGCGGCCCGGCGACCCTGTCGACCAAGCACGCCCTCGCGCTGACGAACCGAGGCATGGCCACCACCGCCGACCTCCTGGCGCTGGCGCGGGAGGTCCGTGACGGCGTGGCGGACGCCTACGGGGTCGTGCTGGAGCCGGAGCCGAACCTCGTCGGGTGCGCGCTCTGACTCAGATCCGCGGCAGCAGCGAGATCAGCGAGTCGTAGTAGTAGTCGTCTCCGCTGCTCTCGGGATCGACGAGGACCATGAGCACGATGAAACCGATGATGCAGAGGATCATCAACACGAGGAACACCGTGCCGATGATGCCCATGATGACGCCGGCCTGAGCCTCGCCTCGTCCACCGAGGGAGCCGCCGGACTCGTCGATCTCCTTGATCGCACGGGCTCCGAGGATCCAGCCGACGGGCGCGACCAAGAACGTCACGTAGCACATGAAACCAGTCAGGCCGACGATGCCGAAGGCCATCGCGCTGGTCGCCGACGGGTGCTTGGGCGGCGGTGGCTGGTAGTAGCCGTACATCGGCGCGCTGTGGCCGGGAGGCGGTGCCGGTCGACCGGCGGAAGGACCAGGCTGGTCGGCCGACGACGGGCCAGCCTGGTCCGAGCCATATGGCGCTTCGGGCTCGTACGGGTCCTGAGGCTGGTACGGATTGCTCATGGCGACCAGCATCGCACAGCGCCCAGCCGGTGTCAGGGTGCGCGCAGGCGGAATCAGTCCATGGCTGAGACCAGCGAGTACCCGTAGTCGTCGTCCTCGTAGTCGTCCCAGTCGCTCTCGACGGAGGCCAGGAAGATGCCCCAGATGACGAACCAGACGATGAGGAACAGCGTGGAGATGATGAACAAGACAGTGCCGATGATCCCGCAGATGAAGCCGGCCTGCGCCTTGCCGCGACCACCGAGCGTGCCGCCCGAGGCGTCGATCTCGTTCATGGTCTTCTTGCCCATCCACCAGCCGAACGGAGCGATGAGCTGGCACAGCGCCACACCGAGGATGCCGAGCACCATGGCGGTGGTCGCCGACGGATGCTCCGGCGGAAGCGGCTGGTAGCCGTAGCCGGGCGTCCCCGGGGGTTGCTGAGGGGGCGGGGGCTGGGCTGCCCCGTAGGGCTGGTCCGGCCGGTAGGGCTCTTGAGGCTCGTACGGGCTGCTCATGGTGTTCAGCATCGCACAACTCGGCCCGGGCCGCCCGCGGAACGGCTCAGTAGGGCGACGGGGCGAGGAGGGTGAGCCAGAGCAAGGCGCCGACCGCGATCATCACGAGCGTCGCGACGAGCAGCGCCACGGTGCCGATCACGCCGAGGACGAGACCGGTCCGGGCGCGGCCACGGCCCTGCCAGGATCCGGGCTCGCGGTCGTCGAGGCGGAGCGCCCGGGCGCCGTGGAACCAGGCGAGCGGTGCGGCGGCGAGCGGCAGCAGGCAGCAGAGCCCCGCGGCGACGCCGACGACGCCGAGCACGATCGCCGTCGTCGCTCCGGGCAGCGACGGCTTCGGCGGTCGGTACGCCGACCAGGCCGGGAAGGGCGTCGGGTTCATCGGCCCCACTGTCGCACACGGCCGCCCAGCCATGCCTCGACGTCGGCGAGCGCCCGATCGCGGAGTTCGTCGGGGGCGAGTGAGGCCTGCCACGAGTCGACGGCCAGACAGGCCAGCTCCTCGTCGGAGAAGTCTTGAGCGGCGCGCAACAGCGCGTACTGCCCGCCGAGGCGGGAGCCGAACAACAGCGGGTCGTCGGCGCCCAGGGCGATGGTCGCCCCGGCGTCCTTGAGCGGCCGGATCGGCAGCTCCTCGATGGTGTCGTAGACGCCCAGCGCCACATTCGAGGCCGGGCAGACCTCCAGCGCGACGCCCTCGCGGACGACCCGCTCGACCACGCGAGGGTCCTCGGCCGCCCGCACCCCGTGGCCGAGCCGGGTGGGGCGCAGATGGTCGAGGCAGGCGGTCACGTGCTCGGGTCCTCGCAGCTCGCCGCCGTGGGGCATGGCGGCGAGCCCCGCGTCGGCGGCGATGCGGAAGGCGGGGGAGAAGGCGGCGGTGTCGCCGCGCCGTTCGTCGTTGGACAGTCCGAAGCCGACCACGCCGCGTCCGGCGTACTGCGCGGCGAGCCGGGCGAGCGTCCGGGCGTCGAGCGGGTGCCGGGTGCGGTTGGCGGCGATCACCACGCCCATGCGCAGCCCAGAGGCCTTCTCGGCCTCGCGGACGGCGTCGAGCACGAGGTCGGTGAAGGCGGTGATCCCGCCGAACCGGGCGCCGTAGCCGGAGGGGTCGACTTGGATCTCGGTCCACGCGGCCCCGTCGGCGACGTCGTCCTCGGCGGCCTCCCGCGCCAGTCGGCGCACGTCGTCCTCGGTGCGCAGGACCGACCGGGCGACGTCGTAGAGCCGTTGGAAGCGGAACCAGCCCTTCTCGTCGACCCCGGTCAGCCGGGGCGGCCAGTCCTGGGTCAGCGCGGGCGGAAGGGTGATCCCGTCGCGTTCGGCCAGCTCGCACAGCGTGCTGTGCCGCATCGACCCGGTGAAGTGCAGGTGCAGATGAGCCTTCGGCAGCTCCGACAGAGGGCGCACGGGCTCAGCGGTGGCCGAAGGCCTCACGCACGCCCGAGGGCATTCCTCGGGATTCCAGCCGGTCGGCGGTCTTGCCGACCATGCGCCGGCTCGGCCACACGTGGAACGCCAGCGTCGGCAGCCCGACCACCACGCCGACCAGCGCCGGCCACCACCCGTACGGCAGCACGAAGGCCAGGACCATCGCGATGATGATCGTCGCCTCGACGAGGGCGAAGCGGAGGACTGCGGCCTGCTGCAGGCGGGCCAGCCCCACCTGGGTCTGGTCGAGCGACGCCAGCGGCTCGATCTGGTAGCCGATCAACTCGGCGAGGACGCCCGAGGCCAGGACCGTCGCGATGATCGCAGCGGTGAGCCAGAGCGGCAGGCTCTCGGTCGCCGGCGGTGCGGCGAAGGCGACGGCGACGAGCACGAGGACGGGCGCGACGGCGAAGGCGGTCGCCGTGACGCGGTAGGCGAGGGCGGCGGGAACCGGCGACGATGGCCCTGAGGGCGGACGAGCGGGGTCGGGCGGCTGGGGAACAGGCATGACACGAATGTAACGCCCGGGCGCTCGGCTAGGAGATCGCGCTGATCTGACCTAGAGTGCTATCGGCTGAGACCATCTCTCGGGAGGAGACCCCCGCATGACCACCGAACCCGGCGCCACGCCGACCCAGTACTTCACTTACGTCAACGGGGCCGAGTACGGCCCCTACACCGTCGAGCAGCTCCAGCAGTACGCCGGCAGCGGCAACATCACCGCCGACAGCCACGTGCGCGTCGACGGCGGCGACTGGGTGACCGCCTCGGCGCTGCCCGAGCTCGCCGGAGCCTTCCCGGCCCCGGCGGCCGCGCCCTACCCGACGGCCCCCGCCTACGGAGCGGCCCCGGCCTACGCTGCCGCCCCCGGGTACGCCGGCCAGTTCAGCGACAAGGAGTGGCTCCCGACGGTGCTCATCTCCTTCTTCCTCGGCGGCCTCGGCGTCGACCGCTTCTACTTGGGCTACACCGGCCTGGGCATCGCCAAGCTGCTGACCTGCGGCGGCTGCGGCGTCTGGTCGCTCATCGACTTCATCATGATCATCATGGACAAGATCCCGGACGCGCAGGGCCGTCCGCTGCGCAAGAGCTGAGCGGGCCTTCGCGCGAGTCCGTCCGGGTCGCCTCGATTCGACCCGGACGGACGATGCGCGTACACTGAGGCGCACCAGTGATCTTTCACTCTGTTTTGTCATGCCTGTGCGCGTGGCAGACTGAGGGAAGCCCACTCGAACGGCACTAGCTCAACTGGCAGAGCATCGGTCTCCAAAACCGAAGGTTGGGGGTTCAAGTCCCTCGTGCCGTGCCACTGATCGACCATCCGCACGCCCCACGCGCCCACGGCGCTGGCCATGACGAAGGAGCATCGTGAGCGATCACGACCAGGGCGGCGCCACGCCGTCCGCCTCGACCCGCACCTCGCCGCTCACGTTCATCCGCCAGGTGATCGCCGAGCTGCGCAAGGTGGTCTGGCCGACCCGTTCGCAGATGGCGAACTACTTCGTCGTCGTGCTCGTGTTCGTGCTCGTCATGATGGCGATCGTGTCGGGGCTGGACTACGGCTTCGGCAAAGCCATGTTCAAGATCTTCGCCTGAATAGGACAGCCGTGACTGACAGCCACAACGAGACGATCGACGACGCGCCCGAGACGGAGGTCGAGACCGCCGAGGAGGCGGTGACCGACGACGCCTCGGCGGATGAGGCCGCGCCGACCGAGACGCCCGAGACCGACGCCGTCGGCGAGGAGGCTCCGACCGACCCCCTGGCCGAGTTCCGCGAGCGCCTCTACAACCAGTTCGGCGACTGGTACGTCGTGCACACCTACTCCGGCATGGAGAAGCGCGTCAAGGCGAACATCGAGAACCGCATCACCAGCCTCAACGCCGAGGACTACATCTTCGAGGTCGTCGTGCCGACCGAGGAGGTCGCCGAGATCAAGGGCGGTCAGCGCAAGCTCGTCAAGCGCACCACCTACCCCGGCTACGTCCTGGTCCGCATGGACCTGACCGACGAGTCGTGGGGCGTCGTGCGCCACACCCCGTCGGTGACCGGTTTCGTGGGCAACGCCCACCAGCCGGTCCCCCTGAGCCTCGCCGAGGTCGAGCGCATGCTCGCCCCGGCGGTGGAGGCCGAGGCCGTCGCCCAGGCGGCCGAGCAGGTCTCCGAAGCGCAGCCCGCGAAGACCGCCAAGGTCGAGTTCTCCGACTTCCAGACGGGCGACTCCGTCATGGTCGTCGACGGACCCTTCGCGACGCTGCACGCGACCATCACCGAGATCAACGTCGATGCCCAGCGCGTCAAGGCGCTGGTCGAGATCTTCGGTCGCGAGACCCCGGTGGAGCTGAGCTTCACCCAGATCCAGAAGGTCTGACCCGCAGGATCTGGGCGCCCGCCCGCTCCGCCATCGCACCACCTGAACAACAAGGACCCCACCATGCCCCCCAAGAAGAAAGTCACAGCTGTCGTCAAGGTGCAGCTGCAGGCCGGCCAGGCCAACCCCGCGCCGCCCGTCGGCACGGCGCTCGGCCCGACCGGCGTCAACATCATGGAGTTCTGCAAGGCGTACAACGCCGCCACGGAGTCCATGCGCGGCAACGTCGTCCCCGTCGAGATCACGATCTACGAGGACCGCTCCTTCACCTTCGTCACCAAGACGCCTCCGGCGGCCGAGCTGATCAAGAAGGCCGCCGGCCTGCAGAAGGGCTCCGGCGTGCCGCACAAGGAGAAGGTCGGCAAGATCACCGCCGCCCAGGTCCGTGAGATCGCCACGACCAAGCTGCCCGACCTCAACGCCAACGACCTCGAGGCCGCCGACAAGATCGTCGCCGGCACCGCCCGCTCCATGGGCGTCACGGTCGAGGGCTGACACCCAACTCAACTGTGGGAGGGCCGGCTGGGCCCGTCACCACGACACCTGGAAGAGAGAACCAGATGGCCAAGCACAGCAAGGCGTACCGCCAGGTCGCCGAGAAGATCGACAAGTTCCACCTCTACACCCCGCTGCAGGCGACGCGTCTCGCCAAGGAGTCGGGCAGCGCGAAGTACGACTCGACCGTGGACGTCGCCGTCCGCCTCGGCGTCGACCCGCGCAAGGCCGACCAGATGGTGCGCGGCACCGTCAACCTGCCGCACGGCACCGGCAAGACCTCCCGGGTCCTGGTCTTCGCCACCGGCGCCAACGCCGACGCCGCGCGTGAGGCGGGAGCCGACTTCGTCGGCGACGACGACCTGGTGCAGAAGATCAACGACGGCTGGCTCGACTTCGACGCCGTCGTCGCCACGCCCGACATGATGGGCAAGGTCGGCCGTCTCGGCCGCGTCCTCGGTCCGCGCAACCTCATGCCGAACCCGAAGACCGGCACCGTCACCACCGACGTCGCCAAGGCCGTCGGCGACATCAAGGGCGGCAAGATCGAGTTCCGCGTCGACCGTCACGCGAACCTGCACTTCGTGATCGGCAAGGCCTCGTTCACCGCCGAGCAGCTCGCCGAGAACTACGGCGCCGCGCTCGACGAGATCCTGCGCCTCAAGCCGGCCAGCTCGAAGGGCCGCTACGTCAAGAAGGTCACCGTCTCGACCACCACGGGTCCGGGCGTCCCGGTCGACCCGTCGCGCACGCGCGACTACGCGGTCGACGTCGACGCCTGATTCACCTCTTCTCGACGCCCCGTGCCGTTTCTCGGCGCGGGGCGTCGTCGCGTTCGACGGGGTAGTCGATCGGCGCGTGTCGGAGGTTGTCTTTAGGCTGGGCGCATGAAGCATTCGTGGAAGAAGATGACCGTCGTGGCCGCCCTGACGCTCACCGCCGGGTTCGGCCTCGCGGCCTGTGACGGGGACGACGCGAAGTCCGACGACGACAAGACGGGCTCGGAGTCGGAGGGCTCCGAGGGCGGCGTCGAACTGACCGCCGACAACTTCGCCGACCGCATCGGCGAGGCCCAGCTCGACGCGGGCGGCTCGCAGTTCGAGCTGACGGTGAACACCGCCGGTCAGGAGTTCACCGCCACCGGCGCGCAGACTCCCTCCGAGGATCCGGAGGAGGTCGAGATAGAGATGTCGGCGTCTGCTGTGGGCATGGACATGGAGATGCTCGTGGTCGACGGGTCGATGTACATGAAAATGGGTGAGATGACCGGCGGCAAGTACGTCCAGACGTCGCTCGACGACCCGCAGTACGGCGCCACGGTCGAGCAGCTGGATCTCGGCACGCAGCTGAAGACCTTCGAGGAGGCCTTGGTCGAATTCGAGGCCACCGGCGAGAGCGAGGAGATCGACGGCGTCGACGCCGCCGAGTACGTCCTCACGCTCGACAGCGAGAAGGTCATGGAGGACTTGGGTCAGGACCTCTCCTCGCTGGAGGGCTCGGGCGTGGAACTTCCGGAGACCATGGAGTACACCCTGTTCGTCGGAGACGACGACCTGCCGCGTCGCATGGTGGCGAACGTGGACCTGGGCGCCGGGAGCTCTGAGATGACGATGGACTTCTTCGACTGGGGCACGGGGGCCGATGTGGAGGCTCCGTCCGCCGACGAGATCACCACGGAGAACCCGTTCGCGGGAGTTCTCTGATCCGCGTCCGCGACCTGCGTTTGTGTTCTTCGGCCCGACCGCCTAGAGTGGTCGGGCCGAAGACCGTCGGTCGGTGATTCACGCGGATCACCCGAAGAGCCATCCGGAGCGATCCGGAGGCGGCCCACGCAGGTGCGATCAAGAGTTCATGAACCTATGCGCTCCGTGCCTGTGCGCGGGGCGTTTTTCATGGCCCTTCCCTGGTCCTCGGCGCGACCAGTGCTGGAAGGAGACCCATGGCACGCCCGGACAAGGCAGCAGCCGTCGCCGAGCTCGCGGATAACTTCCGCGAATCAGGTGGCGCTGTTCTCACCGAGTACCGTGGTCTCACCGTGAAGCAGCTGCAGGAACTGCGCCGCTCCCTCGGTGACACCGCGAGCTATGCCGTCGCCAAGAACACGCTGACCAAGATCGCGGCCAAGGAGGCGGGAGTCGAGCTCGACGACGCCCTCCTCGTCGGCCCGACCGCCATCGCCTTCATCACCGGTGACCCGGTGGAGGCGGCCAAGGGTCTGCGTGACTTCGCGAAGGCGAACACCCCCCTCGTCATCAAGGGCGGCTTCCTCGACGGGAAGCAGCTCACCGCTGACGAGATCAAGAAGCTGGCCGACTTGGAGTCGCGCGAGGTCCTCCTCGCGAAGCTCGCCGGCGCGATGAAGGGCAGCCTGGCGAACGCCGCCGCGCTGTTCAACGCGCCGCTCGCCCAGACCGCCCGTCTGGTGGCGGCTCTGGAGGAGAAGCAGGCCGGCGCCACCCCTGCGACCGAGGCTCCGGCCGAGGACGCGACCACCGAGGGCTGACAGCCCGATCACCCATATCGGGACCCCCTCGGGGTCTCACCTGTAGGAAAGGACGCCCATTATGGCGAAGCTCAGCACCGAAGAGCTGTTGGATGCTTTCAAGGAGCTCACCCTCATCGAGCTCAGCGAGTTCGTGAAGGCCTTCGAGGAGACCTTCGAGGTCACCGCGGCGGCCCCCGTCGCCGTCGCCGCCGCCCCCGTGGCCGGTGGCGAGGACGGTGGCGAGGCCGCCGCCGAGCAGGATGAGTTCGACGTCATCCTCGAGTCGGCCGGCGAGAAGAAGATCCAGGTCATCAAGGAGGTGCGCGCGCTCACGAGCCTCGGCCTGAAGGAGGCCAAGGACCTCGTCGAGGGCGCCCCGAAGCCGGTCCTGGAGAAGGTCAACAAGGAGGCCGCCGAGAAGGCCAAGGAGGCCCTCGAGGCCGTCGGCGGCTCGGTCACCCTCAAGTGATCTGATCGCACCCGCGCGAAGGCGCCCGTCCCGGAAGGGGCGGGCGCCTTCGTCGTGTCCGGGAGAGCGCGGGCTCCTGAGCCCCGTGCGCCGACCCGCAACTCGATGTGACAGGTCCCTGTGACGTGGGATACCCTTGATCGATCCAACTGCGGAGATCGATGGTCAGCGCGCTGATCGTCGCGTAACCTCGGCGGGGTCGGAGTCGTTCTAGGTGTGGTCGTCGTCACGTGCGTGTGATCACAGCCGCGACAACCTATGATGAAGATCATCCGCACCGCCGGCGCCAGCCGGTGGGTCCTGAGAAGCGAGGAGGGGCTTTCGTGGGCGTTGAGATCAAGCTCGAAGGCCTGACCAAGAAGTTCGGCAGCCAGCTCATCTGGGGTGACGTCTCGTTGACGCTCCCGGCCGGTGAGATCTCGGTCATGCTCGGCCCGTCCGGCACCGGCAAGTCGGTGCTGCTGAAGACGCTGATCGGACTGTTCAAGCCGAACGCCGGCAGCGTCTGGATCGAGGGCGTCGACCTCGCCAACTGCCCGGAGAAGGATCTGTACGAGATCCGCAAGCTCTTCGGCGTGCTGTTCCAGGACGGCGCGATGTTCGGCTCCATGGACCTCTACGACAACGTCGCCTTCCCGCTGCGCGAGCACACGCGCAAGAGCGAGTCCGAGATCCGCTCCATCGTCATGGACAAGATGGAGCTCGTCGGTCTGGTCGGCGCCGAGCACAAGCTCCCCGGCGAGATCTCCGGCGGTATGCGCAAGCGTGCCGGTCTGGCCCGCGCGCTCGTCCTCGAGCCCGAGATCATCCTCTTCGACGAGCCGGACTCCGGCCTCGACCCGGTGCGCACCGCGTACCTCAACCAGCTCATCATCGACCTGAACGCGCAGATCGACGCGACGTTCCTGATCGTGACGCACGACATCAACACCGCGCGCACCGTGCCCGACAACCTGGGTCTGCTGTACCACAAGCACCTGGCGATGTTCGGCCACCGCGAGCAGCTGCTCACCTCGACCGAGCCGGTCGTCGCGCAGTTCCTCAACGCCCAGCGCGTCGGCCCGATCGGCATGTCGGAGGAGAAGGACGCCACCGAGCTGGCGGCCGAGGCCAACATCGAGATGCCGCCGCTGCCGCCGGTCGCGCTGCAGTTGGAGCCGTCCGACGGCCGTCCCCGCCGTGCGCAGCGCCCTGCGGGCGAATGGTGCCGCGAGAACGGCGTCGTGCCGCCTCCGGGGTCGTTCGAGCCCTCGGCTGCCATCGCGATGGGGTAGCGGTGAGCACGTCGGTGATCACAGGGCCGGCACGTGTCGCCGGCGGCCTGTTCGCGTTCATGCTGGACGTGTTCGTGGCCCTGTTCCGCAGGCCGTTCCAGGCGAAAGAGTTCGTCCTCCAAGCCTGGTTCATCATCCGTGTGACCATCGTCCCCACGGCGTTGGTGGCCATCCCCTTCGGCGCGGTCATCGCGCTGCAGGTCGGCGGGCTCATCAAGCAGTTCGGCGCGCAGTCGTTCACCGGCTCGGCGGCGGTCCTCGCCGTCATCCGTGAGGCCGGCCCCATCGCCACCGCCCTGCTGATCGCGGGCGCGGCCGGATCGGCCATCGCGGCCGACTTCGGCTCGCGCAAGATCCGCGAGGAGCTCGACGCGATGATGGTGCTGGGCATCGACCCGATCCAGCGTCTCGTCGTGCCGCGCGTGCTCGCCTGCATGCTGATCGCGCTGTTCCTCAACAGCCTGGTCAGCATCGTCGGCGTGGCGGGCGGCTACGTCTTCAACGTGATCCTGCAAGACGGCACCCCCGGCGCCTACGTGGCCTCATTCACCGCGCTCGCGCAGCTGCCCGACATCTACCAGGGCATGGTCAAGGCCGTGGTGTTCGGCTTCCTCGCCGCCATCGTCGCCTCCTACAAGGGCATGAACGCCAAGGGCGGCCCGAAGGGCGTCGGCGACGCGGTCAACGAGGCCGTCGTCATCACCTTCACCCTGCTGTTCGTGGTCAACTTCGTCATCTCGGCGCTGTACCTGCAGCTCGTCCCGCCGAAGGGGATGTGATGGCTTCCAAGACGATCGGGGCGCGCGCCTCGGAGCTCGCCGCCAAGCCGGGCGCGGCGCTCGACGGCATGGGACGCCAGATGGCGTTCTATCTGCGCGTCCTCTCCAACGTCCCGCGCACCATCAAGAACTACTCCAAGGAGATCTTCCGGCTGCTGGCCGAGGTCACCTTCGGATCGGGCTCGCTGGCTCTCGTCGGCGGCACCGTCGGCGTCATCACCGCGATGTGCTTCTTCACCGGCACCGAGGTCGGCATCCAGGGGTACGCGGCCCTCGACCAGCTCGGCACCTCAGCGCTGTCCGGCTTCGTCTCGGCCTACTTCAACACCCGCGAGATCGCGCCGATCGTCGCGGGCATCGCGCTGGCCGCCACGGTCGGCTGCGGCTTCACGGCCCAGCTCGGCGCCATGCGCATCTCCGAGGAGGTCGACGCGCTCGAGGTCATGGCGGTGCCGTCGCTGCCGTACCTCGTCACCACGCGCGTCATCGCCGGCCTCATCGCCGTCGTGCCGCTGTACATGGTCGGCCTGCTGTCGTCGTACTTCGCGACCCGGCTGACCGTCACGCAGCTGTACGGCCAGAGCTCGGGCACCTACGACCACTACTTCAACACCTTCCTGCCGCCGGGCGACGTGCTGTGGTCCTTCGCGAAGGTGCTGATCTTCGCGGTCGTGGTGATCTTGATCCACTGCTACTACGGCTACTACGCCTCCGGCGGTCCCGCAGGCGTCGGCGTGGCCGTGGGTCTGGCGGTGCGCACCTCGATCGTGGCCGTGAACGTGGTCGACCTGCTGGCCTCGATGGCCATCTGGGGCACGACTGTCACCGTACGATTGGCCGGGTGATCGCCTGTGTCTAACACCCCCACGCTCGACCGCCCCTCGGTCGTCAAGATCCTCGGCATCGGCTTCGTCTGCCTGATGCTGTTCTTCGTCTGGGTCACCTGGGCGTTCTTCAACCGCAGCTTCGTCAGCACCGAGGACGTCACGCTCAAGGCCCCCAAGGCCGGATCCCAGTTGCCGATGCGCGCCGACGTCAAACTGCGCGGCATGATCGTCGGCGAGGTCACCGACATGGAGGTCGTCGACGACGGCGTCGAGATGACGCTCGGCCTCGACCCCGACCTGATCGACGAGATCCCGGCCGGCGTCGAGGCGCAGATCCTGCCCAAGACGCTCTTCGGCGAGAAGTACATCGCGCTGATCCCGCCGGAGCAGAAGAAGGCCGGATCGCTCAAGGCCGGCGACGTGATCCAGAAGGCCGACGTGCCGATCGAGCTGGAGTCGGTGCTCAACAACCTCTACACGCTGCTGGAGGCCGTCTCCCCCGCCGAGCTCGCGACCACGCTGACGGCCGTCTCGACCGCGTTGGACGGACGCGGCGAGAAACTGGGCGACACGCTGGTCGACCTCAACGCCTACCTCGCCGAGATCAACCCCGACATCCCGAAGGCGGTCGACGACATCGTCAAGCTCGGCGAGGTCTCCGACGTCTACGCCGCCGCGCTGCCCGACCTGGCGCGCGTGCTGGAGAACTCCGTGGTCACCGGCGACACCGTGGTCGAGAAACAGGCGCAGCTCACCGCCTTCCTCGCCAGCACCACGACGTTGGCCAACACGCTCACGTCCTTCGTCGGCGCCAGCGGCGACGCGCTGATCCAGGTCAACGCCGACAGCCGCCGCTCGCTCTACCAGACGGCGCGCTACTCGACCACTTTCCCGTGCTTCCTCAGCGCCCTCGACAACGTGATGCCGCGTCTGGAGAGCGTCTTCCGCGACAACTCTGTGCACATCGACTTGGAGATCATCAGCCCGACGAACAACGACGCGAGCGTCCCGGGCGGCATGCCGAACGCCTACGCGGTCGACGAGAACGTCGACACGACGTACGACGAGCTGAACGCCGACCAGAACGCGGCGCTCGTGGCTCCCACCTGCTACGACCTCGACGAGTTGGCGCAGCTCGAGGACCAGGACCAAGGACCGTACCCGCAGGCGCAGCCGTACAAGGGGCCGATGCAGGCCGCCGACCTCTACCAGCTCGTCGGCGCGAAGTCGGCGCACGGCAAGTTCTTCAACTACGTGGTCCCGGCCGGCGAGACCCCGGACCCGTATCAGAGCAACTGGCAGGCCGACCCGGACACCTGGAACCGTTCGGCGGTCCCCGCCGACGAACTGGGCCAGGACGTGGCGTCGCTGCTGCTGGGGGAGGGGACGTCCCGATGAGGTTCGGCAAGGAGGCGACCGCCGCACTGGTCAAGGTGGGACTGTTCCTGGCGTTCACCGGTCTGGTGACGCTGGTGCTCATGTCGGTGCTGGCCAACGGCCTGTTCCGCAGCGACACCGAGTACAAGGCGGTCTTCGCCGACGTCACCGGCGTGGCCGAGGGCGACGACGTGCGCATCGCGGGCGTCTCGGTCGGCCGGGTCACCGACGTCGAGGTGCACCAGCGGAACAAGGCGATCGTCACCTTCGGCGTCGACTCCGACCGCGCGTTGACCGAGAACACCAAGGTCACCATCAAGTTCCGCAACTTGGTCGGCAACCGGTACCTCGCGCTGAGCCAGGATCCGGGCGTCACCGGCGGCGACAAGGTTCTCAAGAAGGGCGCCACGATCACCAACACGCAGGAAGCGCTCGACCTCAACGAGTTGCTCAACGGCTTCAAGCCGGTCTTCGAAGCGCTGTCGCCGGAGGACACCAACCAGTTCGCCTACGAGATCGTCCAGGTCTTGCAGGGCGAGGGCGGCAGCGTGCAGAGCCTGCTCGCCACCACCGCGTCGCTCACCTCGACCCTGGCCGACCGCGACCAGCTGATCGGCGACGTCATCACCAACTTGTCCACGACGCTCGACATCGTGTCCGAACGCGACGCCGAGCTCGACCAGACGATCGTCACCCTGCAGCAGTTCGTGAGCGGCCTCAACTCCGACCGCGACGCCATCTTGAACTCCATCGACTCCATCTCGGCGCTGAGCTTCGAGACGTCGTCCTTCCTCGCCGAGGGCTCGCCCGCACTGGCGGCCGACGTCACCGCGCTCAAGGACCTCACCGGCGTGCTCACCTCGGGCGACAACCTGCAGATCCTCGAGGACAACCTCCAGATCACTCCGATCAAGATGAAGAAGCTGAGCAACGCGGCCTCGGCCGGCTCGCAGTTCAACTTCTACGTCTGCGGTCTCAACGCCTCGGTGTACGCGTCCGAGTCCGATGCCGAGGAAGGGGCCGCGCCGGTGCTGCAGCTGCCCGGCGCGGGCGTCGACGTCGGCGGCGACCGCTGCGGCCGCAGCCCGATGGGAGGGGAATAGTGAATATCAAGCCCTTCCGGGAGCGCAATCACACGATCATCGGATTCGTCGGGTTCGCGATCATCCTCGCGATGCTCTTCGCGGCCTTCCGCGCCGACAAGCTGCCCATCATCGGCGGCGGCGACGAGTACGTCGCGGAGTTCGCCGAGGTCGGCAGCCTGAGGGGCGGCGACGAGGTGCGCATCGCCGGCGTCTCGGTCGGCAAAGTCGACGGAGTGGAGCTCGACGGAGACAAAGTCAAGGTGAAGTTCCGCATCACCGAGGACGTCGACTTCGGCCCGCAGACCGGCGCGGCCATCCGCATCCGAACCCTGCTCGGCGCCACCTATCTGGCGCTGCTGCCGGAAGGCAAGGGGCAGATGAAGGAGGGTGCGACCATTCCGGTCTCGCGCACCGATCCGCCCTACGACGTCGTCCAGGCCTTCTCCGACCTGGCCACCACGACCGACGAGCTCGACACCGAGCAGTTGGCCGACGCGCTCAGCACCCTCGGCGAGATCGCCGAGGGCTCCGAGCCGGAGATCTCGGCGGCCATCACCGGTCTGTCGGACCTCTCGGTCAACCTGGCCGCGCGCGACGACCAGATCCACCACCTGTTGGTCGGCCTCGACTCGGTCTCGGGCACGCTCGCGTCCCGCAACAACGAGCTGGAGACGCTCTTCACCGACGCCAGCACGCTCTTCGACGCCATCGCGGCCCGCCGCGACGCGATCCACACGCTGTTGGTCTCCACCCAGGCGATCTCGGCGGAGTTGTCGCATCTGGTCGAGACCACCCGAGCCGACCTCAAGCCCGCGCTGGAGCAGTTGCAGGCGGTCACCGACATGCTGGTGGCGAACAAGGCCTCGTTGGAGGAATTGCTGCGGGTCTCGCCGACCTTCGTGCGGCTGTTCTCCGAGGCGCTCGGCAACGGTCCGTGGTTCGACAACCTGCTCACGGTCGGCGCCAGCCTGTCGGGAGGTACCCCATGAGTTCGGTCTCCTTCGCCCAACGCCTCGCGGGGCTGAGCAAAGTGCTCGCCCTCGCCGTCGCCGTCGCGCTCTTCGCGGCGTTCGTGCTGTTCGCGAACCGCGGCGACGACACGAAGACGCTGACGGCCGACTTCACCCAGACCACCTCGCTCTACACGGGCTCGGAGGTCAGGGTGCTCGGCGTGCCGGTCGGCACGGTCACGAAGCTGGAGCCGCGCGGCGAGGTGATCCGCGCGACCATCGAGTACGACGCCGACGTCGAGCTGCCGAACGACGTCAAGGCGATGATCGTCTCGCCGGCGATCGTCGGCGACCGCTTCGTCCAGCTGGCCCCGGCCTACACCGACGGAAAGACGCTGCCCGCCGACGCGCACCTCGACGCCAAGCGCACGGCGGTGCCGGTCGAACTCGACGAGATTTACCAGTCCATCGACGACCTCGCGGTCGCGCTCGGTCCGGAAGGCGCCAACGCCGACGGAGCGCTCAGCGACCTGGTGTCGCAGTCGGCGGGGGCACTGGACGGCCAGGGCGCCCAGCTGAACGAGACCTTGGAGAACTTCGGCGAGTTCAGCGGCACGCTCGCCGACAACTCCGACGAACTCTTCGGCAGCGTCCGTCAGGTCCAGGAGTTCGTGGCGATGCTGGAGGCCAACGACGCCACGGTGCGCTCCTTCAACGACAACACAGCCGAGGTCGCCGCCGTGCTGGAGGCCGAGCGCCACGACCTCGCCACGACGCTCACCGCGCTGACCGCGGCGTTGGTCGACGTCGAGTCGCTGGTGCAGGACAACCGCTCGACGCTGCGCCAGAACGTCTCCAACTTGCGCGTGGTCGCCGAGACGCTGGCGGCCCACCAGGACGAGCTGGGCGAATTCGCCGTGGCCGGACCGACGGCGCTGTCGAACGTCGCGCTGGCCTACAACCCGGTCTACGGGACGCTCGACACGCACGCCAATCTGGAAGGCACCCTGATGAACTTGGTGACCGGCGACGGCGGCCCGGCGCGGCTCATCTGCACCCTGCTGGGCGAGACGCCGGACACGGGCACCGGTTTGTGCGGCGGGCTCTCGGACATCCTCGGCCAACTGCCCTCGACGACCCTGCCGAGCGCCGCCGCGTCGCCCGACTTGGCCGAGATCTTGGGGGTGGGCTGATGCGTGGCCTGAACCCGCGAGGCGGGCTGGTCGCGTTGAGCGCGGCCATGCTGCTGGCGAGCGGCTGCTCGCTCGACCCGACGAGCGTCACCCTGCCGGGCGGCGCCGACGTCGGCGACGACCCCTACTCGGTGAAGATCGAGTTCAACGACGTGCTCGACCTCGTGCCGCAGAGCGCGGTGCGCGTCGACGACATCGCCGTGGGCCGGGTCACCGACATCGAGCTCAAGGGCTGGACCGCCGAGGTCACCGTGCTGCTCAACGGCGATGTCGAGCTGCCGGACAACGCCGAGGCGACCATCCGGCAGAGCAGCCTGCTCGGCGAGAAGTTCGTGCACCTGGCAGCGCCGGAGGAGGGTTCGGTCGGCGCGCTGGAGGACGGCGACCGCATCCCGATCCAGCAGACGGGCCGCAACCCGGAGGTCGAAGAGGTCTTGGCCTCGGCCTCGCTGCTGCTGAACGGCGGCGGCCTCGACAAGGTCAACACGATCGTGCGCGAGCTGAATGCCGTCACCACGGGCAACGAGGCCGAGCTCAAAGGCCTGCTCGACAACACCACGGTCTTCCTCGGTCAGCTCGACCAGAACAAAGAGGCTCTGCTCGCCGCGCTGGAGAAGGTCAACAACCTGGCGATCACCGCCAACGCGCAAGAGGGCGCCATCGACGCCGCTCTCGACAGCCTGCCCCAGGCGCTGACGGCGCTCGACCAGCAGCGCGACGACCTGGTCCGGCTCACCACGGCGCTGGCCGAACTCGGCGACACCGCGACCGGCGTCGTCCAGGCCTCACGTGCCGACGTCGTGGCGAACCTGAAGGACCTGCAGCCGGTGCTGGCCAATCTCGCCCTCGCCGGCGACGACCTGGTCGCGAACCTCAGCACGTTCGTCAGCTTCCCCTTCCCCGACATGGCCGTCGGCGGCAGCCTGGCCGCGGCGCAGCAGTACTGCCCGACGGCGGACGAACTGCCCGCGGGCGGCATCGCCGACACGCCGTCCGGCTGCGGCGGCGACTGGATGAACCTCAACATCAACGTCGATCTCACGACGGCCCAGCTGTTGGATCTCCTCGGACTCGGAAGCGGTCTGCCCGGCACGGGCGCGATGCCGGAAACCGCCTTGCCGACGGACGGCGCCGACGCCTCCCAGCAGCTCACCGAGCTCGTCGAAGGCCTCAGTTCAGGCGTCCCGGCCGCCGACGCGGAGGAGTCGGAGGCGACGCCGGAGGAATCGTCGGCCTCGCAGGACGACGCGTCGGCCGAGGACGAATCGCTGTGCTCGACCCTGGGCCTGTGCCGCTCGTCGGTCAGCTCGACCGCCGAGCCCGACGTGGCCGGTCTGCTCTTGAGCCGGAAGGCGTCGCGATGATCACTCGACTCACCAAGATGCAGCTCATCGCCTTCGTGATCGTCACGGTCGTGGGCGCCAGCTTCGTCGGCGCGCGCTACGCCGAGATCGACCGGCTCTTCGTCGACCGCACCTACCCGGTCACGGTCGAGCTGAAGGAGTCCGGCGGCATCTTCGCCGGCGCCGAGGTCACCTATCGGGGCATCGCGGTCGGCACGGTCGACGAGTTGGAGTTCACCGACGACGGCGTGGAGGCCACGCTCAAGATCGAGAAGTCGGCGCCGGAGATCCCGGAGAACGCGCACGCCCTGGTCGCCAACAAGTCGGCCATCGGCGAGCAGTACCTCGACCTGCGCCCCACCGGCTCGAAGGGGCCGTACCTGAAGGCGGGCTCGAAGATCCCGGAGTCGCGCACCGAGGTGCCCATCGACACCACCGAGCTGCTCCTCGACGTCAACGGCCTGGTCGGCTCGGTGCCGTCCGACGACCTGCACACGGTCGTCACCGAGTTGGGCACGGCCTTCGACGGCACGGGCGAGTCGCTGACCCAGATCCTCGACTCCACGGCGGTCGTCATCGGCGCGGCGCAGGCCAATATCGACGTCACCCGCGCGCTGATCGACTCCTCCTCGACGGTCCTGCAGACCCAGGTCGACAAGGGCAGCGAGATCCAGTCCTTCTCGAAGAACCTGGCGCTGTTCACCGACACGCTGGTCGCCTCCGACGGCGATCTGCGGGCCTTGCTCGACCAGGGCACGCCCGCAGCCGCCACGGTCAACGCCGTGGTCGCCGAGAACGCCGCCGACCTGACCGGGGTGTTGAACAACCTCACCGGTCCGGTGAAGATCCTCGACGAGAACGTCGCGGGCCTGCAAGCGCTGTACATCCTCTATCCGGTGCTCGTCCAGGGCAGCTACACCGTCATCACGCCGACGGGCGACGGCGAGTTCAACGCCGCCTTCGGCAATGTCTTGTCGTCGCCGGTGGCGGTCCCCGGACTGCCGCTGCCGGGCACGGTCGAGATCTGCCAGGACGAGGGCCACCGCGAGGTGCGCCTGCCGACCGAGATCTCCGACCATGACGCGAACGGCGAGATCTTCCAGACCGGCCTCGGCTGTGTCACCGACGGCTTGTCGCCGCGCGGGTCGACGAACACCAGCTTGTCGCGGACCGCGGTGCCGGGCGAGGGGCCGGACGTGGCGCAGCTGCTGCTCGGAACGCAGCGGTGAGCGAGCGCCGGGGGGCCTGGTTGCGCGAGCGGTGGCCGTACGCGGTCGGCGTGTTCGGCGTCCTGCTGGGCCTGTTCCTCGCCTTCGGGATGCCGCGGCTGGCCGACGACGGCTGGTCGAGCGACGCCAAGGCGGTCGAGAAGGCGGCCTCGGAGTTCGTCGTCGCCTATCACACGCTCGACAGCGCCGACCTGGACGATCATCGTGAGCGGGTCGGCTCGCTGGTGACGAAACAGTTCGACGCCGATGTGCTCGAGACGATGGCCGCCACGGCCGACATGGAGGCGGTCGCCTCGCAGCAGGCCGTGCTCGGCGACGTCGAAGTGCGCGCGGTCGGGACCACGCAACTCGACGGCGACTCGGCCGATGTGGTCGTGGTGTACAGCTTCGCGGTCCGGACCGGCGAGAACGACCCGCTGCTGTGGAACGACCGCGGCGTGGTGAGCCTGGTCAAGGAGGACGGCGCCTGGAAGGTCTCCGACTTCGCGGTGATCCCGCCGGTCGGCGCCGTGCTCGGCGATGACGCCGACGCCGAGGAAGGTCAGGCCCCGTGAGCGAGAAGCGCCCCACCCGTCGCCGCCGGATCGCCGGCGAGTCCGGCCCGGCCTCGCCGAAGCCGTCGGCGCCGTCCACGCCGGTCGTCAAGGAGGCCGCTCCGCGCCGCCCGGCCCCGCCGTCCGTCGGCCGTGCCGCCGGACGACTGTCGCAGGAGAAGAAGACCGCGTCGGCCTCGCCGGAGGGGCAGAAGCGGTCGATCGCCCTGCCCCGCGTCTCGGTGTCATTCCTGGCCGCGGCGCTGGCCGTCGTGGTCGGCGTGACGGCCGTGGTGCTCGGCTACCTGCAGATGCGGGCGAACAGCCCCGTCGGCTATGACGACAGCCGCGCCGCCGCCGAGGCGGCGGCCACCGCCGTCGAGACGGTGCTCACCGTCGACTACAGCGACCTCGCCGCCTATGAGGCCGCGGCCAAGGACGTCGTCACGAAGACGTACTACGACAAGCACCTCGTCGCGGCCGTCGAGCAGATCCCCGACGGCATCATTCCGGCGGGCGCCCAAGTGGGGGCCTACGTCCATCAGGTCGCGCCGCAGCCGTGCGATCAGAGCGTCTGCCCGTCCGACGAGGTGACGGTGCTCGTGGTCGGCGACAAGGTCCGCGCCACCTGCCAGACGCCCGCCGCGCCGATGGTGCTCCCGCAGCGCCTGCGCGTGACCATGGTCGAGCAGGACGGCCAGTGGCTGGTCGACGCCATCGTCCCCGAGGACGATATGAGCGAGGACGAGGAGCGCCTCCAGCTCGGCTGCCTCGCCGCCTCGGCTGAGTGAGGATTCAGGCCGAAACCGGCAAGGTTTCACTAAATCCCGGACGTTGTCAAGCACCGCCTTGCCAGATGTGACGAGGTGGGGTTAGACTGTTCATTCGCGCTCGCCTCGCCATGCCCGTTTGCAGCCCCACCGGCCCTTGACGGATTGGTTTTGTCGTGCGCGCAGAGCATCCGACTGCACTGAGCAACCCGCCTGTGAGCCTTTTGGGAAGGACCTCTCTTGGCCGCCTCGCGTTCCGCCGCACCGACCACCACCCCCGCTGCGAACCCCTCGGGTCGCATCTCGTTCGCCAAGATCTCAGAGCCGCTCGAGGTGCCTGAGCTCCTGGGCCTCCAGACCGAGAGCTTCTCCTGGCTCGTCGGCGACGAGTCCTGGCAGGCGCGCGTCGACGCCGCCCTGGCCGAGGGCCGCACCGACGTGTCCGCCAAGAGCGGCCTGGAGGAGATCTTCGAGGAGATCAGTCCCATCGAGGACTTCTCCGAGACGATGAGCCTGTCGTTCCGCGACCACCGGTTCGAGCCGCCGAAGTACTCGGTCGACGACTGCAAGGACCGCGATGTCACCTACGCCGCTCCGCTGTTCGTCACCGCCGAGTTCATGAACAACGAGACCGGCGAGATCAAGAGCCAGACGGTCTTCATGGGCGAGTTCCCGCTGATGACCGACAAGGGCACCTTCATCATCAACGGCACCGAGCGCGTCGTCGTCTCGCAGCTGGTCCGCTCGCCGGGCGTGTACTTCGAGCGCACCCCCGACAAGACCTCCGACAAGGACGTCTACACCGCCCGCGTGATCCCCTCGCGCGGCGCGTGGCTGGAGTTCGAGGTCGACAAGCGCGATACCGTCGGCGTGCGCCTGGACCGCAAGCGCAAGCAGAGCGTCACGATCTTGCTCAAGGCGCTCGGCTGGAGCGAGGAGCGCATCCTGGAGGAGTTCGGCCAGTACGACTCCATCCGCGCCACCCTGGAGAAGGACAACGCGCACACCCAGGACGAGGCCCTGCTCGACCTCTACCGCAAGCTGCGCCCGGGCGAGCCGCCGAGCCGCGAGGCCGCGCAGACGCTGTTGGAGAACTACTACTTCAACCCCAAGCGCTACGACACCGCCAAGGTCGGCCGCTACAAGATCAACAAGAAGCTCGGCGTCACCGAGGCCTTCGACCAGCAGCAGCTGACCATCGACGACATCGTCGCGACGATCAAGTACGTCGTGGCGCTGCACGCCGGCGAGACCGAGATCGAGATGCCGGCCGGCCCGACCATCGTCGAGGCCGACGACATCGACCACTTCGGCAACCGCCGTATGCGCACCGTCGGCGAGCTGATCCAGAACCAGCTCCGCACCGGCCTGGCGCGCATGGAGCGGGTCGTGCGCGAGCGCATGACCACCCAGGACGTCGAGGCCATCACGCCGCAGACGCTCATCAACATCCGTCCGGTCACCGCGGCGCTGAAGGAGTTCTTCGGAACCTCCCAGCTGTCGCAGTTCATGGACCAGAACAACCCGCTCGCGGGCCTGACGCACAAGCGGCGTCTGTCGGCCCTCGGCCCGGGCGGCCTGTCGCGCGAGCGCGCCGGCTACGAGGTCCGCGACGTCCACCCGTCGCACTACGGCCGCATGTGCCCCATCGAGACCCCCGAGGGGCCGAACATCGGCCTGATCGGCTCGCTGGCCTCCTTCGGCCGGATCAACCCCTTCGGCTTCGTCGAGACGCCCTACCGCAAGGTCGAGGACGGCGTCGTCACCGACCAGGTCGACTACCTCACGGCGACCGAGGAGGACCGCTTCATCGTCGCGCAGGCGAACTCGGTCCTCAACGCCGACGGCACCTTCGCCGAGCCGAACGTCCTGGTGCGCCAGCGCGGAGGCGAGGCCGAGCTGCGGCCGGTCTCCGAGGTCGACTACATGGACGTCTCGCCGCGCCAGATGGTGTCGGTCGCGACGGCGCTCATCCCCTTCCTCGAGCACGACGACGCCAACCGCGCGCTCATGGGCTCGAACATGCAGCGCCAAGCCGTGCCGCTCATCCGCAGCGACGCGCCGCTGGTCGGCACCGGCATGGAGTTCCGCGCCGCCGTCGACGCCGGCGACGTCACCGTCGCCAAGAAGGCCGGCGTGGTCAAGGAGGTCTCCGCCGACGCGATCGAGATCGCCGAGGACGAGGGCACCTACACGACCTACCGCCTGGCGAAGTTCCGTCGCTCCAACCAGGGCACCTGCACCAACCAGCGTCCGCTGGTCGCCGCAGGGCAGCGCGTCGAGGCCGGCACGCCCCTGGCCGACGGCCCCTGCACCGACAACGCGGAGATGGCGCTCGGCACCAACCTGCTGGTCGCCTTCATGCCGTGGCAGGGCCACAACTACGAGGACGCGATCATCCTGTCCCAGCGGGTCGTCCAGGACGACCTGCTGACCTCGATCCACATCGAGGAGCACGAGGTCGACGCCCGCGACACCAAGCTCGGCCCCGAGGAGATCACCCGGGACATCCCGAACGTCTCCGAGGAGATGCTGGCCGACCTCGACGAGCGCGGCATCATCCGCATCGGCGCCGAGGTGGGCAACGGCGACATCCTCGTCGGCAAGGTCACCCCGAAGGGCGAGACCGAGCTGACCCCCGAGGAGCGCCTGCTCCGCGCGATCTTCGGCGAGAAGGCGCGCGAGGTGCGCGACACCTCGCTCAAGGTGCCGCACGGCGAGTCCGGCACCGTCATCGGCGTGCGGGTGTTCGACTCCGCCGACGGCGACGAGCTCAGCCCCGGCGTCAACCAGCTCGTCCGCGTCTACGTCGCCCAGAAGCGCAAGATCTCCGACGGCGACAAGCTGGCCGGACGCCACGGCAACAAGGGCGTCATCTCCAAGATCCTCCCGGTCGAGGACATGCCCTTCCTGGAGGACGGCACCCCCGTCGACATCGTGCTCAACCCGCTCGGCGTGCCGGGCCGCATGAACGTCGGCCAGGTGCTCGAGATGCACCTCGGCTGGATCGCCAAGACCGGCTGGAAGGTCGACGAGCAGACCGCCGAGTGGGCCCGGCGCCTCGCCTCGATCGGCATGAGCGAGGCCCCGGCGAACTCGTTGGTCGCCACGCCGGTCTTCGACGGCGCCCGCGAGGATGAGATCCAGGGGCTGCTGGCCTCGACCCGCAAGACCCGCGACGGGGTGCGCCTGGTCAACGGCCAGGGCAAGGCCCGGCTGTTCGACGGCCGCTCCGGCGAGCCGTTCCCGGACCCGATCAGCGTCGGCTACATGTACATGCTCAAGCTGCACCACCTGGTCGACGACAAGATCCACGCGCGCTCGACCGGTCCGTACTCGATGATCACCCAGCAGCCGCTCGGCGGCAAGGCCCAGTTCGGCGGCCAGCGCTTCGGCGAGATGGAGGTCTGGGCGTTGGAGGCCTACGGCGCCGCGTACGCGCTGCAGGAGCTGCTGACGATCAAGTCCGACGACATCGCCGGCCGCGTCAAGGTCTACGAGGCGATCGTCAAGGGCGAGAACGTGCCCGAGCCCGGCATCCCCGAGTCCTTCAAGGTGCTCGTCAAGGAGATGCAGTCGCTCTGCCTGAACGTCGAGGTGCTCTCGGCCGACGGCACCGCGGTCGACATGCGCGACAGCGAGGAAGAGCTGTTCCGCGCCGCCGACGAGCTCGGCATCGACCTGTCGCGTCGCGAGCCGTCCTCGCTGGACGACGTCTGAGGGTGAGGGGCCGGCGCGCGTCGCCGGCCCCCGCCACCCCCACCACACTTTCGAGAATTCCGAAACACGGAGAGAAGACAACGTGCTCGACGTCAACAACTTCGACCGGCTCAAGATCGGGCTCGCCACGGCCGAGGACATCCGCCGCTGGTCGCACGGCGAGGTCAAGAAGCCCGAGACCATCAACTACCGCACGCTCAAGCCCGAGCGCGACGGCCTGTTCTGCGAGAAGATCTTCGGTCCCACCCGGGACTGGGAGTGCTACTGCGGCAAGTACAAGCGGGTGCGCTTCAAGGGCATCGTGTGCGAGCGCTGCGGCGTCGAGGTCACCCGCTCCAACGTCCGCCGCGAGCGCATGGGCCACATCGAGCTCGCCGCGCCGGTCACCCACATCTGGTACTTCAAGGGCGTCCCGAGCCGTCTGGGCTACCTGCTCGACCTCGCGCCGAAGGACCTGGAGAAGGTCATCTACTTCGCCGCGTACATGATCACGCGCGTCGACGTCGACGCGCGCCACCGCGACCTGTCCTCGCTCGAGGCCAAGATCGGCATGGAGCGCGAGCAGTTGGAGACCCGGCGCGACAAGGCGCTGGCCGAGCGTGGCAAGAAGGCCGAGGACGACCTCAAGGCGCTGGAGGACGAGGGCGCCAAGGCCGACGTCAAGCGCAAGGTCCGCGACGCGGCCGAGCGCGAGGAGAAGGCGCTGCGTCAGCGCTTCGACCGCGAGATCGACCGCCTCAACGAGGTCTGGGACCGGTTCAAGGGCCTCAAGGTCCAAGACCTCGAGGGCGACGAGGTCCTCTACCGTGAGATGACCTACCGCTTCGGCGACTACTTCGAGGGCTTCAAGGGCGCCGCGGCGATCCAGAAGCGCCTGCAGGACTTCGACCTCGACAACGAGGCCGAGGTGCTCAAGGAGGTCATCGCCACCGGCAAGGGCCAGAAGAAGACCCGCGCGCTCAAGCGCCTCAAGGTCGTCGAGGCCTTCCGCGCCTCCGGCAACCACCCGGCCGGCATGGTCCTCGACGCGGTCCCGGTGATCCCGCCGGAGCTGCGCCCGATGGTCCAGCTCGACGGCGGCCGCTTCGCCACGAGCGACCTGAACGACCTGTACCGCCGCGTCATCAACCGCAACAACCGCCTCAAGCGGCTGCTCGACCTCGGCGCGCCCGAGATCATCGTCGACAACGAGAAGCGCATGTTGCAGGAGGCCGTCGACTCGCTGTTCGACAACGGCCGCCGCGGCCGTCCGGTCACCGGTCCGGGCAACCGTCCGCTCAAGAGCATCTCCGACATGCTCAAGGGCAAGCAGGGCCGGTTCCGCCAGAACCTGCTCGGCAAGCGCGTCGACTACTCGGGCCGTTCGGTCATCGTCGTCGGCCCGCAGCTCAAGCTGCACCAGTGCGGCCTGCCGAAGCAGATGGCGCTGGAGCTGTTCAAGCCCTTCGTCATGAAGCGTCTGGTCGACCTCGCGCACGCGCAGAACATCAAGAGCGCCAAGCGCATGGTCGAGCGCGCCCGCCCGGTCGTGTGGGACGTCCTCGAAGAGGTCATCACCGAGCACCCCGTGCTGCTCAACCGCGCGCCCACCCTGCACCGCCTCGGCATCCAGGCCTTCGAGCCGCAGTTGATCGAGGGCAAGGCCATCCAGATCCACCCGCTCGTCTGCTCGGCCTTCAACGCCGACTTCGACGGCGACCAGATGGCCGTCCACCTGCCGCTGTCGGCCGAGGCGCAGGCCGAGGCCCGCATCCTGATGCTGTCGACGAACAACATCCTCAAGCCGTCCGACGGCCGTCCGGTCACCATGCCGACGCAGGACATGATCATCGGCCTGTACTTCCTCACGCTGGAGCGTGACGGACACCCGGGCGAGGGTCGTGCGTTCGGCTCGGTCGCCGAGGCGATCATGGCCTTCGACCGGAATGAGATCACGCTGCAGAGCAAGGTCAAGATCCGCATCGAGGGAGAGTTGGTCGAGACGACCCTGGGCCGGGCGATCTTCAACGAGACGCTCCCGGAGGACTTCGAGTTCGTCAACTACCAGGTCGGCAAGAAGGAGCTCGGCGTCATCGTCAACGCGCTGGCCGAGCGCTACAGCAAGGTCGACGTGGCCAACGCGCTCGACGCGCTCAAGGACACGGGCTTCCACTGGGCCACCCGCTCGGGCGTGACGATCTCGATGGGCGACGTCGTCAGCCCGCCGGAGAAGCCCGAGATCCTCGCCGACTTCGAGGATCAGGCCGCCAAGGTCCAGAAGCAGTTCGACCGCGGCCTCATCACCGAGGACGAGCGTCGTCAGGAGCTCATCGACATCTGGACGCAGGCGACGCAGGAGGTGTCGGACAAGATGGCCGACACGTTCCACGTCGACAACCCGATCTACATGATGGTCAACTCCGGCGCCCGCGGCAACATGATGCAGCTGCGTCAGATCGCCGCCATGCGAGGCCTGGTGGCCAACCCGAAGGGCGAGATCATCCCGCGCCCGATCAAGTCGAACTACCGTGAGGGCCTGAGCGTCGTCGAGTACTTCATCGCCACGCACGGCGCGCGCAAGGGCCTGGCCGACACCGCGCTGCGGACCGCCGACTCGGGCTACCTGACGCGCCGTCTCGTCGACGTGTCGCAGGACGTCATCATCCGTGAGACCGACTGCGGCACCGAGCGGGGGCTGCCCAAGCGCATCGCCGAGCGTCTCGAGGACGGCTCGCTGGTCGCCGACGAGCACGTCGAGACGTCGGTGTACGCGAGGAACGCGGCCACCGAGGTCACCCACCCCGAGACCGGCGAGGTGCTGGTCGAGGCCGGCGGCGACCTGGGCGACGTCGTGATCGAGCAGCTCATCGCGGCGGGCGTCGAGAACGTCCGCGTCCGCACGGTCCTCACCTGTGAGGCGGCGGCCGGCAGTTGCGCGAAGTGCTACGGCCGTTCGCTGGCCACCGGCAAGCTCGTCGACATCGGCGAGGCGGTCGGCACGATCGCCGCGCAGTCCATCGGCGAGCCGGGCACCCAGCTGACGATGCGCACCTTCCACACCGGCGGTGTGGCCGGCGACGACATCACGCACGGTCTGCCGCGCGTCGTGGAGCTGTTCGAGGCCCGTCAGCCCAAGGGCAAGGCGCCGATCACCGAGCTCGCGGGCCGGGTCCAGATCGACGACTCCGAGGGCACGCGCAAGATCGTCATCACCCCCGACGACGGCAGCGAGCCGATCGAGTACCCGGTCAGCAAGCGCTCGCGCCTCCAGGTGGCCGACGGCGACCACGTCGAGGTGGGCCAGCAGCTCACCAGCGGCACGCCGGATCCGCAGGAGGTCCTGCGCATCCTCGGCGTCCGCCGTGCGCAGGAGCACCTGGTCGACGAGGTCCAGGAGGTCTACCGCAGCCAGGGCGTGGCGATCCACGACAAGCACATCGAGATCATCGTGCGGCAGATGCTGCGCCGGGTCACGGTCATCGAGCAGGGCGACTCCCAGCTGATCCCCGGCGACCTGGCCGACCGTGCGGCGTTCGAGACGGAGAACCGTCGCGTGGTCGCCGAGGGCGGTACCCCGGCGTCGGGCCGTCCGGTGCTGATGGGCATCACGAAGGCCTCGCTGGCGGTCGAGTCGTGGCTGTCGGCGGCCTCCTTCCAGGAGACGACCCGTGTCCTGACCGACGCGGCGATCCACGGCAAGTCCGACTCGCTGCGCGGCCTGAAGGAGAACATCATCATCGGCAAGCTCATCCCGGCCGGCACCGGCCTGGAGCGCTACCGCAACATCGCGGTCGAGCCGACCGAGGAGGCGCGTCAGGCGGCGTACTCGGTCTCGGGCTATGAGGGGTACGACTACGACTTCGGCTCCGACGAGGTGAAGGTCGAGGACTTCGACTACACCTCCTTCGAGGAGTGAGCCGACGCCGCACCCGCTGACGCAGGCGCCCGGAACCGTGTTGGTTCCGGGCGCCTCGTCATTGCTCGGCTGCGCGGGACGCAGGATGATGCCTTTGGGTAGCTGGGGCGACCGTTTTCCATCGTCCTGCGTCTTCGGGGAGACGCACGATGATGTCTTGAGGCTGTGATGGCTACCGCAATCCATCATCGTGCGTTATCCACAGGCGAGATCGCGGGCTCGTCACATTGTCCACAGGCCGGAGATTCGGCCTGGTGTGAGGCGGGCGGCCGGTCGTGTGATGGGGCTATGACCGTTCTGCGCACCTCCGAAGCCGTCGCCGAGCATGGACGGGGCCGCGTCCGCCACGCCGTCGCCAGCGGGAGGTGGCAGCGTCCGGCGCGCGGCGTGATCGTCACGCACAACGGGCCGCTGGCGCCCGACGAGACCCACGAGGTGCGCCTCGCCCTCTGCCCGCCGCGCTCGGCGCTCGGCGGCGCCACGGCGTTGGCGCTCGACGGACTGACCGGGTTCGAGTCGACGTCGACCTATGCGGCGCTGCCGGAAGGGGCGGTCAAACCGCGGTATCCGGGTTTGATCACGCACTGGAGCACGCTGCTCGAAGGCGTCGACGTGCATCCGACGCGCGAGCCCCGACGGACCCGGACCGCGCGCAGTCTGGTCGACTTCGCCTCGTGGGCGGCCTCCGACCGCCACGCCCGAGCGGCGGTGCTCGCCGCCTTCCAGCAGAGGCTCGTCGCCGAACGGACGATGCTCGAGGTGCTGGACCGGCGCGGCACCGTCCTCCGCTCGGGCCTCGTGCGCGAGTCGGTGTACGACGCGGTCGGCGGCGTGCAGTCGTTGCCGGAGAAGGACTTCGCCGACATCGTGAGCCTCGCAGGACTGCCTCGGCCGACGCGGCAGCGCGCGGTGAAGGGACGGGAGGGGCGGTACTTCCTCGACGTCGACTGGGAGGCGTACGGCGTGGCGGTCGAGGTCCACGGCCTGCCCCATCACGGCGTCGCGTCGTGGTCGGACGATCTGGTCCGCGCCAACGAGGTGGTGATCGGCGGTCCGCGCCTGCTGGTCTTCACCTCCTATGTGATCCGCCACGAGCCGCGCCTGGTGCTCGACCAGCTGGTGCGCGCGCTGCGCTCCGGCGGCTGGACGGGCCAGGCGCGCCCGGCCGCGATCCTGTCGCGCTCCGAGCGCTGGCGGCGACGCACGATGAGGGGTTGAGGTAGCCACCGGCGCCCAAACCCATCATCCTGCGTCCCCCGGGGAACGCACGATGATGGAAAGCGGCAGCCATCACTACCCAAACCCATCATCGTGCGTCCTCAGGTGGGGATCGTGACCTTGGGGGACTCGTCGATGGGGCGGAACATCCAGGTGAGCTTGGGCTCGAAGACAGGGCGGAAGAGCCGTGCGACGGGGGCGGTCATCAGGAGGTTCGCCAGGACGATCGCGCCGAGGATGAGGCCGACGACCGCCGTCGCGCCGTAGGGCTCGAGCTTGTCCCACAGGTGGAGTTCGCGGTCGAGCAGCAGGATCACGTAGCCGTGCAGCAGATAACAGTAGAAAGTGCGCTCGCCCTGGCGCGTCGTCCAGGACCGCCGTCGGGGCACCAGCGACAGCGCCGCGAAGGTCATCGCCAGCGCCAAGACGATGAGCACGGCCCGCCCGACCACCGCGTCGACGGCCGAGACCTCCAGGTCGACATAGCTGTTCTTCCACAGCAGCCACGGCTGGGAGTCGTCGTACTGCTTCAGCTGGCACCACACGAACAGCGCGCCGAGGAAGGCCGCCGAGCCGAGCCGCAGCCGCCAGTCGCCGAGCCGCAGGAAGTGCTCGCGGGTCATGTGCAGGCCGATCACGTAGAAGGGCAGCAGGCCGAGGGTCTTGTGCAGGGCCAGTGCGTTCGGGATGTCGATGAGCACCGAGGCGAGCGAGATGACGATCGACGTGGTGATCGGATAACGCAGCGCCCGCCAGATCGGCGTGGTCAGCCGCCACAGGATCAGCGCCGCCATGAACCAGCCGAGCCACTGGGGCGAGAGCACCATGAGCTGCTCCGGCTCGCCGTCGTAGTGACGGGTGATGAGCTGCAGGCTCAGCTCGACGATCAGATACGGCACGACGAGCGTGCTGACGATGCGCCGGACCTGCCGCACGTCGCCGACGTAGTGACGTGCCGTGTAGCCGGAGATCAGCACGAAGAACGGCATGTGGAAGGCGTAGATCCAGGTGTAGACGCCGCGCGCGGAGTCCATCACCACGAACTCGGTCAGGCTGTGGCCGACGACCACGAGCAGCATGACCCAGTAACGGGCGTTGTCGAGATACGCGACCCGTTCCTTCGGGGCCGTCGGGCTGACGGGCAGCGGAGCCAAAGCGGACACGAGGCGACTGTAGCCAGCCGGTCCAGCGATGGGATGCTGGGCGCATGGACTCTGCGACCACGCCCCGGCGTCGACGGCTCGGCGCGTACGGGATCGCCGTGCGCGAGGGGGCGGGCCGTGAGCTGCTCGTCACCCGGATGTCGCCGCAGGGCTATCCGGCGGGTGCGTGGGGGCTGCCCGGCGGCGGCGTCCACCACGGGGAGTCGCCCGATGTCGCGCTGCGCCGCGAGCTGCACGAGGAGACGGGGCTGACCCTCGGGGAGCACCGCCTCGTCGACGTCCACGACGTCCACCTGCGTGGCCCCGGCCGCGACGGCCGGGGCGAGGACTACCACGGCGTGCATCTGCTGTACGCCTGCCGGGTCGACACCGGCGCCGTGCCGCAGGTGGTGGAGGTCGGCGGCTCCACCGACCTCGCGCTCTGGACTCCGGTCGAGGCCCTGCGCGACGGCCGCCCGTTGCTGCCGGTCGTCGAGTACGTCCTCGACCGTCTCGACGACCTGGCGTTCTACGCGGGCGTGCGGAAGAGCATCACGTAGTTGCCGCGCGCGTTGATGACGTGGACGCCGACGGCCGACCCGCCCCCGGCGAGCGGGGCCGAGTAGGTCACGCTGACCTCGTTGAGCCCCTCGTAGGAGTCCTCGGTGACGTTGGCGCCCGGAGCGGCCTCGGCGACGTAGGAGCGGACGATCTCGCGGGCCTCGGCGCTGCTCGGGGCGTAGTAGGAGGCGAAGGCCGGATCGAAGCCGCTCAGCAACAGGGTGCCGTCTTCCGGGGCCACCCATGTGCCGTCGAGCAGCGGCGTGTCCTTCGGGGCCTCGACGTCCATCGCCGGCCACACGACGTCGGGCGTCTCGCCGCCGCCCTCGACGACCGGGGCGGGGCTCTCCTCGACGGTCTCGGTGTGCTCGGCCTGCGGGTCGGTGAGGTCCTCGACGCGCACCTGCATGACGGGCAGGCCCAGGCTGGCCGGCGGCGCCGTGCGGGTGGCGAGGTCGCCCGGGTCGACGTCCATCTGGATGTTGAGCAGACGGTCGTCGTTGGTGAGGCCCTCGGCTTCCAGCGCGCAGCCGCGCACGCGGTCGTCGGCGACGGCGCAGTAGCTGGTGAAGTCGTTCGGGTCGAGCCCGGAGTCCGGCACGAGCGCGGCGATCTGCGTGGCCATCGACTGCACGGCCTCGGTCGGGTCGGAGGCGTCCAAGCGGATGAGGGCGACGGTGACGTCGGCCGACGGGGGATCGGGCAGCAGTGCGAAGCTGTCGTCGTCGGGGCGTCCGGTCTTCGTGATCTCCGGCGGTGTCTCGGCCTGGACGCCGTCGGGGTTCGCCCTCGCCGCGCCGATGGCGTCGTTGACGCCTTGACGGGCCAGCGCGACGGTGAGGTCGGGCTGGTAGGCAGCGATCAGGCGGGCGCTGCGGAACCGGGCGAGCGGGCCGAGCTGGGTGGCCCCCTCGGGAACGGTCAGGCCTTGCATGATGGGGCTCTCCGGCCCGCCTTCGTGCTCGACGATCTCGGCGGGAGGAGTGGGTCCGCCGGTCGACGCTCCGCCGCCGAGCTGGCAGGCCGAGAGCAGGCCGACGGCAGCCAGCGCCGATGCGATGCGTCGGGCACGCGTCATAGTTCCTCCTGGGGATCGAAGCGATCTTACCGGCCGGGGCGAGGGGCGGGCCGACGGCGGCGAGGCGGTGCGCACAGGGTCGTATATTGCGGGCAACGAAGGAGCCGTATGTCTGCGTCAGGGTTCTCCCCGGAACATCCCGAGTCCGTCTTCACCTACGCCTCGCCCGCGCTGAAGTTCGGGTCGGGGGCGCGTCACGAGCTGGCCCACGAGCTGGGGGCGCGGGGGTGTCGCCGTGTGTTGTTCGTCACCGACGCGGGCGTGCGCGCGACGGGCGAGGTCGACGCGCTCGCCGAGCAGGCGGCGGCGGCGGGGATCGGGGTCGTGGTCTTCGACGGGACGCGGGTCGAGCCGACCGACACGAGCCTGAGCGAGGCGGTGGCCTTCGCGCGGGCCGAGGGTCCGTTCGACGCGGTGGCGGCGGTCGGCGGGGGGAGCAGCATCGACACCGCGAAGGCGGTGAACCTGTTGCTGACGAACGACGGCGAGCTGATGGACTACGTCAACGCTCCCGTCGGGCAGGGCCGCGCCCCGGCGAACGCGCTGCTGCCGTTGATCGCGCTGCCCACCACCACCGGCACCGGCAGCGAGTCCACCGCGATCTGCGTGCTCGACGTCACCGCGCTGCGGGTCAAGACCGGCATCTCGCACGCCCGGCTGCGCCCGACGCTGGCCATCGTCGACCCGGAGTTGACCGTCAGCCAGCCGGCGGGCGTCACCGCCGCGTCGGGCATGGACGTCCTCTGTCACGCGCTGGAGAGCTACACGGCCCGCCCGTACACCTCGTACGAGCGCAAGCGGCCGTCCGATCGGGTGCCGTACTGCGGGTCCAACCCGATCGCCGACGCGTGGTCGGAGCGGGCGATGGGGCTGCTCGCCGGGGCCTTCCGGCAGGCGGTGCGCCAGGGCGACGACCGGGCCGCCCGTGAACAGATGGCGCTCGCGGCGACCTTCGCCGGACTCGGCTTCGGCAACGCCGGCGTCCACATTCCGCACGCCAACGCCTATCCCATCGCCGGAATGGTGGGGCCGTTCGCACCCGACGGCTATCCGGCCGACCCGCACGCCGACCACGGCCTCGTGCCGCACGGCATGGCGGTGTCGCTGACCGCCCCGGCGGCCTTCCGCTTCACCTTCGAGGCCTCGCCGGAGCGTCACGTGAAGGCGGCCCGTCTGCTCGACCCCGACGCCGTCGGCGACGACCCTCGCGAGCTGCTGCCGGGGGTGGTGTCGCGGCTGATGCGCGATGTCGGCGTGCCGTCGGGCCTGGCCGAGCTGGGCTTCGGCGCGGCCGACGTCGACGACCTCGTGGAGGGCAGCCTGCGGCAACAGCGGCTGCTCGCGACGGCGCCGCGCGAGGTGCGGGCCGAGGATCTGGCGACGATCCTGACCCAGTCGGTCGAGCTCTGGTGAGCGGCGCGCGACCGTCGGCGGCCGAGGAGGTCTTCGCCCGGCTGCGTGAGCAGATCCTGACCGGGCAGTTGTCGGCGGGGAGCCGTCAGTCGATTTATCGACTTTCTGACTCCCTCGGTGTCTCTCGGACGCCGGTGCGCGAGGCGGTGCTGCGGCTGGCAGACCTCGGACTGGTGACGGTCGAGCGCAATCGCGGCATCGTCGTGCGCGGCGTGCGGGCCGAGGACGTGCGCGACGTCTTCGAGCTGCGGCTGCTGTTGGAGGTCCCGGCGGCGTCGGCGGCCGCGGCTGCGGCGGACGCGGGGCTCGTGGACCGGCTGCGCGCGGCGCTCGGCGCGAT
>NZ_JASGEK010000066.1:0-16733 GCF_047606445.1 Aeromicrobium sp. | reverse complement strand
TCGTGGACTACATCGAGGTCTTCTACAACCGCAGGCGCCGCCACTCCACCCTGGGCTACCGCACCCCCGCAGCAGTCCACACCGCCCACCAGAACACTCAGACCGCGACCGCAGCCTGACCCACAAAAAGACTGTCTACGAAACTTGACACAGCCCAGCCAGCAGGTGGTGGCGTTCGGTGGCGTTGAGGCCGCCCCAGACGCCGAAGGGCTCGCGGACGTCGAGGGCGTGGCTGAGGCACTGCTCGACCACGGGGCAGACGGCGCAGTACGACTTCGCGGTCGCCTCGCGCTGACGGCGGCGGGGTCCGCGTTCGTCCTCGGGTGGGAAGAAGGTCTCGGGGTCGGCCTCGTTACAGGCGCCGACGTACTGCCACTCGTAGGACTCCTGGCGGGGCGCGGGGAGTCGACTGATGTTCGCCATCGGGAAAACCTCCTAGTGTCGTCACCTCAGAGGAGGCGCGACACCAGGAGGTTCCCGGTGGTCGAGGAATTTCTCGATCAGGCGGCGACCTTCTGCTCGGCCGCGGCGGCCGCCTCGCGCTTGGCGCGGCGCAGCGCCTTGCTCTCGGGGCTGTTGCCGACCAGGTAGGGGTCGTCGGGCTTGCGCGAGTAGGAGGCGAGCTGCCGGGCCACGCTCAACAACTGCTTGCTCAGCCGGCCGCTGTTGTAGGGCAGGCCGTTCTTCTCACAGATCGCGCGGATCTCCTGAGCGACCTCCGGGTAGCGGCGGGCCGGGATGTCGGGGAACAGATGATGCTCGATCTGGTGGCTCAGGTTGCCGCTGAGGATGTGGAACAGCGGGGTGCCGGAGATGTTCGCCGAGCCGAGCAGCTGGCGCAGGTACCACTGGCCGCGCGACTCGTTCTTCGCCTCGTCCTCGTCGAAGGACTGCACCTCGGCGGGGAAGTGGCCGCAGAAGATGATGAGGAAGGTCCAGATGTTGCGCACGATGTTGGCCGCGAAGGTGCCGCCGAGGACCGCCAGCGGGGCCCACCAGCCGACCACCGGGATCAGCGGCAGGGCGAGCAGCGGGAAGACGACGTAGTCCTTGAACAGCTGGCGGCGGGTCTTGGCCATCGCGCGACGCTTGCGGGCCGTGAACTCCTCCTTGGACATCTTGCCCTTGAGGTAGTCGCCCAGCTCGATGCCGTGGTACATGACGCCCCACTCGAAGAAGAGCATCAGCAAGAAGGCGGCCGGCAGGTTGAAGCGGTGGCTCGGGTACCAGGGCTGGCCGTCGTCCATGCGGAGCAGGCCGTAGCCGATGTCCTTGTCCATGCCGTGGATGTTCGTGTACGTGTGGTGCAGGTAGTTGTGGCCGTGCTTCCAGTCCTGCGCGGGCGCCACGTTGTCCCACTCGTAGCGGCGGCCGTCGACCAGCGGGTCGTTCATCCAGTCGTACTGGCCGTGCATGACGTTGTGGCCGATCTCCATGTTCTCGAGGATCTTCGAGACGCCGAGCAGCACGATGCCGAGGACGAAGGTGGGCCAGAAGAACGGCGTGAAGATGCCGATGCGGCCCAGGACCTCGCAGATCTGCTGGGCGCGGATGACCCGGCGGATGTAGTTCGCGTCGGCCTGGCCGAGCGAGTCGAGGGTGCGCTGGCGCAGTGCGTCGAGCTCCTCGCCGAAGGCGTCGAGCTCCTCGTAGGTCATCAGGTCGAGGCCGATGACGGCCCGGTCGTCGCCTTCGCCGACGAGCGGCGCGGGGGCGGCGTTGTGGCCGGAGGCGTCGTAGACGGTGGTGTCTTTGCGGAAGAGTCGCTTGTGGCTCATGTTCTTCTCCTTCAGAGGGCGACCGCGACGTCGCCGACCGGGACGTTCACGCAGGGCTTGATGGTCTCGTCGGTGTTGGCGCACACCTCGCCGGTGATGACGTGGCGGACGGCGCCGTGCAGTTTCTTGATCGCGCAGGTGTTGCAGACGCCCATGCGGCAGCCGTACTCGGGCGTGAGCCCGGCGGCCTCGGCCTGCTCCAAGATGGTGTTGCCGTTGTTGGCGGTCTCGGCGCCGGAGGCGTCGAAGCTGAGCGTGCCGACGGCCTGCGCGGCGGCCTCGGCCAGCAGCGCCGGGTCGACGGTGGGGACCTTGAAGTACTCCATGCGCAGTTGGTCGGCGGCGCCCTCGGCCTCGTAGGCCTCGCGGACCGTGCCGATGAGGCCGGCGGGGCCGCACAGGTAGGTGAGGGCGGCGGTCGGGTCGACGCCGATGGCGCGCAGGTGGTCGAGGGTGAAGCGTCCGGTCAGCTCCGCGCCCGGCAGCGGCTCGCGGGTGTAGATCCGCACGACGTCGACGCCCTCGGTCCGCTCGAACGCGTCGAGCTGGTCGGTGAACATCTCGTCGGCGCGGGAGCGGGCGTAGTGCAGGAAGGTGACGCGCCGCGGCAGACGGCCGGAGTCGACCAGCGTGCGCAACATCGACATGACCGGGGTGATGCCGGAGCCGCCGCTGAGCAGCAGCAGGTCGTCGGGCAGAGTGGCTGGGAGGACGAACTCGCCCTTGGCCTGCGAGAGGTGGACCAGCTCGCCGGAGGCCAGCTTGCTGTTGAGGAAGCGGGAGACGAAGCCGTCGGGGTGGGCCTTGACCGAGACGCTGAACGTGCGGCCCTTGGCCGCGGCGGAGCTGGAGACCGAGAAGACGCGGACCTTGCGGACGCCGTCGACCTCGACGCCGAACTCGACGTGCTGGCCGGGGGTGAAGCCGGCCCAGGCGCCGTTGGGGCGCAGGGTGACGGTGGTGGCGTTGTCCGTCTCGCGCTCGATGCCGACGACCCGGGCGCGGACGGCCTCGGCGGTCCACATCGGGTGCAGCTTCTCGAGGTAGTGGTCGACGTGGTGGGGCTGTGTCACCGTTCCGACCGCCCGCGAGGCGAGGGCGCTCCGCACGACTCCCATCGGCACATCCTTTACTCATTGAGTGAACGTTCGTACACTGAAACTATGACGCATGATCGGGGTCAGGCGCAAGGGCCTGTTCCGTGAGTCGCGCCATACGGTGAATAAGCGTTCACTGAGAGACGGGCGATAGGGTGGGGGAGTGTCCGAGCCCGTCGCGTTGAGCCGCCGTGAGCAGAAGGAGCGCACGCGTCAGGCGATCCTCGACGCGGCGCTGCGCCAGAGCGGCGAGGTCGGCTTCGCCCAGTTGAGTCTGCGCCAGGTGGCCAAGCAGGCGGGCGTGGTGCCCACGGCTTTCTACCGGCACTTCGACACGATGGACGACGTCGGGCTGGCGCTGGTCGAGGACTGCTTCCAGACGCTGCGCCGCATGATCCGCGAGGCGCAGAAAGACCCCGACACGATGGCGAACATCATCGACGCGTCGGCCGAGATCCTGGTGCGCGCGGTCAAGGAGAACCAGGCGCACTTCGCCTTCGTCGCCCGGGAGCGCCAGAGCGGCTCGCCGGTGGTGCGCGAGGCGATCCAGCGGGAGCTGGAGCTGTTCATCTCCGAGCTGGCGGTCGTTCTGGCGCGGCTGCCGAACGTCGAGCGGTGGTCGGGCGAGGACGTCGCGATGGCGGCGGGGCTCTTCGTGCGGAACATGGTCTACCGGGCCGAGCAGGTCGTGGCCATGCCCGAGGGCCGCCCCGACCTGGAGGAGGAGATCAAACGCAAAGCCCGCCGCGAGATGCGCCTGATCGTCCTCGGTTTCGAGCAGTGGGAGAGTTGAGCGGGCTCGTTCTCTGAAACTGTCAGTGCCCGGCGCCAGGGTGGCGGTATGGATGTCGGGATCGGGATCGTCGTGGGGTTGGTGCTCGGGGTCATGCTCGGGTGGCTGTTGGGCGCGATGGCGGCGCGGGGGCGCAGCGCGGCGGCCATCGCCACCGCGCAGGCCCTGCGCGAGCAGGTGCGGCAGCGGCAGCGGGCCGACGACGAGGAGAACCTCGTGCTGCAGGCGCTCGCGCCGGTACACGAGTCGCTGCGCACCATGCGGCTGACGGTCGACGAGCTGGAACGACAGCGCCACGTGCAGCACGGTCAGTTGGCCGAGCAACTGCGGCACACCCAGGTCACCGCCGAGCGGTCCCGCGCGGCCGCCGACGCGCTGGCCTCGGCCATGGGCAACAACGCCCAGCGCGGCGTGTGGGGCGAGACCCAACTGCGCACTTTGGTCGAGTCCGCCGGGCTGCTGCACCGGGTCGACTTCGACACGCAGGCCACCATCGAGGCCGAGAGCGGACGCCGCCGCCCCGACATGGTGCTGCGGCTGCCGGGCGGCAAACAGATGGCCGTCGACGCCAAGGCGCCCATCAACGCCTACCTTGCCGCCTGCGCGGACGGAGCCGACCGCGACCGGCTGCTCGCCGACCACGCGAAAGCGGTCCGGGGGCACGTCGACGCGCTCGCCGCCAAGCAGTACTGGACCGGACTCGACCTCAGCCCGGAGTTCACCATCGCCTTCATCCCGAGCGAGCCGGTGCTGGCCGCCGCGCTGGAACGCGACCCGACCCTCCTGGAACACGCCTTCGCCCGGCGGATCGTGCTCGCATCGCCGGTCAGCCTCTGGACCGTGCTGAAGACCGTCGCGCTCACCTGGCAGCAGCAGACCCTCAGCGACGACGCCCGTCGCCTGTTCGACCTCGGCAAAGAGCTCTACGGACGGCTCGCCACGATGGGCGACCACACCGAGAAACTGCGCCGATCCCTCGCGCAGACGGTCGAGCACTACAACCGCTTCGCCAGCTCGCTGGAGTCGCGGGTGCTGGTCACCGCCCGCAAACTCGACGCCCTCGACCCCGAGACGGCGCTCGCCGCCCCCGGCGTGATCGAGACCGAGCCCCGACGCCTCGTCCAGCCCGAGTTCGACGTGCTCAGCTGAGCGCCTGGTCGAGGTCGGCGAGGAGGTCGGCGACGTCCTCGATGCCGACCGACAGGCGCACCAGGTTGTCGGGCACCTCCAGGGCCGAGCCCGCGGTGGAGGCGTGGGTCATCGTGCCCGGATGCTCGATCAACGACTCGATGCCGCCCAGGCTCTCGGCCAGCGTGAAGACCTCGACCCGGCGGCACAGGTCGAGCGCCGCCTCGCGGCCACCGGCCAGCCGGATCGAGACCATGCCGCCGAAACGGCGCATCTGCCGGGCCGCGACCTCATGGCCGGGATGCTCCGGCAGGCCCGGATAGAGCACCTGGCTGATCTTCGGATGGCCGACCAGCGCGTCCACGACCGCCTCGGCGTTCGCGCAGTGCTGCTCCATGCGCACCGCCAGCGTCTTCGCGCCGCGCAGCGTCAGATAGGCGTCGAACGGGCCGGGCACCGCGCCCGCGCCGTTCTGCAGGAAGCCGAAACCCTCGTCGAGCGTCGGGTCGGAGGTCAGCAGCGCGCCGCCGACCACGTCGGAGTGCCCGCCCAGATACTTCGTGGTCGAGTGCAGCACGACGTCCGCGCCCAGCGCCAACGGCTGCTGCAGATAGGGCGAGGCGAAGGTGTTGTCGACCACCAGACGAGCCCCGCCGTCGTGGGCGATCTCGGCCAGCGCCGCGATGTCGCCGACCGACAACAACGGATTGGTGGGCGTCTCGATCCAGACGGCCTTCGTCGTCGGCGTCATCGCCGCGCGCACGGCGTCGACGTCGCTGATCGCCGCTGGGGTGTAGGTGACGCCCCACTGGCTGAACACCTTGTCGATCAGCCGGAAGGTGCCGCCGTAGGCGTCGTCGGGGATCACCAGATGGTCGCCCGGTCGCAGCAGCGTGCGCAGCGCCGTGTCGGTGGCGGCCATGCCGGAGGCGAACGCCCGGCCGTGGGCGGCGCCTTCCAGCGCGGCGAGCGCGCCCTCCAAGGCGGTGCGGGTCGGGTTGCCGGTGCGGCCGTACTCGTAGCCGTCGCGCATCCCGCCGACGCCGTCCTGGACGAAGGTGGAACTGGCCACGATGGGCGGGTTCACCGCGCCGTGGCCCGGGTCCGGGGTGTAGCCCGCGTGGATGGCGCGGGTCGCGAAACCGGTCATACGTGCACTCCCAGCAGATCGTGGCGGGTCAGGACGCCCAGCGGCTTGCCGTCCTCGATGACCATGACCGCGTCGTTCTCCGACAGCAGCGCCTGCGCGGCGTCCAGGCTCTCACCGGAGCCGAGCAGCGGCAGCGGGGCTTCCATGTGCTGAGACACCGCGTCGGTCAACTGGGCGCGGCCCTCGTAGACCGCGCTGAGCAGCGTCCGCTCGCTGACGCTGCCGGCCACCTCGCCGATGACGACCGGCGGCTCCGGCCCGACGACCGGCATCTGCGAGACGCCGTACTCGTGCAGGATGCTGATCGCGTCGCGCACCGTCTCCTGCGGATGCGTGTGCACGAGGTCGGGCATGTCGCCGGACTTGCGGCGCAGCACCTCGCCGACCGTCGCGTGGGCCGCGGTCGGGTCGAGCGGCTCGCGCAGGAAGCCGTAGGAGCTCATCCAGTCGTCGTTGAAGATCTTCGACAGGTAGCCGCGACCGCCGTCGGGCAGCAGCACCACGACCACCGCGTCGGGACCCTCGCGCTCGGCGACCTGCCGCGCCGCGACGACCGCCATGCCGCAGGAGCCGCCGACCAGCAGGCCCTCCTCGCGGGCCAGCCGTCGGGTCATGTCGAAGGAGTCGGCGTCGCTGACCGCGATGATCTCGTCGGGGATGGACGGGTCGTAGGCGCTCGGCCAGAAGTCCTCGCCGACGCCCTCGACCAGGTACGGACGGCCGGTGCCGCCGGAGTAGACCGAGCCCTCCGGGTCGACGCCGACCACCTTCACCCGGCCGTCGGAGACCTCTTTGAGATAGCGGCCCGTGCCGGTGATCGTGCCGCCGGTGCCGACGCCCGCCACGAAGTGCGTGACCTTCCCGTCGGTGTCGGCCCAGATCTCGGGTCCGGTCGTCTCGTAGTGCGACTGCGGTCCGGCCGGGTTCGAGTACTGGTCGGGCTTCCAGCCGCCCTCGATCTCGGCGACGAGCCGGTCCGAGACGTTGTAGTAGCTGTCGGGGTGCTCGGGCGGGACGGCGGTCGGGCACACCACGACCTCCGCGCCGTACGCCATGAGCGTGTTGCGCTTGTCGAGGCTGACCTTGTCGGGGCACACGAACACGCAGCGGTAGCCGCGCTGCTGGGCGACGATGGCCAGGCCGACGCCGGTGTTGCCCGACGTCGGCTCGATGATCGTGCCGCCCGGCCGCAACGCCCCCGACGCCTCGGCGGCGTCGATCATGTTCACCGCGATGCGGTCCTTGGAGCTGCCGCCGGGGTTGAGGTATTCGATCTTCGCCGCGACGAGGCCGGAGCCGGGCGCGACGACCCGGTTCAGACGCACGAGCGGCGTGCCGCCGATCAGGTCGACGACGTGGTTCGCGATCCGCATGCGTCCATCATGCCCGGCGGGCGCGGGTCGCCACGAGCAGCACCCACAGCACCAGCGCGGCCGCCACGGCGATGACCGTGACGACGAGGCCGGTGATGCCCGCGTGGGCGATGGCGGCGGCCGCGACGAGGCTGCTCACCGCGATCCAGAGCGACACCACGATGCTGTGGGAGTGGCGGGCGAGCGCGTCCCAGACGAGCAGGTTGACCAGCGACAGCAGCGACCCGGCGAGCACGAACAGCCAGAGCCGGTCGGCGATCTCGGCGTAGGCGTCGCCGCCGACGGCGATCAGCGCGACGTCGGGCAGCAGCGCGGTCGCGAGGGTCGCGGCCAGGCCGAGCGTCGCCACGCCGACGACCGCGATGGTGCGCGAGCGGGTCGTGCCGTCACGGGCCAGCAGGGGATAGGACACGATGGTGACGAACTGAGGGAAGAACACCGCCGCCTTCGACAGGATGAGGCCCGCCCCGTAGAGGCCCGAGTCGTGCGGGGACAGCAGCAGCCGGGCCAGCAGGGCGTCGGCGTTGCCGAGCGCGTAGTAGGCCAGCAGCGCGTGCGAGCCGAGCAGCGCCTCCTTCAGGAAGGGGCGGCGGCTGCCGCCGCGACCGTCGACCGCCCGTCCGCGCAGTTGGGGGAGTCCGGCCAGCACGGGCGCCCACGCGCCGACGGCGAAGCCGAGCATGACCGAGGTGACGGACGGCTCGACCAGCAGCGCGACGAATCCGCAGGCGAGCCGGCCGAAGCCGTTGGCGAGGTAGACGGCCGCCAGCGAGCCCCACCGTTCCGATCCCTGGGCGACGCCGGCCATCGCGCCCATCAGCGTCAGCGGGACCATGGTCGCGCCGGTCAGCAGGGCGGGCCGGACCGAGCCGAGGTCGAGCGGGCCGACGAGCGCCGCGGTGACGCCCGCGCCGAGCAGACCGGTCGCCACCGCCACGGCGACCGCGACCCGGGCCACGGTGCCGATGGTCGCCTGACGGCTGTCGGGGTCGACGGCGATGCGTCGGGCGGCCACGGCCTGCAGCCCGAAGGAGACGACCGTGCCGATCTGCAGGATGCCGAGCAGCGCGGTCACCGCGCCGAGCTCGGCGGGCAGCAGCAGACGGGCCGCGAGGACCGTCATCAGGTAGACGGCGGCGTTGGCTCCGATGGTGCCGAGGGCCACCAGGCTGCTGCCCGACACCACTCCTCCCGCGCGTCTCACCCGGACACGGTAGGCGACGTCGGGTCTACGGTGGGGGAGTGAGCCGACGTCTCTGGGATCTGGTGGTCGTCCAGTGGTGCCTGCTGCTGGCGCTGGTGGTGGCGCTGCCGTGGCGTGGATCGGGCTTTCTGCTCTCCTACGACATGGTGACGCCGCCGCGCTGGACGCTGGGTCGCGACGACCTCTGGGGGCTGGGCAGCGCGGTGCCGCGCGCGGTCCCGTCCGACGGCGTGCTGGCGCTGGTGTCGCAGGCCGTCGATCCGGCGCTGCTGCAGCGGCTGGTGATCGTCGGCGCGCTGGCCCTCGGCGGCGTCGGCGCGGCCCGTCTGGTCGACGACGCGGGGCTCGGCGCGCGGCTCGTGGCCGGGACGTACGCCCTCTGGAATCCCCTCGTCGCCGAACGGCTGCTGCTGGGGCAGTGGCCGGTGCTCGTCGCGCTGGCCTGCCTGCCGTGGATCGGCGTGGCGCTGCGCGACCCGGACCGTCCGCGGGTCGCCGCGTTGACGCTCGCGCTCGCCGGGACGGCGCTCACGGCGGCCACCGGCGTGATGGGGCTGCTGGCGGCGTTGGTCGTCGGCTGGCGGTCCGGGCCGATCCGCATGGTGCTGCTCGCGGCGCTCGTCAACGCGCCCTGGATCGTGGCCGGGCTGGTCCGCCCGGGAACGGTGGTCAGCGACCCGGCGGGCGTCGAGCTGTTCGCGCTGCAGGGCGAGGGGCCGTGGGGGCGGATCGGCGCGCTGATGGCGCTCGGCGGCGTCTGGAACGCCGAGGTCGTCCCGGCGTCCCGGCTGACGCTGGTCGCCACGCTGGTGGTCGTCGTGCTGTGGGTGCTGATGTTGACGGGGCTGCGGCGCTGGTGGCGCGCGGACCGTTATGGCGTGCTGGCCTGGTCGGCGCTGGCGGCCGTCGGCTACACGCTGGCCTGTTGGGGGTGGCTCGCGCCGGGCCTGTTGGAGCGGTTGATCGAGTGGCAGGGCGCGACGGCGGTCCTGCGCGACGGCTCGCGCTATCTCGTGTTCGCGTTGCCCTTCCACGCGGTCGCTCTGGGGTATGGCGCGGCGACGCTCGGCGGCTGGCTCGCGCGGACGAGCGGACAGGAGCGGTGGCGGGCGGTGGCGGCGGGGTTGCTCGTCGCGGCGCCGCTCGCGGCCCTGCCCGACCTGGGCTATGGCGTCGGCGGACGGTTGACGCCGGCGGACTACCCACGGGATTGGGAGGCCGCGCGGCAGGCGGTCGGCGCGGTGGAGGCCGAGGGCGATCTGCTGGTGCTGCCGTTCTCGCCCTATCGCGCGCCGGACTGGAACGACGGACGCACGGTGCTCGACCCGGCGGGACGCTTCTTCGACCGCGACACGGTCACGAGCGACGCGCTCACCGTGTCGGGGGTGACGCTCGCCTCGGAGGACCCCCGGGCCGTCGCCGTGGGGGAGGCGCTGGCCGATCCCGCCGCGACCTCCGCCGATCTGGCCGCTCAGGGGATCGGCGTGGTGGTGCTCGACTCGTCGGCTCCGGGCGGCGACCCGACGCCCGCCGCTTTGTCCGGCGCGCGGGCGGTGGAGACCGGGGAGGACGGGCTGCGCGTGTTCGTCGTCGACGGGGTGGCGACGCTTGAGCCGCCGCCCGTGAAGAACCGTGTCCTCGTGTGGGCGGCGTGGGGCGTGGCGGGCCTCACGGTCGCCGTGTCGGCGCTCTCGATCGGCCGTCGCGGACTGGCTCGACTGATCCGGCTGCTTGGTAGTCTGAGCCCGTTCCGAGGGAGAAGAGGGAAGAGACCATGAGCAGTGGAGTCATCGCGGTCGTCGCGTTCGTGGCGGGTCTGGGTTTGGCGGGAGTCACCGCCGCGGGCGTCGCCCAGTCGGTCCAGACCTCGTCCACGCCCGACGACGAGCCGGGTGCCGTCCAGGTCGAGACCGTGGACTACGGCTCGAACTGACGCAGCGCGAGCAGCGGGGCCGGTCGGGCAACCGACCGGCCCCGCTGCGCGTAACCCGACTACATCGGTGATTCCCGCGGCCAGCGATCATGGGCGCATGGAGCGATGGCGAACACGGACCCGGCTGCCGATCATGCTCGAAGCGCTCGGGCAGGCCGAGGAGCATCCGGCCACGCGGCGACTGGTCGAGACCCTGGGCGGCACGCCTGCGGCTGTCTCCGAACGCCTCGTCGGAGTGCCGGCCTATCGGTCCGCCCGGCTGTCCTTCGCCTCTGGGGCCGACCTCATCCTGCGTGACGGCCGGGCCGTCGCCGTGTGCCTTCGCCTGGCCAGACCGGGCGCACCGGGCATCGACCTGGCCGCATGGATCCCCGGCGTCGGCAACGAGGCGATGCTCGAGGACCTCACAACCGCCCTCGAAGCACCGCGCAGTTTCGCCGGCCTCGGGACGCCCTATTTCACGCTCGACGGCGGCTACCTGCGGTGCGACTTCGCCGATCGTCGAGGCTGGAACGAGGCCGGGAACCTCGTCGGCGTGACCGTCACGACCGGCGATCCTGGCCTTGTCTTCCGTCCGGAGGACGACGAATGCGCCGTCTGCGCCGACCTGCTCGTGCGGACCGTCTCCGGCGGCCTCGACGTCAGCGCCACTGTCGACGCTCTCGCCGCAGCGTTGGAGGACGGACTGCTCGCCGAGAATGCCCACTGGGTCCGGCTCGCCGACCTGCAGCCGCTCCACGCGTCGGGCCTTATGAAGCGTGCCGAGAGCCAGCTGACCTGCACCGCCTGCCGGAGAGTCCTGTGTCTCACCCTCAGGCGCAGTGCGTCGGCGAAGTTCGTCTATGCCTCGCCGAATGACGCCCGGCGGCACCGGATGGAGGCCATCCCTCCGGTCGAGTGGTGGGGCGACGCCGAGCGGATCGCGCAGGCGGCTGCTGCCATGCGGTATGTGGACCATGAACCCGGAGCCTGGTTCCTCGTCGAGCGGGCCGGAACGTTCTTCCTCGAGGTCCGCTATGTCATCAGTTCGATGCTCGACGACTCGGCGCTGATCGAACTCGACGAGGCCGAAGCGAAGGCCTATCGCACAGAGGGCCACGAGTACGCGGACCGGCTCGCCCGCCGCGTCCGCGACGGCAGCCCCCATCTCGACGACTCCCCCTGGCACGCGCGGAACCTGCTGCGCGGCCCGGACGCCAAACAACTTCGCGACGAGGTCACCGCCGCCGTCGTCAACCACACCTGGCTGGCCGAGCAGCGTCGTTCGAGGTGACGGGGCCTACCGATGTCCCCGGGGAACGCACAATGATGGATTCAGGTAGTGATGGGTGCCTCAATCCATCATTCTGCGTGTCACCGGGCGACGATCTCGGCGAACTTCTCCTGCGAGGCCGTCCAGGAGGCGGACTCGGCTTTCATGCGGGCGCCGTCGCCGAGGAAGGAACGCCACTCAGGGTCGGTCAGGATCTCCTCGACGGCGGCGGTGAACTCCGCAGGGGTGTCGACCAGGACGCCGCTGCTCTTGTGGTCGACCGACTCGCGGGTGCCGCCCGCTGAGGCGTAGGCGACCGTCGGGGTGCCGTGCAGGCCGGCCTCGCCGACGACCAGGCCCCAGCCCTCCTTGAGCGACGGCATGACCATCACCCAGGCCTCGGCCAGCAGCCGGTGCTTCGTCGCGTCGTCGACGAAGCCGTGGAAACGCACCCGGTCGGCCACCCCGCGCCTCGCCGCGTGGGCGGTCAACTCCTCGCGCCACCAGCCGTCGCCCGCCACGTCGAGCACCAGGTCGGGGTGAGACTCAGCCAGGTCGGCGAGCGTGTCGATCGCGTGCTCGACCTGCTTGTGCGGCACGAGACGGCCGAGCGCGCACATGCGCGGCGTGGCGCTGCGCGGCGCGCTCGGGCCGGGCGCCGGCGACGTGCCGTTGTGCACGATCGCGATGCGGTCGCGGTCGACGCCCAGGTCGACCAGCTCCTGACGGGTCGCCTCCGACACGGTGACGTACTGCGAACGGCGGTACAGCCACGGCGACAGACGGCTCTCGACGAACCAGCCGACCCGGCCGATCAGCCCCGGATAGACCACCGGCCACTGCTCGCGGTGCACATGGTGCAGCAGCACGACCACCGGCGCGCGGGTCGCCCAGCGTGTGAAGAAAGGAAGGCCGTTCTGCACGTCGACCACGGCGTCGACGGTGCCGTAACGGCCGAACAGCAGCCGGGCGAAGATGCGCAGGTACACGCCGAACTTCGCGCCGCTGCGGCGGAACCGCACGCCGTCGGCCGTCTCGTCGGCGGCCGCCCCGTCGAACATCGCCGCCGCGACCGTCACCTCGTGGCCTCGCTCGGCCAGACCCCGGGCCATCTGCTCGACGTAGAACTCCGAACCCCCTCCCTCAGGGTGCCCGGTGTCGCGCCAATTGCAGAACAAAATACGCATAGGTGGCTTCTCCCTCAGACGCCACGCGGCCGGTGAGTCCCTCAACTCAGTGATCGACCGCGTCGCCCGACGGTAGCACCGCGATGGTCCAGCGGCCGTCTATCGTGCGGGGGTGCTGAGGGAGCCGGACGTCGACGTGGAGACCGTGCGTCGTTGGCTCCATCTGGCCGTCGGCTGCCTGCTGCTGACCGCGCTGGCCTTCGCGCAGCGTCCCGGCCGCATGGTCGGCGACACCAAGCTCGACCTGATCGTCGACCCGGGCGGCTTCCTGTCGCGGGCGTTGACGATGTGGGAGCCGCAGGGAGGGCTCGGACAGGTCCAGAACCAGGCCTACGGCTACCTGTTCCCGATGGGTCCGTTCTTCTGGGCCGGCGAGCGGCTCGGCCTCGACGCGTGGATCGTGCAGCGGCTCTGGTGGGCGCTGTTGTGGAGCGTGGCGTTCGTCGGGATGGCGCTGCTGTGCCGCGCGTTGAAGGTCGGGACGCCGTGTCTGAGCCTGCTCGCCGGAGTGCTCTACGCGCTCTCGCCCCGCGTTCTGACGATCATGGGCGTCAACTCCGTCGAGGCGTGGCCGGCCTCGCTCGCCCCCTGGGTGCTGTTGCCGCTGGTCGTGGGCCTGCGGCACGGCCCGCCGAGGCTGCGGGCGGCGCAGAGCGCGCTGGCGGTCGGCTGCGTCGGCGGGGTCAACGCGGTCGCCACGGCGGCGGTGCTGCCGCTGGCGACGCTCTGGCTGGTGATGGCCCCACGAGGAGAGCGACGGCGCGCGATGCTGCGCTGGTGGCCGCCGCTGGTGCTCGCGACGACCGCCTGGTGGTGGGTCCCGCTGGTGCTCCTCGGCCGTTACAGCCCACCGTTCCTGGACCACATCGAGAGCTCGGCGACCACCACCGTCAGCGCCTCGGTCCTCGACGCGCTGCGCGGGACGACGAACTGGGTGCCGCGGGCCACGGTGACCTACGACGCGGGCCGTGACCTGCTGACCTGGCCGGCCCTGTCGGTGGCGTTGGCGGTCGTCGCGGCGGCGGGCCTGGCGGGCCTGTCGCTGGCGTCGACGCCGCACCGGCGTTTTCTCGTCACGGGCTTGCTGGCCGGCGTGGTGCTGACGACGCTCGGCCACACGGCCGGCCTGTCCGGCTGGGGAGCGCCCGGATGGCAGGAGCTGCTGGACGGGCCGCTGGCCCCGATGCGCAACCTGCACAAATTCGACCCCGTGGTCCGCATCCCGCTGGTGGTCGGGGCGACCCACCTGCTCGCGGTCCTCGCCCGCCGGATCGCCCAGTGCGAGCCGGACGTCGCGCGCTGGTGGCGGCGCACCATGGCCGTCGCGGTCGGATCGTGCGTGCTGGCGGCGGTCGCGCCGACCTGGACCGGCCGGATCGCCGGCGGGCACACCTTCGCCGAGATCCCGTCGTACTGGTCCGAGGCCGCCGACTGGCTCGCCGAGCACCCCGACGACACCACGCTGGTCGCTCCGTCGTCGGCCTTCGGCGACTACCTCTGGGGGAGCACCGGCGACGACGTGGCGCAGCCGCTCGCGGGCGCCCCGTGGGTCGCGCGGCCGGCGGTGCCGATGGCGCCGGAGGGGACCGTGCGGCTGCTCGACGCCGTCTACGAGCGGATGGAGTCCGGCACGGCCGCGCCGGGGCTCGCCACGACGCTGGCGCGGGCCGGCGTCGACCGCGTGCTGCTGCGTTTCGACCTGGCGTCGGACCAGGCGGGCGAACGCGCCGAACTGGCCTGGCAGACCCTCCGCGCGACTCCGGGCCTCCGGCTCGCCCGGACCTTCGGGCCGACCGTCGGGGGCCCGGCGCAGATCGACGACACGCTGTCGCGCCGCTTCGCCGCCGGCGGCTGGCAGACCGAGCATCCCGTGATCGCGGTGTTCGAGGTGGAGACGGAGAGCCCGCCGTCCGCGACGCCTGCGGGGGAGCTGCCCGTCGTGGTGGGCGCGGCCGACGCGCTCGTCGGACTCGACGCGCTCGGCGTCGTGGGGCCGGGGCCGGTCGTGACGGCGGCCGACGCGGAGGCCGTCGGGGGCGCGGTCGGCGGCCCCTGGGTGCTGACCGACTCGCTGCGCCGCCGCGAGGTCGACTTCTCGCGGGTCGAACGCCACCGCTCGGGCTCGCTGGGCGCCGACGAGCCCTACCAGGCCGACCGCGCGGCGCACGACTTCGTCCGCGACGTCGACGAGCCGTGGGTCGCCGAGCGTCGGCTGCTCGGCGCGCGGTCGCTGACCGCCTCCTCCTCCCGCGCCTGGGCCGGGATGTGGGGGGCGCTCTCGCCGTCGGCGGCCCCCTGGTCGGCCTTCGACGGGCAGCCGGGCACGGCGTGGCGGGCGGTCGGCGGCACGGGCTGGGTCGAGCTGGACCTCGGCGGCTTCCGCGAGGTCGGCGAGCTGACCGTGCGCGGCGGCCTCGCGCCCGGAGACGTCCAGCGCGTCGTCGTGGACACGGCCGCCGGGCCGGTCGAGCGGACGCTGGTCGGCGACGAGCCGGTCACGGTCCCGGTCGGCGAGGTCGACCGGCTGCGGATCGAGGTCGAGCGGGACTTCGGCGACGCCCAGCTCGCCGAGGTCGCCTCGCCCGACCTCGCGCTCGCGCGGCCGTTGGAGCTGCCGTGGGTCCGGCGGGCCGACCAGATCGTGCTCGGCCTCGACGTCGGCCTGCGACCGTCGTGTCTGTCGGTCGGCCTGGTCGACCGGTGCCGCCCCGGGGCGGGGGAGGACGGCGAGGACGCCGCCGAGGTCGACCGGATCGTCTCGCTCGGCGAGGGCGGCCGGTACGAGGCGCGGCTGACGACGACCGCCGTCGCCGGCGACCCGCTGGACGAGCTGGTCCAGCGCGGCCTGCCCACCCAGGTCCGGGCCAGCTCCACGGTCTCGGCCGACCCCCGCGCGACGGCCTCGCGCATGATCGACGGCGACGACGCGACCGGCTGGATCGCGGCGGCCGCCGACGCGGAGCCGACCCTCACCGTGCGTTTCGACGAGCCACGCCGGATCGACACATTGCGACTGACCACCGAGGACTCGCTGCCGGCGTCGTCGGTGGACCGGATCGTGGTCGTCGACGACGCGGGGCGGCGCTCGACGGTCGACGTCGCCGACGGGCTGGCGTTGGTGCCGGAGACCGTCACGACGAGCCTGACGCTGGAGCTGGTCTCGGCGACCGACGCCGTCGACGTCCGTCCCGACGGCTCGGCCTTCCACCTCCCGGTCGGGGTCAGCGAGCTGGCCGTCGGCGGCGTGGAGGTCGGGCTGGCGCCGCCGTCGGACGAGCCGACGCTCTGGGAGTGCGGCACGGGGCCGGCGCTGAGGGTCGGCGACACGGTCGTCGCGTCGGCGCTGTCGGCCGCGTCGCGCCAGCTGCTCGACGGGTCCGTGGTCGAGGCGCTGCCGTGCGGCGGTCCGGTGGTCGAGGTGGCGGCGGGGCGGAACCGGATCGTCGTCGGCTCCTCGACGGTCGCGCGGGCGGGCCGGCTGGTGCTCGAGCGGACCGAGCCTCGCCCGACGACGGACGCCGGGCCGGTGGTGGCGACGACCGGGCACAACGAGAATCCGGGATGGGTCGGCGAGCTCGACGGCGAGGCGGTCCCGGCGGTCGTCGTCGACGGCTGGCGGCAGGCCTGGGTGGTCCCGCAGGGGCGCGTCGACGACCTGGTGACGGACTTCCGTCCCGGCCACGCCTATCGCTGGGCGCTGGGCGTCGGCGGACTGCTCGCCCTCGGGCTGTTCCGGCTCGTCCTGGGGCGTTCCCTGATGTGGGCGTGGCGTCGGCGGGACGCGGCGGTCGGCGCACGCGGCCCGTCGCGGTGGGCGTCGGCGGCCGCGGTGGCGCTG
>NZ_JASGEK010000065.1:0-14127 GCF_047606445.1 Aeromicrobium sp. | reverse complement strand
CCATCGCCAACCTCAAAACCTGGCGCATCGCCCACACCGACTACCGACGCCCCTACACCACATTCAGCCAAACCATTACAGCGGTTATCGGACTACACTTCTGGGCAACAGCCTGAATAAGCCTCACAGGACTCATCTCTCCCCATCGGTACACCGCCATCGACTGTCACCGTACCGCCGCCATTTGCCAGCGATGGGATAGTTTGCTTGATGGTGTCTGTCCGTTCCTGCGAGAGTGCGGGGAGAATAGTAGACCCAACGGTCGTACCGGCTTCCCATAATGTCGATGGCGCACCGTCGCAGGCGTTGTTGAGGTCACGAATTTGAGCTTCTGTCCAAGTGCTGTTGATGATTATTTCGGGCTCTTCTGGCGGGGGCTCTGTCGCGTCTTCTTTCGGTTCAGCTGTCGCTGTCTCAGCAGTCTGCTCGTCGGATGAGCACGCGCCCACGAACATGACAGCGCACAACGCGATGATGGTCCACAGTCTGACCACGATAATCCCCTATTCGCCGAAATCGGCCCCCGAGCGGACCTATCTTTTCGCGGGGGGGGGTGTCCCTATGGTTTTGTCAAGTTGCGGCTGGTAGTCGGTCGTGGTGACGGGGTTGGTAGGGCGTGCCGGTCTTGAGCATGGCGTAGATGACGTCGCAGCGACGTCGGGCGAGGCAGATGACCGCGGCGTTGTGTTTCTTGCCCTCGGCGCGTCTGCGTTGGTAGTAGGCGGCTGATTCGGGGTCGCGGGTGGAGGCGACCCAGGCGGAGCGGAACAGGGCGTTCTTGAGCTGTCGTTGCCCGATCTGGCGGGATGCTCGCCGCGGATCGACTTTCCCGAGCGACGTGTCACGGGGGCGATGCCGGCGTAGGCGGCGAGGTGTCCGGCGGTCGGGAACGCGGTCGCGTCTCCGACGGCCAGGAGGATGGTGGCCGCCGTCTTGGTCCCGACTCCTGGCATCGAGATCAAGACGTCGCGAAGAGGGAAGTCGTCAAGCAGCCCCTCGACCTCGACGGCGAGCTCGGCGCGCTGGGTTTTGAGTGTCTTGATCTGTTCGGCGACGCGCGGCACGACCGTCTCGACCGCGGCGGCGCCGATCACCGTCACGGTCTGCTGTCCGAGCGCGGCGAACACATCGTCGACGAGCTTGTCGACGCCGCGATGCCTGGCCTTCCGCGCCCACGCCTTCACCCTCGCCGGTCCCGCCTCCGCGAGCCCGGCCGGGCCGCCGTAGTGGGCCAGCAGGTCGAGGGAGAGCTTGTTCGTCAGCCGGGTTCCGGCGAACACACGCTCCAGCGCGGGGTGGATCTGCAGCAGTAGGGACCGGAGCCGGTTGATCTGCCGGGTGGACTCGCGGGCGAGGTCGTCGTCGTATCCGGCGAGCACCTTCAAGGACGCGAGCACCTCGCTGCCACGGTCGACGGCTCGCAGCGTGTCAGGCATCCTCAGCGCGGTCGTCGCGATCACGAACGCGTCTCTCGCGTCGGTCTTCGCGTCGCCGGGCAGCAGTTGCGCGGCCTTGCGCATCGCCAGGCCTGGCAGGTAGGCGACTTCGCAGCCGGTGTCCCGCGCGACGGCGACAGCCAGAGCGCCGATCGTGTTGGGCTGGTCCACGACCACCAGCACCCTGCCGTGTCGCAGCAGGCCGGTGAACACCTCACGGAGCCTCGCCTCGTCTTGTGGCAGCGGCTTGTCGGACAACCGGTCGCCGGCGCGGTCGAGCGCGCACGCGTGGTGTTCTTCCTTGCCGACGTCCAGGCCGCACCACACTGCGGTGTCCGTCGTGTCGGTCAGTTGCTCGGCCATCCTCGCCGGGCCTCCTCGTCTTGCCGTTCCCGGCCGCTGTCACGACGTCTGGTCCTGGCGCCCACATTACGAAGAGACCTGAGCATGCAACGGCTCGGCCGCGTCCCTATCAGCAGTCACCCGACGCCTCTGCGACCGGTGACAACACCCCCCGGATCATACGAACGACAGGGCAAAAAAGTCATACCGGTCCCAGCGACCAACCCCGATGTTCGGGATCACCCAGAAAGGTAATGGGGCTTTGTCAACGCTTCGGTCGTCCTCAAAAGTGAGGACACTGGAAGGTGAGACGGCGTCGAGTCTCCTGTGGGAAGGCGCGCTGGACCGCCAGCCAGGGGATCAGGGGAGGCGGGGAGCCTCGCTGATGAGACGCATGGTGGTTCCTGTCCAGCCTGCTCAGGCTGATCGAGTCCGACCCGAACCATCACGGCCGTATTCGAACGCTGACGCAACGTCGAGCAGAAGCCTCAGGCGTAGAATCACGTCACGAGGAGGTCCATATGAGCACGACCGCAGACCGTGTCCACTACGCGCAGGTGCGCCAGTACGACGTGCCCTCCTCGCTCTGCGACCTCCACGGGCCGTCCAGCGGGACTCTGGACCTCCCTCGAAGCGTCCACTGGGGTCCACGATCCGCCTTCGACCTCGACAAAGAGGCCGACCTCGCCAGGGCCTACAACGCGATCATCAGGGAAGGGCGACTCTCCGACCAGCGGCGTCTCCTCAACCCTCGTCTCCTTCTGCGAGTGTGGCCTCTCTTGACGTTGCCTCGTGAGTGCGCCCGTCGTTGGGAGGAATGTTTCGCGTCGTTGGCCGACGAACGTCAACGACACGAGTCAGAGCAGACCGACTGGTGGCTGGAATGGCGGTAGACGATCGTGAGCGATTCCAGCACGACATCGCACGAACCGTCCTCGCCGAACTCGGCGAGGACGGTTTCGCGTTGGCCGGTGGTGGCGCCGTCAAAGCGCATGGTCTGAGTGACAGGCCCACAGACGACGTCGACATTTTCTGTCAAAGCCCGATCGACGAGGAACTGTTCCAATCTCACGTGGACCGTGCGCTCAACGCCCTCGGAGCCTCCGGCTACACCGTCGAGATCGAACAGCGAGTTCCTCTGTTCGTCCGGGTCAACGTCGAACAGCCCAGCGGTCTCGTCTGCCATCTCGATTTCGCCGTCAACTGGCGCTCGGAACCTCCTGTCATCTTCGAGGTCGGCCCGGTCGTCTCCGAACGTGACAGCGTCGCCGGCAAACTCGCCGCCCTCTACTCACGGGCCGAACCCCGTGACTTCGTCGACGTCGGACGTGTCCGCGCGCAGCGGCGATACACCGACGACGAGCTTTTAGAAATCGCCCGTAGCGATGACCCTGGATTCGAGGCCACATATTTCGCTGGTCGGCTGGCCCACATCCGACACCTGACCGCTGACGATGTCGCCGAGTACGAGGTCAGTGCCGAAGAGTTCGAACAGATCCAGCGCCAGACCATGTCCTGGGCTCTCGAACTCATCGCCGAGCACAACCCTCCAACCGGATGAACAGTCAGCCGGGTGAGTCGGCTGCGTGGTTAGAACGGCGGCCAGGGGATGGCGGGGAGGTGGGGCAGCGGGGCGGGGAAGACCGGATCGGCGAGCAGGGTGTCGCAACGGGCGGCGCAGGCCTCGACCTCGGCGGCGGTGACGAGATCGTCCAGGTCGTCGGCGAGTGAGCCGTCCAAGGCATACCGGACACGGGCCACCCCGGCGACTTCCTCATCGGACAACGGCTCGCCGACCCACCCCCACAGCACCGTGCGCAGCTTCGGATCGGCGTGGAAGGTCAGGCCGTGGTCGACGCCGTGCCGGTGGCCGCCCGCCATCGCCAGGACGTGGCCGCCCTTGCGGTCGGCGTTGTTGACGATCAAGTCGAAGACCGCCATCCGGCGCAGCGCGGGGGAGTCCTCGTGGACCAGCGACACCGGATGGTCCTCGGCGTCGAGGCCGTCGAAGACCTGCCGCCAGCCTTCAGGCACGGTGCCCGCGGGCACGACCGTCACCGCCTCGGAGGCGGGGTCGGGCTCGCGCCACAGTTGGACCATGCCCGGGCCATGCGGCCCGCCGCGCAGCCAGGTGCGCGGCACGACGTCCCAGCCCAGCGCCTCCGAGACGAGGAACGCCGCGACCTCGCGCCCGGCGAGCGTGCCGTCGGGGAAGTCCCACAGCGGACGCTCGCCCGCCACCGGCTTGTAGACGACCGGGACCTCGCCGATCCGCCCGACCGTCGTCACATTCGACGCCTCGCGCAACCGGCCGACGAGTGTCAGCTCACCGTGGTCGAGGTCGACGGTCGTCACAGATCGGGGAGCGCGCAGTCGTGGTCGGCGGTCATCGGCTCGCCGCAGAACACACAGGTCGGACGTCCGGCGGCCACGACCGCCTGGGCGCGCTGGGCGAAGGCGCGGGCCGTGCCGACCGGGATGCGCACCCGCACCATCGCGTCGGCCAGCAGCTCCAGGTCGCCCGCGACCAGCATGGACGGCTCGACGAGGTCGGCGTCGAGCTCGACGATGGAGAACAGGTCGAGAACGATCTGCGACAGCGACGGGTCCCAGCCGAGGTTGATCTGGCCGACGCGGAAGAAGTCGCGCACCGGCTGGCGCAGCGGCTCGTCGTCGACGAGTTCGGGCGCGGCCTCGTCGGGGATGTGGAAGGGATTGCCGTCCTCGGCGGCCAACTGGTCGAGCACCTCGTCGATCTTGTCGGCGAGCTGGGCGACCTGCTGCTTCTCCAGCGACACGCTCACGACCTCGCCGGGCGTCTCGATCTGGAGGAAGAAGGTGCGGTTCCCGGGCTCGCCGACGGCGCCGGCGACGAAGCGGTCCGGCCAGTCGTAGAGGTGCTCGCTCGGGGGCATGGGCTCACTCTAGGAGTGGCCGGGACCGCCGCCCACCGGGGCTCCGTCGGCCGGTTCGGTCCGGCCGAGCCAACCGAGGTCGCCGCCGGAGGTGTTGACGCAGACCACCGAGGTGCGGTGGGCTCCGTACTGGACGACCGAGACCGACGCGGGCGCGACCTGCACCCGTTGGAACAGGTCGAGGTGCATGCCGTAGGCGTCGGAGATGACGGCTTTGAGGACGTCGCCGTGGCTGACCGCGACCCAGACGGCGTCCGGTCCGTACAGCTCGCCGACGCTGCGGTCGTAGCCGCGGATCGCGTCGACCGCCCGCTGGCGCATCTGGCGCAGCGACTCCCCACCGGGGAAGGTCACGGCGGACGGCTGGCGCTGCACGGTGGTCCAGAGGTCCTCCTTCGCCAGGTCGGCGAGGTCGCGGCCCTGCCACTCGCCGTAGTCGACCTCGGCGAGGGCCTCGTCGGTCAGGCGCGGACGGCTCGTCGGCTGGGCGCGGGCGATGATGTCGGCGGTCTGCTGGCAGCGCTCCATCGGGCTGACCACCATGGTCGAGATCGGCACGTCGGCCAGCCGCGCGGCGGTCGCCTCGGCCTGTCGGACGCCGGTCTCGTCGAGCGTCACGCCGGGCAGCCGTCCGGCGAGCACGCCGTCCGCGTTGGCCGCCGTGCGTCCGTGCCGGACCAAGATCACCGTGGGCATGCCGCGAGCCTAACGCGCGAGGGGCGTCGAAGGGGCGCCTCAGCCCAGACGCTCGCATGGCTGATAGTTGCTCGGAGAAAAGCAGAACATCTATATAGAAAAATGTATAGTTCTCGTCATGGGACTTCTCGAACGTGAGCACGCTGTCTCGGTGACCGAGGCCGCAGGCCGTGGCGCCGCCCTCTTCCGCGACGCCGAGGAAGGCCACGACATCATCGTGGCACGGCGTGGGCGTCCCATCGCCGCTGTCGTCGGCGTCGACCGCCTCGAGACGTTACGTCGCCTGGAGGCTGATCTGCGGAGCGCCAGCGTCGCCGTGAGCCGCCTCCTCACCGATCATGGAGCCCTGCTCGACCTCGATGACGTCATCGAACACCTCGGATTCGACCGCGCCGACCTGGAGGCCGAGCTCGACGCCGACCTCGCCGCAGGTCGCGACTGACCAGTGGCCGCGCTTGCTCCTGGCCGTCATCCCGCCGCGTCGGCCGCCGTCGTGCGTGTCACGGAGGCCGCCGTCGAAGACCTCGAGCGCATGATGCGCAAGGGCGACCCCCAGGTCGTGCGTTGGGCCTTGAAGAAGATGATCCTGCTTGAGCGCGACCCGGAGGCGGGAGAGCCGCTATTGGGCACGTTGATCGGCTGGCGCAAGATCGTCGTCGGTGACCGTGACTGGAGAGTCGTCTGGCGTGTCGGACACGACGCCACCGGAACGGTCATCGTCGATGTCGCCGAGGTGTGGGCCTTTGGGGCGCGCTCGGACGCTGAGGTCTATGACGAAGTGGCCCGGCGTGTCACGGAGTCGCCTGACTCCTCGGCCACAGCGGCGCTCAGCGAGGTCCTGGCTCGTCTCGGCAAGATCAGCCGGGGCATCGAGGCCACACCCGAGCCGACCGCCGCCGACAGCCTGTCCTTGCCGACATGGCTGCGCGACGTCCTCCTCAAAGTCGTCAACCTCCCTGAGGACCAGATCGACGCCATGAGCGAGCCGGAGGCTCAACAGGCGTGGCTCGACTATCAGATGGGCCAGTAGCGCTGATCAGGCCGTGGGGCGTACATGGGAGGCGGCTTCCGTGGCGCGGTCGCGGGCCTCGTCGGTGGTGTCGCCGCCCGCGACGGCCACGCCCATGCGCCGCCGGGGGAAGCTCTCGGGCTTGCCGAACAACCGCAGATCGCTCTCCGGCACGGCGAGCGCCTCGGCCACGCCCTCGAAGGCGATCCCGACGGCGTCCCTCTCGCCGTAGACCACCGCCGACGCTCCTGGACGGGTCAAGCTCGGGTCGACTGGCAGGCCGAGGATCGCCCGCGCGTGCAACTCGAACTCGCTCTGCCGCTGCGTCGCCAGCGTGACCAGGCCGGTGTCGTGCGGACGCGGGCTGACCTCGGAGAAGACCACCTCGTCGCCGCGCACGAACAACTCCACGCCGAACACGCCCCGACCGCCGAGCGCCGACGTCACCCGCGTGGCCACGTCGCGGGCGGCGGCCAGCGCGACCGGGCTCATCGCCTGCGGCTGCCACGACTCCACATAGTCGCCGCTGTCCTGACGATGCCCGATCGGCTCGCAGAAGAAGGTCTCGACCTCGCCCGACGGCCCCACCGCCCGCACCGTCAACTGGGTGATCTCATACTCGAAATCGACGAAGCCCTCGACGATCACCCGTCCGGCGTCGACCCGGCTGCCGGTGGCCGCGTGCTCCCAGGCCGCCGCGACCTCGTCGGCCGACCGGACCAGGCTCTGCCCCTTGCCCGACGACGACATGACCGGCTTGACCACGCAGGGGAAGCCGACCTCGCGCGCGCCCTCGGACAACTCCTCGGCGGAGTCGGCGAAGCGGTAGGGGGAGGTCGGCAGGTCCAACTCCTCGGCGGCCAGACGTCGGATGCCCTCGCGGTTCATCGTCAGTTGGGTCGCCCTCGCGGTCGGGATCACCTCGGCCAGGCAGTCGGACTCGATGCCCGCGAGCGCGTCGGTGGCGATGGCCTCGATCTCCGGCACGACGAGGTGCGGCCGCTCGGCCTCCACGACCGCTCGGACCGCCGTCGGATCGGTCATGTCGATCACGTGGGAGCGATGCGCGACCTGCATGGCGGGCGCGTTCGCGTAACGGTCGACGGCGATGGTCTCGACGCCGAGCCGCTGGAGGGCGATGACCACCTCCTTGCCGAGCTCGCCGGAGCCGAGCAGGAGGACGCGGGTCGCGTTCGGGGCGAGGGGAGTGCCGATGCTCGCCGGCTCATCATGGCAGGCCCGGCGGCTACGGTGAGGGCGTGAGCAAGCAGATCGAGGTGGTCGCGGCGTTGGTGGTCGGCCCGGACGGGCGCACACTGCTGGTCCGCAAGCGCGACACTGTCTTCTTCATGAACCCCGGCGGCAAGCCCGAGCCGGGCGAGCGGCACACCGAGGCGCTGGCCCGTGAGCTCCACGAGGAGGTCGGGCTGACGGTCGTCGAGGCCGACATGGCGCCGCTCGGCACGATCCGCACGGCCGCCGCCAACGAGCCCGGCCACGCGCTCGTCGCCCACTGCTTCCGCGTCGACGTCGCCGCCGCCGAGCACCAGATCGCCGCCGAGATCGTCGAGTCGGCCTGGGTCGACCCGGCCTCGCCCGGCGACCTGCTCCTCGCCCCGCTCGCCGCCGACCACCTGCTGCCGCTGCTGAGAGGAGAGAGCGATGATCCGTCGCGTCAGCGCTGACGTGTTCTGCGTCGAGGGCACGGCCGTCAACTGGACGATCGTGCGGGAGGGGCGCGAGCTGACGCTGATCGACGCCGGCTACCCCGGCGACGAGCAGGCCGTCGTCGCCTCGATCCGGGCCCTCGGACACGAGCCGCAGGACGTGCGGGCGGTGCTCGTGACCCACGCCCACGTCGACCACCTCGGCGCCGTCGGCCACTTGCACGCGACCTACGGCACACCCGTGTACGCCCACGCCGACGAGCTGCCGAACCTCGTCGGCGAGCGGCACGAGTCGGCCACCCGCGCCGACGTGCTGAGCCGGGTCTGGCGGCCGCGCGTGCTGCGATGGTCGCTGTCGGTGCTGCCGAAGGGCGTCTCCGACCATGTCGTCGTGCCGCACGCGCGCGACCAGGCCGAGATCGCCGGCCCCGACGGACGCCTCGACCTGCCCGGTCGCCCGCTGCCGGTCCACCTGCCCGGACACACCTCCGGCAGCTGCGCCTATCTCCTGCCGGAGCCGGGCGTGCTGGCCTCCGGCGACGCGCTGATCACCGGCCATCCGCTCTCGACGTTCGAGGGACCGCAGCTGCTCCCCGACTTCTTCAGCCACGACCCTTCCGCCGCCGAACGCGCCCTCGACGTCGTCGCGACGCTCGCGGCCGAGACGGTCGTCCCCGGACACGGCAGGCCGTGGCGCGGCGATGCGGCCGCGGCGGCCGTCGCCGCCCGACAGACCCTCGGTCGGCGACTCGCCTGACATACTGGAGGTATGACGACCCGGCAGCCGCGTGCTGAGCTCCCCCGTGACTGGCCGCCGCACGTCGCCGAGGCGCGTCCGTGGCGGCAGACCGTCTCCCGCGGCCCCAAGGCCGACCGGGAGTTGCGCGAGATCGTCGTGCAGCGGCCGCCGTTCATCGCCGACGCCCGCCTCCCGCACGACCGCTCGTTGCAGATCACCATGGGGTCGGCGCTGTCGGGCCTGGCCCAGCTCGACCAGACGCACGGCCGCAAGCTCGGCGCGCTCGACCAGCTGCTGCTGCGCACCGAGTCGGTGTCGTCGTCGAAGATCGAGAACATCGAGGCGGGTTTCGACGACTACGGACGCGCCCTGCACGGCGTGCGGGCCAACGCCTCGGCGGTCTCGATGGCCTCGGCCACCCGCGCGCTCGCCGAGGTGATCGCCGACGCCGGGACGACCGGGAGCCTGCGCCAGGAGGCGATGCTCAGCGCGCATCGCGAGCTGTTCCGCCTGCACCCCGACATGCGCGAGAAGTCCGGCTTCACCCGCACCGTGCAGAACTGGATCGGCGGCAGCGACTACTCGCCGCGCGGCGCGCTCTTCGTCCCGCCGCCCCCGGACACCGTCACGGGCTATCTCGACGACCTGTTCGCCTTCGCCAACCGCGACGACGTGCCGATCCTCGTGCAGGCGGCGGTGGTCCACGCGCAGTTCGAGTCGATCCACCCGTTCATCGACGGCAACGGCCGCATCGGCCGCACGCTCATCCACGCGGTGCTGCGCCGTCGACGGGCCACCCGCCACCTGACCGTGCCCATCGCGTCGGGGCTCGTGGCCCATCGCGACCGCTACTTCGACGCGCTCGGCGATTACCGTCAGGGCTACGCGCGGCCGCTCGTCGGGATGCTGACCAATGCCACGCTGGTGGCCAGCCACGAGTCGCGGCGCACCGCCACGAACCTGCACGAGATCGGCCGGGACTGGGAGGAGGCGCTCGGCGGCGTGCGGAACGGCAGCGCCGAGAAACGGCTGCTGCGGCTGCTCGTGGCCGAGCCCTTGGTCACCACCGCGATGGTGGCCGAGCGGATCGGAGGCTCCGAGGCCGACGTCGCCCGCGTCATCGAGCGGTTCGAGGAGGCGGGCGTGCTGACCCGGTCCGGCCGACGTCAGCGCGACCGGATCTGGTCGGCGACGGCGATCCTCGACGAGTTGCAAGACCTGACGGTCCGGATCGAGTCGGTCACCCGCGGCTACGACGCCGACCGCGACTGACGAGGGTCGCTCAGCAGCGCAGGACGACGAGGCAGGTCGTCTTCGTCGGCGTGGGGGTCGCGGTGGGCTGGCCGACGGTCGGGGTCGGCGCCGGGGTCGTGGGCACGGCCGACGGCTCGACGGGCTTCGAGGGCGTGTGGCCCTGCGAGGTCTCCGCGGTCGACGACGAGTTCGAGTCCGATCCGCCCGTCTCCGCGGCAGGGGTGTCGTCGACGGTAGGGCTCGGCTCGGCCTGGGGGTCGTCTGTGGCGTCGTCGCTCGGCTCGGGTGTGGGCGTCGCCGAGCCGGAGGTCTCGGGCACGGTGTTGGCGGCCGTGAACTGCTCCTCGTCGAGGACGAACATGATGGCGAAGGCGAGGAGGATCATGGCGCCGACGACGGCGGCCACGATGCGGGAGAACCGGGTCGAGAGCAGCGTCGTGATCGGCATGGAGCGACTTTCGGGCGGACGGCGTGGGACTGCCTTCCAGAGTAGGCGGTGCGGGCGGGCGCGTCTGCGGTATCGGTGTGACCTTGGGCACGGGGTCCGGGTCTGTGGACAGGCGACCATGGCAAGATCGGCCCATGCCTCAGCGTGGAGAGAATGCCGCCGACGTGATCGTCGTCGGGGCCGGACTGGCGGGCCTCGTCGCCGCCGCGGAGTTGGTCGAGGCAGGACGCTCGGTGGTCCTCGTCGACCAGGAGGGCGAGCAGGGGATCGGCGGCCAGGCCTTCTGGTCCTTCGGCGGCCTGTTCTTCGTCGACTCCCCGCAGCAGCGGCGGATGGGGATCAAGGACTCGCCGGAGCTGGCCTGGCAGGACTGGCTCGGCAGCGCCCAGTTCGACCGCGACGACGATCTGTGGCCGCGCCGCTGGGCCGAGGCCTACGTCCACTTCGCGGCAGGGGAGAAGCAGGCGTGGCTGCGTGAGAAGGGCCACCAGGTCTTCCCGGTCGTCGGGTGGGCCGAGCGGGGCGGAGGGCTCGCGGGCGGCCACGGCAACTCGGTGCCGCGTTTTCACATCACGTGGGGCACCGGCCCGGGCTTGGTCGAGCCGTTCGAGAAGATCGTCCGCGCGGGCGTCGAGCAGGGCCTCGTGCGCTTCGCCTTCCGTCATCGCGTCGACGAGCTGGTCGTTTCTGACGGGGCGGTCACGGGGGTGCGCGGCTCGGTGCTGGCGCCCACGGACCTGCCGCGCGCGGTCGCCACGCCGCGTGAGGCCGTGGGCGACTTCGAGTTCGCGGCGCAGGCGGTCGTCGTCACCACCGGCGGCATCGGCGGCAACCACGACCTCGTCCGCGCCAACTGGCCCAAGCGCCTCGGCACGCCGCCGGAGCACATGATCTCCGGCGTGCCCGAGCACGTCGACGGCCGCATGCTCGGCATCGCCGAGGACGCCGGCGCGCGGCACATCAACCGCGACCGCATGTGGCACTACGTCGAGGGGATCAAGAACTTCGACCCGATCTGGCCGCAGCACGGCATCCGCATCCTGCCGGGCCCGTCGTCGCTGTGGTTCGACGGCGCGGGAAACCGGCTGCCGGTCCCGGCGCTGCCCGGCTTCGACACGCTCGGCACGCTCAAGGTGCTGCGCGAGAGCGGCCACGACCACTCGTGGTTCGTGCTGACGCAGTCGATCATCGAAAAAGAGTTCGCTCTCTCCGGCCAGGAGCAGAATCCCGACCTGACCGGCAAGAGCGTCAAGGAGCTATTGCGTCAGCGGCTCGCCAAGGGGGCCACCGGCCCGGTCGAGGCGTTCAAGTCCCAGGGCGAGGACTTCGTCGTGGCCGACACGCTCGAGGAGTTGGTCGCCGGGATGAACCGGGTGGCCGGCTCGGAGCTGATCGAGGTCGAGTCCTTGCGCCGTCAGATCGAGGCGCGCGACCGCGAGCTCGACAACGAGTTCGCCAAGGACCTGCAGGTCGTCGCGATGCGTCAGGCCCGCGCCTACCGGGGCGACAAGCTGGTCCGCGTCGCCTCGCCGCACAAGATCCTCGACCCGGGCAAGGGCCCGCTCATCGCGGTGCGCCTGCACGTGCTGACCCGCAAGTCGCTCGGCGGCCTGGAGACGAACCTCGACTCGCAGGTGATGCGGACCCAGGACGAGACGTTCGAGGGCCTGTACGCCGCGGGCGAGGTCGCCGGTTTCGGTGGCGGAGGCGTCCACGGCTATAACTCGCTGGAGGGCACCTTCCTCGGCGGCTGCCTCTTCTCCGGTCGGGCCGCGGGCCGCGCCGTCGCCCGCCAACTCGGCTAGCGTTCCCGGCCGGGAGAGGGGACGCCGACCCTGCTCAAAGTAGGGTTCAAAGTCTGCTAGAGGTAGCGTAGATATCCTGCTAGAGGTAGCGTAGAGTCATGTCGTACCTTGCGAGGACCGTTGATGGCGAGCTGGACGAGCTGTTGGACATGGCTCCGGCTATCGCCCTGGACGGGCCAAAAGGCGTGGGGAAGACCGCCACCGCTCAGCGCAGGGCCGTGAAGTCATGGCTGTTAGATGACAAGCCGCAGCGCGCGATGTTCGAGGCCGACCCCGCTTTCGTCACCGCGCCAGCCGGGACGCTGCTGATCGACGAGTGGCAGCGCGTCCCCGCCTCGTGGGACTCGGTGCGCCGACGTGTCGACGAGGGCGCTCCGGCAGGACGTTTTCTCTTGACCGGCAGCGCGACGCCGGTCCAGGGGGTCGACACGCACAGTGGGGCTGGCCGCATTCTCTCACTGCGGATGCGGCCGATGGCGCTTCATGAGCGCGGCGTCGTCACGCCGACGGTGAGCCTTCGCCAGATGATCGACGGCGAGCGTCCGACCGTCGCGGGTTCCACTCCCTTCACCATCGCCGACTACGCCAGGGCCATCGCCTCCAGCGGCTTTCCCGGCATCTGGGAGCGCCCATGGAGGCTCGCACGGGGCATGCTCGACGCCTATCTTCAACGGGTCGTCGACCGCGACCTTCCCGAGCGGGGATATCTCGTCCGACGTCCAGAGACCTTGCGACGGTGGCTCGCGGCCTACGCGGCGGCGTCGTCGACGACCACGAGCTACTCGCGCATCCTCGACGCCACGACGGCGGGCGACGGATCGCAGCCCGCCAAGACCACCACGATCGCTTATCGCGATCATCTCGCTCAACTGTGGCTCCTCGACCCGGTTCATGGGTGGAGTCCGAGCGGCAATCAGTTCGCCCGACTTCAGCAGGCGCCGAAACATCAGCTCGCCGATCCCGCGTTGGCGGCTCGTCTGCTCAACCTGTCGGCCGACAGTCTGCTGTCGCCGCGTGGCGCGGCGATGGCCGGACCGTTGTTCGAGTCGCTGGTGACGCTGTCGGTGCGGGTCATCGCCCAGGCGGCCGAGGCTCGGGTCGGCCACCTGCGCACCAAGAACGGCGACCACGAGATCGACCTCGTCTGCGAGAACGTCGACGGCGGCGTCGTCGGCATCGAGGTCAAACTCGCGGCCCATGTCGACGACGCCGACGTCCGTCACTTGCGGTGGCTACGCGACCACCTCGGCGACGATGTCGTCGATCTCATGGTCGTCACGACCGGGACGGACGCCTATCGTCGCGCCGACGGCGTCGCCGTCGTCCCGCTCGCGTTGCTCGGCCTCTGAGCTGTTCCGCTCACGCCTCGTCGCCGGCGAGGACGCGGTAGAGGCGGCGGCGGGTCTCGTCGAGCAGGCTGGCGGCCTGCTGACGCTGCTCGGGCGTGCCGTCGCGGGCGACCTGCTTGTAGGCGCCGGCGAGCGAGCGCAGCGCCTGGCCGAGCTCGGGCACGCCCTCGGTGTCGGCCTTCGCCGTGGCCCAGGGGGTGCCCAGCTCCTCGGCGTGCTCGGCGACATAGGCCTGCCCGGCCTCGGTGAGCGAGCCGGTCTTGCGGCCGTCGACCCGGTCGAACTCGACCAGGCCTTCGTCCTCGAGCTGCTGCAGCACGGGGTAGACCGAGCCGGGGCTGGGCGACCAGACGCCCTGCGTGCGCTCGCGGATCTCCTGGATCAGGTCGTAGCCGTGACGGGGGCGCTCGGCGAGCAGCAGCAGCGCGGCGGCGCGGACGTCGCCGCCGCGACGGCCCCGGCGTCGT
>NZ_JASGEK010000064.1:0-77858 GCF_047606445.1 Aeromicrobium sp. | reverse complement strand
GCCTTCCCGAGCCGGCGCGCCAACGCCGACCCTGATCAGAACCGCATGGACTTCGATCCTTGCTCGGGAGGTACGTCCACTTCACGTCACCTCGCCGAGCGCCATCCACAGGTTCTGATCATTGCTCGACAGCCGCGGGTTCATCGGCGCGCCCGGGCGGGACTCGCCTTTCTCGAACTTCTGATAGGTGTAGGCCGCGATGCCGGCCTCGTGGGCCAGCCGCTCTTGGCTCATGCCTCGGGCGGTGCGGGTGCGCAGCAGGTTGTGACCGAGTTCTCGGGCGAAACCCTCCCAGGTGGTCGTCCCGTGCGATGCCATATGGGCCAGTCTCCTGCCCAGAGTGATCACGGATGACCATCTATGTATGGGAATTTTCAGTGGATTTGATGCGGCGCGGATAGCTCTTGATTTTGCGTTATCCCTGTCGGTGGTCGCGACGATGCTGGGCCGATGATCGGGGAAAGGCGGCGAGATGGATGACAAAGAACCGAATGACGCTCAGCGCGGAGACGGCCAACGCGCTGGCGTCGGTCCTGCTCGCGACGGTCGTGGCCAAGGCGTGAGAAGGATGTGGGCGTGAGCGGGGTTGAAGGATGGAATGCCTTTCAGTAGTGTACTAATGGTTCACTGCCGAAAGGGCTGAATGATGAACAACCGCTCTCTCGACCCGGCGCCGGTGATCTTGCCGCATCTGACGGTGATGATCGTCCTGAATCTCGCGTTGCAAGTCGTCATCGCGGTCGACGGACATCGCATCGGAGCCGTCGCCTACCTCGGGACGGCGGTGGTGGCGGTGGCGTACGCGGCGTTCCACCTGGTCCGCGGCCGTCAGCTGGCGCAAATGCGTTTCGGTCGTCTCGTGGCGCATGTGTGCGGATTCATCACCGTCAATCTCGGTTTCCACATCCATGCGGCGTGGCTCGTGATGGAGGACTCGCCCGCCATCCGCGGAGAACACGGCTTCCCGCTCGACGACGGCTGGTTCGGGGTCCTCTTCGGCATGTTCGTCTTCTGGGGGAGCAGCCTGGTCTGCCACCTGATCGCCAGCATCGCCCAGCAGGGCTACGAGGAGCTCCATGCCTGAGTCCGCTGAGGACGAGCTGCTCGACGAACTGCACCGCGGCTGGCTGGAGGTCTACAAGAAGAGCATGACGACGCTGGTCCTTCTGCGGATCGTGGCCGAGGGGCCGACGCGGACTGATGACGCGGCGGCCGCCTTCACCGAGTCGACTGGATGGCCGCTGACCGAACGGGGGTTGTACCGCACGTTGAAGCGCCTCACTGACTGCGGATTCCTCGAAGTGACACGACACCCGGGCCGTCGCACCGGCGCGGCCCGCCACGAGTACGCGCTGACCGACCGCGGCCGCCGCCACCTCGCCCGCCTCGAGTCCTCCCTCGTCGCCTGAGCGTTCTCTGATGCGCTCCGAGTTCAATCGAATCCGAGGCGGAAACAGGTTGACCAGCCAAGTCTGGTCAACCTGGATTGGGGAGGCTTAGGATGAGGTCATGAGCCTGACTGTCAACGTGCAAGACGCCAAGACGCGACTGTCTGAGTTGCTCAAGCGCGTCGAGGCGGGCGAGGATGTGGTGATCGCCCGCGCCGGTCGACCCGTTGTCGAGTTGCGTCCAGTGCGGCAGGCGCGACCGGTGTTCGGCCTGTTCGCCGACCTCGGCCCGGTGCCGGATGACGCTTTCGAAGCGTTGACCGATGAGGAACTCAGCGATTGGGAGGGCGGGGACGCGCACGACCCGCTCACCGTGGACGCGCCGCGATGAGGCTTCTTCTCGACACGCATGTGCTCCTCTGGCTCGCCCAAGAACCGAGGCGTGTTCCCCTTCCGGTGCAAGAAGCCGTCGAGAGCGCCGACGAGCGTCATGTCGGAGCGGCGAGCGCTTACGAGATCGCTTTCAAGGCACGTCGGGGGAAACTTCCACATGGACGCGTCATCATGGACGGCTGGGAACTTCTGTTGCGAACGATGATGGCTCGTGAGTTGGCGCTCAGCGCCGCTGATATGGCTCATGCGGGTGGTCTGGAATGGAGTCATCGAGACCCCTTCGACCGCATGCTGGTCGCTCAAGCTCAGCGCGCCGGGTTGGTCCTGGTGACCGCTGACGAGCGGATCCGAGAGTTCGAGAACGTGAGGACTCTCTGGGCCTGACGCGGCCTGCGGCGGCCCGCACTAGGCTGGGCCCCGCACGTCCCCTTGAATTTTCTGCGCTAGGAGAACCATGGCCAGCATCGAAGCCGTCGGAGCGCGCGAGATCCTCGACTCGCGCGGCAACCCCACTGTCGAGGTCGAGGTCGCCCTCGACGACGGCAGCATCGGCCGCGCCGCGGTCCCGTCGGGCGCGTCGACCGGCCAGTTCGAGGCCGTCGAGCTGCGCGACGGCGACGAGCGCTACCTCGGCAAGGGCGTCCTGCAGGCCGTCGCGGGCGTCAACGGCGACCTCGGCCAGTCCATCGTCGGCTTCGAGGCCGACGACCAGCGCGCCGTCGACAACGCCCTGCGTGACGCCGACGGCACCCCCAACAAGGCCACCTTCGGCGCGAACGCCATCCTCGGCATCTCGCTGGCCACCGCGCACGCCGCCGCCGAGTCGGCCAACCTGCCGCTGTTCCGCTACGTCGGCGGTCCCAACGCGCACGTCCTGCCCGTGCCGATGATGAACATCCTCAACGGCGGCGCGCACGCCGACTCCAACGTCGACATCCAGGAGTTCATGATCGCGCCCATCGGCGCGTCGACCTTCGCCGACGCCCTGCGCCAGGGCGCCGAGGTCTACCACGCGCTCAAGAGCGTGCTCAAGGCCGACGGCCTGTCCACCGGCCTCGGCGACGAGGGCGGCTTCGCCCCGAACCTGCCGTCCAACCGCGCCGCCCTCGACCTCATCGCGAAGGCCGTCGAGAAGGCGGGTCTGACCCTCGGCTCCGACATCGCCCTCGCGCTCGACGTCGCCGCGACCGAGTTCTGCGCCGACGGCACGTACACCTTCGAGGGCGCCGGTAAGAGCGCCGAGGAGATGACCGCCTACTACGCCGAGCTGGTCGACGCCTACCCGATCGTGTCCATCGAGGATCCGCTCGACGAGGAGGACTGGGACGGCTGGAAGACCATCACCGCCGAGCTCGGAGCGAAGACTCAGCTCGTCGGCGACGACCTCTTCGTCACCAACGTCGAGCGCCTGTCGCGTGGCATCGCCGAGGGCGCGGGCAACGCGATGCTCGTCAAGGTCAACCAGATCGGCTCGCTGTCGGAGACCCTCGACGCCGTCGAGCTGGCCCACCGCGCGGGCTTCGCGAACATGATGAGCCACCGTTCGGGCGAGACCGAGGACGTCACCATCGCCGACCTCGCCGTCGCCACGAACTGCGGCCAGATCAAGACCGGCGCCCCGGCCCGCTCGGACCGCGTCGCCAAGTACAACCAGCTGCTGCGCATCGAGGAGCTGCTCGGCTCGGCCGCGAGTTACGCGGGCGCGGCGGCGTTCCCGCGCCTGTCGCTCTGAGCCTCATGGCCGGGCCGCGAGGCGCCTCCGGTCCGGGACGCGGTCGCCTGGGACCGGCCTCGCGGCCGTCCCGGGGACCGGGGGAGGGGCCGGAGCGCCCCCGCCGCCCGGACCGTCCGCGCGGTACTCCGCGCTTCACCATGCGGGCGATGGCGCTGGTGCTGGTCGGGGTGTTGTTGTTCCTCTCCTACACCGCCTCGCTGCGCACCTGGTGGCAGCAGCGTCAGGAGATCCGGGCCGCCGAGGCGGAGATCGCGATGCGCGAGGACGCCATCGCCGATCTCGCCGAGGAGGCCGAGCGCTGGGAGGACCCCGCGTTCGTCGAACAGCAGGCCCGCGAGCGGTTCGGCTGGGTGATGCCCGGCGAGGTCGGCTACCGGGTGATCGGCTCCGACGGCGAGGTCCAAGGCGACGTGCCGCAGCTGACCGAGCCGCCGAGCGACGAGCCGCCCCAGTGGTACGACCAGCTGTGGAGCAGCGTCGCGCTGGCCGGGCAGCCGGAGTCCGAGTCCGACTCGGAGCCGGAGAAGCCGGCCGAGACCGAGCCCACCGCCCCGTTGCAGGACTCTGGAGGATGACGATGACGCTGGAACCGCCGACCGAGGACGACCTGGCGGCGATCCGCGAGCAGTTGGGGCGCCGGCCGCGCGGCGTCGTCGCGGTGGCGGCGCGGTGTCCGTCGGGCCATCCGAACGTCGTCAAGACCGAGCCGCGCCTTCCCGACGGCACGCCCTTCCCGACGTTGTTCTACGTGACCTGCTCGCGCTTGGCCGGGGCCATCGGCACGCTGGAGGCGTCGGGGGTCATGGCCGACATGTCGCAGCGGCTCGTCGAGGACGAGGAACTGGCCGCCGCCTACGCCCGCGCTCACGCGTCCTATCTGGCCGAGCGCGAGGAGTTGGGGAGCGTCCCGGAGATCGCGTCGATCAGCGCCGGCGGCATGCCCACCCGGGTCAAGTGCCTGCACGTGCTCGTCGGCCACGCGCTCGCGAAGGGTCCGGGCGTCAACCCGCTCGGCGACGAGGCGGTCGCCATGCTCGGCGACTACTGGGGGCGCTCGGCCTGCGCGCCCGCCTGAGGTCGACGCCAGTAGCCTGCCGTCATGACTCGCGTGGCGGCCGTCGACTGCGGCACGAACTCCATCCGTCTGCTCGTCAGCGATATCGACGGGGACCGGAAGACCGACCTCGTGCGGGAGATGCGCATCGTGCGTCTGGGGGAGGGGGTCGACGAGACCGGACGCCTCGCGACGGGAGCGATCGAGCGGACCGTCGCGGCGACGCGCGAGTACGCCGAGGCCATCGCCGGTCTCGACGTGGAGCGGATCGCCTTCTGCGCGACGTCGGCCGCGCGCGACGCGGAGAACGCCGAGGAGTTCGCTGCGGCGGTCGAGGCGGTGCTGGGGGTGCGGCCGGTCGTGCTCGACGGGGTCGAGGAGGCGCGCAGGTCGTTCCTCGGCGCGGCGCGCGACCTGGAGTTGTCGGGGTCGGCGCTGGTGACCGACATCGGCGGCGGGTCGACCGAGGTGATCGTGGGCGAGGGGGAGGAGGTCGCGTCGGCGGTCTCGCTCGACATCGGGTCGGTGCGTCTGACCGAGCGTTTCCTCGCCACCGACCCGCCGACGGCGGCGGAGGTCGCGGCGACGGCGGCTCTGGTCGACGAGGCGCTGTGGCCGGTGGTGGAACAGGCTGGTCCGGTCGAGGCGGTGGTCGGGGTGGCGGGCACGGTGACGACGGTCGCCGCGCACGCGCTGGGCCTGCCCGCGTACGACTCGACGGCGATCCACGGCGCGGTGATCGACGCCGGACGGGTGCGCGAGGCGTGCGCCGACCTCGTGGGCATGCGCGTCGCGGAGCGGCGGACGCTGGGTTTCATGCATCCGGGGCGTGCCGACGTGATCGGCGGCGGCGCGGTGATCCTCGACCGTCTGCTCGACCTTCTCGGCGCTTCGTCGTTGACGGTCAGCGAGCGCGACATCCTCGACGGCATCGCCTGGGCGGCGGCTGGGCAACCGTAAACTGCACGACGCGCCCCCGTAGCCCAATGGCAGAGGCAGACGGCTTAAACCCGTCCCAGTCTGGGTTCGAATCCCAGTGGGGGCACACGGCTCTCAGGCCCCGACGACGAAGGAGTGGGGCCTGAGAGCCGTGTTTCTGGCTGGTGATTCGAGGAGGAGCGGAGTGACGGAGTTCCCAGTGGGGGCACACCGCTCACGACCCCCGGAGGCGGTGAGTTGTCCACCTTTGCGCCAGGGGCGGTGGACCATCCACGCTATGAACGCTCATAGCGTGGATGATCCACCGCCCTCGGGACTCATCGCCGGGTCGCGGTGAGGTCGTGGATCGCGCGGCCGGCGGCGATCCCCTTCGCCTCGAAACGGGTCAGCACGCGGCCCTCCCAGCGCTCGCTCGGCCCGCCGTCGAAGTCGGGGGACGCCGCGACCACCTCGGCCATCTGCTCGGCGTACTCGGCCCAGTCGGTCGCCAGCCGCCACACGCCGCCCGGACGCAGCACGCGCGCGGCCAGGCCCGCGAACTCGGGCGTGACGAGACGCCGCTTGTGATGGCGCTTCTTGTGCCACGGGTCGGGGAAGTGCACCCACAGCTCGTCGACCGACCCCTCGGGCAGCGTCGTCGCCAACACCTCCGCGGCGTTGACGATGGCGAGCCGGACGTTGGTCAGCTCGTGGTTGCGGATCCCGATCAGCGTGTGCGCGACGCCCGGCTTGTAGACCTCGAGGCCGAGGAAGTCGGTGGCGCGGTCCTGCGCGGCGGCGTGCGCGATGACCTCGCCGCGACCGCTGCCGACCTCCACCACGAGCCGCGTCTCGCGCCCGAAGGTCGCGGCCTGGTCGAAGACGAACGCCGGATCGACGGAGGTGGACGGACCGGCGCCCGGCCAGTCGAGCACCATCTCCTCGGCGAGCGCGTCCCAGGCGCGCTGCTGCCGTTCGCTCAGCCGACCGCCGCGCCGCGTGAACGAGACGGGGGTCGTGCGGAAACCGGCGGAATCGCCACGCTCTGTGGCCGGATCGGACATGGTGCGCACCTTAGCGAGCAGTCCATGATGGTTCCGTGACGACTACGGACACCGCCATCGAGCCCGACGACAAAGACTGGACCTGGGTGCTGCGCGAGCCCTGCCAGGAGTGCGGCTTCGACGCCGCCGCGACCGATCCCGCGTCGGTCGGCTCGGGCCTGGCCGGACAGGCTGCGGCCTGGCGCCGGGTGCTGGAGCGCCCCGACGCCCGTGAGCGGCGCCGCCCGGACCGCTGGTCGGATCTGGAGTACGCCTGCCATGTGCGCGACGTGCTCACGATCTTCACCGGACGCTTCGAGCAGGTGCTGACCGAGGACCCCGCCCGGTTCGCGAACTGGGACCAGGACGTCGCCGCGATCGAGGGCGACTACGCCCACGCCGACCCGGCGTCCGTCGCGGGCGAGATCGACGTCGAGGCCGCCCGTCTGGCCGCCGTGCTCGCGCGGGTCGACGGCGCCGACTGGGAACGCCGGGCGCTGCGGTCGAACGGCTCGGAGTTCACCGCCGCCACCCTCGCCCAGTACCTCCAGCACGACCTCGCCCACCACCTCGTCGACGTCGGGGCCTGAACGCCCGACGCGCAAGTGGTTGCGCGAGGAAACAGCTGGAAACGGGAGTAAACCGAGTGTCGGCGCCGTTGTATAGGGTGAATGCCAACGGCTCGATGACGCGAGCCGATCTTCCGGAGGGAATCATGCACAGCTCCAACCCCGTGTTCTCCCGCAGCGACGCCTTCAACGGCCGTGGCGCGGTCGCCACCGACCCGTCGCAGTGGACCATCGACATGAACGGCCAGCCCGCGCCCGGCTACGCGCCGAGCGCCCCGGCGAACCGGATGACCCTCGAGTCGGTCGTCGAGAAGACCGCGATCACGCTCGGCGTCGTGGTGCTCACCGCCGCTGTCGCGTGGGTGCTCATCGGCGATCTCAGCTCGGCGAACGCGATGGCCAAGGCCGGCATGTTCGCCATGGGCGGCGCGATCGTCGGCCTGGTGCTCTCGCTGGTCAACTCCTTCAAGAAGGTCATCAGCCCCGGGCTGGTCATCGCCTACGCCGTCGCCGAGGGCTTTTTCGTTGGCGCCTTCTCGAAGGTCGTCGCGAACTACGTCGGTGACGCGAGCATCGTCTTCCAGGCGGTTCTGGCGACGTTCGTCGCTTTCGGCGGCACGCTGGCGGCGTACAAGTTCTTCAACATCCAGGTCACCGACAAGTTCCGCAAGGTCGTCACCATCTCGGTGTTCGCCTTCGCCGGCGTGATGATCGTCAACTTCGTCCTGTCGATGTTCGGCGTGGTCGAGGCCAACGGCCTGCATGGCTTCAACACGCTCGGCCTGATCGTCTCGGGTGTGGCCGTCGTGCTCGCGGTGCTCATGCTCGTGCTCGACTTCGACTACATCGAGCAGGGCGTCGCGGCGGGCCTGGAGGTCCGTGAGTCCTGGCGCGCGGCCTTCGGCCTGACTGTCACGCTGATCTGGCTCTACATCGAGATCCTGCGTATCCTCGCCATCTTGCGCGGCGACGACTGATCAGTGGATCGACGCGAACGCCCCGGCCTCACGGTCGGGGCGTTCTCGCGTTCCGGGGACGCAGGATGATGGAAAAGGGCTGTGACCGCTACCGCAACCCATCATTCTGCGTTCCCCGGTGGACGCAGGATGATAGAAAAGGGTCGCTATTGCTACCGCAACCCATCATCGTGCGTCAGCGCCGGCGGTGCAGGACGCCGGCCCAGCGGCCGGCGCGGCGGACCTCGGTGCCGGAGTGGGCGGCGGCGGCCTCGGCGGCCTCCACCATCGGCATCAGATCCTCGGTCTGTCCGGGGCGCTCCTCGGGCGGCTCGCTGCGCCGCTCGTGGACGGCGTCGGCGAGCACCGGCAGGAGTGCGTTCGAGAACGCCGCGTAACCGGAGGCCGACGGGTGGAAGCGGTCCGCGCCGAACATCAGCTCGTGGTGCACGGTGAACAGGACGCCCAGCACCGAGCCGAGCGAGATGGTGCGGGCGCCGGCCTCGACCGCGCCGATGGTCTGCTTCATGGCCATGCGCCGACTCTGCACGCGGGCGACGCTGCGCAGCGGCTCGGCGAACGGGCGGATCGTGCCGAGGTCGGGGCAGGTGCCGACGACCACCTCGGTGTTGATCGCGACGAGGCGGCGGATCGCTCCCTGGAGACGTTCGACCGCGCGGCCCTGGTGCTTCAGATGCGTGACGTCGTTCGCGCCGATGACGATCAGGGCCACATGCGGCGCGAAGGACAGACCGCGGTCGACCTGGTCGTCGAGGTCGGCGCTCTTGGCTCCGACCACCGCCACGCTGCGCACGTCGACTGGATTGCCGAGCAGTTCGGACAAACCGGAGGCGAGGAGGGCCGACGGGGTCTGCTCGGCGTGGTAGAGGCCGTAGCCGACCGCCACCGAGTCGCCGAGGACGAGCAGCCGCACAGGAGGGCCGTCGAGGTGCTCGCCGTAGAGGCCGTCCGGCGACGGAGGGTTGACCTTGAGCGATCCGATGCGCAGTCGGGCGAGCAGAGTCTGCCCGGCGAGGAAGCCGACCGAGGCCCCCGTGACGCCCGCGGCTCCGATGGCGGTGGAGGTCGCGACCCGTCGTGGCTTCGGCATGGGCTCCAGGGTAGTGACGCATCATGGGAGGCGTGTCTGCCACCACCCCCAACCTGCGCGACCTGCACGGACTGCCTGTCGACGGAGGGAGCGTCGCGCCGGGGCGCCTCGTGCGCTCGGCCGCTCCCGCCGAGGGCGACGCCGCCCCGCCCGGACTCGACTGGCCGCCCGTCTCGGTGATCGACTTGCGCTCGCCGACCGAGCGCGAGCCGCGCCATCCGCTCGCCGGCCACGCGACGATCCACCACCTGCCGCTGCTGGGCGCGCTGAGGCCCGGTGCCGCCCGCGCGGACGACCTGCCCGGGCTCTACCGGCACGTGGTCGAGTCGGCCGCGCCGATGCTGGTCGACGTGGTCCGCGCCATCGTCAGCGAGGACGGTCCGGCGCTCGTGCACTGCGCGGCGGGCAAGGACCGCACCGGCATTTCGGTGGCGCTCGCCCTGCGGCTCGTCGGCGCCGGTCGTGACGACGTCGTGGCCGACTATCTGGAGACGGCGAAGCACTCTCGGGACATCCACGCCCGGCTGGCGGCCAGCGCCGACCACGAGCGCCGCAAAGACTTGCCCGCGTCGTTCTTCGAGACCGACCCGGTCGCGGTGACGACGGTGCTCGACGTGTGGGACGGCCACTCCGGCGGCGTGTTCGGATGGTTCGCGGCGGCGGGCGGCGAGGACGCCGACGTCGAGCGGTTGCACGCGCATCTGACGAAGAGTTGAGCCGTGGAGGCCCCGCCTCATATACGAGGCTGTATCGAGATACTGTGGGTATCGCATTGTGTGAGCCACACCACGGATCAGGAGTCGGCATGGGTTGGATCGGCAAAGGCAAGGTCGCGGTGGTGACGGGCGCGGGGTCGGGCATCGGCCGGGCGCTCGCCCTGGAGCTGGCGCGACGCGGCGCTGCCGTCGCCATCAGCGACGTCGACGCCCGCGGGCTGGAGGACACCGCCGAGATGCTGCGGGCCAAGGGCCGCACGGTGCGCGTCGACCTCCTCGACGTCTCCCAGCGTGAGCTGGTCGAGCAGTACGCCGACGCCGTGGTCGAGGAGTTCGGCCAGGTCAACCTCGTGGTCAACAACGCCGGCGTCGCCTACTTCGGCGACGTGGCCGAGATGCCCTACAAAGACCTCGAACGCGTCATGGACGTCGACTTCTGGGGCGTCGTGCACGGCACCAAGTCGTTCCTGCCGCACCTGGAGGCCTCCGGCGACGGCCACATCGTCAACATCTCCAGCGTCTTCGGCCTCTTCGCCGTCCCCTCGCAGAGCGCCTACAACGCGGCGAAGTTCGCGGTGCGCGGCTTCACCGAGGCGCTCGCGATGGAGCTCAAGAACGCCGGCTCGCCGGTCACCGCGACCTGCGTCCACCCCGGCGGCATCAAGACCAACATCGTCCGCAACGCCACGTCGGTCGAGGAGCGCACCGGCCAGGCCGGCGACCTCAGCTCCTTCTTCGACAAGAAGCTCGCGCGCACCACGCCTGCCAAGGCCGCCCAGGTGATCTGCGACGGCGTCGACAAGAAGAAGGCCCGCGTGCTGATCGGCCCCGACGCGGTGGCCGCCGACCTCGTCATCCGGCTTCTCGGGCCGTACTACCAGGGCCTGTTCCGCCGGGTCGCGCGCCGCAGCGGCCTGTAGGGCATGGAGAACGACTGGGGAGGGCAGTCGTTCCCGCCCGGCCGCTGCATAGCATGGTCGGCCACGCACGCGACCTGCTCCACCCGGTCTTCACCCGTCAAGGATGCGGGGCTGCCCCCGATCATGCTGGAGGCGCTGGACCGGGCCGCCCTCAGCCGTGACCTCGTCTCTTTCGACGGGCCCACCAGCGTCCCTTCGCCGGACGCCGACGTCGGCCGCCACCGGTGCGGTGACGGCCGACCTCGACCCGGAGCCGCAGGAGCCGGGGTGCCCCTACGCGGCGGGACTCACTCCTCGGAGCTGATCGCGGACGGAGCGGCGCCCTCGGCGATGGCGATCTTCGTCGGCTCGGTTCCGGCGTAGACCCCGGCGACGCGGACGCTCAGCACGCCCTTGTCGTAACCGGCCGAGATCGCGTCGGCGCCGAGGTGGCCGGGCAGGCCGAAGGTCCGGCGGAAGCGGCCGTAGCGGACCTCGCGCAGGCTGCGGCCGTCGGTCTCCTCGGCGCGCTCGTCGCGGCGCTCGCCCTCGATGACGAGGCGGCCGTTCGAAGCCTCGACCGAGACGTCCCGGGCGACGTCGACGCCCGGCAGGTCGAGCCGGATCACGACGTCGTCGCCGTCGCGCAGCGTCTCGGCCGGCGGCGTGAAGTCGAGCGTCTCGGCAGCGGGGTTCGCGAGCGTCGAGCGGACGATCGAGTCGAACTCGGCGAAGAAGGGGTCACGGGTGTGGAACAGGGACAGCGAGCTCATCAGAACCTCCTAGAGATCGGATCGGGTACGCCTTTTCTAACATGAGTCGATCCGACTCAATTCCCTTGAGCGTGCTCCGTTCGCTATCGGCGAACGCCCCGCCCTTTCGCTCGCCCCGTCAGTAGGCGACGCCGGTGGCGTGGAGGGGGCAGTAGCCGTTCGGGTTCCGGGCGAGGTACTGCTGGTGGTAGTCCTCGGCGTAGTAGTAGACGTCGAGCGGGCGGATCTCGGTGGTGATCTCGCCGTAGCCCGCAGCGGTCATCTTCGCCTGGTAGCGGTCGCGGGAGGCGAGCGCGGCGGCCTGCTGCCCGTCGCTGGTGGTCAGCAGGATCGACCGGTACTGCGAGCCGCGGTCGTTGCCCTGGCGCATGCCCTGCGTCGGGTCGTGGTTCTCCCAGAACGTCCGCAGGATCTCGTCGTAGGGCAGGACCGACGGGTCGAAGACGACCCGCACGACCTCGGCGTGCCCGGTGAGCCCGGTGCACACCTCCTCGTAGGTCGGGTGCGGCGTGGAGCCCCCGGCGTAGCCGACGGACGTCGACCAGACGCCCGGCAGCCGCCAGAACGTCTGCTCCTCGCCCCAGAAGCACCCCAGGCCCACCACCGCGACCTCGAAGCCGTCGGGTCCTTCGGTCTCGACCGGGTGGCCGGTGATCAGATGGCGCCCGCCCACCGCGTGCGGGCGCGTCGCGCGGCCGGGCAGGGTTCGCCTCGGACCGGGGAGCTGGGGGGAGCGATGGTCGAAGGTCATGTTTTCCTTCCGTCTGGCTCGGGCGACGCCTGCCGTCTCTGCGAGGCGACGCCGGTAGTGTCGCGGCTATGAGTGACCAGTATCGGGTCCCCCGCGGCGTCGACATCGCCACCCAATGGGCGTGGCGGCTGATCGTGCTCGCCGTGGCGGGCTACGGACTGCTGTGGCTCGTCCGATACTTCTCCGAGATCACCGTCCCGCTGACCGTCGCGCTGCTCGGCACGGCCCTCATGGTGGGCATGGTCGACTGGCTGGAACGGCATGGCGTCCACCGCCTGCTCGCCACGATCATGGTGCTCGTGACGGTGGTGATCGCGCTGGCGGGCCTGCTGCTGCTCGTCGGACAGCAGCTCTCCACCCAGGCCGACGAGCTGCGGGTCAGCGTCGTCGACGGCATCGGCGAACTGCGCGACTGGGCGCAGGACGGGCCGCTGGGGCTCAGCGACCGCGATCTGAACCGCTATCTGGAGGAAGCGCAGGACATGGTCGCCGGGACGGGCCGCGAGGCGGTCGTCGACCAGGCCGCCGCCGTCGGGCTGACCCTCGCGCGCTTCGTCACCGGCACGTTCATCGCGCTGTTCGCGTCGGTGTTCTTCCTGTTCGAGGGGTCGCGGATCTGGGCCTGGACGGTCATGCTGTTCCCGGGCGACGCCCGGGAGAAGGTGAACTCCTCCGGGTCGCGGGCCTGGGACTCCCTGACGAACTTCGTCCGGGCGACCGTGCTGGTCGCCCTCGCCGACGCCACCGGCATCGCGGTCGGAGCCTGGCTGCTCGGCGTCCCGCTCACCTTCGCGATCGGCGTCCTGGTGTTCCTCGGCGCGTTCATCCCCATCGTCGGCGCCTTCTGTTCGGGCATGGTCGCGGTGCTGGTGGCGCTCGTGGCCCAGGGGCCGTGGACGGCGCTGTTCATGCTGCTGGTCGTGATCGGCGTCCAGCAGGTGGAGTCGCACGTGCTGCAGCCGTTCCTCATGGGCAAGTTCGTCGCCGTGCACCCGCTGGCGATCATCACCGCGATCATCGCCGGCGTCACGGTCTCCGGAGTCGTCGGCGCGCTGGTGGCGGTGCCGCTGGTCGCCTGCCTCAACGGCGTGGTGCGGCACCTGGCCGAGGCCGCCGGGACGCCGCTTGAGCCGGACGGGCTGCCCGGACGAAGTCCCTCGGACGCGACGTCGGCGGAACCGGCGTGACCGCCCCCGCCTGGGCCGACGTCGAGCAGGCGGCGCGGCTGCTGGAGGGCGTCGCCGAGCAGACCCCGCTGGCCCACTCGCGCTGGCTGAGCGAGCTGACCGGCACAGAGGTCATGCTCAAATGCGAGAACCTGCAGCGCACTGGCTCGTTCAAACTGCGCGGGGCGTACACACGTATCGCCCGGCTGAGCGAGGTCGAACGGTCGGCGGGCGTCGTCGCGGCGTCGGCGGGCAACCACGCGCAGGGCGTCGCGCTCGCGGCGCAGCGGCTCGGCCTTCCGGCGCGTATCTTCATGCCGACGGGAGCCGCGCTGCCGAAGATCCAGGCGACGCAGGGCTATGGCGCGGAGACCGAGCTGGCCGGGATCGACGTGGAGGCGACCATCGCCGCCGCGCGCGAGCACGCCGAGCGCACCGGCGCGGTCTGGATCCACCCCTTCGACCACCCCGACGTGATCGCCGGACAGGGCACGGTCGCCGCCGAGATCGTGCGGCAACTGCCGGAGACGGCGACGATCCTCGCGCCGGTCGGCGGCGGCGGGCTGGTGGCGGGCGTCGCGCTGGTGCGCGAGGTCCGGCCGGACATCCGGGTCGTCGGCGTGCAGACCGCCGCGGTCAGCCCCTACGTCCCCTCCCTCGCGGCCGGCGAGCCGGTGCGGATCAGCGGCGCGCCGACGATGGCCGACGGGATCGCCGTCGCCGAGCCGGGCGGCGTCCCGTTCGCCATCGTCCGCGATCTGGTCGACGAGGTCGTGACGGTCACCGAGGAGTCGCTGAGCCGGGCGCTGATCGGCCTGCTGGAGCGGGCCAAGATGCTGGTCGAGCCGGCGGGCGCGGCCGGGGTCGCGGCGCTGCTGGAGCATCCCGGCGCCTTCGAGGGGCCGGTCGTGCCGATCCTGTCCGGCGGCAATATCGACGCGCTGCTGCTGCTCGAGGTGATCCGCCACGGCCTGAAGGCGGGCGGGCGTTTCCTGAGTTTCCGTGTGCACCTGACCGACCGCCCCGGCGAGCTGATGCGACTGCTCACCGACCTCGCCGCGATGCAGGTCAACATCCTCAACATCGTCCACGACCGGGCCTCGGAGACCCTCGGCGTCGGCGAGGTCGAGGTGCGGCTCCAAGTCGCGACGCGCGGCCCGGATCACGCCGAGCACGTCCTCGAGCAGCTCGGAGCCCTCGGCTACCGCCAGGCGTAGTTGTCCACAGGGCGGGTCGCGCGCGTCGTCACACTGTCCACAGGCGCCGAAAAAGCCGTCGACTCCCCGTCTGCTGAACGGTTTGCTGGATTCAGCCAGTGATTCGTCTCAGAATGGAGGAGTGAGCCTGATGAACGTGATGGACACCCAGACCTGGATCTCCCTGATCAGCACCGTGCTGGCCATGGTGCTGGCGGTCGGCGGGGCCGTGGCCTACCTGCACCGTCTCATCGTCGTGACCTCGAACGAGGTCCGCAAGGAGGCCAAAGAGGACAACCGGGAGACACGTCAGGCGCTGGACCACGGTCTGGAGCAGGTCAACGGTCGCCTGGACGCGATGAACACCCGCATCGACGACACGAACAAGCGCATCGACGCGACCAACGCTCGCATCGACGACACCAACAAGCGCGTCGACGCGACGCGCACCGAGCTGATCGAGCGGGGCGAGGCGATGCGCACCGAGCTCGTCGAACGGATCAACGGGCTCTACGTCCCGGCCTACCAGGTCAAACGGGAGGCGTGATCAGAACGGCACCGCGTCGACGATCTCGACGGTGATGGTGCGCCCGTTGGGAGCCTCGTAGGTGGCGGTGTCGCCGGGCTTCTTGCCGAGGATCGCCGCGCCGAGCGGGGAGCTGGGGGAGTAGACGTCGAGGTCGACCGAGGAGTCGAGGCTCAGCAGCTCGCGCGAGCCGAGCAGGAAGGACTCGGCGTCGTCGTCGCCGGCGAAGCGGATGGTGACCTTCATGCCGGGCTCGACCAGGCCGTCGTCGGCGGGCTTCTCGCCGACCTCGGCGCGCCGCAGCATGTCCTCGAGCTGGCGGATGCGGGCCTCGGTCTTGCCCTGCTCCTCGCGCGCGGCGTGGTAGCCGCCGTTCTCCTTGAGGTCGCCCTCGTCGCGGGCGGCGGCGATCTTCGCGGTGATGTCGGCGCGCACCTCCCCGGTGAGATGCTCCAGCTCCGCGCGCAGGCGGTCGTAGGCCTCCTGGGTGACCCAAATGGTCTCGTTCTCGTTCGGCTGGTTCATGGCGTGCTCCTGGTGGACAACGGAAACCCCAGGCCGAAGGCCCAGGGTGAAGATTCGAGGTTAGCACCAGATGTGGTCTGGCGCACTCATTCGGCGAGATCGCAGGAGCGGATGACCCCGGTGACCGCCCGCTGCGTGGTGGTGAGCGAGAGGTCGTGGTGGACGATCTCCTGCTCGGAGGCGGGGATCGTGACGGTCTTCTCCCCGACGATCGAGTGGTCCTCGGCCTGCGCGTAGACGTCGCAGACCACCTCGGCCGGCTCGTCGGCGATGATCTCCAACGTCAGGTCGATCCGCTCGTCGGAGACGACTTCGAAGCCGTAGACGTCGGTCTTCAGCGGCTGTGGTTGCAGGGCGATCCACGCCGCCCAGGCCGTGCCGAGGGCGATGCCGGCTCCGGCCACGACCCACCAGGTCCACCGGGGCGTCGAGCGCGTGCCATAGCGGTCGGAGAGGTCGGTCATGGACACAGTCTCTCAGGACGACCGGAGACCGGGATAATGGCGGGCGTGGAGGACCGACTGCGTTTGATGCACGTGCACGCCCATCCCGACGACGAGTCGAGCAAGGGCGCGGCGTCGACGGCCCGCTATGTGGCCGAGGGCGTCGACGTCCACGTCGTCACCTGCACCGGCGGCGAGCGGGGCTCGATTCTCAACGCGGGTTTCAGCCATCCCGACGTCGACGCGGAGAACCCCGACCCGGAGGTCATCGCGCGCATCCGCAAGGCGGAGATGGAGCGCGCCCGCGACATCCTCGGCGTCACGCAGGACTGGCTCGGCTGGGTCGACTCCGGCTGGCCCGAGGGCGACCCGAAGCCGCCGCTGCCGGAGGGCTGCTTCGCGCTGGTGCCGCTGGAGGAGGCGGCCGCGCCGCTGGTCCGGCTGATCCGCTCGTTCCGTCCGCACGTGCTGACCACGTACGACGAGAACGGCGGCTACCCGCACCCCGACCACATCAAATGCCATGAGATCAGCGTGTTCGCCTACGAGGCGGCCGCCGATCCGCAGCGGTATCCCGATCTGGGCGAGCCGTGGCAGGTGAGCAAGCTCTACTACCACGGCGGCTGGACGAGGGCCCGGCTCGAGGCGATCGGCGCCGCGATGGAGGCGCGCGGGTTGAAGAACCCCTACGAGGGCTGGTTCGACAGCCGTGATCCGAGCCGTTTCCGCGACGACCGCGTCACCACGCGTGTCGAGTGCGCTGAGTATTTCGCGACCCGCGACGCCGCGCTGCTGGCCCACGCCACCCAGATCGACCCGGACGGCTTCTGGTTCTCGGTGCCGCGCGAGGTGCAGGCCGAGGCGTGGCCGACGGAGGATTTCGAGCTGGTCGACGCGAAGGTCCCCACGACCCTCCCGGAGACCGACGTGTTCGCGGGCCTACGCTGATGAGCATGTTCGAGCTCGTCCAGGCCCTTGACGTCGTCGGCGCCTTCCTGTTCACCGCGTCGGGCAACGAGCAGCCCGGCCTCGACCCCGACGTCGTCCGCCCCGGCTACGTCGCGCTCGGCATCTTCCTCGCGATGTGCGTCGCGCTGGCGCTGTTGATGTGGTCCTTCGCGAAGGTCTCCCGCCAGGCGCGCGAGCCGTGGGAGGGCGAAGAGGACGACGTCGACGCTTGAGGGTCGATGCCGCTAGTCTCACGTGGGTGACTGACGACACGCGCGCTTCGCGCGAACTGGTGACCTCGGACGGGACGACGCTGTGGGTCGAGGTCGACGGGCCCGACGACGCGCCGCTGACGGTGGTGTTCGTGCACGGCTTCACGTTGAACCTCGCGAACTTCGCCGAGCAGCGCGCGGGCTGGACCGACGACTCCGTGCGTCGGGTGTTCTACGACCAGCGCGCTTTCGGCCAGAGCGAGCGGGGGCCCCGCGGACGGGCGTCGATCCGGCGGCTCGCCGACGACCTCGGCGAGCTGATCGACTCGTTGGACGGGCCGGTCGTGGTGGTCGGGCACAGCATGGGCGGCATGGTGATGGCCGCGCTGGCCGGTGTGCGGCCGGAGCTGTTCGACGAGCGGATCGTGGGCGCCATGCTGATCGCGACGACCGGACGCGGCGGCGACATCACGATGCTCGGTCTGGAGGGTCTCGCCCGTCGGATCGGCCACGGCCTGCTGACCGGCCTGCACAAGACCGAGCCGCTGCCGCGGCTCACCGCCCCACTGACCAACCGCCTCGTGCCCTGGCTCTTCCACGACCTCCGTTCGGCGGCCGCCCACCGCCAGGCGTTCATGGCGATGGTCAACCAGACCAGCTACGACGTGATGGCCGACTACCTGCGCGCGATGCTGGAGTTCGACGAGTACGACTCGTTGCCGGTCCTGTCGAAGGTGCCGAACGTCGTCGTCGCCGGTTCCGCCGACCGCATCACCCCGCTGTCGGCCAACCAGCACGTCGCCGACGCCATCGGAGCCGAGCTGGTCGTCGCGAAACGCTCCGGCCACATGGTCCCCTTCGAGCGCGCCGACGTCGTGACCCGTGAGTTGGCGGCTCTGTTGGAGCGCGTGCGGGGCTGAATGGGACCTGTCAGCGGACCTAACACGTCCCGCTGACGTGTTAAGTTTTCGTCGATTACTTAACATGAGGGGGCGAGCGGTGGCTCATTCACCACACCGCCAGCACAAAGGCTGCCAGCTCTGCAAGCCGCACAAGGACCGTCGCCATGGCCGCGCTGTCCGCGACCCCTGGCCGGTCCTGCGAACGCTGGGCAAGCGGCGGCGCGTCAGTCGCCAGGATCTCGGCGACTGATCGGGTCGGCTCACTGCTGACGGCCAGCTGACACTTTTTCTGGTCAACGCGCGCAGGGCGTGTGACGGTGGTTGGATGAACGAAAACACTCCTGGTCTGACGGAACCGCCCGAAGGGTATGCCGACTGGTTGACTGACCTCAAAGGTCGCATTCATGCGACGCAGCAGCGCGCTGCCCTCGCCGTCAACACCGAGCTGTTGCGTCTTTACTGGGAGATCGGCCGCGACATCCTCGACCGGCAGGCGGAGCAAGGATGGGGGCGGAAGGTGGTCGAGCGACTTTCTCGCGATCTACGCGAAGCCTTCCCCGAGATGCGCGGGTTCTCTCGATCCAACCTCATGTACATGCGAGCTTTCGCGGAGGTCTGGACGCAGGAAGCAATCGTCCAACAGGCTGTTGGACAAATTCCCTGGAGCCATAACCTCGTCCTCTTGTCCAAGCTGAAGAACCGCGATCTGCGGCTGGCCTATGCCGAAGCTGTGGTGGAGCATGGTTGGTCGCGCAATGTCCTTGAGACGCACATCGAGGCACGGACGCTTGAACGCCAGGGCCAAGCGGTCACCAACTTCGACCGCACGTTGCCCGCGCCTCGCTCCGATCTTGCCCGTGAGTCGTTGAAGGACCCATACAAGCTCGACTTCCTGGGTCTCGGGAAGGACGCCGAGGAGCGGGCGGTTGAACAGGCCATCGTCGATCATGTCACGCAGTTTCTGGTCGAGCTGGGGGCCGGTTTCGCCTATGTGGGTCGGCAAGTGCAGCTGGACGTGGGAGGTGATGATTTCTTTCTCGATCTGCTCTTCTACCACCTGAAGTTGCACTGTTACGTGGTGGTGGAGATCAAGGCGGAGAAGTTCAGACCCGAGCATCTGGGGCAACTCGGTTTCTACCTGGCCGCTGTCGATGGCGAGGTGAAGACGGAGATCGATGGCCCAACGATTGGTCTACTTCTTTGCAAGACCAAGAACGAGGTGGTCGCGGAGTATGCGTTACGCAACGCCGCCGCACCCCTCGGCGTCGCTGGGTACGATCTCGTTCAGAATCTGCCCGACCCGTTGCAGACGAGCCTGCCGAGCATCACACAGATTGAACAGGAACTCGCCGACGGGCTGGGCGCTGATCGCTGATCCGCTGCTGGATAGCCTGACCCTGTGAAGGCGACTGATCTGGCGAAGGTGCGGAGCACGCTGTGGGCGGCGGCCGACGAGTTGCGGGCGAACTCGAAGCTGACGCCGGGGCAGTACCGCGATCCGGTGCTGGGTCTGGTGTTCCTGGCCTATGCGGAGAACCGTTTCGAGGCGGTCCGGGGCGAGGTCGAGGCGAAGGCGTCGGCGCGCAACCCGGCGACGGTCGCGGACTACAAGGCGAAGTCGGTGCTCTATGTGCCCGACGAGGCGCGACTGTCGCATCTGGTCGATCTGCCCGAGGGCGACGACATCGGTCGGGCCGTCGACGAGGCGATCAAAGCGATCGAGGCCACCAACTCGGAACTACGCGACATCTTGCCGCGCGGCTACCAGAAGTTGGAGCGCTCGACGCTGATCGAGCTACTGCGTCTGTTCGCGCCGCTGCCGACGCAACTGGAAGGCGACGCCTTCGGTTTCATCTACGAGGACTTCCTCGCGCACTTCGCCGCCCAAGAGGGCAAGGGTGGCGGTGAGTATTTCACGCCCTACTCCATCGTCCGGCTCATCGTCGAGGTGTTGCAGCCCTTTCAGGGGCGCGTGCTCGACCCGGCCTGTGGTTCGGGCGGCATGTTCGTGCAGTGCGCGAAATTCGTGGAACGGCACGCCGGATCGGCCACTCGGCAGTTGTCGGTGTTCGGCGCGGAGAAGACCGACGACACGGTGCCGCTGGCGAAGATGAACCTCGCTCTGCACGGGCTGAACGGCGACATCCGACAGGCCAACAGCTACTACGAGAACCCGCATGACGCGGTGGGCGCCTTCGACTATGTGATGGCGAACCCGCCGTTCAACGTCAACAACGTCAAGAAGGAGCAGTTGGCGGGCGACTTCCGTTTCCCGTTCGGTATGCCGAAGGCCGACAACGCGAACTACCTGTGGATTCAGCAGTTCTACGCCGCGTTGAGCCGCAAGGGCCGGGCGGGTTTCGTCATGGCCAACTCCGCCGGCGACGCGGGGCATTCGGAGAAGGAAATCCGGCAGCAGTTGGTGGAGTCGGGCGCGGTCGACGTGATGGTCGCCATCAGCTCCAACTTCTTCTACACCGTGACGCTGCCGGTGACGCTGTGGTTCTTCGACAAGGCGAAGATCGGCACGCCGCGTGAGGACACGGTGCTGTTCATCGACGCCCGTGAGATCTACCGCCAGATCGACCGCGCCCACCGTGATTTCACGCCGGAGCAGATCGAGTTCCTGGCCAATATCGTCCGGCTCTACCGAGGTGAGGACGTCGAGACGGCGGCTGGGAGCCAGGCGCTGCTGGAGGAGTATTTCCAGGCGGGGGGGGGTACGTCGATGTGCCGGGTCTGTGCAAGGTCGCCACGCGCGCCGAGATCGAGCAGCAGGGGTGGAGTCTCAACCCGGGGCGGTATGTCGGCGCGGCCGTGGTCGAGGAAGACGAGGGCGACTTCACCGAGCACCTGCGCTCACTCCATGAGGAGTTCACCCGCCTGAGCGACGACGCCGATGTCCTGCGCGCCAAGGTCGATGCGGCGGTCCGAGGAGTGCTCGGCGATGGGTGAGTGGCGGACAGTGCCGCTGAGGCAGGTGGCTGAGGTCTTTGATGGCCCGCACGCTACGCCAAAGAAGACGTCTGAGGGGCCGTGGTACCTCAGTATCTCGTCTCTGAAGAACGGTCGGTTCGATCTCGAGGAGTCGGCCCATCTCAGTGAAGAAGATTTGCCTCGATGGACCAGACGTGTGATGCCCCGACGAGGGGACACTCTATTCTCCTACGAGACGAGGTTGGGAGCCGCTGCGTATTGGCGGTACTCATTCGATGCGGCGTTGGGCCGGAGGATGGGACTTCTCCGCCCAGATTCTTCCGAGGTTGTTCCACGGTATCTCTCGTACGCCTACCTTGGGCCAGATTTCCAAGCGATGATCCGTGAGAACACCTTGTCTGGGGCGACGGTTGATCGAATCCCGATCGGAGAGATGCCTGACTGGCCGATCAGGCTGCCGGACTTGTACGCCCAACATGTCCTGGCAGGTGTTCTCGGTTCTATCGACGATCTCATCGAGAACAACCGGCGGCGAGTGGTGGTGTTGGAGGAGATGGCGCGGGCCGTCTACCGCGAGTGGTTCGTGAAGTTCCGCTACCCAGGCCACGAGAACGTCCCCCTCATCGACTCCGCGCTCGGTCCCATCCCGCAGGGGTGGGAGGCATCAACAGCCGGGGATGTTCTTGAACTTAAGTACGGCAAGGCGTTGAAGGCCGCAGCCCGACGTGGCGGAGATGTGGCCGTCGTCAGTTCCGCCGGTGTCGTCGGCTGGCACGACGAGGCCGTCGTGGATGGTCCGGCGATTGTCGTGGGCCGCAAGGGGAACGTGGGGAGTGTCCACTGGGTTGATGGCGCTTGCTGGCCCATCGACACTGCGTACTACGTCAAAACAGATATGCCACTGCGTTTCGTCGCGGAGCAGCTTCGGCAGCTTGAGTTCATCAATACGCATGCCGCTGTGCCCGGCTTGAGTCGAGAGAGCGCGTACGCCAAGCCGTTCTTGGCGCCACCCTCGAAGTTGGTCCGTCAGTTCCAGGAACTCTCTGGGATATTGGGCGAGCAGGCTTCCCATTTGAAGAACGAGAGCCAGACGCTGGCCTCCCTCCGCGACCTCCTCCTCCCCAGGCTCGTGACCGGGCAGATCGACGTCTCCGACCTCGACCTCGACGCGGTGGTGGCATGAACGGGCGGGGGCCGGAGGAGCGGTACGTCGAGGAGCCCAGCATGAAACTGCTCGAAGAACTCGGCTGGACGCCTGTCGACGCCTTCGGTGAGACCTTGGGTGCGAACGGCACTCTCGGGCGTGACTCCCAGCGCGACGTCATCTTGACCCACCGCCTCCGCGCCGCGCTGCGGCGACTCAACGCCCACGACGTCCCTGACGCGGTGATCGACGAGGCTATGCGTGAGGTCGCCAAAGACCGCTCGATCATGGACCCGGTACGCGCCAACCGGGAGGTCTACGACCTGCTGCGCGACGGCCACCAAGCGTCGTGGAAAGACGACGGCGAAGAACGCGTCGAGACACTGCGTTACATCGACTTCACCGATCCTGCGAGCAACGACCTGCTGGCCGTGCGGCAGATGTGGGTCAACGGCACGCTCCACCGACGACGGCTCGACGTCGCACTGTTCGTCAACGGCGTGCCGCTGGTGCTCATGGAGTTCAAAGCCCCCAACGAGTCGGTGCTGGCCGCCTACGAGAACAACCTCACCGACTACCGCGACACGATCGGCCAGCTGTTCACGCCCAACTGCTTCGTCCTGCTGTCCAACGGCGCCGAGGCGAAGATCGGCTCGACCTTCGCGCCGTACAAGTTCTTCGGCGATTGGAACGTCACCGACGCCGTCGGCGGGCGTGGCGACATCGCGTTGGAGACGGCGCTGCGCGGCGCCTGCGAGCCGGCGGTCCTGCTCGACCTGTTCGAGCATTTCGTCGCCTACCAAGAAGGCAAGCACGGTCTGGTCAAGAAACTGGCGCGCTCCCATCAGTACCACGGAGTGAACGCGGCCATCGAGAATCTGCGTCGCGCCCGCGCCGAGCACGACCGGCGACTCGGCGTCTTCTGGCACACCCAGGGATCCGGAAAATCACTGTCGATGCTGTGGTTCACCCAGAAAGTACTCCGCCAGGTTCGCGGCAACTGGACCTTCGTCATGGTCACCGACCGCACCGAACTCGACGTGCAACTCCACGGCGAGTTCGCCGCCGCCGGAGCGATTCCGGCCGAGGCCCGCGTGCACGCGGCGTCCATCGCGCACCTGCGTGAACTGCTCGCCGCCGACCACCGGTACGTGTTCACGCTCATCCAGAAGTTCCAGCCCTCCACGGCTCAGGGCGAACGTGAGATGCCGACGCTGTCGGACCGCTCCGACGTCATCGTCATCACCGACGAGGCCCACCGCAGCCAGTACGACACCCTCGCGCTCAATATGCGCCGGGCGCTGCCGAACGCCTCGATGATGGGATTCACCGGAACACCGCTCATCGCCGGAGCCGAACAGGCCACCCGCGAACAGTTCGGCGACTACGTCAGCGTCTACAACTTCCGCGACGCCATCGCCGACGGCGCCACCGTCCCGCTCTACTACGAGAACCGCATCCCGGAGCTGCAACTCGTCAACGAGAACTTCTCCGATGAGCTGACCGCCCTGCTGGAAGAGGCTGAACTCGACGAGGACGCCGAAGGACAGTTGGCACGCGAGTTCGGCACCCAGTACACGCTGCTCACCCGGCCCGAACGGTTGAAAGCCATCGCCGCCGACCTGGTGCGCCACTTCGTCGGACGCGGATTCAGCGGCAAGGCCATGTACGTCGGCCTCGACAAGGCGGCCGCCGTCCGCATGCACGACCTCGTGCGGCAGGCGTGGGCCGACCACCTGGCGGCGCTGCGCGCAGAACACGACGCGCTCCCGCCGCTGGAACGCCCTTGGCTCGCCTCACGGATCGAACTCATGGAGAGCACCGACATGGCGGTGGTCGTCTCGCAGAGTCAGAACGAGTTGAAGGCGCTCGACGACCTCGGCCTCGACATCCGGCCCCACCGTGAGCGGATGAACCGAGACGACCTCGCTGAGAAGTTCAAAGACCCCGCCGACCCGCTGCGGATCGTCTTCGTCTGCGCCATGTGGATGACCGGATTCGACGCTCCGAGCGTCTCGACGGTCTATCTCGACCGGCCGATGCGGGGGCACACGCTCATGCAGACCATCGCTCGCACCAACCGGGTGTTCGCGGACAAAGAGAACGGGCTGATCGTCGACTACATCGGCGTCTTCCGTAACTTGGAGAAGGCGCTCGCGATCTACGGCGCGGCGAACACTGGAGACGAGCCGATTGAGATCATCGACGAGCTCGCCGCCGAACTCGACCAGGCCGTCGCTGATCTGATCGACTTCTGCTCCCACGTCGGCGTCGACGTGCTGGCGTTCCGCGAAGCCGACGGCTTCGGCCACATCGTCGCCCGTGACGCGGCTGTCGAAGCATTACTGGCGGACGAGGAGACGCGCGACGACTTCCAGACGCGCGCCCGTCAGGTGCGCACCCTGTTCAAGGCGCTGCTGCCGAACCCGAAGGCGGCCGCGCAGCAGCGGACCGTCGCCGCGATTCGTGTGCTCGCTGAACGCGTCGCCGAGGTCACCCGTCCACCAGCGGCCGACGTGGCGGCGGTGGCTGACGCCGTGGACGCGCTGCTCGACCGTTCGGTGGGAGCTGAGGAGTATGTCATCCGGGCCGCAGCCGACAGCGCCCACGGCGACCCGCTGATCGACCTGTCCCAGATCGATTTCGACGGACTGTCCGCACGGCTCGCTGGACGCAGACGGGCCGAGAGCGACCGGCTGGCGCAGCTGTTGAAGCAGCGGGCGGTCGGCGCGGCCGGACGCAACCCGACACGGTATGAACTGGTCGAACGCATCGAGCAGTTGATCGCCGACTACAACGCCGGCAGCGTCAACGCCGATGAGTACCTGCGGCAGCTGGTCGAGCTATCGAAGACGCTGAGCGCCGAAGAAGAGCGGGCGGCCCGTGAGGGCATGACGGAGGAAGAACTGGCCATCTTCGACCTGCTCACGCAGCCCGACCCGACCCTCACGCCCGACGAGCGCGAGACGGTCAAGGCGAGTGCGAAGGCGTTGCTCGATCACCTGCGCGACACGATCGTGCAGGACTGGCGGCGCAAGGCTGATGTGATGAGCGATGTGAACAGCACCATCCGCCGTGTCCTCGACGCGAGCCTGCCGGACGCCTACACGAAGCCGGTTTTCGACGCGAAGGTTCAACGCCTCTACGAGCATGTGCTCACGGTCTATGACGACTCAGGCAAGAGCGCCTATCGACCCCCGTCGGACATCCGGCACCAGGGTCCGTTGACGGTCGAGTATGAGGGTTCTACCGATAGTGTGCCGACGCGCGGAGACGTCGGTCTGACGTCCAAGTGACACTTTCCTGGCCGCGTGCCGTCATGGGCTCTGACGATGAGCTTCCGGATCGCCGATAGGTTGACGGGCATGGCCACGCCAGCGCGGGAGAAGATCGCAGGGTTGTTGACCGACGAGGAACCGACGGGATCGTTCAGCGTCGAGACTCGGCTCCCGGCTGAGGGCGTGACATTGACGGTCGACGGCGTCGGTGCGGTGCGGCTGCCGGTCGGCGCCCCGCAAAAACGTGCGCTCACCTCGGTGGCGCGGCCGGCGATGTTCGGGCTCGGCGAGCAGACGCTCACCGACACCTCGGTGCGCGACACCTGGGAGCTCACCGCCGACCAGGTGAGCCTCGGCGGGACATGGGACCAGGTGCTCGACGCGGCGCTGGCGGACGTTCATGAAGGGCTCGGACTGCCACGGAACGCGCGTCTTCGAGCTGAACTCCACGCGCTGCTCGTCTACGGGCCGGATCAGTTCTTCGCGCCACACCGAGACTCTGAGAAAGACGACGAGATGGTGGCGACGCTCGTCGTGACGCTGCCGTCGATCCACACCGGCGGCGCGCTGGTGGTGAACCACGGTGATCAGACGCGCGTCTATCGGCATAGCGCCCGTGACCAGATCGGCTTCGCGGCCTTCTACGCCGACTGTCTCCACGAGGTCAAGCCCGTCCGCTCCGGACGGCGCGTGACGCTGACGTTCAACCTGCTGGTTACTCATGACTCGGAGGAGGCGGAGGTCGATCCCGACGACGAGCTCGCCGCTCTGATTGACGAGCATTTCTCGACGCCGGCGACCCGTCGATGGTCAGGCAGGGAACTGCCACCGCCGAACCGGCTGGTGGTGCTGCTCGACCATCAGTACAGCGAACGGGGCCTGGCCGCCGGTCGTCTCAAAGGGCGTGACGTCGAGATCGTCGGTCGGTTGCGGGCCGCGGCAAAGCGTGCCGACTGCCAGTCGGCGTTCGCGCTCGCCGAGATCAGGCAGACCTGGAGCGCCTACCTGGACAACCCCTGGGGCGGCGCCGACGAGGTGAACGAGCTCATCGACGACGAGACCGCGCTCGGCTGGTGGTATCGAGACGGCGCTGACGTCGGTGAGCCGATCAACCTCATCGTCGACGAGAGCCAGACCTGCGAGGTGACGTCGACGGCGTCGCTGACCCCCTATGACTCCGAGTACGAGGGGTACATGGGCAACTACGGCAACACGCTCGACCGTTGGTACCGCCGAGCGGCGTTGGTGCTCTGGCCGACCTCCCGCGACTTCATCGCCCGCGCTGAGGCCGATCTTCCGGGTGCGGTCGCCGAGCTTCAAGCGCGCCTGGCCAGCGGAGACGATCTCGACCGAGCCAGAGCCGACGCGCGTGAGCTGGTCGGTTTGATCGGCCGCGGCGACCTCTCCCTGTTGCCCGGGCTGCTGTCCGTCTCGGATGCGGTCGATGATGCGGACATCGCCACCTCGCTGTTGACCCGGTTAGGAGGCGAGGGGCTGACCAGCGAGAGCGCCGTCCTTCTCGCAGAGACCGCCGCGCGATATGGCGACGTATGGACGCGGCGACTGATCGAAGCGTGGTTCCCCGTCGGCCGTTACCGGAGCGGTCGATGGGCCTGGCCGAGCGATGTCCTCCCCGGTGTGGCTCTGAGGTTGAGGCAGGCTGGCGCGGGCGGTGTGGCCGACGATCTGTGCCGCCGTGTCTGGACCGACGCGTCGGTGTCCATCGTGCGGGCGTTGGCGTTGGGGCCGCGCGCTCGGGCTGCGAGCCTGACCGACCTGCTGCCGACGGTCGAGGCGATCCTCACGGCCGCTGATGATCCTGTGGCCGATGAGATCATCGACGCGCTCTCGACCTACGACGACGGCGTGCTCGATCTGGAACTCCCTCTGCTGCGCCGCCTGGGTGGTGACGCGCTGCGGCCCTTGGCAGAGGACGCCGCCCGCCGGCTGGAGGCATGGCTCGCCACACCGCCTCGTCGCGCTGACGATTGGTCGATCCGCTGGTCTGGCTGTGGGTGCGAGTTATGCGACACCCTGCAGGGCTTCCTCGGTGATGACGAAGCCACCGAACTCGACTGGCCTCTACGGGCCGACCGGCGTCAGCACATCCACCAGAGCATCGACAGCGCCGAGTTGCCGGTGGACCATCACACGATCCGCAAGGGCAGTCCCTACACGTTGCGTCTCGTCAAGCGTCGTGATCTTCATGACCGTGAGGCCGAGCGGCGGCGTGATGCGGAGGCGGGCCTGGCCTGGTTGCGGGAGATGTGACCGCCGCCGTCCACAAGTCGCCCCGATAGCGCCGGACCAGCCAGTAGGCGCCGATCAGGACGGGCAGGACCAGCACATCGGTCCCGTCGCGGACGACGACGATCGGCACGACCGGGCCGTCGGAGAAGGTCACGACCTTCCGCAGCAGACCCGCCATGTGCTCGTAGGCGTCGCCGACGACAGGGATCAGTTTGACCGCGGCGAAACCCGCTCCGACGACGGCGATCGCCGTCAGTGTGACAGTCCGTGACGCCGGCCAGCCGGTGCGGCGCAGGGCCACACCGGCGAGCTCGGCGGCGAGAAGGAACAGCAGCGGCAGGAAGAAAACACCGGCGACGTCTGACAGTTTCCCTGTGACCACATTGCCGAAGGTCTGCTTGAGCACGTGGTCGTTCAGCACCAGCAGGATGATGGACGCGAGTACGAGCGGGTGCAGCAGGTAGTCGCCAGGGCGCATCAGGAGAGGCTGATCACGGCGCTGCCGGAGCCGAACACGTCGCACTTGAAGTGCAGTTGCAGGCCGGTGGCCGCCTCGGGCACCTCGAACTCGAGATTGCCTCGCAGGCCTGAACCCGGAGCGACCTCGCCGTCGAGTGTCGAGCTGCTATCGCCGGTGATGGTGATGTCGTAGTTCTTGTTCTCCGCGTCACGCAGGTCGAAACAGGCGATCGACGACACAATCTCCGGCGCGTCGCCGTTGTTGGTCACCTCGGTGTCGACCACGACGAAACGGTTGCCAGGCTGCGGCGTCATGAACTCATTGGTCGCGACATACGGATCGGTGACGCCGTGCACCTGGACCGCCCAGTCGCCGAGGTTCACCAGCTCGCCCACGGCGGCTTCCTGAACTTCTTTGCCGTCCTCGTCGGTGGCGGTGTTGCTCTCACCTGAGGCGATGCTGGCTCCCAGCGCCATGAGGGCGACGACGGTGATACTGATTTTGCGGAGTTTGTTCATGGGTTCAGGCACTTTCTCGGAGTTGAGTTCTTGGGTTCGCGATAAGAGTAACCTCAGTCACAGGGCCGGGGGGGGGGTCTGTTTTCAAGGCCTAGGACACACAGCTGGCGTTTCTCGCGCGGTGCGCGGCGGTGCTGAGCGTGACACAGTGGAGACATGCCGAACCGTCTCGCCGCCGCGCAGTCGCCGTACCTTCAGCAGCACGCTGACAACCCCGTGGACTGGTGGGAGTGGGGGGCGGAGGCGTTCGCGGAGGCGAAGCGGTTGGACCGGCCGATCTTGCTGTCGGTCGGCTACGCGGCCTGCCACTGGTGCCACGAGGTCGCCGCGTAGGCGGTCGTCGACGGGTTTCGGTGAAACCGCAGTTCAGGGCGGGCATAGCGGTTCATCTCGGTTCACGCGGTATCGTCGCTAGACACCGTTTCCGGGGAAGTTTGTATCACTTCTTTGCATCACGCGGCGGCCGTGGTTCCCGCGCGTCACCCCTGTTTTCGAGGATCGGGGAATCCGAGGCTGGTGTATCCGGGTGCTCGTTTGGTGAGTGCTGCGGCGAGCACGGGGACCTCGACGTCGTGGTAGTCGTGGACCTCGGCGGTCTCCTTGCCGGGGTGGGCGCGCAGAACCCGGCCGGCGTACTGGACGAGTCGGCCCTTGAAAGAGACCGGCCCGGCGAGGAACAGGGTGTCGAGTGCTGGGCAGTCGAAGCCTTCGCCGACGAAGTGCCCGGTGGCAACGACCAGAAGCGGCGGTCCGTCGTCGGAGGGTACGAGCCGTTCGTTGGCAGCGGCGCGCTGCTTGGCTCCCATGCCGCCCTTGAGGACGACCGGATCGTGTCCTCGGTCCACGAGTGCTGCCGCGAGATGGTCCACGTGACCCGTGCGTTGCGCGAGGACGAGGCAGTGTCGGCCTCTCCCGAGCGCTTCGATGATGCCGGTGAGGATCTGCTCGTTGCGCGCTTCGTTTTCGGCCAAGGCGCGGTGAACGCCTGCGATCGCGCCCGGGGACGGAGAAGTCGACCGGATCGTCGAGTTGGAACGCGGTGGGATGGACGATGAGCACCGGGCGCGGCCGTTCGGCGGATGCCCCTTCGAGGGTGTCAGGGTCGGCGTGGGTCAAGGTGTGGCGGACCGGACCGAGTTGGAAGCCGATCAGGTCATCCAGCCCGTCACGTCGGTAGGGCGTCGCCGTGAGCCCGACCCAATAGCGGGCCGGGATGGCGCGGACGGCGATCTCGAACGCAGCAGCAGGGACGTGGTGGCACTCGTCGACGATCACCTGGCCGTAGGCGCTCAGCTTGTCGGCGAGATCGGTCCGGCGGGCAAGGGTCTGCAACGTGGCGATGTCGACCACGCCGGTGAGCTTGGAACGTCCGCCGCCGAGCTGGCCGGGTTTGTGGCCGAGGAGGTCGGCGATCTGGCGCCGCCACTGGTCGGCGAGCGTCTTGCGGTCCACCAGCACGAGCGTCGGCACTGATCGTTGTGCGACGACGGCGCACGCCATCACGGTCTTGCCTGAGCCCGGCGGCGCCACCAGTAGACCGAGGTCGTGGGGAAGCACAGTGTCGACCGCTGCCTGCTGTTGCGGCCTGAGCTCGAAGGAAGGCGATAGTTCCAGTCGGTCTCCGGTGACTCGCCGATCATCGACTTCGATCTTGCTGCCCGCCTTCTCGATGAGCCGAGTGACGGTGTCGTGAAGTCCGCGTGGGAGGACGAGGTGATCATCGAGCGTCTCGTCGTAGGAGGTGATGATGCGCGGGACGTTCCACGTCGACTGACGGCGTCGCTGGCGATCGTAGAACTCGGGGTTGTACGTCGACGCCGCGTGCTTCAACGTCGCGTACAGCGAGGGAGTCAGTTCGGAGCCCGGGATCGCCACGGTTCCATCGAGCCTGAGATGCACGATGGGCGCCGGGTTCGGCTGGGTCTTGGTCGACCGGGCGGGCTGGGCTCGGTCGACCCGGGCGCCGACGGTGGGTTCCCGAAGCGCCGAGGCGAGTTTCGCGACCTGTTTCGGAGTGAGGCGCTCCAGAGTGGAGAGATAGTCCCACTGGTCCTCGAACGGTTCCAGTGTCGACAGGTCGAGGAACACGGTGGTGCCGAGCTTGCGGGACTTGCCGTGCAGCGGCGCTGCGATCAGGTTGCCCAGGCCGCGATCAAGAACCGTGTCCTGGGAGGGAAAGAGGCGGTCGTAGCAGCGCAGGTCCATCCGGCCACGGATCGCGATCGCTTCGCGGACCAGTGCTGTCCCGAGTTGTCGGGCGGTGGCAGCTGGCACGGGGTCGGTGAAGAAGATCCACACATGCGCGCCGATCCCCGAGCGCGACACCTCCAACGCCGCCGGCGCTCCGACCGCTCGTGCGGCCTTGAGGTAGGCGAGTGCGTCGAGCATCGCGGCCTGCCCGTCGAAGTCAGCAGCGAGCCAGCAAGTCTGATCGCCTCGAAGAATCGGATACAGGCCGATATGAACGTCCTCGGTCAGGTGCGCCGCGAGCACTTCGGGCGTCAATGGCAAGTGGCGGACGTCGGAAGCAGGGCGGCCCTTGCGCCACCCGCCCTCGACAGCGGGCATCCACCCCGACTTGCTGGTGCGCGCGTTCTCCCAGCGAACGGCATAGACATCCCGACGAGCGCCGAACAACGCCGCGTAGAACTCAACCTTCGCTTGTGGCGCCGACTGCGCATTCACTGGACCGGGCGCTTTGTCGAATACGCGGTTTGGGTTCCGGCGGCAGGAGTAGCTTCGGCGTCGGTCAGCTTGAGGAGCTTGCGCAAGCGCGCGTTCTCGGCCCGCAGGCTCTCCAACTCGGCGTGCAGATCGCTCACGGCTTTAAACCTTTGCCGGTGGGCTTATTGGAGTAGGAGAGCGACGAAGGGCGCGGGGACGGCCCACACGTTGCCGCTGACGTCGAGGACGGACTTGGTTGCGAGGATGCCGCGACCGTACTTGCCGTCGATCGTCTTGGACTCGCCCTTCCAGCCCTGGTCTACCCACTTGCTTTCTATCGGGACGGTTGGGATAGTCCCGGCTGCGGATGGGACGGTGACTGGCCCGAGGTCGACCTCGCCCTCCCGGGCGGTCCTGGCGTAGCCGATGGTGTCGCCACTGACCCAGCGTCCCTCCTCGAGATCGTCGATTGCGCGAGCTAATGCGACGCCGATGGTCATCTCGGTGAGCCTGGTCATGTCTGGCGTGGGCAGGCCCGCTCTGAGCCGCGACGGCAGCGAGGCGAGGAGGGGGTCGGTGAGGTAGAGCTTCGACTGTGAGCCGGCCACGATCCTGTCTCCCTCTCGACGGGGACACCAGAGGGCCGCGTGGCTGGAGATGAGGCGATGGAGACGGCGCTCTGCGACCTTTCGGGTCTGGCCGAGCTCTTTGGCGATATTGGCGATGTTGAGAGGACTCGTGGAGCGGGAGGTGATCTCGCTGAGCAGGCGCGGCACTGAATCCTGTGGCCCTTCGGGGTCAACGTCGATGCGGAGCCAGGAGCGGATGTCATCCAGGTAGTTGTCCGAGACGGTGCCGTTTCGGGTGTGTTCCGCGACTGCGCGAGGGAAGCCGCCGCAGGTCAAGTAGTCCTGCCATGCGAGGTCGTAGGCGTCGATGTCGAAACCTATGCCGTCGAGCGCCCGTGCGACCGCCGGGCTTTGTAACTCGCTGACGTGAACCGGGTCCAGCGCCGGTGTCATGCGCCGTGAGGTGGTGAGGAAGTCCCGGAATGTCATCGGCAGCAGGAGTCGTGTGCGACGACCGGACGTCGTTCCAGCGCGTCCCGCGAACAGGTTCCCTTCGACGTCCTCGCCAGCAACCCATCGGCTGCCGGTCGCGACCACGGTGTCGTCGCCAAAGGTGGTGATGTCCCTGGCGAGTTTCAGAGTGGTGGTCCAGCCCGTGACGCCGCTGATCTCGTCGAGCAGCCATACGCGGGGCTTCGGCTGGTCGAAGTCGATGGCGCGGGTTACTTCGCGTGCGAGGACGAGGCTTCGGTGGACGTCCTGAGCGTTCATTCCGTCGCACGGCAGGTAGACCACTTGGCGCGGGTCGAGGTCAGCGCGTGCGCACAAGGTGGCGGCGACGTCCAAGAGCGCAACGGACTTGCCGATGCGGCGGGGGCCGGTGAGCACGGTCAGGAGGTTCGTGACCGGCCCGGTTTGGATGTCATCGAGAATGGTCGGCCGGAAGCCGAGGTCATACTCTGATCGGTTCCGGAGAACCCGGTGATGAGTTGTCCATGCCGTAGGGTCTTCGCCCGCACTCGCGGCGCGCCACCACGGGTTCGAGTCGACGAGCCGCTGCCGCCGTTGATCGTCTCTCATGGCCCCATCCTATTAAGAAGGTCACAGGACGGTACGGGTTCATGTGATGCTGAGGTGATAAAGCGGTACGGGTCTGAAAACTGGTCGGGTCACAGGACGGTACGGGTTCGAGCCATGCGGGAGTCATAGGACGGTACGGGTCTGAGATTGTGGCTCCGCTGTAGCCACAACCTGGACCATCCCGCACGCCGCCGTCGCTTGGGCTGCGGGAGAAGGTCGGTGAGCCCGACCCCCTCCCGCGCGGGTGCGACGGGGGCCTCCAGCGCGGCCTCGGCCAGGGCGATGCGCTTCTCCTCCCAGGCGAGCAACTGGTCGAGTCGCCAACGGTCGGGGTGTGTCATCACCGGTGGCGGGATCAGCGTGCGGTCCATGCGGTTCTGGTAGCCCCTTGGTCTTGCCCAGTCGTAGCGGGCGATCATTCTCACCGCTTTGGGTCGGCCGATGACGGGCTGGGCTGTGCCAGGCAGTGAGTGACACAGTGGAAGGCGTGAACCGTCTCGCCGCCGCGCAGTCGCCGTATCTTCAGCAGCATGCTGACAATCCTGTGGATTGGTGGGAGTGGGGGAGCGAAGCCTTCGCCGAGGCCAAGCGGTTGGACCGGCCAGTGCTGCTGTCGGTCGGGTACGCGGCCTGTCACTGGTGTCATGTCATGGCGCACGAGTCGTTCGAGGATGAGACGACGGCGGCGTATATGAACGCGCATTTCGTCAACGTCAAGGTGGACCGGGAGGAGCGGCCGGACGTCGACGCGGTCTACATGCAGGCCCTTCAGGCGATGACGCAGGAGGGCGGGTGGCCGATGACGTGCGTGCTCACCCCCGACGGCGAGCCGTTCTTCGCCGGCACCTACTTCCCACCGGAGCCTGTCCAGGGCCGCCCCGCCTTCACGCAAGTCCTGCAAGCCCTCGTCGACGCCTGGGAGGACCACCGCGACGAGGTCGTCGGGTCGGGACGACAGGTGGTCGAGCACCTGCGCGCCGCGAAGGAGTCGGGCGGCGGTCCGGTCGACGCCGACGCCCTCGACCGGGCCGTCAGCGCCCTCCACCGCCGCTTCGACGCCGACGCCGGAGGCTTCGGGATCGCCCCCAAATTCCCGCCGTCCATGGTCCTGGAGTTCCTGCTGCGCCACCACGACCGCGCCGCCGACTCCCCGGCCCTCGCCATGGCCGAGCAGACCTTCGAGGCGATGGCGCGCGGCGGCCTCTACGACCAGCTCGGCGGCGGCTTCGCCCGCTACGGCGTCGACCGCTTCTGGCGGGTGCCGCACTTCGAGAAGATGCTCTACGACAACGCCCTGCTGCTGCGCGCCTACACCCACTGGCATCGCGCCACCGGCTCGGAACTGGCCGAACGCGTCGCCCGCGAGACCGCCCGCTTCCTGCTCGCCGAGCTCCGCACCCCCGAGGGCGGCTTCGCCTCCGCGCTCGACGCCGACAGCGACGGCCACGAGGGCACGTTCTACGTCTGGACCCCCGCCCAGCTGGCCGACGCGCTCGGCCCGGACGACGGCGCGTGGGCCGCCGACCTGCTGGGCGTGACCGAGCACGGCACCTTCGAGCGGGGTGCCTCCACCCTCCAACTCCACCGCGACCCGGCCGACGCTCCACGGTGGGAGCGAATCAAAGCCGCCCTGCGGGAGGCCCGCGCCCAGCGCACCCGTCCGGCTCGCGACGACAAGGTGATCGCCTCCTGGAACGGCTGGACGATCATCGCGCTGATCGAGACCGGCGTGCTGCTCGACGAGCCGGAGTTCACCGCCGCCGCCGTCACCGCCGCCGAGCTGCTGGCCGAGGTCCACCTCGACGGCGACCGCCTCATCCGCTCCTCGCGCGACGGCGTCGCCAGCGCCCACGCGGGCGTGCTCGACGACCACGCGGCCGTCGCCGAGGCGTTCTTCTCGGTCCTGGCCGTCACCGGCGACCCGGTCTGGGCCGACCGGGCGCTGGCGCTCCTGGAACGCGTGCTCGCCGACTTCGCCGACGAGCGTGGCGCGTTGATCGACTCGCCCGCCGACGATCTGGTGGTGGCCCCCCGCGACACCGCTGACAACGCCCACCCGTCCGGCACGAGCGCCGCCGCCTCGGCGTTCCTGGTCGCCGCTGCGATCACCGGGCAGGCCCGCTGGCGGGAGGCCGCCGAACGAGCGGTGGCCGCCGCCGCGCCGATCGCCACGCGCGACCCGCGTTTCGCCGGCCACATCCTCGGCGTCGCCGAGGCGCTGCTCGCCGGACCGGTCGAGGTCGCCGTCGTCGGCGCTCCGGGGGAACGCGACGTGATGCTGCGCGCCGCCCTCGGTCTCACCTCGCCGGGAGCGGTCGTGGTCGGTGGGGACGAGGGCCTGGACCTCCCGCTGTTCGCCGACCGGAGCGTCCGCGACGGCCAGCCGGCCGCCTACGTCTGCCGGGGCTTCGTGTGCCAGGCTCCGATAACTGATCTGGCCGATTTGCCCCACGCGCTGATTCTGTGAGCCGGTGGCTCATCCACCCTATGAGCGCCCATAGCGTGGATGAGCCACCGACCACCCGGCAAAGGTGGACAACTCACCGCCTCAGGGGGACGTTAGTACTCGCTGTATGCGAGGATGCTGACGCCGATGTAGTGGACGACGAAGGCGGCGATGGTGAGCGTGTGGAAGACCTCGTGGAAGCCGTACCAGCGCGGCCACGGGTCGGGGCGCTTGAAGCCGTAGACGGCCGCGCCGAGGGTGTAGAGGCCGCCGCCGACGACCATCAGCACGATGACGGAGGTCGGAGCGTTGTCGGCGAACTCGCGCCAGTACAACACCGCCGCCCAGCCGAGCGCCACGTACAGCGGCACGTAGATCCAGCGGGGAGCGCCGATCCAGAACACCCGGAACAGCATGCCGAGCACGGCCCCGCCCCAGACGACGCTGAGCATGACGACGGCGTGCGTGGCGCTGAGCAGCAGCAGGCAGAACGGGGTGTAGGAGCCGGCGATCAGCAGGAAGATGTTGGAGTGGTCGATCCGTTTCCAGATCATCCGGACCTCTTCGGTCCAGGTGCGCGTGTGGTAGAGCGCGCTACAGGTGAACAGCGCCAACGCCGCCACCATGAACACCGCCGCGCCCGCGCGCACCTTCACGTCGTCGGCGATCACCATGAGGACGAGGAACGAGACGAACGACAGCGGCGCGATCGCGGCGTGCAGCCAGCCGCGCAGCTTCGGCTTGATGGTGTCCAACTGCGGTGTGAAACGCGCCAGCGCGGACTCGTCGTTCGACGTCTCGAGGTCGGCCATGCGGTTACATTAGCGTCTATGGCTCTGAGTTCTCTCGCGTACGGCGCGTACGAGCGGCGGCTGGCGCGACGGCTCGATCCGACGCGCCTGCCCCATCACATCGGCGCCATCGTTGACGGCAACCGCCGGTGGGCCAAGGACGCCGGGCGAGATCTGGAGAGCGGCTACCAGGCGGGCGCGGCCAAGATCGACGAGTTCCTCGGCTGGTGCCACGAGCTCGGTGTGCGCATCGTCACCTTCTGGGTGCTCTCGACCGACAACCTGCAGCGCGACGAGTCCGAGGTGCGCAGCATCCTCGCCGCCGTCGAGGACCTCGTCGACCGGCTCGCCGCCGACGGACGCTGGAAGCTGCGGCTCATCGGCAGCCTCCACCTGCTCCCGGCCGACTCCGCCGAGCGCCTCCAGGCCGCGGCCGACCGCAGCGCCGGAGCCGAGCTGCAGGTCAACATCTGCGTCGGCTACGGCGGACGCCAGGAGCTGACCGACGCGATGCGCTCGCTGCTGCTCGACGAGGCCGCGAAGGGGCGCTCGCTGGAGGAGGTCGCGCACACCCTCGAGGTCGACGACATCGCCGAGCACCTCTACACCAAGGGCCAGCCCGACCCCGACCTCGTCATCCGCACCTCCGGCGAGCAGCGGCTGTCCGGCTTCCTGCTGTGGCAGAGCGTCCACTCGGAGTTCTACTTCACCGACGTGCTCTGGCCGGCGTTGCGCCGCGTCGACCTGCTGCGCGCCATGCGCAGCTACGCGAACCGGGAGCGCCGCTTCGGCGCGTGAGCGGCGGGCCGGAGCGGCGCGCACGTCGCCGTCTGTTCACCCAGGCGTCACACGGCCGGCCGCGTGTCGTCCCCGGGAGGAGCCGGCCCCGGGTTACGTTGCGGGTGTGTCCACGCTCGCCCCTGAGCCAGGCCGGCCCCACCCGCGTATCGACGACTAGGGCCGGCGCGCGGGGGCGCGTGCCGGCCCGTTGAGGAGACAGCCGTGGCTGTGAATCCGACCCCGCGCCGCACCTACGTCCTCGACACCAGCGTCCTGCTGGCCGACCCGGGCGCCCTGACCCGCTTCCACGAGCACGAGGTGGTCCTGCCGGTGGTGGTCGTCACCGAGCTGGAGGCCAAGCGCCACCACCCCGAGCTCGGCTACTTCGCCCGCGCCGCGCTGCGCTTCCTCGACGACCTGCGCGTCCGTCACGGCGCGCTCGACCGTCCGCTGCCGGTCGGCGAGGAGGGCGGCACGCTGCGCGTCGAGCTGAACCACGTCGACGCCTCCGCGCTGCCGCCCGGCTTCCGGCTCGGCGACAACGACACCCGGATTCTGAGCGTCGCGGCGAACCTCGCCGAGGAGGGGCACGCGGTCACGCTCGTCTCGAAGGACCTGCCGATGCGGGTCAAGGCGTCGGCGGTCGGCCTGGCCGCCGAGGAGTACCGGGCCGAGTGGGCGCCGGAGACGGGTTGGACCGGCATGCGCGAGCTGGAGGTCGCCGCCGCCGACCTCGACGAGCTGTACGAGCGCGGCGAGGTCGACCTGCCGGAGGCCGCCGAGCTGCCGACGCACACCGGCCTGGTGCTGCTGGCCGACCACGGCAGCGGACTCGGCCGGGTCGCCGCCGACAAGCGGGTGCTGCTGGTGCGCGGCGACCGTGAGGCCTTCGGTCTGCACGGGCGCTCGGCCGAGCAGCGGGTCGCCCTCGACCTGCTGCTCGACCCCGACGTCGGCATCGTCTCGCTCGGCGGACGGGCCGGCACCGGCAAGTCGGCGCTGGCGGTCTGTGCCGGACTGGAGGCGGTCATGGAGCGCGGGCAGCAGCAGAAGGTGGTCGTCTTCCGGCCGCTCTACGCCGTCGGCGGGCAGGAGCTCGGCTATCTGCCGGGCGGCGAGAACGAGAAGATGGGGCCGTGGGCGCAGGCCGTCTTCGACACCCTCGGCGCGGTCGCCTCCCCGGCCGTCGTCGAGGAGATCCTCGACCGGGGCATGTTGGAGGTGCTCCCGCTGACCCACATCCGCGGCCGGTCCCTGCACGACGCCTTCGTGATCGTCGACGAGGCGCAGTCGCTGGAGCGCAACGTCCTGCTGACCGTGCTGTCGCGGATCGGCGCGAACTCCAAGGTCGTGCTCACCCACGACGTCGCCCAGCGCGACAACCTGCGGGTCGGTCGTCACGACGGCGTGGTCGCGGTCGTGGAGAAGCTGAAGGGGCATCCGTTGTTCGCCCACGTCACGCTGACCCGTTCGGAGCGCTCGCCGGTCGCCGCGCTGGTGACCGAGATGCTGGAGGACCTGGCGCTCTGACCTGCCGAGACACCCGGTGAGGCGTTCGTCACTGTGGCCGGTGGGTATGCCAGAGTTGACCCGTGCCCAGCCATGACTCGGGGCGCGTCGCCTCCGTCGTGGTCGCCGCGCTCATGACCGGACTGGCGGCTTGCGCAGGAGCCGCCGAGACCGGCGTGCCCACGCTGCGGTGGTATGTCGCCGACTCCTCCGACTACGCCGCGCTGGCGCGGAGCTGCTCCGACGCGTCGGAGGGCGCCTATCGGATCGAACTGGTGGAGGCTCCCGACGGCGTCGCGGAGCGACGAGCCGACCTGCTGCGCCGGTCGCGCGCCGACGACGACCTCGACCTGATCGCCGTCGACACCGCGCTGACCGGCGACCTGGCCGCCGCCGGACTGCTCGCCGACGTGCCGAAGAAGCTGCGCGAGGACTTCGAGAACGGCCGGACCGAGGCCGCGCTCGCCGCCTCCACCGTCGACGGACGGCTGGCGACCGTGCCCTGGTGGTACGAGCCGCAGGTGCTCTTCTCCCGGGGGTCGGCCGCCGAGCGGGCCGGGCTCGACCTGTCCGGCGGCGTCGGGTGGGACGCCCTCGTCACCGGCGCCGCCCGGATCGGCGGGACCGTCCAGATCGACGCGACCATGGCGCAGTGGGTGAGCGCGCTGATCGTCGGCGCGGGGTCGGAACGGGCCCCCGGCGACCCCGGCGACCCGGCCGGACCGCTCAGCGGAGCCGCTGCGGGCGTGGCCGCCGCCCTCGTCGCCGCCTACGCCGCCGCCGCGGTCGGCCCCGGTCCGTCCGAGGACGCCGTCTCCTCTTTCGCCGCCCCGGGCGGCTCCTTCCTCGTCGCCCCGATCTCCGCGCTGTCGTCGGCGGAGTTGCGGCCGGTGCGCGCCGAGGTGGAGGTGACTGCTTATCCACGGGCGTCCGGTGAGGTCGAGGTCGCACGGACGCCGCTCACCGGCGCCTCGTTGGCGGTCGCCGACGCGAGCGACCGACGGGAGAAGGCCTTCGCCGCGATCGCCTGCCTCACCGGAGCGGAGGCGCAGGAGATGCTCGCCCTGTCCACCGGACACCTGCCGACGCTCCAGGACACGTTGAAGTCCGAGGCGGTCGGCGAGGCCGTCGGCGAGACGGAGCTCGTCTCGGCCGCGATGGCCCAGGGCGCGCCGGAGCCGAACTCGACCGAGGCCTTCCTCGTCGGACAGGCCGTCGAGTCGACCTGGCTGCCGCTCGCGCGGGTCGGCGGCGCCACCCCGGCGATCTCCGCCGCCGAGGCCCGACGCCTTCTCGACGGAGGACTGCTGTGAAGCGCGGCGAGCTGACCTGGACGGGCGGCGAGGACGTCGGGATGTCCGGCCCGCGCCGACCGGTGCGCCGCGCCGAGCTCGGATGGTCGGCCCCCGCGCTGGCGCTGCTCGCGCTGGTTGTCGCGGTCCCGCTCGTCTGGCTCGTCTGGCTCTCGCTGCACGGCGGGGTCGGCGCGCGCGGCGGGTTCGTCGGCCTGGAGAACTACCTGGGCGTGCTGGGATCGGCGCCGTGGTGGACGTCGATCGGCACGACGACCGTGGTCATGGTGACGCTCACGGCCGCGCAGCTGGCGTTGGGGCTGGCCTTCGCCATCGCGCTGTGGCACCTCTCGATCCTGTGGTGGCCCGCCCGATGGCTCGCGCTCGTCCCGGCCGGAGTCGGCCTGGTCGTCGGCGCGACGGCGGGCCGGACGGCCGTCGAGGGCGGTTTCATCGCCTCGTGGTTCGGCCTCGACGACGGGGGCGCCACTACGGCGTTGATCGGCGTCGTCGTCGGCGAGATGTGGCGCACCACGGGCCTGGTGGTCGTCCTGCTGCACGCGGGGCTGTCCCGCGTCCCCACCTCCTTGCTCGACGCGGCCCTCGTCGACGGCGCGACGTCGTGGCAGCGGTGGCGGCGGGTGATCTGGCCCGCGCTCACGCCGACGCTGCTCGCCGTGCTGGCCTACCGGGCGCTCGACTCCTGGCGGCTGCTCGACGGCCCGCTGCTCGTGCGCGAGCCGGGCTCCTTCCGCACCACCGGCTCCGCGCTCGTCGCCGACAACGCCTTCGGCTCCTTCCAGACCGGCCCGGCCGCCGCGGCGGGCGTCGTGCTGATCGTGTGCTCGGCGCTGATCGGCGTCGCCGCGCTGCTGCTGTCGCGGACGGTGAGGACCCGATGACCCCCACCATCCCCACCGTGCGGTCCCGGCTCTCGGCGGCGATCGTCGCCTTCGTCAGCGGGTTCGGGCTGGCCAACTACGCCATCTTCATGGTGCCCGCGCCCGACCGCGTGCTGTGGATGGTCGTGGCGGGGATGCTCATGGCGACCAGCGCCTGGGGCGTCATGGTCGCCGACTCGCCCGGGCGCCTGTCGATGTGGGCGGTGCTCGGCGTCGAGGCGTTCTTCGTGCTCACGCTCATCCCGCTGCTCTGGATCGTCTCGCTGGCGATGAGCGACGAGGCCGTGCCGACGTCGCTGTGGCCCGAGGCCTGGACGACCGGCGCGTTCGGCGCGCTCGTCGACGACGCGGCCCTGGTCGACGCCGCGCAACGGTCGCTGGCCTCGGCGGGTCTGGCCACGGCGGTCGGCGCGGTGGTCGCCCTGCCGTTGTCGGTCGTGCTGGCCCGCACGCGCTGGCGGTTCGGCCCCGTCGCGCGCGCGGCCGTCGTGATGGTCGTGCTGGCGCCGACCACGGCTCTCGCGGTCGGCGCGGGCGACCTCGTCGTGCGCCTCGGCGGGCCGTTCGCGGCCACGACGCCGAGGGTCGCCCTCGCCCAGCTCGTCGTGACGGTCCCGTTCGCGGTCTGGGTGCTCACCTCCGCGATGCGGGGCGTCCCGTGGACGCTCGCCGAGGCGGTCGCCGTCGACGGCGGCGGCGCCCGCACGGTGTTCTTCCGGGTCCTGCTGCCGACGGCGGGCCCGGCGATCGGAGTCGGCCTGCTGCTGACCTTCCTCGTCGCGGCCCAAGACCTCGCGCTGGCGACGTCGGTCACCGGCCCATCGTCGACGACGCTGCCGGTGCTGCTGCTGGACCGCGCGGGCGAGCCCGGCCAGCACGCCGCCGTCGCGGCGGTCGGCCTGTGCTGGACCGCCCCGGTCGCCCTGCTCGCGCTCGTCGCGCCCCGTGTCATCACCCGACTCCTGGGAGGGTCCCCCCGATGAGTTCTCTGCGCCTGAACGGCGTCACGGTCGTGGCGCCCACCGGACATCTGCTGCTCGACGAGGTCGACCTCGACGTGGCCGACTCCGAGACCGTCGCGGTGGTCGGCCCGTCGGCCGCCTCCCGCACCGCGCTGCTGCGCACCGTCGTCGGCCTGCAGCGACCGGACGAGGGGGAGGTGCTGATCGACGACGCCGACGTCACCGGGCTGCCGCCGCGTCGTCGCGACGTCGCGATGGTCTTCGACGACTACGCCCTGCATCCGCGCCGCGACGTGCTCGACAACCTCACCTTCGCCGCGACGCTGCGCCGCAAGCACAACCGCGTCGAGCTGGCCGACCGGGTCGAGGAGGTCGTCGTCGACCTGGCCTTGCGCGACGTGCTCGACCTGCGGCCCGGCAAGCTCGGCGACGACCAGAAGCAGCGCGTCGCCGTCGGCCGCTCCCTGGTGCGCGACGCGAGTCTCTGGCTCTTCGACGACCCCTTCTCGGCCCAGTCCGAGCGAGTCCGTCCACACGTGCGCTCGGTGGTGCAGCGGTGGCAGGCCGACCGTGACCGCACCTCGCTGGTGGCGACGTCCTCGGTCGACGAGGCGTTGAGCTTCGGCGGACGGGTCGCGGTGCTGCACCAGGGGCGGATCCGCCAGGTCGGCTCGCCGCAGGACCTGTACGAGCGGCCCGCCGACATGTTCGTGGCCGGCTATCTCGGCTCGCCGCCGATGAACCTGCTGCCGGCCTTCCGCGACGAGGATCAGCTGGTCACCCCGCTCGTCCCGATCCCCGTCGACGACCGTTTCGAGGAGGCTGTCGGCGACCGTCCGGTGGTCATCGCCGGCGTCAGGCCCGAGCACTGCCACGTGGGCGGCGCGGACGGTGACGACCTGGTCGAGTTCACCGCCCGTGTCGACGAGGTCGAGTGGCATGCCCGCGCGCAGTACGCCTACCTGGGCTTCGACCTCGACCCGGCGCTCGGCGAGGTGCTCGACGAGGTCGAGGAGATGTTCGAGTTCGACCTGTTCCAGGACTTCCTGGTGGCGCAGGCCCCGGTCGGCACGTCGGTCGCCGTCGACGAGGAGATCGCCGTCGCGATCCCGCGGTCGGCGGTGACGCTCTTCGACCCCGACACTGGCGAGAACCTGACGGCAGGGTGACCGCCCCGCCGAGCGAGCGCGCGCGGAGGGCGGCCGACCGGGTGCTCCCCGCCCTGGTCGCCGCGGGCTCGTCGCTGCCCTACGGGCTGCTGGCGCTGCGGAACTTCGCGCGTTTCGAGATGCGCTCATGGGACCTGGCGATCTTCGAGCAGGCGGTCGCCGGATACGCCGGCCTCGGGGCGCCGATCGTCGACGTCAAAGGTCCGGGGTTCAACATCCTGGGGGACCACTTCTCGCCGGCGACGGCGCTGCTGGCCCCGGCGTACCGGCTGTTCCCGGCGGCGCAGACCCTGCTGATCGCGCAGGTGCTGCTGATCGGCTGGGCGTCCTACGTCGTGACGGCGCTCGCGGTCCGGCGGCTCGGGCTCGCCGTGGGCGTGACGCTCGGACTGTGCTGCGCGCTGTCGTTCGGCGTGCAGTCGGCGGTCGACGCGGAGTTCCACGAGGTGGCCTTCGCCGCGCCGCTGCTGGCGCTGGCCGGGGCGGCGTGGGTGGAACGACGGTGGACGGCGGTCGCGGCGTGGTCGGTCCCGCTGGTCTTCGTCAAAGAGGACCTGGGACTGACGGTGATGGTCGTGGGCGGGCTGCTGTGGTGGGCCGGCCAGCGCAAGCTCGGCCTGATCACGGCGGGATGCGGGCTGGCGGGCTTCGTCCTCGCGGTGCTGGTCGTGCTGCCGAACGTCAACGACGCGGGCCGGTACGCCTACGTCGGCACGCTCGGCGGCGAGGCGGGGGTGGTCGAGACGCTGCTCGCCGAGCCGTGGACCAAGCTGACGACCGTGCTGCTGACGTTCGCGATCACCGGCTTCGCGGCGTGGTTCTCGCCGTGGGCGCTCGTCGTGGTCCCGACCTTCGCCTGGCGGTTCGTCGGCGACGTCCCGTACTACTGGGGCACCGACTGGCACTACTCGCTGGTGCTGATGCCGGTGGTGTTCTGCGCGGCGGTCGAGGCGATGGAGCGGCGGCCGCGGCTGCGCTGGGCGGCCCCGTTGGCGGCGGGCGTGACCGTCGTGACGCTGTTCGGCTCGCCGCTATCGACCCTGCTCGACGCCGACACGTACCGCGACACCCCGCGCGCCGAGGCCGGGCGCGCGGCCGTCGCGCTGATCCCCGAGGGCGCCTCGGTGGAGACCGACATCGCCCTGCTCGGCCACGTCGTCACCGGCCACCAGGCCTACTGGACCGGCACGATCGGCGACGTCGTGCCCGAGTACGTCCTGTTCGACACCTCCGCCGGCCTCGGCTCGCCCGCCGACCCTGCGGCCTGGGCGCAGAGCGAGCACGGCGGCGCGTGGCGCGAGGTGTTCTCGAAGAACGGCGTCGTGCTGGCCGAGCGGCTGACGGCGCGATGACAACAATCTGACGGACGGGTGGCCGTCGCCGCCGACGTCGGGCATTAGCGTGACGCGGGTGCTGTCGGAGTCGGCTGGTGGCCTCGCCCGGGGCGGTACGAGGGGACGGCTGAATCGATGCCAGGAGGAAAGATGACCGAACCGGAGACCGTGGTGGCCAGGGCGCGCGTCGTCAGCGCGACACGGGTGTCGCCGCACTTTGCCCGGATCGAGCTCGGCGGCGAGGAGCTGGCCGATTTCGGGGTGGACGGCCCTTTCTACGACCAGCGCTTCAAGGTGGTCTTCCCGTCGGCGGGACGTCCGGCGCCCGATCTGCGCGCCTATGGCGACGGGTGGTACTCGGTCTGGGAGTCGCTGCCGGAGGCCGAGCGGGGGGCCATGCGCACCTACTCGGTGAGGGACGTGCGCGGCGTGGGCGCCGACCGTCGGCTGGTGGTCGACTTCGTGCTGCACCTGGAGCCGGGGGCCACCGGTCCGGCGTCGTCATGGGCGGCGGCGGCTCGGCCGGGCGACGAGGTGGTCGTGGTGGGGCCGCGCCTCGGCGCCGACTGGGGCGGCATCGAGTACGACCCCGGCGACGCCGCGCGCGTGGTGCTCGCCGGCGACGAGACGGCCGTGCCCGCGATCTCCCGCATCCTCGGCGACCTGGCCGACGACGTGCGCGGCCACGCTTTCTGCGAGGTGCCGACCGGCGCCGACGTGCTGGAGGTCGTCGCGCCGGCGGGCGTCGAGGTGACCTGGCTGCCGCGCGACGGAGCCGGGCTCGGCGAGCGGCTGACCGCGGCGGTGCTCGGCTGCCTGGGCGGCCTGGGCGGTGAGCCGGTCCCGGACGAGGAGGTGGACGACGACCTCTGGGAGACGCCGACCTTCTCCTCCTCCGACGCCGACCTGGACGAGCCGGCCGACGGCATTCCCGGCCTGTACGTCTGGATCGCCGGGGAGAGCAAGGTGGTGACCACGCTGCGGCGGCATCTCGTCGACGACCTCGGCGTGCATCGCCGTCAGGTCGCGTTCATGGGGTACTGGCGGCGCGGCGTCGCCATGCGCGGCTGACTCAGCCGAGGAGCAGATGGTCCTCGGGGCCTTCGAGATGCTGGAACTCGCGGGGGCCGACGCCGTGGAAGCGGGTGAAGGCGCGCGAGAAGTTCGACGTCATCGTGTAGCCGACGCGCGGCGCGACGCTGCCGCTGGGGACGCCGTCGTGGAGGAGCTTGCGGGCCGCTCGCATGCGGGCGGCGAGACGCCAGTCGGCGAAGCTCAGGCCGGTGTCGCGGCGGAAGGCCTGCCGCACCTCGGCGGGCGTCTCGCGGGACCGCCGGCGGTCGTCGGCGTCCGGCGACCGCAGGAAGGCCTCGGCGACGGCCCGGGCCGCCGGGTCGGAGGGCAGCGGCACGGCGCGGGCGCGCTCCACCGCGCTCTGGGCCTCGAAGGCGTCGATGACGTGGGAGTGGAGCGGGCGGGCCAGCCGGGGGTGCCGTCCGCGGTGTTCCTCGGGCCGCAGGAGCGTGTTGGTGCTGACCGACGCCCACACGAGCCAGTCGTGCCAGCCGCGGGCGAAGCGCACGCGGCGAGGGCGTTCGAGACGGACGCATTCGGTGCACAAGACGCTCAACGGCAGGGCGGCGTCGGGCGCGCGCTCGACCACGGCGCCGGCCGGCAGCCAGACGACGTCGTCGGCGCGTCCGACCCAGGCCGTGTCGGCGAACCGGGCGCGCAGCTCCCCGCCGCGCACCCACAGCATGACGTTCTCGTCCAGCGGCTCGCAGGTCGGCTGCACCGGAGGGGCCGGGTCGACGCCCTCGGACCGCGTGGCGGCCTGAGCGGCGAAGTCGCGCGGTGTCAGGCCGTAGTGGCTGCGGAAGGCGCCGGCGAAGCCCCACCGCGAGGCGAAGCCGACGGCGGCGCCGGCCTCGCCGACTGTCGCGCCGGAGGCGAGCAGACCGGCCGCGTGCGCCAGCCGGGACGCGAGGCGCCACTCGGCGAAGGTCAGTCCGGTCTGGGCGACGAAGGCGCGCCGCAGCGTGTTCGGGCTGCACGCGGCCCACACGGCCCAGTCGTGCAGGGTGTGGTCGAGGGCGGGGTAGTCGCGCACCTCCTGGGCCACGCGTCGGGCCGGGCCGCCGCGCGGCATCGGGGGCGCCGCCACGACGGCCGACAGCGGCCGCGGTTCCGTCGGAGCCGGGGAGGTGCTTCTCCACGGGTGGCCCTGGAAGCCCTGCGAGGCGTAGTGCTCGATCAACGCGGACGAGGAGCCGACGGGCATGTCGAAGGCGTGGACGCGCTCCGGGTCGGTCCCGGGCGGTGCGTCGAACCCCCAGAGCGGCATCGCCAGCGATCCGGGCTCGGTCCACACGTCGTGCTCGGTCCCGGGCGGCAGCCAGATCGCCGACCCCGCTTCGATCCGGCGATGGTCGCTCCCGCCGAGGCGCACCTGGGCGACGCCGGCGCCGACCCACAGCACCAGCGGCTCGTCGAGGTCGTCGGGCTCGTGCTTGTGGGCGCCGGGGAGCGACGGAGGAGCGTTGACCAGCATCACGCCGTGCCTCCGCTCCGTCGGTGACAACCAGGTGGGAGTTCGCTGGCCATCTTTTAGGTAAGACTAACTTACAGTGGCTCGGGTGACTCACAGCGATGTGACCGAGCGAAAGGCGACGACGATGACCACGACGACACGAACGAGGTCGCTGACCGCGTTCCTCCTGACGGCGGCCCTCGCGCTGGCCGGCTGCTCCGGATCCTCCGAGAAGGCCGGTCCCGGCTTCGCCACGGTCGACGCGGCCTACGGCGAGATCACGGTCGACGAGAAGCCGGAGCGGATCCTCGTCCTCGACGCCGCCATGGTGGAACTGCTCGACGTCCTGGGCGAGGAGCCGCTGGTGGTGGTCGGCGGGAAAGCCGACCTCGACGACTACCCGTGGCTCGACTACGACGGCGAGTTCGACCCCGACCTGTGGGACGCGGACTGGAACATCTCCGCCGAGGCCGTGGCCGAGTGGGAGCCGGATCTGATCGTCGGCGGCAACCCGTGGCAGATCGACGAGAAGCTCTACGAGGACCTGTCCGAGATCGCGCCGACCTACGCGGGCCGGTACACCCAGGCCGAGGGCGGCGCCACGACGTGGCAGGAGAGCCTGGCCGACCTCGCGACCCTCACCGGACACGACGACGCGGTGGTGGACGAGGCGGTCGCGGCCTATGACGCCACGCTCGCGACGGCCGCCGAGAAGCTGCCCGGCTTGCAGGGCAAGAGCTTCCAGCTCGCGGTGCTCAGCGACGAGGACCAGCAGCTGTGGCTCACCGAGTACGCCAACGGCCCCCTCCTGGGCCTGGGGTTGACCCTCGGCGAGGGCCAGCCGAGCGACGAGGACGGCGAGACCGCCGAGAGCGCTCCGAAGTACTCCCTGGAGAACGTCGATCAGCTGACCGCCGACGTCGTCTTCCTGGTCACGCACGAGTACGTCGATCCCGAGGGCGAGTTCAGGGCCTCGCTGGAGGCCGACCCCCGGGTCGCGGAGCTGCCCGCCGCGCAGAACGGGACGCTCGTGTACCTGCGGGACACCACCTGGTACGCGGTGAACCCGCCGACTCCGGCGAGCGTCGCCTGGTGGCTCGACCAGGTGATGCCGCAGCTCGAAGAGTCCGCGCTCAACCAGAGTGGACAGTAGCGGGCGGGCTCTGGCGGCACGGCGCGTCGCGGGCCTCGCGCTCGCGTGCGTCGTGCTGCTCGTCGTCTCCTTGGCCAGCGTGGCGGTGGGGTCGAAGAACATCCCCGTGACGACCGTGGTGGACGCGCTGCTCCACGACACGGGCCGAGGCGACGCCTATGTCGTGTGGGACATGCGGATCACCCGGACGGCCGTGGCCGTGTGCGTGGGCGTGGCGTTGGGCGTGTCGGGAGCGCTGATCCAGGCGTTGACGCGCAATCCGCTCGCCGATCCCGGCCTTCTGGGCGTCAACGCGGGCGCGGAGTTCTTCGTGGTGGTCGGCGTGGTCGTCTTCGGCGCGACGGCGGTCGGCGACTACGTCTGGTTCGCCTTCGCCGGGGCCTTGGCGGTGACGGTCGCGGTGTACCTCGTCGGCGCGGCCGGTCGCGGCGGCGTCGACCCGTTGCAGCTGACGCTCGCCGGGGTGGCGTTGTCGGCGGTGCTCTCGGGCGTGGTGAGCGGGATCGTGCTGCTCGACCGGGACGCCTTCGACCGCATGCGGGGCTGGTACGCCGGCAGCCTCGTGAACCGCGGTTGGGAGGAGTTGCTGCCCGTCCTGCCGTTCCTCGCCGTCGGCCTGGTCCTGGCGGCGGTCGCGGCGAACTCGCTCAACGCCATCGCCCTCGGCGACGACCTGGCGACGTCGTTGGGCGCCCAGGTGACGCGGACCCGCGTCCTCGTGATCGCGGCGGCGACGCTGTTGGCCGGAGGCGCCACGGCGGTCGCCGGCCCCATCGGCTTCGTCGGGCTCATGACCCCGCACGTGGCGCGCTGGATCACCGGTCCCGATCAGCGGTGGATCCTCCTGCACACGGTGGTCCTGGCTCCGGCGCTGGTGCTGACGGCCGACGTCGTCGGGCGGGTGGTCCTGCGCCCCGGCGAGCTGCCGGTCGGCGTCGTGGTCGCCTTCGTCGGCGGGCCGGTGCTGATCGCGCTGGTGCGGCGGGCGAAGGCGAGCGGACTGTGAGCGCGCCGGAGTTCGGCTATCGGTCGATCGTCCTGCGCCGCGCGGGGGCCGCGCTGCGCTGGCCGACGCGCAGCGTCGCGGTGTGCGCGGTGTTGGCGCTGGCGACCGTCGGCGTGACCGTGTGGGCGCTGACGCGCGGCGACTACACGTTGAGCCTCCCCGAGGTGTGGGGGGCGTTGACCGGCGACCCGGAGGCCGGGTTCGCGCGCACCGTGGTCGTCGAGTGGCGGTTGCCGCGAGCCCTCGCCGCCGTCGTGTTCGGCGCGGCGCTGGGCGTGTCGGGAGCGGTGTTCCAGTCGCTGGTCGGCAACCCGCTGGCGTCTCCCGACGTCATGGGGTTCTCGGCCGGCGCCTACACGGGCGCCCTGACGGTCATCGTCGTCCTCGGCGGCTCCTACCTCCAACTCGTCGGAGGAGCTTTCGCGGGCGGCATGGCGACGGCCGTCGTCGTCTACCTCGTGGCCTGGAAGCACGGAGTGCAGGGATTTCGGCTCATCATCGTCGGCATCGCCATCTCGGCGATGCTGGGCTCGGTCAACACCTGGCTCATGCTGAACGCCGATCTGAAGGTCGCGATCCGGGCGGCGGTCTGGGGGACCGGCTCGCTGGCGGGCGTCGGCTGGGAGGAGTTCGGCGGGGGCGCCGCGGTCGTGGCGCTGTTGCTGGCGGCCGTGTTCGCCTACGGGCCGATCCTGCGGCAGCTGGAACTCGGCGACGACGCCGCCGCGGCGACCGGCGTGCGGGTCGAGTCGGCGCGCCGCGCCGCCATGCTGCTGGGCGTCGGGCTGACCGCCGTCGTGACGGCGGGCGCGGGACCGATCGCCTTCGTCGCGCTCGCGGCGCCGCAGGTGGCCAGACGGGTGGCGCGCACACCGGGCGTCACGCTCGCTCCCGCCGCGTTCCTGGGGGCGTTCCTCTTGGCGTCGGCCGATCTGACCGCCCAACACCTTCTGTTCGTGAGCATGCCGACGGGCGTCGTCACGGTGGTCGCCGGCGGATTGTTCCTCATCTGGCTCGTCGTCGGCGAGGCGCGGCGCCGTGTCTGACGTCGACGGCCTCGGGAAGGAGATCACCGTGTCCGATCACTCACGTCTACGGGTGGAGTCGGCCACCTTCGGCTATGACAAGAAGGTCGTCGGCGAGAGTCTGTCGGTGGCGATCCCCGACGCGTCGTTCACCGCCGTCGTCGGCCCGAACGCGTGCGGCAAGTCGACGCTGTTGCGGGTGTTGTCGCGCTTGCTGACGCCGGAGGCAGGGTCGGTCCTGCTCGACGGGCGCGCGATCGGCTCCTATCCGGCCAAAGAGGCGGCCCGGCGGGTGGGACTGCTCCCGCAGAGCGCTCTCGCCCCCGACGGCATCCGGGTCGCCGACCTCGTCGCGCGGGGCCGCTTCCCCTATCAGAAGCTGATCCGTCAGTGGACCGAGCAGGACGAGAAGGCGGTCGTCGAGGCGATGGAGGCCACCTCGGTCACGGAGCTGTCGGGCCGACTGGTCGACGAGTTGTCGGGCGGTCAGCGGCAGCGGGTGTGGGTGGCGATGGCGCTGGCCCAGCAGACGCCGATCCTCCTGCTCGACGAGCCGACCACTTTCTTGGACATCGCCCATCAGATCGAACTCCTCGAACTGCTGCGCGACCTCAACCGGCAGGGGCGCACCATCGTGGCGGTGCTCCACGACCTCAACCACGCGGCCCGGTACGCCTCCCATCTCATCGCTATGCGCGACGGTGAGATCGTCGCCCAGGGACCGCCGGGCGAGGTCGTGACCGCCGCGTTGGTCGAAGAGGTCTTCTCGCTGCCGTGCCGGGTGATCGACGACCCGGTGACGGGGACGCCGCTCGTGGTGCCGGAGGGTCGTCCGAGATGAGCGGAGCCCCTCGCCGACGCGTCGGCGAGGGGCTCCGCGCTGTACCGCTCAGGGGCGGGTCATGCTCATCACGTCGAGGGCGCTGTCGAGGTCGGCCTCGGTGAGGTCGCCGCGCTCGACGTAACCCTCCTCGACGACCACCTGACGGATCGTCTTGCGCTCCTTGACGGCCTTCTTGGCCACGGCGGCGGCGTTCTCGTAGCCGATGTGGCGGTTGAGCGGCGTGACGACCGACGGGCTCGACTCGGCCAGCTCCAGGCAGCGCTCGACGTTGGCGGTGACGCCGTCGACGCAACGGTCGGCCAGCACCCGCGAGACGTTGGAGAGCAGACGGATCGACTCCAGCAGGTTGCGGGCCATGACCGGCAGCATCACGTTCAGCTCGAAGTTGCCCGACGCGCCGCAGAAGGCGATGGCGGCGTCGTTGCCGACGACCTGAGCGACGACCTGGTGGGTCGCCTCCGGCAGCACCGGGTTGACCTTGCCGGGCATGATGCTGGAGCCGGGCTGCAGGTCGGGCAGGTTGATCTCGGCCAGGCCGGTGCGCGGGCCCGAGCCCATCCAGCGCAGGTCGTTGGCGATCTTGTTCAGGCTGACCGCCACGGTGCGCAGCTGGCCCGACATCTCGACCAGGCCGTCGCGCGCGCCCTGCGCCTCGAAGTGGTCGACGGCCTCGGTGATCGGCAGGCCGGTGCGCTCGGCGAGCAGCGCGATGACCCGCTGCGGGAAGCCCTTCGGCGTGTTGATGCCGGTGCCGACGGCGGTGCCGCCCAGCGGGACCTCGGCGGCCGCGGGCAGCGCCGACCCGACGCGCGCGATGCCCTTGCGGACCTGCGCGGCGTAGCCGGCGAACTCCTGGCCGAGGGTGACCGGCGTGGCGTCCATCAGGTGCGTGCGGCCGGACTTGACGACCTCGGCGAACTCGCCGGCCTTGCGCTCCAGGCTCTGCGCGAGGTGGTCGAGCGCGGGCAGCAGCTCGTGGGTGGCCGACGCGGTCGCGGCGACGTGGATCGACGTCGGGAAGACGTCGTTGCTCGACTGCGAGGCGTTGACGTGGTCGTTCGGGTGCACCTCGCGGCCCAGGGCGCGGGTGGCGAGGGTCGCGATGACCTCGTTGGTGTTCATATTGCTCGACGTGCCCGAGCCGGTCTGGAAAACGTCGATGGGGAAGTGCGCGTCGTGGACGCCCGAGGCGACCTCCTCGGCGGCGGCCACGATGGCCTGCGCGAGGTCCTCGTCGAGGATGCCGAGCTCGGCGTTCGCGGTCGCGCAGGCGGCCTTGATCTGCGCCAGCGCCTTGATCTGGGCCGACTCGATGGGCGTGCCGGAGATGGGGAAGTTCTCGACGGCGCGCTGCGTCTGGGCCCGGTAGAGAGCCTGGGCGGGGACCTTGACCTCGCCCATGGTGTCGTGCTCGATGCGCCATTCGGTGGTGTTGTCGGTCATGAGGCGAACCTTACTGTGTCGGCATGCTCGGCAGGAACAGTCCTTCGCGGCGGGCCGACGCCGCGGTGCGGGGTGTGTGGCGCGGTCGGCGGAGTGGGAACGGGATGGGATGATGGACCGGTGAGCACACTGCGCGATCTCGACGACGATCCGGCTGAGTCACGACGCCGTGTCCGGTGGTCGGCGATCGCCGTCGGTCTCGGGGGCCTGGCGGTCGTCCCGGTGCTGGACTACGTGGACCCGTGGCTGGCCGACGGCTTCGAGGACGACGGCGCCAGCCTGCTCGCGCTGCTCGGCGGACTGCTCCTGGCGGCCCTCGCGGTGCTGGCCGCCGAACTGGGTCTGGCGGCGGCCGTGCAGGCGCTGGTGTTGAAGATGATCGGCGCCGACCGGATCGCCGCCACGCTCGGCTGGACGGTCCTGGCGACGCTCGGGCTGATGGTGCTCTCGGGCATCGCGACCTCGCTGGGCTTCTTCGGCGAGCTGTTGGAGGACGACACCACCGACATCCTGTTCACCGGGACGCTGCACCTGCTCGCCGGAGGCCTGGGCCGCTGGGTGGTCGAGCGGTGGAGCCCGCTGGTCGAGGAGTTCGAGCCGGACGAGGTCGACGAGGAGTCCGAGCTGTCGGAGGAGGACGCGGACGAGCCCGAGCCGACTGAGGACGAGTCGGAGCCGGCCGTCAGCGGCGCGGACGACGACCGCTGAGCACCCAGTAACGCTCGTCGCGGCCTTGCAGCCGGACGGGGACGGCGGCGGCCTCGACGTGCTCGAATCGTCCGGCGAGCGCCGTGCGCAGCGGCGCCGAGTCGGCCATCGACCAGATGGCGAGGACGCCGTCGTCGCGCAGCGCCCGCGCGCAGCGCTCGATCATCGGCGTCTCGTAGAGCGCGGCGTTGGCGGGGTGGACGAGGAAGTCGGGGCCGTTGTCGACGTCGAGGCAGATCGCGTCGAGGCCGGCCGGAGGCTGCGCGGTCACGACGTCGGCGACGTCGCCGACCACGACGCTCAGCCGGTCGTCGTCGAAGGGGCCGGCCCCCGCCCCGTCGGCCACCGCACGGACGACCTCGGGGTGCAGTTCGGCCACGACCACCCGCGTCGCGCCGCCGTCGAGCAGCGCCCGGGCGGTGTAGCCGAGTCCCAGTCCGCCGACCAGCACCTCGCGGGCGCCGTCGTCGAGCACATGCTCGGCCAACAGCCGCTCCGAGGAGGTCTCGACGTCGTCCATCACGAACACGCCGTTCACCCGCAGCTCGGTCGCCCCGTCCTCCCGCCGCCGCACCACCACCGCTTCGTCACCCATGGGTCACCTCTCCCGCCAGATTTGCTGACTTATCCACCATTCGCGCGAGGGGAAACGGTGGATAAGTCAGCAAATCTGGGGAGGACGTGACCACTCAGGAGGCGCGGGCGGCGGAGGAGCAGATGGCGTCGACGAGCTGGTCCCAGACGCCGGGGGGCAGGTCGTGGCCCATGCCCTCGATGAGGCGCAGCTCCGCGCCGGGGACGGCCTCGGCGGTGGCCTTGCCGCCGGAGACGTTCACCAGCGGGTCGGCGGTGCCGTGGACGACGGTGGTCGGCACGTCGAGCGAGCCGAGCGCCTCGGTGCGGTCCGGCTGGGTGAGCACCGCCATCATGTGCCGCAGCACGCCGCTGGCGCTCCACCCGCGGTCGTAGGTGGTCTCGGCGCGCAGCCGGGAGGCCTCCTCGTCGCGCGGGAAGGCCGGCGAGCCGATCACCTCGGCCGAGCGCATCGCCCGCTCGACGTAGTCCTCGCGGGTCGGGCCGGTGCGCTTGAGCATCGTCGGGATGACCCGCGGATGCTGCCAGCCGACCGTGCGGCGACCGGTCGTCGACATGATCGACGTCAGGCTCAGCACCCGCTCGGGCGCCTCGATGGCCATCGTCTGCGCGATCATGCCGCCCATCGACACCCCGACCACGTGCGCCGCGTCGAGGTCGAGCGCCGTCAGCAGGCCGAGCGCGTCCTCGGCCAGGTCGCCGATGCCGTACGGGGCGCGTGCGGCCAGGTCGACCGGGCCGATCCGCAATGGCGGCAGGCCGAGGAAGGCCCGGATGACGTCGCCCCGGCCCGGCGTGTGCTGCCGGAGCTTCGTCGAGCGGCCCGTGTCGCGGTTGTCGTACCGGATCACGAAGAAGCCGCGCTCGGCCAGTCGGGCGCAGAACTCGGTGTCCCACCAGCCCATCGGGCCGCCGAGGCCCATCACCAGCAGCACCGCCGGGTCGGAGGGGTCGCCGAAGGTCTGGTGGCACAGCATGATGTCGGACGGGAGCGTCGCGAACTGCTCCTCGGACATCTGGACGGACGTCGCGGTCATGGGGGACTCCTCGGTGCGTTCCCGCGGGCGGCGGGCGTCACGCTGAGCCCGACCGCGCGGCGGCTCAGTGTTCGGTGGTGGCGTACGCCTGGATCTTGGTCAGGCTGTGCTCGGTGTAGATCTTGCGGATCGTGCCGCTGCGCGAGCGCATCACGATCGACTCGGTGATCGCCGCGCCCCGGCTGTACCGCACGCCCTCCATCAGCTCGCCGTCGGTGATGCCGGTCGCGACGAAGAAGCAGTCGTCGGAGGTGACGAGGTCGTCGGTGTGCAGCACCTTGCCCAGATCGTGGCCGGCGTCGACGGCGCGCTGGCGCTCGTCGTCGTCGGTGGGCCACAGGCGGCCCTGGATCACGCCGCCGAGCGCCTTCATCGCGCAGGCGGTGATGATGCCCTCCGGCGTGCCGCCGATGCCGACCAGCAGGTCGACGCCGGTGCCCGGACGGGCCGCGCTGATCGCCCCGGCGACGTCGCCGTCGGTGATGAACTTGATGCGCGCGCCGGTGTCACGGATCTCCTGGACCAGGTCGGCATGGCGCGGACGGTCGAGCACGCAGACCGTGACGTCGCTGCGCGAGGCGCGCTTGGCCTTGGCGATGAGGTCGATGTTCTTGGCGACCGGGAGCCGGATGTCGACGACGTCGGCCACGTCGGGGCCCGCGGCGAGCTTCTCCATGTAAAAAACCGCTGAGGGGTCGTACATCGACCCGCGCGGCGACACCGCCATGACGCTGATCGCGTTCGGCATGCCCTTCGCGGTCAGCGTGGTGCCGTCGATGGGGTCGACCGCGACGTCGCACTCGGGGCCGGAGCCGTCGCCGACCTGCTCGCCGTTGAACAGCATGGGCGCCTCGTCCTTCTCGCCCTCGCCGATCACCACGACGCCGTTCATTTCAACGGTGTTGATGAGCGTGCGCATGGCGTTGACGGCCACGCCGTCGGCGCCGTTCTTGTCGCCGCGGCCGACCCAGCGGCCGGCGGCGAGGGCCCCCGCCTCGGTCACGCGGACCAGGTCGAGGGCGAGATTGCGGTCGGGGGCCATGTCGGCCGGCTGCAAGCTGTCCACCCGCGCCATCCTACCGGCGACCTGAGATCGCACTGAAACCTGCGGCACGCTGAGGCCCGTCGGGTGTGCGAGTTCTGACCTTCCCCGCCTACACTCGGCAGGGTGATTCGCTTCGACCACGTCACCAAGACGTACCCCAGCCAGAAGCGCCCGGCACTCGACGGCGTCGATCTGGAGATCGCCAAGGGCGAGTTCGTCTTCCTCGTCGGCGCCTCCGGCTCGGGCAAGACGACCTTCCTGAGCCTCATCCTGCGCGAGGTGCGTCCGACCGAGGGCCGCGTGTTCGTCGCGGGCAAGGAGATCAACAAGCTGTCGAGCTGGAAGGTGCCGAAGCTGCGCCGCCAGCTGGGCATGGTCTTCCAGGACTTCCAGCTGTTGGAGAACCGCACGGTGGAGGAGAACGTCGCCTACGCGCTGCAGGTCATCGGCAAGTCGCGCGCGGAGATCGCCAAGGTGATCCCCGAGACGCTCGAGCTGGTCGGCCTGGAGGGCAAGGGGCACCGTTTCCCCGGCGAGCTGTCCGGCGGCGAGCAGCAGCGCGTGGCCATCGCCCGCGCCTTCGTCAACCGGCCGAAGGTGCTCATCGCCGACGAGCCCACCGGCAACCTCGACCCGTCCACGAGCGTCGGCATCATGAAGCTGCTCGACCGGATCAACCGCACCGACACCACCGTCGTGATGGCCACCCACGACTCGTCGATCGTCGACCAGATGCGCAAGCGCGTCATCGAGCTCAACGAGGGCCGGGTCGTGCGCGACGAGGCGCGCGGCATCTACGGATACCAGAGCTGAGGCGGCCATGAACAACACGCTGAGAGAGCTGGGCACCAACCTCGCCCGCTACAAGTCGATGACCGTCTCGCTGATCGTCACGATGAGCGTCTCGTTGCTGCTGGCCGCCCTCGGCCTGCTGATCCAGGCGCAGGCCGACCGGACCGAGCAGTACTTCGGCGACCGTCTGCAGTTGCAGGTCAACATGTGCCGGGACACCTCCAAGGTGCCCACGTGCGTCGGCGGCGCCGCCTCCGACGAGCAGAAGCAGGCCGTCCAGGAGGCGCTCGCCGACAACCCGCAGGTCAAGGACTTCGAGATCCGCACCTCCGAGGACAACTACGAGCGCGCCCAGGAGTTGCTCGGCCAGTCCGACACAGGTCGCAAGCAGTTGTCGGCGCTCGTGCCGGAGGACTTCCCGGAGTCGTACTTCGTCACGCTGCACGACCCGGAGAAGTACGACAGCGTGCTGAGCCAGGTGCAGGGCATGGACGGCGTCAACAACGTCGACTCGCTCAAGGAGCTGCTCGGACCGCTGTTCGAGATGCTGAGCAAGCTGCGTTGGGCGGCCATCGGCACCTCCGCGCTGCTCGTCGTCGCGGCGATCTTGCAGGTCACCAACACGATCCGTATGACGGCGCAGGCGCGGCGCAAGGAGATCACGATCATGCGCTACGTCGGCGCGTCGAGCTGGCACATCCAGATGCCGTTCATGCTGGAGTCGGTCATCGCGGCGCTGCTGTCGGCGCTGCTGGCCGGCGTCGGGCTGGCGCTGTTCATGGGCTTCGTCGTCTACGGCTATCTGCGCGAGACCCTGGGCGGCATCACCGCGTGGGTCCGATGGCAGGAGGCCGTCGGCGTCATGGGGTGGACGACGCTGCTGGCCGTCGTGCTGGCGCTGGTTCCCACGCTGGTCGTGACACGCAGGTATTTGAACGTCTGATGGGATTGGAGGTCCGACATGAGCAAGAGCACGCGCAAGGCGATGGTCGCTTTCACCGCGACGTTCGTGGTGCTGGCCATGCTGGCCGGACCGTCGCTGGCCGACTCCAAGAACGATTTGGAGAACCAGAAGAACGGTGTCAACAACGAGCTCGGCCAGGCCCAGCAGGCCTATGACGAGTCCAGCAAGGAGGCGGCTGCGGCTGCGGCGACGCTGCAGGCCTCGCAGGCGCAGCTGTCGTCGGCGCAGGCGGAGCTCAGTTCGATCCGGGGCGAGCTGGTGGTCGCGCAGGCCTACCACAACGAGATGCTGGCCAAGCTCGCTCAGAGCGAGGCCGACCTGGCGAAGGCCGAGGCGGATCTCGAGTCCGGCGAGCAGCAGGTCGAGACGACCGCCGACGACGTGGCCGACTACACGGTCGACTCGGTGATGTCCGGCGATCCTGGTCTGCGGGCCTTCGGCAACCTGCTGCGCGGCCAGGACCCCACGGAGTTCACCGAGCAGATGGGCGTCAACGACACCGTCGCCGACTCCCAGCTCAGCAAGCTCGACTCGCTCGACGCGCGCCGGGTCATGCTCGACATCACCCGCCAGCAGGTCGAGGCCCTGCGCGACCAGGTCCGGGCCGAGGAGGAGCAGGCGGCGGCGAATGTGGCGACCGTCGCCGAGCTGGAGTCGCAGGCCGCCGCGCAGGAGGCCTCGGTGGCCCAACTGGTCTCGGCGAACGCCGCGAACAAGCAGGCCGCCGACGCGGCGGTCGCCGCCGACGCGGGCAAGGTGGACTCGCTGGAGTCCGAGCGGGCGTCCCTGGAGGCGCAGTTGAAGGAGATCGCCGCGCAGGAGTTGGCGGCGGCGCAGGCGGCCGCTGCGGCTGCGGCTGCGGCTGAGGCCGAGAGGCAGCGTCAGCAACAACAGCAACAGCAGAGCAGCGGCGGCGGCGCGTCGAGCGGTGGTGGCACGTCCAGCGGCGGCGGCGCCTCGAGCGGGGGAGGCACGTCGAGCGGCGGCAGCACTCTGTCGTATCCGGTGAGCGGGTCGATCACCTCGCCGTACGGCATGCGCTGGCACCCGGTCACCGGCGTCTACAAGCTGCACGACGGCACCGACTTCGGCGTCGGCTGCGGCACGCCGATCAAGGCGGCCGCCAGCGGCACGGTCATCGACCAGTACTACAACGGCGGCTACGGCAACCGCGTCATCGTCAACCACGGCGTCATGCGCGGCGTCAACGTGGTCACCACGTACAACCACCTGTCGCGCTTCGCGGTGAGTAAGGGCGCGAGCGTCTCGCGCGGCCAGGTCATCGGCTACGTCGGCAGCACCGGCTACTCGACCGGCTGCCACCTGCACTTCATGGTGCTGACGAACGGCTCCACCACGAATCCGGTGAACTGGCTCTGAGCCAGTTCACCGGGGGCGGGTGAGAGGATGTCCCAATGCCCAAGGAGACCGGTCGCAAGCTGATCGCGCAGAACAAGAAGGCGCGGCACGACTACCACATCGACGACACCTTCGAGGCGGGCATGGTGTTGACCGGCACGGAGGTCAAGAGCCTGCGCGAGGGGCGGGCCTCGCTGGTCGACGGCTTCGCCGAGATCGACCGGGGCGAGGCCTGGCTGTTGCAGGTGCATATCCCGCAGTACGCGCAGGGCACCTGGACCAACCACGAGGCGCGACGTCGGCGCAAGCTGCTGCTGCATCGCGCCGAGATCGACAGGATCGAGCGCAAACTCGCCGACAAGGGCACGACGCTGGTCCCGCTGAGCCTGTACTTCAAGGACGGCCGGGCGAAGGTCGAGATCGCGGTGGCGCGCGGCAAGAAGGCCTACGACAAGCGGCAGACGATCCGCGAGCGCGACGCCCGCAACGAGGCGCGCGACGCGGTGGGCCGCAAGCTCAAGGGCCTCTGACCTACTGGCCGGAGGATGATGTTTTCGGGTCGTGATGGCTACCCAAAGCCATCATCGTGCGTCTCCGGCGGTCAGATGGCGGCGAAGGACTTCTTGGTGTCGTTGCCGGAGCGGTCGAGGGCGTCGCCGAGCTTGCCGAGCGCCAGCCCGACCTGGCCGAGCACGTCGGAGATCGCCGCCAGGTCGTCGGCGAGCGAGCCGAGGCCGCCCGTGGTGTCCTCGACGAGGGTGACCGCCTTGCCGAGCTGCTTGGCCGGGGCGCCCATGAGCGGCACCTTCTCGATCTGGTCGACCGCCGAGGAGATCAGGCCCACGACCTTGACCATGTCCTCGGAGATGCCCGAGACGGTGCGGGCGCTGCCGCTGAGCCGCGTGGTGGCGCCGGACGCGCCGTCCTTGCCGACGAGGGCGGCCGAGGCGAGCTGCGCCTGCTTGCCGGCCTCCTCCAGCCCGCCGGCGAGCGAACGGATCAGGTCGGGAAGGTCGGCGGCCATCGCGGCGCTCTTGGCGAGGTTGTCCTTCTGGTCCCACACGAGCTCGACGACCTGGCTGAGCTTCTTGGGGTCGACGGTGCTGAAGAGTGATCCGAGATCCATGGCGGCACCGTACCGCCCCGTGGCGTCACGCCGACCGCTGTCAGCCATGATGGGGTCGCACGTCGACGCCAGATGAGGAGCCTCATGAGCAAGACCAACCCGGGTCATTTCTTCGAAGATTTCCAGATCGGCCAGGTCTTCGACCACGCCACGCCGCGCACCGTCACCGACGGCGACCGCGCGGTCTACGGCGCGATCTACCCGACGCGCTTCTCGATCCCGTCCTCGGAGCAGTTCGCCGCGTCGGTGGGCCTGGCGGGCGCGCCGGTCGAGGAGCTGATCGCCTTCCACATCGCCTTCGGCAAGACCGTGCCCGACATCTCGCTCAACGCCGTGGCCAACCTCGGCTACGCCGAGTGCCGCTTCCACCAGCCGGTGCGCGCCGGCGACACGCTGCGCACCCGTTCGGAGGTCATCGGCCTCAAGCAGAACTCCAACGGCAAGAGCGGCGTCGTCTATGTGCGCTCGACCGCGACCAACCAGCGCGGCGAGGTCGCGTTGGACTGGGCGCGCTGGGTCATGGTCCACAAGCGCGACCACAGCCTCCCGGCCCCCGAGACGGTGCTGCCGGAGCTGTCGAAGGTCGTCGCGCCGGAGGATCTGATCATCCCCGCGGGCCTCGACTTCACGGGCTACGACTTCGCCGCCGCGGGCGAGGCGCACCGCTTCGACGACTACGAGGTCGGCGAGAAGATCGACCACGTCGACGGCGTCACGCTGAGCGAGGCCGAGCACATGATGGCCACGCGCCTGTGGCAGAACACCGCCAAGGTGCACTTCAACGTCGAGGCGCGTCCCGACGGCAACCGGCTCGTCTACGGCGGCCACGTCATCTCGATGGCGCGCGCGCTGTCGTTCAACGGCCTGGCCAACGCCCAGCTGATCGCCGCGATCAACGGCGGCTCGCACACGGCCCCGGCCTTCGCCGGCGACACCGTCTACGCCTGGTCGGAGGTGCTCGACAAGGCCGAGACGTCGGCGCCGGGCGTCGGCGCGCTGCGGCTGCGCCTCGTCGCCACGAAGGGCCGCGACGAGTCCATGACGCTGCGCGGCGAGGACGGCAAGTACGCCCCCGGCGTCCTGCTCGACCTCGACCTGTGGGCGCTCGTCCCGCGCTGATTCGGAGAGACGATGCCGGCCCGCCTGTTCCTCGTCCGTCACGGTGAGACGGAGTGGAGCCGTGCGGGCCGGCACACCTCGACCACCGACCTGCCGCTGACCGAGGTCGGGGAGGCGCAGGCGCGCGCGTTGGCGCCGGTGGTCGCGGACCTCGGCGCCCGCCGCGTGCTGTGCAGCCCCCGCAGGCGCGCCCGCCGCACCGCCGAGCTGCTGGGCTTCCCCGACCCGGAGGTCACGCCCGACCTCGTCGAGTGGGACTACGGCGACTACGAGGGGCTGACGAAGGTCCAGATCCGCGAGAATGCTCCCGGCTGGACCGTCTGGACGCACCCGTCGCCGGGCGGCGAGGGCGCCGAGGCGGTGACTGAGCGGATCGACCGCGTCGTCGCCGGCGTCCGGGCGGGCGAGCAGACGGTGCTCGCCGTCGCCCATGGCCACAGCCTGCGGGCGCTGGCCGCCCGGTGGCTCGGCCTGCCGGTGGCGACCGGCCAACATCTGCTGCTCGACACCGCCACCTGGAGCGAACTCGGCGACGACCGGGGCACGCCCGCCATCCGACACTGGAATGTCCGAGCGCACAGCTAGCCTGACCACATGCGCATCGACCTCCACACCCACTCGAACCGGTCCGACGGCACCGACACGCCCGCGCAGCTGGTGCGCAACGCCGCGGAGGTCGCGCGGCTCGACATCGTCGCGCTCACCGACCACGACGCCACGACCGGTTGGGACGAGGCGCAGGCCGCCGCCGATCAGGCGGGTATCCGCCTGGTCAAGGGCATCGAGATCTCCACGCGCTACGACGGCGAGAGCGTCCACCTGCTCGGCTACGAGTTCGACCCGTCCGACGCGGCGCTGCTGGCCGAGCTCGACCGGGTGCTCGGCGGGCGCGACAGCCGTCTTCCGGCGATGCTCGCCAAGCTGGCCGAGCACGGGGTCCACATCACCGAGGAGGACGTGGCCGAGTTCCGTGGCACGGCCGTCGCCTCGGGCCGTCCGCACATCGCCGACGCCATGGTGGCGAAGGGGTACGTCGCGAGCCGTGACGAGGCCTTCGCGGGCTGGCTCGACCAGGACGGCAAGGCCTACGTCGACCGCTACGCCGCGCCGCTCGTCGAGGCGGTCCGGCTGCTCAAGGCCGCCGGAGGCAAGGCGGTGGTGGCGCACCCGTGGTCGCGTGGCAGCGCGCGGGTGCTGACCCCGGAGGTCTTCGCGACGCTCGCCGAGGCGGGGCTCGACGGGATCGAGGTCGACCACAACGACCACGACGAGCGCGCCCGCCGCGGGCTGCGCGCCGTCGCCGCCGACCTCGACCTGGTCGTCACCGGCTCCAGCGACTACCACGGCACGGGCAAGAGTGCGGCCTTCCGCCTCGGCGCCAACCTCACCGACCCCGAGCAGTTGGCGCGGCTCCTCACCGACTGAGCAAGAACTCCAGCCAGGCGGCGGCGAGCGCCTCAGGCCCTTCGACGGCGGGGGAGTGGGCGAGGCCGGGGAGCATGACCGGGGCGGCGCCGAGGCGGGCGGCCATCGCGTCCTGCGTCGGGATGGGCCAGGCATTGTCGTGCTCGCCGTAGCCGACCCACACGGGCAGGCCGGTCGCCGCGACCTCGTCGACGCGGTCGGGGGCGTGCATCAGGTGCAGGGTCATGGCGCGCAGCGACGCGGCTGACGTGCCCACGTACTTGCGCTCGACGAAGTCTTGGATCTCCGGCGGGTTCTTCGCGTTCTTCGTGCGTCTGCGGCAGACCTCGATCATCGGCGTCGTGTCGAGCGCCTCGACCATCGTGTTCAGCCGGGCGAAGTCGGCCTCGCCGTGGCCGCCGGGACCGGTGCAGAGCAGGCTGAGGCTCGCCCACTGGTCGGTGTGCTCGACGGTGGCGGTCTGCGCGACGAGGCCGCCGAAGGAGTGGCCGAGCAGGTGGACGCGCTCACTCAGCGCGTCGGCGATCGACGCGGCGTCGGCGGCCAGACCTGACAGCGAGAAGTCGTCGTCATCGGCGGCGGGCGTCTCGAACTGGCCGCGCTGGTCGTAGGCGGTCGCGTCGAAGCCGGCGGCGGCCAGGTGGGGGAGGAGCTGCGTGAAGTCCTCTTTGCTGCCGGTCCAGCCGGGGATCAGCAGCAGGCGGCCGCGCTGCGCGGCCTCGGGGCGGGCGCGGTGGACGGCGAAGGAGCCGCGCGGCGTCTCGATCCGCGTCGCCTCGACGCCCTCGGGGACGACGAGCGTGCGGGGCGTGCTCATCAGCGGCCCCGCTTCGCCGCCCGGGCGACGAGGGCCGTCGGCGCGTGCCGGGCGAGGGTCGCGAGCACCTTGTAGCGCTTGCTCGGGATCGACAGCGACTTGCCGCGCTCGAGGTCGCGCAGCGCCTCGGCGACGAGGCGGTCGGCGTCGAGCCACATCCAGCCGGGCACCCCGGAGACGTCCATCTCGCCGCGCTGGTGGAACTCGGTGCGGGTGAAGCCCGGCGCCAGCGCCATGACCCGGACGCCCTGGGAGGCGTACTGCCAGTCGGCCCACTGCGACAGATTCGTCAGCCACGCCTTGTGCGCCGAGTAGGCGCCGCGCGGAGTGAAGGCGGCCACGCTCGTCACGTTGACCACGGCGCCGCGTCCGCGCTCGCCCATCGCCTTCAGCGCGGCGTCCATCAGATGCATCGGCGCGCGCACCAGCAGGTCGAGCTGACGGTCCTCGTCGGCGATCTCGGTCGTGCCGAACCAGCCCGCCAGCGACGCGCCCGCGTTGTTGACCAGTAGGTCGACGGGGCGGTCCTGGCTCGCCACCGCCTCGGCCACGCGGGCGACGTCGGCCTCGACGGTCAGATCGGCCGGCAGCACGTCGGCCTCGACCCCGTGCCGCTCGCGCAGCTCGGCGGCGACGGACTCCAGACGGGCGGTGTCGCGGGCGACGAGCACGAGGTCGGCGCCGCGGGCGGCGAGGGCGTGGACGAAGGACGTGCCGATGCCAGCGGTGGCTCCGGTCACGAGGGCGCGTGAGGACATGGCCCCACTATGGCGCATCAACCCTGGCGTCCCGGGCGGGCAGTGGCACAATGTGCGGCGTGACGACGATCAGCGTGGTGAACCAGAAGGGTGGCGTCGGCAAGACGACCACGACGGCCTCGATCGGCGCGGCGCTGGTGGAGAAGGGGCAGCGGGTGCTGCTCGTCGACCTCGACCCGCAGGGCGGCCTGACCTTCTCGCTCGGCATCGACCCCGAGGACCTGGAGATCACCGTCGGCGAGGTGCTGCTCGGCACCCGCAAGGCCGAGGAGGCCATCGTGGTCACCGACGACGGCATCCACCTGCTTCCGTCGAACATCACGGTCACGCAGGCCGAGGAGGGGCTGGTCAGCCGCACCGGCCGCGAGCAGCGGCTGCGGGTCGCGCTCGACAAGGTCGCCGGCGACTACGACTTCATCCTGCTCGACTGCCCGCCGACGCTCGGCGTGCTGACCGTCGGCGCGCTGTCGGCGTCGGACAAGGTGCTGATCCCGCTGCAGGCCGAGACGCTCGCGCACCGCGGCGTCGGCCAGCTGTTGGAGACGGTCGGCGACGTGCAGCAGTTCATCAACTCCGACCTCACGGTGTGGGGCGTCCTGCCGACGATGTTCGACGGCCGCACGAACCACGCCCGCGCGGTGGTCGACGCGATCAGCTCGACCTATGAGCTGCCGATCATCGAGCCGGCCATCCCGAAGTCGATCCGCTTCGCAGAGGCTCCCGCCATCGGCCGTTCGATCCTCGGCACCCAGGCCAAGCACAAGGGCGCCGAGGCCTACCGCGCTGTCGCCGCCCAACTCCTCGACGGGTCACCTTCCTAACGAGATTTGCGCCAAGTTCAACCGAATCCGATGAGGGAAACGGTTGAACTTGGCGCAAATCTGGGAAGAACGGTACCCGTCAGGAGGCGGTGGACTCGCTCTGGACGGGGGAGCCGCCGCGGGTGCGGGTACGGCGGCGACGCTTGCGCGGGGCGCCGGTCGAGGTCGAGCCCTCGCCGGAGGCCTGCGACTTCTGCTGCGGACCGCGCTGACCGCCCTGGCCGCCACGGTTCTGACCGCCGCGACCGCCGCCGGAACGACCGCCCGACTTCGCCTCGGCCGGCTTCTTCTCACGCGGGGCGGCGGGCTTCAAGCGACCCTTCGCCTCGCGCGGGATGTTCAGCTCGGCGAACAGGTGCTCCGAGGACGAGTACGTCTCCTCGGGCTCGTCGAAGTCCAGCTCCAACGCCTTGTTGATGAGCTTCCAGCGCTGGACGTCGGCCCAGTCGACGAAGGTGATCGCCGTGCCCGTGCGGCCGGCGCGGCCGGTGCGGCCGATGCGGTGCACGTAGGTCTTGTCGTCCTCGGGGCAGGTGTAGTTGACGACGTGGCTGACGTTGTCGACGTCGATGCCGCGCGCCGCGACGTCGGTGGCCACCAGCGTGGTCACCTTGCCGTCGCGGAAGCGTTGCAGCGCCTTCTCGCGCGACCCCTGCGCCATGTCGCCGTGCAGCGGCGCGGCCGGGAAGCCGCGGTCGATCAGGTCGTCGGCCAGTCGCTGCGCCTGACGCTTCGTGCGGGTGAACACGATGATCTGCTGGACCTCGTCGGCCTGGAGCACGCGGGCGACGATCTCGGGCTTGTCGAGGTCGTGGGCCTGCCAGACGAACTGCGTCGTGTTCGGCACGGTCTGGTTCGACTCGGCGCTCTCGGCGCGGATGTTCATCGGCTGCGTCATGTGCGATCGCGCCAGCGACACGATCGCGCCGGGCATGGTCGCGCTGAACAGCATGGTCTGGCGCGACGCCGGGGTCTTGGCGAGGATCGCCTCGACGTCGGGCAGGAAGCCGAGGTCGAGCATCTCGTCGGCCTCGTCGAGCACGAGCGCCTGCACGTGCGACAGGTCGAGCGCACGACGGTTGGCGAGGTCGAGGATGCGGCCGGGCGTGCCGACGACGATGTCGACGCCGGACTCCAGCGCGTCCAACTGCGGCTCGTAGGGGACGCCGCCGTAGATCGTGAGGTTGCGGGTGCCGCGGTTCTTCGAGGCCAGCTCGACGTCGCCGGCGACCTGGATCGCGAGCTCGCGCGTCGGCGCGACGATGAGCGCCTGCGGCTTGCCGGGGGCGGCCAACTGGTCGTAGCCCTCGTCGCCAGGCGCGACGACGCGCTGGATGACGGGGATGGAGAACGCGAGGGTCTTGCCGGTGCCGGTGCGGGCCTGACCGATGAGGTCGGTGCCGGCGAGGGCCACCTGGAGCGTCATCTCTTGGATGGGGAACGGTTCGGTGATGCCGACCGCGCTGAGGGCGTCGGCGATCTCGGGCGACACGCCCAAGTCGGTGAAAGTGGTCAGGGGTCTTCTCTAATTCTTCTGACAGATCTGGTATTCCGCAGCGATTCTACCGCGCGAGCTGGACGTCCGGCGCGTTACGCTGCCCTCATCATGAGTGACGCCGCGCAGAACCCCGCTTTCGACGATCCCGACTACCGCAACGGGGTGGTGGAACTGCTCGGTCTGCTGGGCTATGGCGAGATCAGCGCCTGCGAGCGGCTGGCCGAGGACGCCACCATCGCGCCGAGCCTGCGCACCAAGGTCGAGATCACCCGCATGCTGACGTCGGAGTTCAGCCATTTCGAGCTGTTGCACGACCGTCTGGTGGCGCTGGGCGAGGACCCGTACGAGCGCATGAAGCCGTACGCGGCGACCTTCGACGCCTTCCATCTCAAGACGAGGCCGGCCGACTGGCTGGAGGGCCTGGTCAAGGCTTATGTGTTCGACGGTTTGGCGGCCGACTTCTACCGGGAGATCGCGGCCTTCCTCGACGCCGACACCCGGCAGCTGGTGCTCGACGCGCTCAGCGGCACCGGGTCGAGCGAGTTCGTGGTCGACGCGGTGCGCGACGCCATCGCCGAGGACCACACGGTCGGCGGACGGCTGGCGCTGTGGGGCCGGCGGCTGATGGGCGAGGCGCTCAGCCAGGCGCAGATGGTGGTGGCCGAGCGCGACGAGCTGAGCGCGCTGCTGGTCGGCGGCGACCACTCGCCCGGCATGGACCTCGCGGCCATCGGCCGCATGTTCACCCGTCTGACCGAGGCGCACGCCGCCCGCATGGACCGCCTGGGCCTGGCGAGCTGAGGCGCGGCGGGGCGGGCAGTCAAAGAAGATCGTGAGAACGGCGACGGCCGCAGCCGCATGGGTGGACTCGGAGTCTCTTCTCAGGGGAGGATGCCGCTGTGGTCTCAAAGTATGCAGGTGTTCCCGTGCTGGCTCTCGTCGTCGGCGGTGCGGTGGTGGCGGCGCTGAACGTCTCAGCCGAGGCGGCGAGCACCGGTCGGGCGAGCGTCGAGGACGTCACGTCGTCGGCCTCGGACTCCCTTGACGCCGATCATGTCGGGGCGGTCGTCCCCGACTCGAACGGCCGCACGAGTCAAGACTTCTGGGCCGGAGAAGATTTCCAGCTGGCCGCCGACACCAGCGGACCGACGTACCGGACGCTGACCGGCGAGGTCGATCTGCCGACGCCTCCCCCGTGTACGACGGGCGTGGTGACCCTCACGGCCCGCACCACGGTCGTCAAGCGCGGCGGCGACGGCCACGGATACGTGGGGCGTCTGGCCATCGGCCACAAGGACGACCTCGAGCGCGGCGCCGAGCATCGCATGCGCGAGGACACGAGCGCCGTGGACGAGCCGTTCGGCCTCGAGGCGTCGACCACGGTCTCGGCGGAGGAGATCGCCGCGGACGAGATCGTGGTGGTGGTCGTCGGCGAGACGAACGACGCCGACGACGCGATCTCGTGGGATCTGTCGGACTTCTCGCTGGACTATTCCTGGATGTGCCCGCCGGCCACGGTCGACGACAAGCCCACGCTGTCGGGCGACGAGCTGTACACCATCGACCCGTTGGCCAACGACGCCGCCGAGACGGGGGAGGCGTCGGGTGGCGTCGAGCTCGATCCTGAGAGCGTCGGGTTGTACAACCCGTCGGCCAGCCGTTGGACGACCGCGTTGACGACCGCCGACGGCGAGTACGAGGTCGACGGCGGAAAGGTGCTCTTCACGCCGTCTGAAGGCTTCGGGGACACGGTCACGGTGCCGGTCAAGTACCGCGTGACGAACACGGACATGTCCGCACAGGCGCGCAAGGATTTCCCGGAGAGCGCGTACAGCACCGCGATGATCGCTTTCTCGACGGCGCGGGACGCCGAGGCGGACACGGCGATCGCCATGCCCGGACAGGCGTTGACGCTCGACGTCCTCGCCAACGACGGTATCGACGAGGCGAGCCGGCGGACCTTGAGCCTGCTGGACGACGGTGGGAACCGGGTGGACCGTTCGACCGGCGACGACGGGGTGTGGACCGTGGGCGACGGAGTGCTGACGTTCACGCCCGCGGAGGATTTCGCGGGCGCCGCGACGCCGGTCTCCTATGCGGTCGACGACCAGGGCGGCGTCTCCTATACGGCGGTCGTGTCGGTCGTCGTCGCGGCTCCGGTGGCCGACGACGAGGTGAGCGCCCCTCTCGGCGACGAGTCGATGACGGTCGATCCCCTGGCGAACGACCCGGTGAGCGATCTCGACGTGACGAAGCTGCGCCTGTGGGACGCGGAGACCGGTCAGGCGGTCGAGGAGTTGTCGCTGGCGGAGGGGACGGGATCGGTGGATCCGGACACGGGGCAGGTCAGCTTCGTCCTGGCGCAGGCGCAGGTCGGATCGGTGACGCCGCTGCGCTATGTGGTGCAGGACGCCGCGGGCGCCTGGTACTCCGCGGAGATCGCGGCGGAGGTCTTGCCGGCGCCGGGCATGCCGGCGCTGATCGCCGGTCAGCCGGCCGCCTTCGGCGGCGATCTGCCGAACGCCGGTGCCAGTGCGGCGATCTCGACGGCCTTGCTGGCGTCGATCGCGCTGTCGCTGGGCGTCGTGGTGCTGCGCCACCGCCGTCGTCTCGGCGGTGGCGTTTAGCGCGTCTCGCCGCTATGCCGTCGTGTCCGGCGACGGGGATTTTGTCGTCGGGGTGCGGTGCCCCTACGCTGGCCCGATGAGGATTCAACGATTCGCACTCGTGCCGGTCTCGGCGCTGGTCGTGGGGCTGCTGTCCGTGGGAGCGGCCACGGCGCCGGCCCAGGCGTACACCGACGGCGGAGCCGGCGCCACCGACACCACGGAGGATCCGGACTCGGCGTCGCCGACCGTCCTCACGTCGAACCACCACTGGGTCGGCAGCAACGGCCAGTCGGCGCCCACCGAGGCCGAACGACAGGCCTTCTGGGACGGCGGCAGCGTGGTGATCCCGGAGACGACCGCCGGCGGGAACTACTACTCGGTGATCTCGGCGGCGATGTCGGGTCCTTCGGAGTGTCTGGACGACGGCGTCGTGCAGCTGCGGGCCGAGGCGAACTTCAAGAACAACGGCCCGGCGGCGGGCGCGGGCTACTCGGGGCAGTTCAGCTTCACGGACGCCACCTACAGCTCGGTGCTCCCCGGCATCAGCGGCGAGACGGAGGTCGGCCTGAGCACGAACTTCCCCGCAGGGGGCGACCAGGATCTGCTCATCCACGCGCAGGTCCCGGCGAGCCAGTTCGCGGACGACGGAGTGCGGGTGCTCGCCACGGTCGAGACGAACCACAACGGCGTGAAGTCGTGGACGCTGTCCGGCTTCGAGGCGACCTACCGCCTCCTCTGCCCGCCGAAGGCGAACGACGACAGCACGACCGTGGTCCGCGGCAGCAGCACGCCGATCACCGTCGACCTGCTCGCCAACGACGACGACGAGGTCGAGACGACGGAGACCGAGCCCGAGATCACGCCGTCGACCGTGCAGTTGTGGGACGGCAGCGCCTGGGTGGCCGGTCCGGTCACGACGGACGCCGGCGTCTACGCGGTCGCCGACGGAGTGCTGACGTTCACGCCCGACCCCGACTACACGGGCACGGCGGCGGACGCGGCGATCCGCTACCGCGTGGCCAACGACGACGCCTCGCTGTGGGGCTCCACCGTTCCCGACGAGGCCTACGGCGAGGCGACCTTCACACCGAACCTCACCACGGCGGTCGTCGACGACGCCGCGACCGCGCCGCCCGGCACGCCGGTCACCGTCGACGTGCTCGACAACGACGGCGTCGCGAACCTCGACCCGGACACGCTGTCGCTGGTGGACCCGGACACCGGCGAGCTGGTCGACGAGCTGGAGCTGCCCGGCGTCGGCGTGTTCACCGTGGTGGACGGCCAGATCGTCTTCACGCCGGAGGACGGCTTCGACGGGGTCGTCCCGCCGGTCGCGTACGTGGTCGAGGACGAGGACGGCGTCCCGTACTCGGCCGAGCTCACGGTGACCGTCGCCGGCCAGGCGACCGACGACACGGCCACCGGCACGCCCGGCGAGCCGGTCACCTTCACCCCGCTCGACAACGACGACATCCCCGGCGGCGCGGTGTCGGGCACGCTGCGCCTGATCGACCCGGCCACGGGCCAGCAGGTCACCGAGCTGAGCGTGCCGGGGGTCGGCGTGTGGACGGTCGTCGGCGACACCGTCGTGTTCACCCCGGCCGACGGCTTCACCGGCGAGACGCCGCCGGTCTGGTACGTGGTCGAGGCGGCCGACGGCGGCCTGTTCTCGGCGCAGCTGGTCGCCGAGATCGTGGCTCCGGCGGACGAGGCGGACGAGGCGGACAGTCCGCTGGCGGCGCTGCTGCCGGCGACCGGCAGCGCGGCGGCCGTCGCGCTGCTCATGTTCGCCGCCGTCGCAGGCGGCCTCGCCGCGGTCGTGCTGCGCCACCGCCGCCGTCTGACGCCGTGACGCGGGTCTGAACCCCGCGCGTGGCCGCTTCCCTCTGGGGAGGCGGCCACGTCGTCGTTCCGGACGGCCGGAAGGGGCGGGATTCCGGGCGGGATCGGGCGATATGGATTTGACCGGGGGGGGGGTGACGCCGTAGCGTGGGGAGGGCTGCCCTGTCCTAGTCGAGGAGTTCCTTCCGATGTCACGACGCCCCCTGTCGCAACGCCCAGCGATCGCCGCGACGCTCCTGTCGCTGCTGGCCGTCCTCCTCTGGCCGGTCTCCCCGGCGACCGCCGTCACCAATCCGGACGGTTCGCGGTCGATCGGCGGCAGCACCTACTACGCCTATGTGGGTCCGGGGGAGACGCTCGACTTCGCCTGGCAGCGCACCGGCAACAGTGCGCCCACCGGCTCCATCGACATCCGGGTCACCGCTCCCGACGGCACGACGGCGCAGACCTGCTCGGTGGTCACTTCCGACGCGCTCAACACGGTGACCTGTTCGGGAACCGACCTGACCGGCGAGGGCGTGTGGACGCTGGAGGAGATCCCGCGCGAGGGGTCAGGCTACGTCCCGGACACCTTCCTCAAGCCGGCCGTGAACGGCTACTTCCGCTGGGACATCGAGGTGCACGACGCCAGCGACGCGGAGATCTCCGGTCGCGTGTGGACCGACGCCTACATCGCCTACGACTCCACGACGGCCGACGGCAGCCGCGACTTCGACTTCTGGGCCGTCACCGAGTTCGGCGCCGTGTGGCAGATGGGGCTGCGCACCTTCGTCGGCAACGGCTGGAATATCGACGCCAGCGCCTTCGGCATCGTCGGGTCCGGCACCTGCAAGCCCAGCTACAGCAGCACCGACACCCTCGGCAGCAACACGGCCCGCTACCAACAGGCCGATCCCGAGCTGTGCGGCGACCCCTACTGGCTGTTCTTTGAGCAGCCCGCCAGCGACTTGCCTGCCTCGGCGACGGCGGGCGTGCCGGGCAGCGACGGCTCGACCACGACCATGTCCGTCCTGCCCGACTACGCGCCGCCTGCGGTGACCGATATCGCCTATGACTCCACCACCGGGGCCAGCCGGGCCGGGGAGTTCAGCTGGACCCTCGAGCGGTTCACCGGCACCTACGAGCTGCGCCTCGACACCGACGGCAACGGCAGTTTCGACGACGACGTCGACGTGGCGGCGGATGTCTCCGGCTCGTCGGGCACGGCGACCTACAACTGGAACGGCATCGACGGCGAGGGCAACGCCGTCGACTTCTGCCAGGACATCGGCGCCGAGGTCCGGATTCAACACACCGACGAGTTCCACGTGGTGCTCGCCGACGTCGAGGGCCTGGCCGGCGGCATGATCGTGAACCAGCTGGTCGGCAGCGAGCCGGGGGAGAACAAGCTCTACTGGGACGACTCCAAGCTGACGGGCACGCGCAATACCACGGTCACTCCCTCGCTGTCCTCGCTCGCCGGCACCGACAGCAGCAACGGCACCTCCCGTTGGAACAACGGCGGCACTAGCAACGGCGGGCCCTGGGGCAACGGGCGTGCGCTCGACCGCTGGTCGTACTCCGACGTCGAGATCGCCGAGCAGGCGAGCTTCGCCCCCGACTGTTCGGTCCGCGTCGAGAAGTCGTCGTCGGCTGACGACAACGACGGCTCGGCGGAGGTGGGCGATGTGGTCGAGTACGAGGTGACTGTCGAGAACACCGGCGACGTCGATTTCACCGAGGACAATCCGGCTCAGGTGGTGGACGATCTGTCGGGCGTGTTGGATGTGGCCGCGTATAACGACGACGCGGTGGCCGATCCGGCTGTCGGGACGGTCAGCTATTCGGAGCCGCGTCTGACGTGGTCGGGTCCGTTGGCGGCTGGCGAGTCGGTGGTGTTGACGTATTCGGTCACGGTGACGGCTAATGGCGGCGACGGTGCGGGCACGAATATCGTGTTCGCCGTCCCCGAGGGCGACGACCCCGACGACTATGAGACGCCGTCGTGTGACGACGGCGAGTTCGACACGGACGTGGGTCTGTTCTGCGGCGTGAGTTCGTTCCGGGTGCCGAGTTTGCGGGTGGAGAAGTCGGCGGATCGTTTGACTCTTCCTGCTGATGGCGAGTCGGTGACGTATACGGTGACGGGGACGAATATGGGTCCGGGTGCGTATACGGCGTCGTCTCCGGCGGTCGTGGTGGATGATCTGTCGGGGGTGTTGGACGACGCGGTGTTGGACGAGGGTTCGTTGTCGGCGTCGACGGGTGATACGCCGACGGTCGACGGGGACCGGATCGTGTGGTCGGGGCCGTTGGCCGCGGGCGAGGTGGTGGTGATCACGTACACGTTGACGTATGACGAGGGCGCGGGTGACGCGTCGTTGGTGAACGTGGCGTTCGGTCCGTCCGATGCCGATGATCCGACGCCTGCGTGCGATCCGCGGACGGACGACGGTTTCGACGAGGCGACGGGCGTGCCGTGCGATGTGAACACGTTGCCGGGTTCGGACTTGTCGGTGCAGAAGACCGCGGACGCGCCGTCGGGCACGGGTGTGGCCGCGGGGGACGTGTTGACGTACACGTTGACGTTCGCGAACAACGGTCAGGCGGACGCTGCGGTGGATTACACGGACACGACGACGGGCCTGTCCGACGACGCGACGGTGTCGTCGGCGGAGGCGTCTGATGAGTCGTTGACGGTGACGGACACGGGTGACGGGTTCCAGATCACGGGCGCGGTCGCGCCGGGGACGGTGGTGACGGTGACGTACACGGCGACGGTGCTGCCGTTCGACGAGCAGGGCGACCATGTTCTGGCGAACTTCCTGCTGCCGACGGGCGAGGAGCCGCCGACGGGTGTGGGTCTGGACGCGTGCGTGCCGGGGTCGGAGGACTGCACGGTCCATTTCATGCCGCGGCTGGTGGTGTCGAAGAGCACCGATCCCGCGTCGGGCGTCTCGGTGCAGTCCGGCGACGTGCTGTCGTACACGCTGTCGTTCGAGAACGCGGGGACGGGCGTCGCGCAGGTGGACCATGTGGACGATCTGTCGGGCGTGTTGGACGACGCGTCGTTGACGGACGGGCCGTCGACGGCTAGTGAGGTGTTGTATCCGGTGCTGGAGGGTTCGGTGCTGGGGGTGACGGGTTCGGTGCCGGCGGGCACGACGGAGACGGTCGCGTATGCGGTGACGGTGAACCCGGACGGCTTCCACGGGGACAACGTGCTGGCGAACTTCCTGGTCGCGGCCGGGGAGGAGCCGCCGGCGGAGTGCGTGGAGGGCGACACGTCCTGCACGGGCCATCTGGTGGGCGAGTTGTCGGTGGTGAAGGCCGCGGATCCGGAGTCGGGGACGGAGGTGCTGCCGGGGGACGTGGTGTCGTACATGTTGGCGTTCGAGAACGTGGGCACGGGCCCGTACGAGGTGGACCGGGTGGACGATCTGTCGGGCGTGTTGGACGACGCGGATCTGACGTCGGGTCCGTCTTCGGCGGAGGGCCTGTTGGCGGCGGGTCCGTTGTCGGGGTCGCGTCTGCCGGTGACGGGCGTGTTGGAGGCCGGCGAGGGGGACGTGGTGTCGTATGCGGCGACGGTGAGGGCGCGTGCGGATCTGGGCGACGGCGTGCTGGGGAACTGGGTGCTGGGTCCGGAGGAGGAGGTCCCGTCGGGTGGTTGTGTGATGGCCCCGTATGTGGCGTGCACGGTGCATACGGTGGCCGAGGAGGCCGAGTCGCCGGTGGCGGCCCTGTTGCCGCGGACGGGCGCTGGCGCGTCGGCGGGCCTGCTGCTCCTCGCGGTGGTGACGGTCGGCGTGGGCGGTCTGCTGGTCCGCCGTCAGCGCCGCCACGGCTGACCCGCGGCTGACGGGCGAGAGGCCCTCCCCCACCCGGGGGAGGGCCTCTCGGTGTTCTCTGTCAGCCCTGCGCGATCTGCCCGAAACCCACCGGACGACCGGAGTCGGTTCAGTCGACCGACTCGCCCTGGGCCTCCGGCTCGACGACGGCGCGGACGACCGCCGCCGCCTCGGCGCCGATGGCCCGCTCCAACGTCGTGAGGATCTCCTCCTCGGACTTGGGAGAGCGGTCCACGGTCAGTCGATGGGCCGTGCGCAACCGGTCGGGCTGCTCGCGGGCGATGCGCGCGAGCAGGGTCGCCGAGTCGACCAGCTCGATGCCGTGTTCGGCCATCCAGCCTCGGGGGAAGTGGCGGATGTTGTCGGTCAGCAGTAGGTCGGCCTGAGCAGACAGCGCGGCGGCGAGGACGTGCCGGTCGTTCGGACTCATCGCGACCTTCTCCGCCGTCGCGAGGTCGCGTTCGGCCGTCTCGACGAGCGCGTGTGGGAGGAACTGGCCCAGAAGGGCGACGAGCACGGCGGCGTCTTGGGTCGAGAAGCCGTACTTGGCGATCAGGTTGCGGGCGGTCTCGTCGAGGATCGAGTCGCTCCAGTGGATCTGGATCGCTCCGACGCTCGCGGCGTACACGAAGTAGTCGCGGAGGGTTCGGGAGATCAGGATGTTCGCGTCGGCGAGGGTGACCGAGATCGTCAATCGACGTTCCCGTGCTGGTTGGCGAGCGCGGCCACCACGGCCATCGGATCGCCTTCCTCGCGCTGCCGCTCGCGGAACTCCTGAATCGCCGCAGCGGGGATGCGGTGGTGTTTGCCTGCCTTGCGGGACCTGATCCGCCCGACGGCCATGAGGCGCATCAGCGTCGGACGCGACATGCCGAGGATCTTCGCCGCCTCGGCGGGGGCGAACTCCTGCGTGGCGGGGATGACCAGCGCGCCGACCGTCTGCTCGGCGTCCAGCAGGTCGAGCACCTTCTTGGCGCTGTCACGGGGGAGCCGAAGGGTCACCTCGATCTCGGGCTGGTCACTGGCCAAGCCCGAGCGCAGGACCTCGACGTCCTCGACAAGTGCAGTGCTCATCTCGCCTCCCGGCACCCCGTCGCATGCAACCGCTGCCAGTGTAGGCGCGCGAGGCGTGAGCAGGCCGGGCCGGGTTACCATTGCCGTGGCGGTGTCTTGGGACATCCGTCTGAGTGTGCGCCCTGATCGAAGGACTTTCCCCATGCCCCATCGTGTGTTCGGCCTCGTGCGACATGTCGTCGTGCTCGCCCTGGCGACGCTTGCCGCCTTCGGCGGTCTCGGTGCCACCGGTGCCAACGCCGCCGGGATCTGGACCAATATCACGCCGCAAACCTACGGGGGGGGGGTACCAGATCGATGGGGGCATCACCTTCTACGCGTATGTGGAGGAGGGGGAGTACATCCAGTTCTGGGGCGGTGGTGGAAGTGCGGTCACGCTGACCAAGCCGAACGGCGAGACCGAGACTGCGGCGTCTAACTCCACGTCGATGTCGGCCGTGCGTCAGGTCGGCGCCGGTGAGGCGGGCGTCTGGACCGTCTCCGAACCGACTGAGATCTACTACTGGGCCTTCACCGTCTGGGACGGCAACCCGGGTTCCTTCACAGGCAATCCGCAGAACGTCGCGCTCCCCACCGGGGTCAGCGAGATCACCGGCCGCGTCTGGGTGGAGACCTACAACATCGACCAGAGTTCTGCCCGCGCCGTCAACTTCTGGATGCTCAACGACACCGGGTACCAGTACTCGCTGCGCTTGCTCAACTACAACGGCATCAACTCCAAGATCGTCGCCAACTCCATGGGCCTGCCTGCAGGCACCTCGGATGGATTGGAATGCACGCCGTCCTATAAATCCAAGGAGCAAACCGACGCCGCCCTCGACATGAGCTGCGCCGATCCGTACCGGCTGTTCTTCGAACAACCGGCGGCCGACTTGCCGGTGACGGCGCCGATCTGGGTCGACGGAGCCGCCGGAACCCAGGTCATCAAGCCCGATCCGGTGGACCCGACGACCCTGACAGCCGATGGTTTCGCGTTCCAGCCCACCAGCGCTACGACGTCTGCGGGCACGTTCGCCTATGACCTCGGCGATGACTTCTTCGGCGGGCATCTGCTGCAGATCGACGTCAACGACGACGGCGACTACGACGACTCGGTCGACCGGTCGATCCGCGTCGGCGCCGCAGGCGAGCCGATCGAGTACGCCTTCGACGGCCTCGACGGCGAGGGCAACGCCATCGGGGCCTGCACCGAGATGAACGCCCGCGTCTACTTCGACCGGATCGGCGAGGTCCACGTCGTCCAAGCCGACGTCGAGGGCCGAGCGGGTATCGAGATCATTCGACAGAATGGCCCGGACAGCCCGGATCCGACAATCTATTGGGACGATACCGATCTCGCTGCGCACACGGCGGCAAAGTCGATCTTGTCACCGGACACCGCCGACGGCACCGCCGGCGTCGACAGCACCGACGGCGCACATGGCTGGACCTACGGCGGTAACTCGTGGGGTCCGTGGGGCAATGAACGGTATATCGACGACTGGACCTACGTTCCCGCCGATCATGCCGCTTCGGAGCTGACGATTCCGGGCAACTGCCTGCGGGTGGAGAAGTCGTCGTCGGCTGACGACAACGACGGCGCCGCAGCGGTGGGTGACACGGTGGAGTACACGGTGACGGCCACGAATGCGGGTGAGGTCGATTTCACCGAGGATGATCCGGCTCAGGTGGTGGACGATCTGTCGGGCGTGTTGGATGTGGCCGCGTATAACGACGACGCGGTGGCCGATCCTGAGTCGGGTTCGTTCTCGTATGCGGAGCCGCGTCTGACGTGGTCGGGTCCGTTGGCGGCTGGCGAGTCGGTCGAGTTGACGTATTCGGTGACGGTGACGAACGTCGGCGGCGACGGGGAGGGCGCGAACATCGCTTTCGGGGTGCCGCCGGGCGAGGATCCGGAGGATGTGGAGACGCCGTCGTGTGATGAGGAGGGTTTCGATCCGGACACGGGTATCTCTTGTGGTTCGACGTCCTTTAAGGTGCCGAGTTTGCGGGTGGAGAAGTCGGCGGATCGTTTGACTCTGCCTGCTGATGGCGAGTCGGTGACGTATACGGTGACGGGGACGAATATGGGTCCGGGTGCGTATACGGCGTCGTCTCCGGCGGTCGTGGTGGATGATCTGTCGGGGGTGT